>JAYVLQ010000120.1:0-156097 GCA_043759355.1 Kofleriaceae bacterium
CAATAAAGCAGCAGGAGGACGCAAGGCCCTCTCAGAGATCGTCAGCTACGAGCGCTATTCCAAGTAGTCCTTGAGCTTGCGGCTCCGGCTCGGGTGACGCAGCTTGCGCAGCGCCTTCGCTTCGATCTGCCGGATGCGCTCGCGCGTGACGGCGAAGTTCTGGCCGACTTCCTCGAGCGTGTGCTCGCTGCCGTCGCCCACACCGAACCGCATCTTGATCACCTTCTCCTCGCGGGGCGTCAGCGTCTTCAGGACCTGGTCGGTCTGCTCCTTGAGGTTCAGATTGATGACGGCGTCGGACGGGGACACCACCTGACGGTCCTCGATGAAGTCGCCCAGGTGCGAATCTTCCTCCTCGCCGATCGGCGTTTCGAGGGAGATGGGCTCCTGCGCGATCTTCAGCACCTTGCGCACCTTCGACACCGGGATGTCCATGCGCCGCGCGATCTCTTCGGAGGTGGGCTCGCGGCCCAGCTCCTGCACGAGCGCGCGCGAGGTGCGGATCAATTTGTTGATCGTCTCGATCATGTGGACCGGGATGCGAATCGTGCGCGCCTGGTCGGCAATGCTTCGCGTGATCGCTTGGCGAATCCACCAGGTGGCGTAGGTAGAAAACTTGTAGCCGCGCCGGTACTCGAACTTGTCGACGGCCTTCATCAGGCCGATGTTGCCCTCCTGGATGAGATCCAGGAACTGGAGGCCACGGTTCGTGTACTTCTTCGCGATCGAGACCACGAGACGAAGGTTCGCTTCGACGAGCTCGGACTTCGCGCGATCCGCCATCCGCTCGCCCTCGTGGAGGTCGCGGTAGGTGGACCGGAGATCCGGTGCCGTAGACCGCGACTCTTCCTCGACGACGACGACCTTGCGCATCGCCGTCTTGATCATCTCCTCCATCTCTTCGAAGTCGGCGACCGTCATCATGGTCTTTTTGCCGACGGCGCGTGCACGAGCCGGCGACGTCCGCATCTCGCGGAGCGTCTTCCGGATCTCGGCAGCGGGCTGACCGGCGCGGCGTTCGCACTCGCGAATCTCTGACTCGGCCTTGTCTAGCTTGACGATGATGTTCTTGAGCTGGAGGACGATGCGATCGACGGTCGGCTTGTTGAGGCGGAGGTCCGAGAGGTCCTCGAACATCTGGGCGCGGTTCGCCTTCTGCGCTTCCTTGACCTTCTTCTTCTTGCCGTCGGTCGAGCCCGACTCGTCGAGCTTCTCCTCGAGCTTCTCGGTATCACGCTGGAGCTTGCGAACCTTGTCGATGATCTTGCAGACGCGATCGACGTAGAACTGCTCGTTGAACTCGGCCTCGTCTTCGTCGATGTCCTTGACGACATCCTTCACGCGGACCTTGCCCTTGCGCAGCCGCTCGCCGATCTCGAGGAGCTCCTCGACGGCGACCGAGCTGTTGAGCACGGCTTGGAGCATCTTGCGCTCGCCGTCTTCGATGCGCTTGGCGATCTCGACTTCACCTTCGCGGGTGAGCAGCGAGACCGAGCCCATCTTGCGGAGGTACATGCGGACGGGGTCGGACGTGCGCGAGTACGCGTACTCCTCGTCCTCGTCGACCTCTTCCTTCTCTTCCTTCTCGCCGCCGAGACCGAGCGCGCCGGCTTCCTTCGGTGCCTGGTCTACGATGTCGGGACGGCGGCCACCGGCGCCATCGACGACCTCGATGCCGTGATCGCCGAGGGCCGAGAGCCAGCTATCGATCTGGTCGGTCGAGACGACGTCCTCGGGCATCGCGTCGTTGACTTCGTCGTAGGTGACAAAGCCCTTCTGCTTGCCGAGCTCGATCAGCTTGTCCTTCGCCGAGGTCGCGGCGTTGCCGTTATTGCCACGGCCTTTCTTGTTGGGGCGACCCTCTTCGGCGAGCGCGGCCGCATCGGCATCCGAGGACGAGCTGCGTGCGCCCCGGCGATCTTCGAGCTCGTCTTCTTCGTCGTCCACGGGCGGGACCACGTCGTCGTCGTCGAGCAGATCAGGGAGCGCGTTCGCGGTCTTGCCCGGCTTACCGGGCTTGCCGCCCTTGGCCTTCGCGACGGGCGCGAAGTCGTCGTCTTCGTCATCGTCGCCCGCGGCGTCACCGCCATCTTCGTCATCTTCGCCGCGCGCCTTCGCCGGCTTGCCGGGCTTGCCGGGCTTGCCGGCTGCAGCGGGCTTCGCGGTCTTGCCCGCGACGACGGGCGCGCCTGGCGCACCGAGCTTCTTGATCTTCTCGCCGGCAGGGCCGGAGACACCGTTCGGCTTCGCAGACACTGCGGCCTTCGCTTTGCCGTCCTTGGCGACTCCATTCACGGGAGCTGCCGCGGGCTTCTTCGCGGGGTTCTGCTTAGTCTTGGTCGGGGTCTTCGCCATTGGTCTCTGCCTGCTTTCGGTTGGACGAAATCTCACCCTCGAGCCGTTTGACGGACTCGAGGTCACCGGTCTTGCGAGCGATCGCGAGCTGAATTTCTAACCGCATCAGCTCGGGGTTGCTCGTACCGCGTTTTGCGTCGGCAAGCTTCTTTTGAAAGCCTGCCTGTTCGATCATTGCCTTGCGTACTTCTAGTTGCTCCAGCAATCCCCGTAACGCCGCGGGCGGATCCTTATGATCGGAATACTTCCCGGACAGCACGGACTTCGCGATCGAGGAGGGGAGGGACAAGGGGGCAAGCTCGAGCAGGGACTTCCCCTCCCGAGCGTCGGAATACATGGCTCGAAGTGTTTCGTCCGTCAAGAGCCAATAAACCTTGTCTGCCTCGGGACTTCCGATCAAATCCTTGTGATCGGTCAGCAACTGGATGACCTCGAGCTCCTCGGTGAGCGGCACGACGCTCCTGGGTGACCCGGCCATTTGGCCATTTTGTGGAGGCTGGCCCGGTGCAGGGCCGTTCTGCGGCCGGCCTGAACCCGCCTGCGACCCGGGCACAAACCCCTGATTTGGCCCGTGTTGGCCCTGTTGGCCCTGTTGGCCCTGTTGGCCCTGCTGGCCCTGCTGGCGCTGCTGGCTTGCCCGCTGGACCGCTGTCCGGACGATGCCAGTGTCGACATCGAGGGCTTTGCCGAGCGTGTCGATCACGAGATCGCGCTTGAGTGGATTCTGGATGTGGACGACCAGGCGCGCGGCCTCCTCGAGGGCGCGGGTCCGCGCATCAGCGTTGCCTTTGGCCTTGCCCCAGACCTCGAAACAAAAGAACTCGATGCCGCCAAGCGCCCGATCGACCGCTTCCTTGAGCTGCACCGCGCCACCACTGGCGACCATGCTGTCCGGATCGACGCCGCCGCCGAGCGGACCGGCGCCGCCCGAGCGACCGTGACCGGGCCGCGAGGCGACGAGGACCTCGACGTCCGCCTCGACGCAGACCTGGAGCGCGTGCATCGTCGCCTTGTAGCCAGCTCGATCACCGTCGTAGAGCAGCACGACCCGGTCGGCCAATCGCTTGAGCGTCAGCACCTGATCGATCGTGAGCGCCGTCCCCAGCGGGGCGACCACATTGTTGAATTCTGCCTGGTGCAACGTGATGACGTCGAAGTTTCCCTCGACGAGGACCGCGCGGCCATGTTGCTGCATGCCTTCTCGCGCCTGGGCGAGGCCAAACAACAGCCGCGATTTTTTGTAGACCGTGCTCTCGGGCGAGTTGATGTATTTCGGCGGCGTGTAGCCGTCGGGCTTCTCCTGGGCCGGGGCGATCAGGCGCGCCGAGAACCCGACGACCTCGCCGCCAGGGACGACGACGGGGCAGACCAGCCGCTCGCGATAAAAATCGTAGTATCCGCCGGCGCCGCGCGACGAGATCCGCACGAGCCCGAGCTTCGAGGCGAGCTCCATGTCGACGTGCTTGGCCTTCAAGTAATCGCCGAGGGCGTTCCAATCGGCGGGGCCGTAGCCGAGCTGGAACTTGTCGGTGATCTCGACCCCGACGCCGCGCTTCTCGAGGTATGCGCGCGCGAGCTCGCCGCGCGTGGCGTCCGCGAGCACCTCGCGAAAGAACGCCGTCGCGTGCTTGTTGATATCGAGCATCGCGACGCGTTCGCCGCGCGCGCGGCGGAGCTCGGGAGATTCGTCGACCTTCTCCACCGTGATGTTGAAGCGCGCGCCGAGCTGCTCGGCCGCTTCGACGAAGCTCTTGCCCTCGATCTCCATCACGAACGTGAACACGTCGCCGTGCTTCTGGCAGCCAAAGCAATGGAAGAAGCCCTTGTCGGGCATCACGTTGAACGACGCCGTCTTCTCGCCATGGAACGGACACAACCCTTTGAAGGTGCGGCCCGTCTTCTTCAACTGGACGTGCTGGCCGATGACCGCGACGATGTCCGCTCGAGAGCGAATCTCGTTGATGACTTCGTCAGCGATCATGCGTACGGCTGTCTACTACGCTAACCCCAGCGCGGAGCAATGGACTTTGACCGATCGTCCCTGGGGACGCCAGCGCCCTCTAATGAGTCGCGTCGACGAGTGCGTAGAGCACGAGGGCGATCGTCGCCACGATCCACAGCCCCAACATGGCCTGGATCGCCTTGGTGGTCCCGGCCGCGAGCTTCGAGCCGTGATCTTCTTGGCCTAGATCGTGGCGGTGCTTCTTGCGGACGCCCGTGCCTACTTCGTCAGTCATACCAGGCCTCACATCTACCAGGCTTACCGGCCGGCGTCGCGCATCAGGCGGCCGAACGCGGTGCCCGCCGATGTGGCGATCGTCTCGACCGTGGCCAGCGACGCATCCGGGGAGCTCGCCACGGCGAGCACACACATCACTTTGCCAGCGATCGCGATCGGCACCACCGAAAGCCCGCGCGATCCGTGGCCGGGGGCCGGCTCGAGCTCGGACAAGAGGCGAGCATCCACCGGGCCGAGCGCCTCGCTCCGCGCGCGGCAGGTCGACACGGAGCTCACCGCCTGCGGCAGGAGCCCGGGCTGATCCATCGGCACCGCGAGCTCGGGCTGATCCGCGCCAGAGCGGCAGAAATATTTCCAGCTGGTCGCCGAGCCGCCGCGGATCACGAACAGCATCGCCGCATCGGCGGTCGGCGCGAACCGGACCAGCGCATCGATCACGAGCTCGGCGACGCGGTCGCGATCCGGACTGCGGCGGATGCTCTTGGCGGCGTCGGCGAGCGTCTCGGTGAGCAGTTGCTCGAATGCTTCATCGCCGCCGCGCACTTCGATCGCGGCCTCTGCCCCGCCAGCTGGTACGACGGCGCGCTTGATCGCTATCCGACCGAGCGCTTTCTTCGGCCGGCTGGGCTCGCGTTTGCGCTCGTGCGTGCGCGGCGCTGCGGGATCCGCGGTGGCATCACCGAGGGTCTTGACGTAGGTGCGGCGCTCGCGGCCCGAGATCGTCTCGGGCCCGGAGGCACTCGCGACAGCGCTTTCGATCGCGGCGGCGAGGGCATCGGTATTCGCGCGCGGGACCGCGATGCCCAGCGTCGGATCGTCATCGCCGATCTCGACGTCGACGCCCGCCCCCTCTCCCTTGCTCGCGATCGGCACGGACATCGAGTCGCCACCGTCGTAGTCGAGCTCGATCGGGATCTCGATGTCGGAGTCGTCCTCGTCCTGGAAATCGCCGAACACCGGGAATGGCGGGATCGTGCCGCCCCGCGAACGCAAGAACCGGGCATCGCGCGCGATCTGGTACACGCGCTCGAGCTGGTAACGCATGCGTTGCTCGGCCGCGATCGACATCACGAGCTCGCTCGCCGCGACGCCGAGGGCCGCACTGATCTCGGCGAGGCCTTCGTCGTCGATCGGATCCATGCCCGCGAGCGCGATCTTGTGATCGGCGAGACGGAGCAGCGGCACGCAGCCGTAGCGCTCCGCGAGCTCTGCGGGCAGCTCCGCCTGGAGCTCGGGATTCGCGCGCTCGAAGTGGCGGGCGAGGGCCGCCGGCAGGCCGTGTTGCTGACCGAGTGCGCGCGACAACGCATCGAGGTCGATCAAACCAAGCTCGATCAGGTTCGTGCCGAGGCGTCCACCCCACACGACCTGTGCCCGCAACGCCTGTTCCACCTTGTCGGCTTCCAGGACATTCGCGGCGACGAGTAGCTCGCCGATCCGGACCACTACGCGACCGTGACGTCCTTGCAGAGATAGACATCCTGGATCGCGTTGACGAGCTCGACGCCGTCCTTGAAGGGGCGCTGGAACGCCTTGCGACCGAGGATGAGACCCATGCCGCCGGCACGCTTGTTGATGACGGCGGTCTTTACCGAGTCATGCAGATCGTTCACGCCCGAGGCGCCGCCCGAGTTGATGAGGCCGATGCGGCCCATGTAACAGTTCGCGACTTGCCACCGTGTGAGGTCGATCGGGTTGTCGGTCGTGAGCTCGGAGTACACGCGCTTGTCGGTCTTGCCAAAGCCCTTGAGCGCGGGGTCGATGTAGCCACCGTTGGACTCGGGCAGCTTCTGCTTGATGATGTCGGCCTGGATCGTCACGCCGAGGTGGTTCGCCTGGCCTTCGAGATCGGCCGAGGTGTTGTGATCCGCGGTCGCGGTCTTGAACGCGTTGTTGCGGACGTAACACCACAGCACGGTGAACATGCCAAGCTCGTGCGCCTCGGCGAAGGCCTCGGAGACTTCTTGCAGTTGGCGCCGCGACTCCGGCGAGCCCCAGTACACGGTCGCGCCGATGCCGGCGGCGCCCATATCGAAGCACTGGCGCACGTTACCGAACGGAACTTGATCGTACGTGTTCGGGTACGACAGCAGCTCGGAGTGGTTGATCTTGACGATGAACGGAATGCGATGCGCGTAGCGACGCGCGACCGAACCGAGCACGCCGAACGTCGAGGCCACCGCGTTGCAGCCCGCTTCGATCGCGAGCTTCACGATGTTCTCGGGATCCATCATCATCATGTTCGGCGCGAACGATGCCGCGGCCGAATGCTCGATGCCCTGATCGACGGGCAGAATCGAGGTGAAGCCGGTGTCGGCAAGCCGACCGTGTGACATCATCCGCTGCAGCGAGCCGAGGACCCGCGTCGTGCGATCGGTCGCCGTGAACGTGTCGTCGACGTAGCGCGGGTTCGGCAACGTGAGCTGGCTCGACGAAATCGTCTTGCACTGGTGGTCGAGGAGGCTCGCCTGCGGGCCGAGAACTTCGCGGATCTTGCCAATCTCCATGATGAGGTTTTAGCCCTCGGGCGGAAATGGTTGCAATCTGTCGCGACCGCTCGATAAATAGGCCGGGCTAGAGGACCAACTTATGCGCTTTACACTCGCTTTTTCTTTGATCGTGTCATCGGGCCTGGCTGCGGGCGCGTGCGGCGGCGGTGACAGCACGACGACCGACGCTGGGACCGACGTCGGGTTCGAGCCGCCCACCAAGACGCTCAAAGCGAACATGCGGGGCAGTGACTCGAGCTGGAGCGAGCTCGGCGAGGCCGATCTCACCCACTGTGTCGCCGATGTCGCGACCTCCACCGCGGTGACGTTGAATACGACGATCACGGATTTTCAGGTCGGTAGGACCGTCGGCAGCGCGAGCGTCGCTGCGTTCGCAAATATCGACATCGGCTCGGTCTTCGATACGCAAACCTCCGCGGCCAGTGGCGCCATCTCGTTCACGATCCCGGCAGGCACGAAGCGGTTCGGCTTCAAGCTGACCGGCGACTTCTTCCCGACGTTCCTGCTCAACCAGTACATCGTGCCGGCGACCGTGACCGCGGGTGTCACGACCGAGCCGTCGAAGGTCCAGAGCGTGTCGGCCGCGACCGCTGGCGAGCTGCCGGCGTTGATCGGCCAGACCCGCACGCCAGGCACGGGAGTTCTCGCCGGTGCGTTGCGCGACTGCAACCACCACGAGATCTCCAACTACGTCACGACCGTGTCCTCGACGTCGGGGACCGCCACTCCGATCGCGGGATCGTCGTCCTACTACTTCACGCTGCTCGAGGTGCCCGCGCATCACAACCAGCAGGACGCCGCGGGTCAAAATGGCCTGTTCATGGCGATCCAGTTGCCCGTCGCGACGACGTCGTACGTCCAGGCATGGGGCTTTCCGACTGCGGCGGATCTCGCGAGCGGCACGATGAAGCTGATCAGTGAGCTCGCCGTGCCGGTGCTCGCCGATACCGTGATCACGGGCTCCCTCGAACCGACCCATCCATAACGTGCCTCGCTGGCGAGACCGCATGCGTGAACGCCTGGCTCGGTTGGCGCCAAGCGTCGCGGACCCGTGGCGCGCGGCGAAGCTGACCTGGTTCCTGGTCGCGATCCTGGTCACCGTGCTGGTCCGGATCAACATCACGTTGCCGGGTATCGGCCATCTCGGCAGCGCGCTCGTCGCGGTGCTGTTTCTCTACGTGCCCGTGGTCGTCGCGTGGTTGCGCACCGAGGATCTCGACGACTACGGCTTTCACGCCGCACCGGTCGCGAGGGGGCTCGTCACCGCCGGCGCCGCCTTGCTCGTGATCGTGCCGATCTTCGCGCTCGGTTACTTCGCGTTCTACGAGATCGCGTGTCACTCGTCGCTGCTCGTGCACCTCGTGCCGCACAACATGTGCTCGCGCTATGGCGGCCTCGCGTACATCCACACGCCGTACGTCACGCGCGACCTCGGCGAGTTCTGTCTCGTCCAGCTCGTCGTCGTCGCGCTGCCCGAGGAGCTGTTCTTTCGTGGCTACCTGCTACGCTTGCTCGAGCAGCGGTTTCCTCCCAAGCGCCGGATCTTGGGTGGCGGAGTCGGCCTCGCGCTGGTCTTGTCGTCGATCGCGTTCGCCTTGATTCACCTTCCCAAGGATGGCGATCCGCGCGCACTCGCGACGTTCTTCCCCGCGCTGTTGTTCGGCTGGATGCGGTCGTCGACCGGCTCGATCCTCGCATCGACGATCACGCACGGGGCCTCGAACATTCTCGTGAAGCTGCTAGATCTCGTCGTGCTCCGATGATCGCGGCCCTGTTCGACATGGACAACACACTGCTGCGTGCCGACACCGGCATGATGTGGACGCGCTTCCTCTACGCGCGCGGCGAGCTGCCTGCGAGGATGGTCGCGAAGGCGATCTACTGGAGTGCGCTGTACAAGCTCGCGCTCCTCGACATGGACGAGGTCGTCACGAGGCTCGTTCGCGAACTCGAGGGCGACTCGGAAGCGGACATGATCGCCAAGTGTGATGCGTGGGTCGCCAGGGATGTCGCCGCGCTCGTCGCGCCTGCTGCACGGGTAGCGATCGAACACCACCGTGCCGCTGGTCACACGATCGTGCTCGCGACGGGCTCGACCGTCTACGCGGCACGGCCGGTCGCGCGAGGCGTCGGCATCGCGGCCGAGCACGTGCTCGCGACCGAGCTCGAAGTCGATGCCACCGGCAGCTTCACCGGCAAGCCGCGCGCGCTGTGCTTCGGGCGTCACAAGGTCACGCTCGCCGAGAAGTGGGCCACGCGCGAGGGCGTCGACCTCGCCCAGAGTTACTTCTACTCGGATAGCTACAACGACCTGCCGATGCTCGAGCGCGTCGGTACAGCGATCGCGGTGAACCCTGACGCGCGCCTACTTCGTCACGCTCGTAAGAGAGGCTGGCAGACCACGCGATGGGCCTGAGCTATAACTCGCTCATGAACCGCGTCGGTCTCGCACTCGCTGTCCTCACGGTCACGTCGCTCGCGCACGCCGACACCAAGGTGAGTCACGATGCCGGCCTCGCCGTCACCGTCCCGGAAGGTTGGAAGCTGACCGTCAAGGACGCGGGCATCACCGGCGAATCGAACGATAAAGAGGTGGCACTGCTCGCGTGGGCGGTCGACACCGACGACGCCGATGCCACGAAGAAGAAGCTCGAAGGCGAGCTCTACAGCGCCGTCGCGAGCGTGAAATGGGGCACGCCGACGACCGGCAAGGTCCACGGGATGGCGGCGATGTACATCACGAGCACCGGTCATGCGGTCGGCGGCGATGTCGCGATCCGCGCCGCGGTGATCGGGCCGGGCAAGGCCAAGAAGAGCTTACTCGTCGCGCTCGTCGTGAAGGTCGCCAAGCTCGCCACGCACAAGGCCGAGATCCAGCAGATCCTCGACAGCGTCGCTGCGCCGAAGTAGTCCGCGTGATCGTGAAGGATTTCTCGATCTCTTTCACGAAGCGATCGGATAGTGTTCCCGCGTCATGAGTGCCCCCGTCCTGCGCGGCCTCGCCGCGATTCCTTCGGTTCGCCGCCTGATCGATCTCGCTCTCGACGAGGATCTCGGTCGCGGCGACGTCACGTCGCAGGTCACGGTGGGTAGCAACGGTCCGGTGATCACCGCAGAGATGAACGTACGCGTACCGATCGTGGTGTTCGGCGTCGACATCGCCGCCGCGGTGTTCGCGCTCGTCGATCCGGAGATCTCGGTCGAGATCCACGTCCAAGATGGCGCGCGGCTCGAGCCCGGTGCGGTGATCCTCACGGCGAAGGGCCCGGCGCACGGCGTGCTCGCAGCCGAACGCACCGCGCTCAACTTCATCCAGCGGTTGTCCGGGGTCGCGACGATGGCGAAGCGCTACGCCGATGCGGTCGCCGCGGCGGGCACGGCGCACCCGTGCAAGGTCGTCGATACGCGCAAGACCACGCCCGGGTTTCGGGTGCTCGAAAAGGCCGCGGTGCTCGCGGGCGGCTGCTGGAACCATCGCTTCGATCTCGGCTCCGGGATCCTGATCAAGGACAACCACATCGCCGCGTGCGGTGGCGTGCGGGCCGCCGTCGAGGCGGCGAAGGCCAAGGCGCCGCACCCGCTGCGCATCGAGGTCGAGGTCACGAACCTCTCGGAGCTCGACGAGGCACTCACCGCCGGCGCGGAGATCGTGTTGCTCGACAACATGACGCCCGCGCAGGTCGAGGTCGCCGCGGCACGGGCGCATGCGCGCCACGTCGTCGTCGAGGTCTCGGGTGGCGTGACGCTCGCGACGCTCGTCGATTACGCGCGTGCCGGCGCCGATCTGATCTCGGTCGGTGCGCTGACCCACTCGGCTCCCGCGGTCGATATCGGCCTCGACGTGGCGAGCCCCCGCGTATGACCTGGCTCGGAGCCCAGCGCATCGATCTCGAATCGTGCGCGTCGACGAACGATGAAGCGGCGCGGTTCGCGCGCGCGGGTGCGCTCCACGGCACGATCGTGATCGCCGAGCGCCAGGAGGCGGGGCGGGGGAGAGCAGGGCGCGCCTGGGCCTCGCCGGCAGGCGGCTTGTATTTCTCGGCGGTGATGCGGCCGCCGCTGCCGCTCGCCGAGGTGCCGCCACTGACGCTCGCGATCGGCATCGCGGTGTGTGATGCGGCGCGCGCGTTCGGTGCCGCGGCGCAGCTCAAGTGGCCCAACGACGTGCTCGTCGCTGACAAGAAGCTCGCGGGCGTGCTCGTCGAGACCCAGAGCCAGAGCGGGAGGCTCGATTCGGTGATCGTCGGGATCGGCGTCAACCTCGAGATCGTGCCGCCCGAGGTCGCGCATCGCGCCACCGCACTGCACGTCGATCGGGAGACGTTCATCGCCGAGCTGATCGCGCAGGTCGAGGTCTGGACCGATCGCTACATCGCGTGCGGCCTCGAAATGATCGTGCCCGCGTGGCAGGAGCGGATGGCGCCGGGGCTATCCGCGCGCGCGACGATCGACGGTGCAGCGATCGTCGGAGAGCTCGCGGGTATCGACGGCGATGGCGCCCTCCTGTTGCGTGATCCACGTGGCATCGTTCATCGCGTGCGCTCCGGCGACGTCGAGGTGATCCAGGCCCCTGCCGGGCTCTAATCGCGTGCTATCACCTGGCGCATGAAAGCGCTCCTCGCTCTCGCTGGCCTGCTCGTCGTCGCGGGCGTCGCGGCGGTGTTGGTCATGTCGAGCACCAGCGACGATCCTGGCAAGCCGATTGCGAATGTCGTGGCCGGTAGCAGTGTCACCTCGACCACCCAACCGAGCCCGAGCGGGACCGTCGCTGCGCCGTCGCCGTCGCCGTCGCTGCCGCTGCCGCTGCCGGTCGAAGCCTCACCACCCGGCGTCGCGCCGATCCAGCAGGAGTACATGATCGGCGACGTGAAGGTTCGCGACCACCGGACTGGCGAGCACAAGCAGATGGACCTCCCGCCGAATATTCATCCGGCGAACGGACCCTCGTTGCCCTCGGACCTCACCCACGACATCAGTCAGCAGGTGAAGAACAAGATGTTCGCGTGCGCGAAGGCGATGCCACGCGAGATCCGCGGCGACAAGCCAAAGGTCGATGGCCAGCTCCAGGTCGCGATCAAGGCCCACGTCCTGTCGATCACCTCGGTCTCGCTCCAGGTCCGCGACATCAACGATGCGGTCGCGAGCGACGCGCTGGCCACGTGCGTGCAGCAAACCTCCGCGGCGCTCACGGCGGTCGCGAAGGATCAAGCGGATCTCGCGGACTACGGCATCAGCCTGACCTTCGCGATCCCGTAGCAGCTGCAATCATGTCGCGATTGCGGCGCCATCGCGACAGTGCGTCAGGCTTTGTCACGGATCACCTGGATCCCGCGAACTTTTCTCGTAGTAGACCCTTGGCGAGCCTTGGTCAGAACCGGTTGATGACCCCTACCCACATATGTATAGTCGCGCGCCTCATGCGGAATGCCGACCGCGCGATTTTGTTCGCGACCATGCTGCTGGTCGCAGCCTCAGGCTGTGACCAGCTCGGTGGTCGTAACCAAAACCGCCAAGGTGGTCGCTGGTACCGCGATGGCAAGTTCTCGGATGCGCTCGCTCAGTACGAGCAGGCGCTGAAAAAAGTCGACGATCCGACCGTCCACTTCAATACCGGGCTCGCCTATCACGGTGTCTTCAAGGCGGGTTACGACAAGCCCGTCCTCCTCGCGTTCCAGAGCGAGGATGTCTGCAAGAACATCCCGAACACAAAGCCGGTGGAAGCCAGCATCTGTGTGAAGGAAGGTGATCGCCACTACAACGGCAACGAGTGCGACGACAAGGCCGCGTGCCCCGCGCTCTCGACCTGTACGAAGACCACGTTCTGTTCGATGATGTCCGTCGACATCGCGAACGTCGCCGCGGGCCACCTGCAGCGCTGGCTCAAGGTCCAACCGACCGATGACTCGCTCCACGCCGAGATCGCCAAGGTCGAGGCGCAGATCGCCGATCTCAACGAGAAGCTCGAAGCCGATGCGGGCAAGGCCGACAAGAAGGCCGAGAGCGCCGCGCTCGAAGACCAGATCAAAGACCTGGGTAAGAGGATCGACGATCTAAAGGCGAAGTTTCACGTCCGGGACATGATGACCCAGATGTGGCTCGACTCGGATCAGTACACCAAGGCGCTCGACTACTGGACCGCCCTGCTTGCCGAGAAGCCGAATGATCCGAACCGGATGGCTGTTCTCGCGGGCATCAACCTCAAGGCGAACGATTGGCGCAAGTCGATCGATTGGTACCTCAAGGTCGCCGCGGCCACCAACGATGTCAGCGCGAAGGCCACGGCCTACCAATTCATCGGTAACGTCGCGTGGTCCAAGCTAAATTCGCACACGCTCAGCACGGTCGAGTCGGTCGAGATCGCCGATCGAGGCATCGGCGCACTCCAGAAAGCGATCGAGCTCCAGCCCGCGAACACCAAGCCAATTAGCTTGGAGGCCTCGATTTTTAACTTCCGCGGCACGGCCAACGGCGCCTCCTGGGCGACCGCCATCGATCGCGCAAGTGCTCAAGATCTCCAGCGCGTCTTGCACGTTCTAAACGACAAGGCGAAGCAAAAGGCTGCTCCCCAACCAGCCCCCGCGCCGGCAATTCCCGGTGGTTGATGTCGCCCCAGAAAACAAATCGATGGTGACCACAACAAATCCCCGTGCCGCGATGTTCGGCAACTACCAGCAGGCGCAGTTCCGCAAACTGCCCCCGTGGGCACTGCCGTTGCTCGGCGGCTGCTTCATGTTCGTGTTCGCGATCCTCGGTGCGATGTGGGTCAAGACGATCTGGGCGCTCGACCAGGTCGACCTCCCGAAGATGTCGATCGACCTCGCCATCGCGCCGTCGCCGCCACCACCGCCGCCGCCGCCGCCGGGCAGCTCGAAGCCGCACGACGTGCAGATGACGCCGAAGAAGAAGACGGTCAAGGATCTCGTCCAACCGAACATCAAGGTCGAGAAGCAGGAAGTCCAGCAGTCGACTGACGCCGGTGATCCGAACGGCGAGATCGGTGGCGAAGAAGGTGGCGTTGCCGGCGGTGTCGTCGGTGGTGTCGCCGGTCCGCCGCCCCCGCCGCCCCCGCCGCCCCCGCCGGCGCCACCGCAGAACGTTCCGCCGATGATGCTCGAAGGCTCGCGCATCGCCGGCGAAAAGATGATCGCGCCCGACGACGTCACGAAGACCGAGATCGCCCGCTCCGGTAAGGACCGGATCGTCGGATCGTTCAAGCTGTGCCTCACGATCGACGGCTCGATCTCGAGCGTCAACACGCTCAAGTCGACGGGCTTCACGGCCTACGACGCGAAGATCCAGGGAAAGATGCGCTCCGAGTGGCGCTACAAGCCGTACAACGTGAACGGCAAGCCGGTGCCCGTGTGCACCGCCGTGACGTTCATTTATTCGCAGAAGTAGCGAACCTCCGACCGACAGGAAAGTGCCATGGGACTCGACCTCGTACAGATCTTCAAGGACGCCAGCATCATCGTTCAGATCATCACCGTGATGATGATGTTGATGTCGGTGTTCATGTTCTACGTGATCGCCGAACGTCTCCTGACGTTCCGCGCAGCGAGTGATCAGAGCATTCGCTACGTTCAGGCGCTCGGCGAGTTTCTCCGCCAGCACAAGGTTACCGAGGCGCTTCAGGCCGCGAACCAATCGAGCAAGAGCCCGGTCGCGAAGGTGATGCAGTCGGGGCTCCAGGCCCTACTCCAGGGTCGTGAAGCCCTGACCACCCAGGGTCCGGATGATGTCGGCGACTTCGACCTCGTCGATAGCGTCAATCGCGCGCTCGAGCGGGTGAAGGAGCGCGAGACCGCAAACCTTCGCAAAGGGCTCTCGTACCTCGGCACCGTTGCCTCGGCGACCCCGTTCATCGGCCTCCTCGGCACCGTCGTCGGTATTCTCGGGACCTTCCAGCTCTTGAAGGGCGACGAGGTCTCCATCAAGGAGATTGGCCCGAAGATCTCCGAGGCGCTCGTCTCGACCGCCCTGGGCCTTGGCGTGGCCATCATCGGTGCCATGGCGTTCAACTTCTTCACGTCGCGCGTCGAGAACTACGTCATCGACATGAACGACGTGTCGAGCGAGTTCATCGACTACGTGCTGCGCGAGGGTCGGGGCTAACCAGTGAGCGCCGCACGAGCCGGACACGCGCACCGCCGGTGGCGCATCTCGGGGAAAAAAGCTCACGCCGATTCCGTGCGTAACGATATCAACGTGACGCCGCTCGTCGACGTCATGCTCGTGCTCCTCATCATCTTCATGCTGATGTCAATGCTGATGGGTCGCGGTCAAGAAGTGACCATTCCGCGCGCGAAGAACATCTCGAGCCAGCCGGACATGCTCCAGCCGATCATCTCGATCGACGAGAAGGGCGTCTTGTACGTGGAGAAGCGCAAGGTTGGCGAGATCGATAAGCACAACCTCGAAGTCACGGGCGAGCTCGTCAAAGCCGTGTGGGCGAAGAAGCCGCGTGGCAAAGACAAGATCTACATCAAGGCCGATCAGAACCTCCCGTACTCGACCGTGTACCCGGTGCTCGAGTACCTCAACAAGACCCTCCAACTCGAGGCGATCGACTTGGCTGTTGCCGAGTCGGCGAAGTAAGGACCACGCGCCATGGGCATGAGTACTGGCGGCGGTGGAAACTCCGTCAAGAACGACATCAACGTGACCCCGTTGATCGACGTGCTCCTCGTGCTGCTGATCATCTTTCTCGTGATCATCCCGATCATGATGAAGATGGAGACGCTACAGGTTCCGCGTCAGATCGACGATAACGAGCAGCCTGATCCGGATGCGAGCCAGCTGACCATCAAGGTCAAGGCCGACCTTCAGATGTCGTTCAACGACGGCACCGGCACGCCCGACGTGCCCGTCGCTACCCAGGCAGATGTCGCCAAGCTCCTGCGCCCGAAGCTCGAAGCGCTGCACATGGGCAAGGAGAAGGTCGTGTTCGTCGACTTCGAGGATCCCGTCCCCTGGAAGTTCGTGGTGTCGACCATGGACTCGATCCGGAGCATGGCGAGCGACGCGAGCCACGACGACGTCAAGGTCGCGTTGAAACTCAAAGACGACAAAGCACCTGCGAAGCAGTAGCGACCGGCCTTGGAAGCAACGCCCGGCGGGGCTTTTTTTGGTTTCGGGGCTCGCCGGGTGCGACACCGTTCGCGACCCGGATGGTGGACCTGTCACGTGCGGTGATCACGTCGGGTGAAGCGATCGCGACGCAGGTGATACAAGCAAGGGAACTGCTTGACACATTGGCGTCGTTCTCGCTACAAGCGGTCGTTTTTAACGGGTGTACTTCTCGTCGAGGAGCTTAGAAATGTTAGCTCGCTTTTGGATCACTTTAGCAATCGTGAGCGCGATCGGTACGGCATGTACCGATCAGAAGAGCTTCACGAACCTCAATCCAGACGGACCGCCGGCGATCGCCGAAGTTCGACTGAAAGAGACGTACATGACCTCGACATCCACGGCGTTCCTGCCGCGGCGCGTCTTCGGCTTCGGCACGTTCCCTGATGCGACGACCGAGTTCGAGCACCCGGTCACGAGCGCCGCGGTTGCGGGTCAGTCATTGCGCATCATCATGGACGAGCTCCTGATCGGCAACTCGCTCGAGCAGATCCAATGTCGTGCGCCGGTGAACAGTGCCGGTGCGTTCAGCTCGGTGCCGCTCGGTGCGACGCCAGACGACGTCGCGCTGTGCTCGGTCAACCCGGACGCGCTCAAGGCCGCCTGCCACGGCGACCATGCTGTCTGCGTCTGCGCGATCGCCGGTGGTTGCGGCTCGATCGCCGAGGGCGATCCGGTTGGCGTTCTCGACATCAACAACGACGGCGCGGCAGACAACACCAGCTTCATGGCGGGTGCGGTCGGCCTGCGCTGCGGCACGATCGATGTGCCCATCGACCTCGACCAGAGCTACTACAGCCCCTCGGGTGACCAACAGATCCCCGCGAAAGGCGGTTACGACGCGCTCGGCCCGGCGATCGTGCTCGTCCCGGTCGGCGGCACGATGCCGACGAACTCGACCTGCGGCCTGACGTTCGGCGCGGACGTCACCGACAAGCAAGGCAACAAGGTCTGCACCCCGCCCGCTGGACGTCCCGCGGACTGCACCGGCCCGATCGAGGACTGCGCGGCAGAGCTCAACTGCACCCCCGGCGATGTCTCGGCGTTCTCGTTCAAGTCCGAAGCGCTTCGCCTCATCGTGCTCGGCATCGTCGACGGCGGCTCGGGCGTCGACGGCACCATGCCGATCTCCGTCAACGCGAACGCGCCGCTCGCGCCCGCGACGCTCGCCAGCATCACGTTCTCGCCCGCCGCGACCTTCACGATCTCGCAGCCCAACACCTCGCAGATCAAGTTCACGTTCACGACTCCGCTGCTGCCGGCCACGACGTACATGATCACGTTCCCGACCACTGTGACTGACAGCTTCGGGATCGGGTTGCCGGCAACGAAGACGATTACCTTCACGACCGCCTAGGAAACACCCCGATGAAAACTCGAAATCTACTCATCGCGTCGTTCCTCGGCGTCTCCGGGCTTGCAGCGCACCTGGCTATCCCGAACCTCGCGGCCGCCCAGTCGGCGACCACGGGCGCCATCCAGGGCACCGTTGCCGACCAAAAAGACGGTAGCCCGCTCGCCGGCGTGACCGTCATCGCGACCTCGCCTGCGCTCGCGCAGACTCACACCGAGATCACGGACGACAAGGGCACGTACAAGTTCAACGATCTGCCGCCGGGTGACTATCTCGTCACCTTCTTCTACGCCGACATCACCGTCGAGCACAGCGGCATCCACGTCGGCATCGGCAAGGCGACGCCGGTGTTCCAGAAGATAAACCAAGCCCAAGCCGGTGGCGAAGTCGTCCACGTGACCGCGACCGCCCCGACGATCGACCCGACGTCTACGACGCAGGGCATCACGATCGACAAGAACTACATCAAGAACATTCCGGTCCCGGGCCGCACGTTCGAAGCGGCCCTCGGCGCTGCCGCCGGTTCGCAAGGCGACGCGCTCGGCACCTCGTTCTCGGGTAGCTCTTCGCTCGAGAACCAGTACTACGTCGACGGCGTTAACACGACGAACCTGACCTTCGGTACGGTCGGCTCGCCGGTCATCAACGACTTTATCGAAGAGATCGAAGTCATCACAGGCGGCTACAACGCCGAGTACGGTCGCGCGACCGGCGGCATCGTCAACGTCGTCACCAAGTCCGGGTCGAACGAGTTCAAGGGCTCGATTTTCGGATACTGGCAACCCGGCACGCTCACTGCCGCCGCGAAGACCACGCCGATCAACGCGTCGTCGATCGACGTCACGGGTAACACCGCTTACAACGCCGACTTCGGGTTCGAAATCGGCGGTCCGATCATCAAGGACAAGTTGTGGTTCTTCGTCGGCTTTGCGCCGCAGTTCGCGTCGGTGGATTACACCCGCACGATCAAGCGCGAGAGCGATTGCCGCACCACCGCGAATGCCGCGGCCGGGATCCCGCAAGGCTCGGTCCCAGGCCTCTCGGCCTGTGACAGCAAGTACGGCGACGCGACGGCCGACGTCGATCCCCGCACGGGCTTCTACATCACGGACAACGTCGACAGCGAGGTTCGCAACGCGCACTCGACCGCGTACAACGCACTCGCCAAGATCAACTACGCTGCGACCCCGGAGCACCAGGGTCAGTTGACATTGGAAGCGCTGCCGTCGAGCTCGACGCAACCTGGAGTCTATGGCCCGGCCGCCGTCGGACAGACGACGAGCGCGTTCACGACCGACATCTCGGGCAAGTGGACCTCGAAGTTCAACGACAACAAGACCGAGGTCGAGGCGATCATCGGCTACCACCGCGAGTCGTTCAAGACGAGCGCGATCGCTCCGGACGACCCGAATTACGGCAACAGCCAGCCCTCGCAGGTGTTGTTCGACGGTGATCTCAACCGCTGGGGCCCGGGCTTTGGCGAGAGCGCTCAAGTCAACGGCTACAACGGTTGTAAGGACGGCACGGCGGCCACGGCCGACCCGTACCCGCTCATCACGAACTGCCCGATGTCGACGACCCAGCCGTACTTCATCGGTGGGCCGGGCTCGCTGTTCGACGATGTCGAGCAGCGCCGCAGCGCGAAGCTGTCGATCACGCACCGCGTGAAGGCCGCTGGCAGCCACGAGTTCAAGGCTGGTATCGACATCGAGGACAACATCTCGAACAAGGCTCGCGTCTACTCGGGTAACGACAGCACGAACGGTGGCGTGTTCATCCAGAACGACGTCAACGGCGGCGTCGTCTACCTCGATCGCTGGGTCCAGCTCACGACGAACGACAACACCGACCCGCGCTTTTCGCAGACCTGCCGCACGCCGAACCCCTCGGGCACCACGGGGGTCATGGGCTCGGGAACGCTGCCCTTCAAGTGTGACTACCTCGGAGGCTCGGTCGGTTCGCCGAACACGCAGATCCAGGGCAACACGACCAACTGGGCCGCGTATATCCGCGATTCGTGGCAGATCCAGCCGAACCTGACCCTCAACGTCGGTCTCCGCTACGAAGAGCAGCGTCTCCGGTACGCTGGCTTCCTGCAGAACACCGTCGACCCGCTCACCGGCGAGACGCTCGGCACGAACGCGATGAGCCTCACGGGTAACTTCGCGCCTCGCATCGGCCTGCTCTACGACTGGACGAAGGAAGGCCGCTCGAAGATCTACGCCCACTGGGGTCGCTTCTACGAGTCGGTTCCGATGGACATCAACGACCGTTCGTTCGGCGGCGAAGTCCGGTACGAGCAGATCTCGTCGGCAAAGAACTGCGGCACCACTGCTCAGAACAAGGGCCCGCAGATCGGCGCACCGGACGGTATCGGTTGCGCGATGAACGCCGCGAATGTCGGCGACCTCCGCGAGACCCTGATCGGCGCGAGCGGCGTGCTCGTCGCCCCGGGCATCCAATCGCAGTACATGGACGAAGTCATCGGAGGCTTCGAGTACGAAGTGCTCGACGATTTGAAGGTCGGCGTCTCGTACCAGAACCGCCGCCTCGGCCGCGTGATCGAGGACTTCTCGACCGACGGTGCGAACACGTACATCATCGGCAATCCCGGCCAGTTCTCGGCCGAAGAAGAGACGAAGCTCCAGAACCGGATCGCCGCGACCGACGATGCCAAGGAGAAGGCCCGGCTGACGGGCCAGCTCAAGTTGTTCGAGGGCAGCCGGATCTTCGACAAGCCGCGCCGCGATTACAATGCGCTGCAGTTCACGCTGACTCGCCGCTTCTCGAAGAAGCTGTACGTCCAGGGCTCGTACACGTACTCGCGGACCGAGGGTAACTACCCGGGTTTGTTCTCGTCGACCAACGGTCAGGTCGACCCGAACATCTCGTCGCAGTACGACCTCGTCGAGCTACTCGCGAACCACATCGGCGCGTTGCCGCAAGATCGCCCGCACTACATCAAGCTCGACGGCTACTACACCTTCGACCTCAAGAAGGCCGGCGAGCTCACGGTCGGCATTCGTTTCCGCGCTCTCTCGGGTACGCCGGAGAATGCTCTCGCGGGTCACTACCTCTACGGCGCGAACGAGTCGTTCCTCCTACCGCAGGGTCAGCTCGGTCGTACCGACTTCGACCACGGCCTCGACCTGCACGTGGGCTACTCGCACAAGCTCAACAAGAGCATGAACTTGGAGATCTTCTTCGACATCTACAACATCTACAACCGCCAGGGCACGGCGTCGGTCGACAACACCTACGCGCCGTACTTCAAGCTCTCGTCGGCTGGTGTCGGAGGTGAGCAGCAGAACGCAAACCCGGTCTCGGGTGGCACCTACGGGGACCTCATCTGGGTGAAGGAAATCGACTCGAGCGGCAACGAGAGCTCCAAGCCGATCGGTCGCAACCCGAACTTCCTCAACACCAATGGCCGCTACGGCCCGGCGTACGGTCGCATCGGCGCCCGCCTCACGTTCTAACCAGCACGCGAGTGAGGTGACCCCGGCGACGTGAGCAATCACGTCGCCGGTCGCATTTTCGGCGGCCTCTCGCTGACAGGCAGGTGTCACAACCGCGTGCTACTCAGGCATCGTGGAGCGCGATTTTCTCAATCCCGAACAGCGCGCCGCCGTCTCGCACGGCGATGGACCGCTCATGGTGTTGGCAGGTGCAGGGACGGGCAAGACCCGCGTCCTGGTCCATCGGATCGCTCACCTCGTCGAGACCGGGTGCGATCCTCGCACCATCCTCGCGGTCACCTTCACGAACAAGGCGGCCGGCGAGATGCGCCACCGTCTCCGCCAGCTCCTCGGCGCTCGTGCCGATGCGATGTGGATCGGCACGTTCCACGCGACCTGCGCGCGGCTGTTGCGCAAGTACGGCGAGGTCCTCGGGCTGACTCGCAGCTTCGTGATCTTCGACGACGGCGATCAGATGAAGCTGGTCGAGCGGTTACTCAAGGAGCACGGGCTCGATGACCAGGTCTCGGCGCGCACCATCCTGTCGCGGTTCGATCGCGCGAAGAACCGCGGGGTCAGTCCACTCGAGGTCCCGACCGGCTCGTTCGACGACATCGTCGAGAAGGTCTACCCGCTCTATCAGAAGCAGCTCGCAAAGGAGAATGCGGTCGACTTCAACGATCTGCTGCTCAAGACGCTCGAGCTGTTTGAAAAGCCCGAGACCAAGCACACGCTCGCCGTTCGGTTCTCGCACGTCCTAGTCGACGAGTTTCAGGATACGAACGTCGTCCAGTTCAACCTGGTACGCTCGTTCTCGCAAGCCACGCGCAACCTGACCGTCGTCGGCGACGACGACCAATCGATCTACGCGTGGCGCGGCGCAGAGCCTCGCAACCTGCTCGATTTTGACCGCGATTTTGCGGATGCCACGGTGATCAAGCTCGAGCACAACTACCGCTCGACCCAGCTCATCCTGGACGCGGCGAACGCGATCATCTGCCACAACCGCGATCGGCACGACAAGGCGCTGTGGACCGATCAGGCAGGTGGCGATCCGATCGAGATCTATCAAGCGGGCGACGAGCGAGGCGAGGCGTACTTCGTCGCGCAGACCATCCGCCGGATGATCGACGAAGGCCCGATGTCGCCGAGCGAGATCGCGGTCCTGTATCGCACCAATGCGCAATCGCGGGTGCTCGAGGAGCACCTGCGCGCGGCGCGCGTTCCCGCGAAGATCGTCGGTGCGCTCTCGTTTTTCGAGCGCAAAGAGGTCAAGGACGTGATCGGCTATCTCCGGCTGATCGGCAATCCGTCCGCGGATTCGGCGTTCGAGCGGGTGATCAACGTGCCCGCGCGCGGGCTCGGTGAGACCACCGTCGATCGGCTGCGTGCCGCGGCGCGCGCGAGTAATGGCGGCATGCTCCACGCCGCGCAGCTCGCGGCGCGCGGTGAGGTCGCCGGCATCGGACCGCAGCCGCGCAAGAAGCTCCAGGCGTTCGTCGAGTTGATCGAGGGCTTGAAGGCCGTGATCGCCGGTGGTGCCTCGGTCGCCGAGATCATCATTCAGGTCGTCGATCGCAGCGGCTTCCGCGCGAAGCTCGAGGCCGACGAATCCTCCGAGGCGCGCGATCGGCTCGACAACCTCGCCGAGCTCGTCACGATCGCCTCGGACTTCGACGAGGAGAGCGCCGAGGCCCAATCGATCGACGCGTTCCTCGAGCGCATCTCGTTGTCGGCGCCGAGCGACAACGCGGGCTCGGTGGAATCCGTCGTGTTGATGACGATCCATGTCGCGAAGGGCCTCGAGTGGCCCGCTGTGTTTATCACCGGCCTCGAAGATGGCCTGTTCCCATCGCTACGCGAGCGAGAAGGGCAGAGCGAAGACGTCCAGCTCGAAGAGGAACGTCGCCTCGCGTACGTCGCGATCACGCGGGCGCGCAAGCAACTCGTGCTCACGCACGCGCGCACGCGTCGGGTGTGGGGCGAGGTTCGGATGCAGGGACCTTCGCGGTTCCTAGAAGATCTTCCGCCAGCAGTGCTCGCAGCTCCGCGCCGGGGCAACCAGCTCACCCCGCGTGCGCCGGCGATCGTCAACGGCAACTGGGACGCGCGGCGTGGCAAGAACGAGCGGTTCGGCCGCGGCACGGTGGATGAGTTCGATCAGCGCACCCACGACGAAGAACCGGCGTTCAACGTGAACGGTGACGTCGAGCCAGTCCAGCCCTTTCGTAGTGGCGACACCGTCCAGCACACGCTCCTCGGGATCGGTCGCGTCGTCGCCATCTCGGGCAACGGCAAGGACATGAAGGTGATCGTCGATTTTTCGGAGGCTGGGCGCAAGACCGTGCTGCCGAGTTACCTGCGCGCGACGGAGAACGAGCTCAACTAACCTTCACGCTCGAGGTAGCGGCCAGACCGGAGACGATCAAGAAACGCAGTCAACGAAGAGGCCGGAGTAAAAAGGTCCCCATCGAGTGGTCGTGTTGAATGAGCTACGCACGACCAAGAGCAGGCGTTCGGGACCCGCGCTGTTGAGCGATGCCGAGGCCTCGCACGCTCCGTCGACGGCGGATCCGTTCCCGAGACCTATTGCTCGAACACGCCGCTGCCGGTCGTCTCGATCCTCCCGGTCACCGTGCACACCGTGCTTCCGGTGCAACTGTGCAGCGGGTAATTCGAAAACGTCGCTTTGACGATGCCGTTGCTCGGATGGAAGCTCTCGACCACGAGCGTTCCGGCGGCTGGGGTTGCGTTGGTCCAGCAGTGGTTGCCATGTAGGTCGAACGCGGGTGTCGTCATCGCAGCGATGTGGCGGTCGTTATCGGGAACGTAGACTTCGGGGTTCGGCACCGAGCCCGTGAAGGCATCGGGGAGCTGGAACTGCACCGACCCGAGGAACGTGTATGGCGAGTCGCCTTCGGTAAATGCGATGCCTAGGTTGTCGTTGTAGTGGACGACCGCACGGCCCTGCAGCGTCGCGCACGACGACGTCAACGTGGAGATTAGTTTCGGCGAGCCGCTACCGCTACCGCTGCCGCTGGCATCGTTGGCTCGCTGCGCATCGACCGTCACACCGCTCCCATTGCCGCCCCCATCGCCGCCCCCATTGCCGCCCCCATCGCCGCCCCCATTGCCGCCCGAGGATCCGCACGCCGCACACAATAAGATCAGTGCTCGCATGTGCGGGTGATAGCGAAGATCAGCTGCGCTTCCGGCCAATAGAATCGGACATCAAGTCTTCTTCGTACCGAGACAACGACCCCAGTTGAGCCGCGCCGACAAGATCTTCTCGCGAGGATCCTCTCCCGCGATGCCGCGCTCGATTGCGGTGACGCGCTCGAGCTCGTCGGGTTGTCGTCGTCGAAGTCGCCGTGGGGCTGCTACTGAGCCTTCATCGCTAGCGCCTTGATGAACGCCGGTCGCGCCGCGAGCTCGTCGAGCCAGCGGACCAAATTCGGATACGGCGCGTAGTCGAGGCCCAAGAAGCCTCGACCCGCGTTCGCCCACGTGAAGTTGATGATGTCGGCGATCGTGAAGTCCTTGCCGGCGAGAAACTTGTGGTTCGCGAGGCGGGTGTCGAGCACCTGCATCAGGCGCTCGGCCTCCTTCGTGTAGCGCTCGATCGCCATCGGTACCTTCTCCTTGGAGAACTTCGAGAAAAAGCCGAGCTGACCGAGCATCGGGCCCGGACCGGCGACATTGAACGCGACCCACTCGAGCGTCGTGTAACGAGCCTGACCCGCGGTCGGCAGCAGCCTGCCGGTCTTCTCGGCGAGGTACGTGAGGATCGCGGCGGACTCGAACACCGTGATGCCCTCGGCCTCGGTGGTGTCGACCAGCGCCGGAATCTTCGAGTTCGGATTGATCGCGATGTACTCGGGCTTCTGTTGATCGCCCTTGGTGATGTCGATCCAGTGCGGCGTGTATGGCAGCCCGAGCTCCTCGAGCGCGATCAGGAGCTTGAAGCCATTCGGGGTGGTCCAGACATACGCGTCGATCATCCGCCGAACATAGCAAGGGAAGTTCGGCGGGCGACTACTCGCGCATTTTTTCAGTGATGACGGTCAGCGGCATCGTCGCCTTCGCGCGCCAGACGCCGAGTGCGATCTGCTTGCCCGGCGGGGTCTGCGCGACGAGCCACGGCAGCGACTTGTGGTCGATCTCGCGGTTGTCCCACGACAGGATCACATCGCCCGTGCGGACGCCGGAGCGTGCGGCGGGTGATCCAGGCTCGATCTCGGTGACGAGCGCGCCACCGAGTTTCGGCAGTGCTAGCTGGCTCGCTTGCTCGGGGGTCACCGGCAGAACCTTCACGCCGAGCCAGCTGCGCGCGACCGCGCCGTAGTCGCGCAGCTGCGCGATGACTTCACGCACGCGCTCGATCGGAATCACGAACGAGACCTCGCCGACGCGATCACCCGTCGCGACCGCGACGCCGACGACCTGACCCGCGGTATCGATCACCGGACCGCCGGAGTTGCCGCGCGTGATCCGCGCATCGGTCTGGATGAACGTGCGGTAGCCCATCACGCGACCGGCGGCAAGCGAGCCCGCGCCTTCGCGGCCGGTTGCCGAGACGATGCCGGCCGACGCGGTGACGTCGTCGCCGAACGGATTACCGAGCACGACGAGCCATTCGCCGACCGCGATGTTATTCGAATCACCGAGCGGCAGCGGTTGCAACCGAGGGACATCGAGCTGGAGCAGCGCGAGATCGAGGCGCGTGTCGCGACCGAGCAACTTGGCGGCGACCTCGCTGTGATCCGGCAACACGACGCGGAGCTCGCTCGACGCCGACGCGATGTGATCGTTGGTGACCACGTACACGCCGTTCGCTTCGACGAGGAACCCGGTGCCGAGCGCGACATCCGCGGTGGCCTCCGGCGCACCCGGGAACATCGCGGCAGGGCCAGACTTCACCGGCGTGGCCGCCTTGATCGCCACGACACCGTGCTTCGCATTCGCGATCAGGTCGACGAACGTGCCCGGCGCATTCGGGTACAGGACCCGCGTGGTGACAGGCGAGGTCACGAGGCCGGAGCCCGCACCACTACCGCGGTGCTCGCCGGTCAGCTCGTGTTCGCGGCACGCAGTCGCCAGCACGAGAGCGACCGCGATCCAGGAAGTCATTTCTTAGCCTGGCTGGCGGCAGCCTGCTGATTTTCGACATCGACCGCGGCGACGCGGAGGTCGTAGACCAGGCTCGCGATCAGCTTCTGCTCGGCTTGCTCGAGGTTCCCCTTGGCCTTGGCCTCGAGCATCGCCAGCACGTCGATCAAATGGCGGGCGGTCTCGACGTCAACGGGATGCGGCCGGCCATCGGGAGCCGGCATTTTGCCGAGCGCGATCAGCGCGGTCGACGCCAGCGACAACACGTGGGTTGAAAAATCGACCGGCGCGGTCGCCGTGGGTGGAGCGCGCGGCAAGCCATTCTGGTCGGGCATGCCCGGACCATATCGCAACCTGCCGGATCTCCACGGGCATGTCGCGGGAATCCGTGACACCGTAGAGGGGTTCCATGGATACGTTGCGAGGCGCACCCACTCCATTTGCCGGCACCGACGGGGCCCAAGGCGCCGTCGAGATCAGTGCCGGGCGTCCTCCTTCCGATATCGGTGCCCTGACCGAGCAGGTCCAGATCACGTCGGCCTTCGTCGACCAGGTCTTCACCGAGATCGGTAAGGTCGTCGTCGGTCAGAAGGAAATGATCGAGCGCGTGATGATCGGCCTTCTCACGGGGGGGCATTGCTTGATCGAAGGCGTGCCAGGACTCGCGAAGACCCTCACGATCAAGACGCTGTCGCAGACGCTCAACGCGAGCTTCTCGCGCGTCCAGTTCACGCCGGACCTCCTGCCGGCCGACATCACCGGCACCATCATCTACAACATGCACACCGGGCAGTTCACGCAGAAGCGTGGCCCGCTGTTCGCGAACCTCGTGCTGGCCGACGAGGTAAATCGTGCGCCGGCGAAGGTGCAATCCGCGCTGCTCGAAGCGATGCAGGAGCGCCAGATCACGATCGGCGATTCGACGCATCAGCTGCCGGATCCGTTCCTCGTACTCGCGACGCAAAACCCGATCGAGCAAGAGGGCACGTTCCCGCTGCCCGAAGCGCAGCTCGATCGCTTCATGCTGCTCATCAAGGTCGGTTATCCGACCGCAGCCGACGAGCGCGTGATGCTCGATCGCGTGAGCGGCCAGGATCAGGCACAACCGCAAGAAGTCGCGACGATCGATCAAGTTCGTGCGGCGCGTAAAGTGGTCAATTCGATCTACATCGACGAACGTGTGCGCGATTACATCGTCCACATCGTGCAGGCGACGCGGCGGCCGCGCGACTATGGGCTCGCTGAGCTCGCACCTTTGATCGAGTTCGGCGGTTCGCCGCGCGCGACGCTGTGTCTGGCAGCTGCGGCGCGGGCTCATGCGTTCATCCAGCATCGCGCCTACGTCACGCCCGATGACATCAAGGCGATCGCGCTCGATGTCATGCGCCATCGCGTTCAGGTCACCTACGAAGCCGAAGCCGAGGAAGTCAGCTCCGAGGACGTGGTTCGCCGCGTCTTCGAATATCTACCGGTGCCGTGAAATGGCGCTCGCCACCGCGGACCTCTTCAAGAAGGCGCGCAAGATCGAGATTACCTCGCGCCGCCTCGTCGATACCCAGCTAGCGGGTCAGTACCACGCGGTGTTCAAGGGGCGCGGCCTGATCTTCTCCGACGTTCGCCCGTATTACCCCGGCGACGACGTCCGCACGATCGACTGGAACATCACCGCGCGGATGAATGCGCCGCATGTCAAGCAGTTCGTCGAGGAGCGCGACCGCACGGTCAACCTCGTGATCGACATGAGCGCCTCGGGCTTCTTCGGCTCGCTCGGCGCGACCAAGCGCGAGATCGCCGCGGAGCTCGCAGCGGTGGTCGCGTTCTCGGCGATCAAGAACAACGATCGCGTCGGGCTCTACATCGTCACCGATACCGTCGAGCGCTACGTGCCGCCAAAGAAGGGCCGCAAGCACGTGCTGCGCGTGATCGGCGAGATCCTCGCGTTCGAACCCGCGTCGCGCGGGACCGATCTGGCCAAGGGTCTCGACTTCCTCGCCAGGGTCGCGAAGAGGCGCTCGGTCGTGTTCTTTGTTTCGGATTTCTTCAGCGAGGGCTGGGAGCGCGCGATGCGGATCGCGTCACAGCGCCACGAGATCGTACCGGTGGTCGTCGCGGATCCGATGGAACAACAGCTGCCGGATGTGGGGTTGTTGGTGCTCGAGGATCTCGAGACCGGCAACGTGATCGAGGTCGATACCTCGAAGGCGGCGCGGAGAGATTTCGCGCAGCGCGCGGCACAGGCGGTCGGCAAGCGCGAGCAGGCGCTGCGCCGGTTGAACCTGGATGTGGTGAACGTCCGGACCGACGAGCCGTATGTCGACGCGTTGATCGCGTTCTTCAGGGCGCGCGCGAAGCGGATGGCGCACGGATGAAGAAGCTCGCGCTCGTCGCGTTGCTCGCGCTTGGTGCGGTCGCGTCGGCGCAGCCGTCCGGATCGGCGATCGGGTCCGATCCCGGCTCGGCGGACGGAGCCGGCTCGGGCTCTGGATCGGCCGCGGCAACGGGATCCGGGTCGGCATCGGGATCCGGCTCGGGCTCGGCGATCTTTATCCAGATCGATCCGAGTGCGCCCGAGGTCAGCGCCGTCGCATCGCCGACGGAGCTCAAGCTCGGCGGGCGCTTTACCTTGTTCATTACCGCCGCGATGGACATCGGACAGGAGGTCAATCTCCGCGAGCCCGTCGAGCTCGGCGGTGCGTTCGAGGTTGGCAAGCGGGTCTCCGAAGATCGCGTTCGTGCTGACGGCAAGCGCGTGCGTGAGTGGCAGATCGAGGCCCGGGCATGGGAGCTCGGCGACCTGCGCATTCCTCCGGTCACGGTCACGTTCACCGTGCTCGGTCACGCAGGGCAGGTCGAGACCAACTCGGTCCCTGTCCACGTCACTGGCGTGCTCGGTGATTCGGACGATCCGAAGCTCATGCGCGACAACGCGCCGCCGCTCGAGCTGCACGAGCAGAGCGTGCTCGGAAAGATCGTCGCCTGGCTCGAGGAGCCGCTGCACCTCGGCATCCTCGTCGGGGTGCTCGTCGGCGCGTGGATGGGTTGGCGGTTCCGCAAGCTGCGCCGCCGCCGGGTCACGCGGCTCGTCGGCGGGCTCGCGTCGATCATGAATGCGCCGCGCCGCAAGATCGACATGACGAGCGAGCGCGCACTCGAGCGATTGCTGTCGATCGAGCAATCCGGCGCGCTGACGAAGGACGCCGAACGGCGCTCGGGCTATGCCGAGATGACCGACGTCGTCCGCGACTATCTCGGCGCGCGGTTCGCTGTGATGACCGGCGAGATGACCTCGGCGGAGCTGCAACGCGCCCTTGCCGGCAAGCTCGACGACCATGCGACCTCGATGGTCGAGCGCTGGCTCGGTCGCGTCGATGTCGTGAAGTACGGCAACTTCCCGGCGTCGCGCAACGAGGCGTACGAGACGCTCGAAGGTGCCCGCACCGTGGTGGTCTCGACCCAGCCGCGGACGGGAAAAGAGGCGGCTTCGTGAAATGGAGGCGCGTGCTCCGCGCGGTGTGGCCGTGGGTGCTGGTCGCTCTGATCATCGGTGCGATCACCGTCGGCGCGGTTTTCGCCGGCGTCCGGCTCTCGCCGTTGCGCCACGAGCTCGCACGGGTCGCGCATCTCGCGTTCCATCCGGTGGACCAGCAGGGCGAGGTCGTCGAGTGGAAATCGCCGCGCGCGATCTTGCTGGTCTTTGGCGCCGCGCTCGTCGGTGTACTCGCGTTTCATCTGCATCGTCGGCGAGCGGCCGCGATGGCGTTCTCGCAGGTCGCGCTCGTGGGGCGGCGCGGGCTCGCATCGTGGTTGGCAGATCTGCCGGCAGCGCTGCGTGTCGTCGCGGTGGTGGCGCTCGCCATCGCGCTCGCGCGCCCCGAATCCTATCTCATCGTCAAACATCAGGTCGATAGCATCGACATCATGCTCGTTGTCGACATGTCGAAATCGATGGAAGAGACTGACATGCAGCGCGACCGGCTCGATGCCGCGCAGCGCGTGATCCGGCGCTTCCTGCACAAGTCGCACAACGATCGCATCGGCCTCGTCGTGTTCGGGCAGCAGGCGATGCTGCAATGTCCTCTCACGCTAGATACAAAGCTGCTCGAGCAGATCGTGAGCGATCTCGCGATCGGGGATGTTCCGGAGCTCGGCACCGCGATCGGCGACGGGCTCGCGCTCGGGCTTGCACAGTTGCGCCGTTCGGATGCGAAGAGCAAGGTCGTGATCCTGCTCTCCGACGGCGACACGAATTGGGTCACGCGCTTCGATCCGGATCAGGCCGCGCAAGCCGCAAAAGACATGGGCGTGAAGGTCTACACGTTGCTGGTCGGATCCGAGAGCTCGGATCTGTTCGGCGGGATGTCGGTCAATCCGTCGACGCTGCGTAACATCGCGGCGACCACGGGCGGCGAATTTTTTCGCGCCGCCGATTACGAATCTTTCGACAAAGGCTTTCAGACCGTCCGCAAGAAGCTCGATACGACGAAGCGCACGATCAAGGAGCGCGTTCCCGACAAGCAGCTGTTTCTGCCGTTCGCGATCATCGCGGCCGCGCTGATCGGGCTCGAGCTCTTGCTCGCGAACACCCGCCTGCGGAGGTTCCCGTGAGCTTCGCGCATCCTGCCGGCTTTCTGCTCGCGTGCTGCCTCCCGCTCGCGGTGATGGCGCTGTGGCTCTATGATCGCGCGCGCCGCAAGCAGCTCGCAAATCGGCTCGGCGAGCTGCCGGTCATCGCGAAGGTGTTGGCGACGGCTTCTCCCGGTCGCCGGCTCGTGAAGGCGATCTTGATCGGCCTCGGCCTCGGCTTGATCGGGGTCTCGATCGCGCGGCCGCAGATCGCGGGCAAGCGCACGGTGAAGCTGCGCGGTCTCGATCTCGTTGTCGCCGTCGATGTCTCGAAATCGATGCTCGTCGACGATGTCGGCCAGACCGCGGCGATGGTCCAGAAGAAGATCGCGCCGAGCCGGCTCGGCCGCTCGCGCGAGATGGCGGTGGCGCTGATCGATTCGCTCGATGACGATCGTATCGCGCCGCTCGTGTTCGCGGCCTCCGCCGCGCATTTTCCGTTGACCGAAGATCGCGAGGTCGCCGAACGCTTCCTCTACGATCTCGGCGCCGCGGACCTCCCGCCGGGCTCGAATCTCGCCGAGGTGTTTCGCGTCTCGCGCTGCGTGCTGCGCCCCGATCTCTATGACGACCTCGGCTGCTCGCGCATCGGCCATCGCGGTCACGGCGGCGATCCGCTCCCCGGTGACAAGCCCGATCCGGCCGACAAGCTCGAGAAAGACGACATCGTCGTCGACAAAGAGGAGCGAGGTAAAGCGGTCGTCGTGTTCACCGACGGCGGCGATCCGGACCAAGCAGCGGTCCGTGAAGTCGCCACGTCGCGCGAGCTCGGGATCGCGCTGTTCGTCGTCGCGGTCGGTTCGCCGGCGGGTGGTGTGGTCCACGAGATCGATGTAGAGGGCAAGGCGACCGCCGCGGTCAAGCACACCGCCGATGGCCAATCGGTCCTCTCCAAGCGCGACGACGCCGCGATGCGCCAGCTCGCCGCAGCCGGTGGTGACCCGAACCGGTTCTTCATCGCGTCCGAACGCGGTGAGGTCGATCCGAACCCCGTGCTCGATGCGTTGCGTGCGGTGAATCGTGGCCTCGCGACCAAGCAGGTCTACGAGCAGCACGACATCTTCGAGCCGTTCCTGTTCATCGGCCTCGTGCTGCTGGTCGTCGAAGCCGCGATCTCGACGCGTCGGCGGCGTCGGTTCCCGGAGGATCATTGATGAAGCGAGCGCTCGCCCTCGGCTGGTTGCTGCTCCTCGGTGCCTGGGACCCCTGGAAATCGCCGAACCGCGACGTCACCGCTGGCAATGCGGCGCTCGCCGCGGGCAAGTACGACGACGCGATCGCCGCGTACGATCGCGCGGCGAAGGACGGCTCGGTCGATCGCGACGGACTCGCGTACGACCGCGGCACCGCGTTACTCGAGAAAGCGAAGTCGCAAAAAGATCCGCAAGAGCACGACAAGCTCGTCCAGCGCGGCATGGAGGATCTCAAGCAAGCGGCGACCCAATCGAAGGATCCGAAGGTCCGCGGCAACGCGCAGTACAACCGCGGCAACTCGTTGATGAACGACGAGAAGTGGGACGAGGCGATCGAAGCCTACAAGCAAGCGATCCACGAGCAGCCGAACAACGACGACGCCTCGATCAACCTCGAGCTCGCGCTCAAGCATCGCAAGAAGCAGCAGATGCAGCAGCAGGGCGGCCAGGGCCAGGGCCAACAGGGTAAAGGCCAAGGTAAAGGCCAAGGTAAAGGCCAGCAGGGCAAAGGTCAGGGCCAGGGCCAACAAGGGCAGGGCCAACAAGGGCAGGGCCAGCAAGGCCAAGGTCAGCAAGGCCAAGGTCAGCAAGGCGGATCGAATGGCCAAGGGTCGAACGGCTCGAATGGTTCGAACGGATCCAACGGATCCAATGGTTCCAACGGGTCGAACGGATCCAGTGGCGCGAACGGCTCGGGCGCCGGGAAGAACGGCTCGAACGGCTCGAACGGCTCGAACGGTTCGAACGGATCCAATGGGTCGGCGGGCGGCTCCAACGGGTCCAATGGCTCGGCCGGCTCGAACAACAACTCGAACCAAGGCGGCGGCAATAACGGTTCGAACGGATCGCAGAACGGTCAAGGCGGTGGCTCGAACGGCGGCAAGGGCAACCCCGGTCAGGGCAAGAACCAGCACGGCACCCGCGGGGGCCAAGGCCCCAAGACCCCGAACGACCACAAGCTCGATGACCTCGAGGATTTCTCGCGCCGCATGCAGCGCGACGAAGCCAAGCGCCGCGCGTCCGGTCATCCCGAGACCGATAAAGACTGGTAGCGCGCCTTTACGACATCTTGTCGAATCGGGGTTGCCGGAAGCCGACCGCGCGGTGCATGGCGGTTCGACGCGCGACCAACCTGAGCGGTAGACTCGTCGCCATGGCGGTCCGGGTCCTCGTCGTCGACAAGCTCGCAGCGACGCGCGATAGCGTCGTAGAGATCCTCGGCGAGCGGGCCGAGGTCGAGTGGGCGAGTCGCGAGGCTGCGGTCGCGGAGCTCCGAGCCGCGTCGAACAGCGGCTCTCCGTTCGATGTGGTGCTGCTCGAAGGCGACCCCCCTCCAGCCGCGCCGTATGTCCAGAGCCTCGCCACGGGTGGGGCGCGCGTGATCCTGCTCGCGGGCGGTAGTGATCCGATCGGCCTCGCGCAGAAGTGCGGCGCTGCGGATGTGGTCGGTCGCCCGATCGTCGCGGGCGAGCTGATCTTTCGCGTCGCACGTGCGCCAGTCGCTGGCGCGGACAAGCGGCGGCCGCGCAAGAGCGATGTCTTGATCGGCTCGGGCACGTGGATCAAGGAGCTCTACGACCGGATCGCGATGGTCGCGGCGACGGATGTCACGGTCGCGATTTTCGGCGAGAGCGGCACGGGCAAGGAGCTGGTCGCGCGCACGATCCACAACTCGTCGCCGCGCCACGATTCGCCGTTCGTGGTCGTCAATTGCGCCGCGATTCCCGAGAATTTGCTCGAGGACGAGCTGTTCGGTCACGTTCGCGGCGCGTTCACCGATGCGAGCCGCGATCGCGAAGGCCTGCTCGCTGCCGCGCATACCGGCACGCTGTTCCTCGACGAGATCGGCGAGCTGCCACTGCCACTCCAGGCAAAGTTGCTGCGCGTCCTGCAATCGCAAGAGTTTCGTCGCATCGGCGACGATCACGATCGCCGTGTCGATGTCCGGATCCTGACCGCGACGAATCGCGACCTCGAAAAGCTCGTCGAGCGGGGTGGCTTTCGCCACGACCTGTACTACCGCATCAACGTCTTCCCGCTGCACTTGCCGCCGCTGCGCGAACGCCCCGAGGACATCGCGATGCTCGTGCACCACTTCGTCCAGAAGTACCGCGCGCGGCTCGGCAAGGTGATCGAGGGCGTCACCCCGGGTGCCCTCGCGCGCCTCACGGCGTACGAGTATCCGGGCAACGTCCGCGAGCTCGAGAACAAGATCCATCAGGCGATGGTGATCGCGAACGGACCGATGATCGAAGCATCGGAGGTCTCGCTACCGCATGCCTCGACCGCGCCGATCATGCGCATCGATACGGCGCGCCGATTCCGCGACGTGAAGCAGGAAGTGATCGGTACGTTCGAGCGCGGATATCTCACCGAGCTGTTGCGCCTCCACCACGGTAACCTCGCGCAGGCTGCGCGAGCCGCGGGCATGGATCGCAAAAACCTGTGGGCGCTCGTCGAGCGCCATGGCCTCGACCGCGATCAATTCAAGAAGTCGTAGGGTGCGCACCATGGCTGCCGCCTGGAGGCGAGTAGCTGCAGTTCGAGGCGTGGAGCCAGGCAGGGCGCACGCGCTGTCTTCAGAAGCAGCAGTTACCTACGCGATCGCCGGTGTGATGGCGCTCGACGAATACGGGTACCGGCGCGTGACTGCGGGTATCGATGTGTTACTCGGGGCTCTCTCGAAAAGTTTCCCGGCAGCAAGGGCCTGCGCATACCGAGACCAACGTCCCGATCGATATCTTGGTCGCCGGCGACTACCCGGGGATGGAAATCCGAAGCCTGTTCCCCGATCAGCACTGGTCGCGATTCGTGGTCCGCACGGGCTGCAGCGCAAGCGGTCGACGTGGAATGATCTGGATCCGCTGCTGCTCGTCGTAGCGCCACGGCTTCATGTCGGGTGCTAGCGAAGTTTGCCGGCGAGCGCGGCGAGTAGGTCTTGATCGGCGGCGATCCGCTTGACGGCGTCGCGGGAGACCGCACCGGCATCGAGCAGCTTCGCGAGCGAGCGCTCGAGCGGAATCATGCCGGCGTCGCGACCGGCCTGGATCGCAGTCGGCAGCATGTGGAGGTCGCCCTTGCGGATGAGGTTCGCGACCGCGGCGATCACCGGCACGACCTCGAGTGCGGGCACGCGCCCGCCGTCTTTCTTGGGCAACAGGAACTGGGTCACGACCGTGCGCAGGGCGCCCGCGAGCTGAGTCCGGATCTGGCGCTGCTGGCCCTCGGGGAAGGCGTCGATCATGCGGTCGATCGCGCCGATCGCATTCGGTGCGTGGAGCGTGGCAAGCACGAGGTGCCCGGTCTCGGCGGCGGTCAGCGCGGCCGCGATCGTGTCGCGATCACGGAGCTCGCCGAGCAGGATCACGTCGGGCGCTTCGCGCAGGGCTGCGCGCAAGCCGGCCGCGAATGAAGGGATGTGAGTGCCGAGCTCGCGCTGATGGATCAAGCCACGGCGCCGCTGGAAGCGGTACTCGATCGGATCTTCGAGCGTGATGACGTGCGCGGCGCGTCGCTGATCGAGGAGATCGATCAGCGATGCGAGCGTCGTCGATTTGCCGGAGCCGGTCGGTCCGCAAACCAGCACCAACCCATCGCGCAGCTCGACGATCGAGGCGAGCTCCGGAGGCAAGCCGAGCTCCGCGAGCGAAGGCACCCGCTCGTTGATCAACCGCGCGGCGATCGCGACGCCGGACAGGTGATCGAACGCGTTGACGCGCACGCGAGCTTCGTTGACGTCGAGGCTCAGATCGATATTCGCACCGACATCGCTGCCGGCGAGCTCGCGTACGATCGCGGTGAGCTCGACATCGTCGATCGCGAGCTCGTCGAGACACGCCAGGCGGCCATCGATGCGCAGGCGGGGGCGCTGCCCCGTCGAGAGAAAGACATCGGAGGCGCGGCGTGCGACCGCGATCGCTATTGGCGGAGCGAGCAGCAGCGCGAGGCGCTCGCGCACTGCACGGGCATCGCGCGCTGCCGCGATGCGAGGTGCTACGTCGTCGTCAGCAGTGGCCGCGACTATCTTCAAGACCGGTGCGAAAGCGGTTCCCGCCGCCACCGCGGGTCGAACGACAGGAGCCGCGACCACCTTCTTGCCACCGCGCCGCGCGGTCACCTTCAAGCCCGTCGCACCGCGCTCGATCGTCACGGGATAGATCGCACCGTCTTCATCGGTGAAGGCGACCATCAATGGCCCTTCATCGAGCGACCTCGCTCCGAGCAGCGGCTGCGCGAACTCGTCGATCTGCGCGGGCTCGAGGGCGGGCATCGCGAGCGCTTCGACGTTGCCGCGTCGGCGCAAGCTCGGGATCCGGCCCGCCTCGAGCGTGATCGCATCCGCGTCACGCAGCATCATCACGCGAAGGAGGGACACGATCGCGGACATACTGCAAGCGTAGCAAGTGGCGCGCCTGGCGTCTGGTCGACTTCTCCTCAGCGCCACGCAACGCCACGCAGCGCCACGCAGCGCCACGCAGCGCCACGCAACGCCACGCCACGCCACGCCACGCAACGCCACGCAACGTTGGACCGGCGCAGCCCTGCCAAACTGGCTCGCCGGGGCGAATGGCCGTGCCGCACGGGCAACGCGGAACGTGCGAACCTCTGCGTATGCGTAACCTGCTCCTTCTCGTCGCCGTACTAGCCGCGTGCCAGCGCCACAGCTCGAAGTGCGCGCCAGCGGTCTCCGGCGCGGTCGATCGCATGGTCGCCGAATCGAAGTCGAAGATGCCGCCGCCGATCGCCGCGAACATCGCGCGCATCACGCCGGATATCAAAAAGGCGATCACCGATTCGTGCGAAGCCGACAAGTGGGCCCAGCCGGTGATCGATTGCCTCTCGCACGCGAATGGTCGCGAGCAACTCGACGCGTGCGACGCGATGCTCACGCCGCCGCAGCGCGCGAACGAACATCGCCACAACGACGAGCTGTTGAAGCGCGGGATCCAGCCGCTCGACAAACCGGGCGTCGACAAGGAGCGTCGCGATCCGCATGCCGGCCTCGGCATTCCACCGGTCAATGCCGACCTCGAGGGCGCGCTCTTGGCCCCCGGCGGTCTGGCAGGCTCGGCAGGCTCGGCAGGACCGGCAGGACCGGCAGGACCGCGCGGATCGGCGGCTCCAAGCCCGTAAGCGACCTGCTGCGAAGTCGCATGCCTGTGGTAGCGTACGTGCTCTCATGCCGGTGGACGACCTGCGCTCGGGAACCTGGGTCACCTATATCGGTGGCCGCGCGACGAGTGCGCGTCTGCGCCGGTGTCGGGTCGAAATTGTCAGCGGGCCCGATGCCGGTCTGATCCGCGACGTCGAAGCCCCGGTGATCCGGATCGGCGCGCGCCGCGGCAACGATGTCCAGCTCAGCGATTCGAAGGTCTCGGGCCTGCATTGCGAGATCCGGCTCGACGATCGCGGTTATCGCCTACGCGATCTCGATTCGACGAACGGTACGTACGTGTCGTCGCTGCGGATCAACGACGTCTACATCACCTCCGGCTCGCAGATCGCGCTCGGCGGCACGCGCCTCAAATTCGATCCGCTCGGTGAATCGGTCGAGATCGAGCTCGCGGATACCGATCGCTACGGCTCGATGATCGGCCGCTCGGTCAAGATGCGCGAGTTGTTCGCGCGGCTCGAGAAGCTCGCGCGCACCGATACGACCGTGCTCGTCACCGGTGAGACCGGCGCGGGCAAGGAGCTCGTCGCGGAAGCGCTCCACGATAATTCTCCGCGCGAGAAGGGCCCGTTCGTGGTCCTCGATTGCGGTTCGATCCCACCGAACTTGATCGAGAGCGAGCTGTTCGGTCACGAGCGCGGCGCGTTCACCGGTGCAACCGGCTCGTACGCCGGCGCGTTCGAACGCGCCCATGGTGGCACTGTCTTCCTCGACGAGATCGGCGAGCTGCCACTCAACATGCAGCCGAAGTTGCTGCGCGTGCTCGAGCGCAAGGAGGTCCGTCGCGTAGGTGGGACCAAGACCATCGAGGTCGACGTCCGCATCGTCGCCGCCACGAACCGCGACCTCGGCGTCGAGGTCAACCGTGGCCGGTTCCGTGAGGATCTCTACTACAGGCTCGCCGTCGCGCGCGTTCACGTGCCGGCGCTCCGCGATCGCAAGGATGATCTGCAGCTCCTGATCGAGCACATCCTCACCACCACGCCCGGTGGCGAGACCGCGGTGATCGCCCAGGAGACGATCGACCTGATGATGAAGCACGACTGGCCGGGCAACGTTCGCGAGCTGCGCAACGTGATCGAGCGCGCGGTCCTCCTCGCCGAGAACCCGACCGACGAAGACTCGCTCCGCCGCGCGCCTGCGCCGGTGCAGCGCTCGGAGCCTTCGATCACGGTCACGCCGTCGCAGACCGCGAGCTCGACCGATGCGCAGATGACGGTGCCCGTCGATGTCACGATCGCGTTCAAGACCGCGAAGCAGAACGTGATCAGCGAGTTCGAGCGCCGCTACATCTCGCGCCTGCTCGCGCAGCACGACGGCAATATCTCTGCCGCGGCACGCGCTGCCGGCATCGACCGGATGTCGATCCACAAGATGCTGCACCGCCTCGGCCTCGCGAATCCCGGCCGCGAGTAGCTCGCCCCGATCGGGTGACGCTGGCGGACGGTCACGAAGCAACGAAGCGCAGAGACGCCGGAGCGAAGAAGGTTTCGGCGGCTGCGCCGCCAGGTTCGTGGGCCGCTCGGCGGCCCGCGGTGCCCTACGCACGACAACGAGCGGTGCGCGCACGATCGACGCGACTGCAAGGATCGAGAGAGCCACGTAGCGTAGCTGATCGATCCGGAGATGTCGCGCGGGAGCTTCGAACGCGGTGCGCGACGGCACCACGCTGGTGTGGTTCGGCTAGGGCCACATCGATGGTCAGCGCCACGACCGCACGAACACACCATCGCAGCCGTTCGCGCTCACAGGCCAGACGCTGGTCGAGCTCGATCCGGGCAATGGGTTCGTCGCGGGCGCGCAGGACGCTTCGCTGGCCACGTGGTCGTCGTGACCTGGATCAACACCAGCGATGCGACGAAAGGCATCTGCGCGACGGCGTGGGACGTGGCACGCACGCGCCTCCCGATCTACGAGTACAAGACCGACACGAACGAAGAGCACGAGAGCGTGGTCACGGGACTGCACGTTCGACTTCAAAGAGAAGCTGGCGAGCGCGCGTAAGCGCAACAAGCATCACCGCGAGGCGTTGAGCAAACACGTCGATGTCGACGCGCTGCTCGACGCTGACTGAGGTCTGTGAGCGAAAGACGTCATTTCTTCCTTCGCTTGAATCGAACCTGCTCGAGCGTCGACGCTCCGATCGGCCTTCATCTTGGGTCAGAGCGAGATCGGGGAGGACGGGTAGACGGTATCGATCGGCCGGACCGGATCCGGTTAGCCCGCCTGGATCAGCGTCGAGTCTCGGATCTCACGTTCGCCGCTTGCTGCAACGCCCTCCGCACGCTGTGCACCGTTCGTACATTGCGCGGACTGCCCGCCCTGGGGGAAGTTCCGGCGCGATGAGGGCTCTACACTTTTTAGTGCCACTGGCGCTCTGCGCTGCATGTGGTCCTGGCGGTCGGCAAGCTGGCGGGAATTGCCCGGGCGTGTGCAGCGCGCTCGGCTATCAGGCTTGCAACGACGGCGTGCTCGCGCCTCCGGTCGTGTGCGCCGACGGCGAGACCTGCGATCCGACCGTGGGTTGCGAGGTCTGTCCGGCCGATACGAACTACTGCGGTGGCCCCACCGATCAGACCGTGATGATGTGCAATCACGACGGCACCGGCGGCACGGTCGTCCAGGATTGCCCGGTCGATACCGTGTGCTCGATGGGCACGTGCAAGGGCCCGTGCGATGCGGCGCTCGATCATCCCTCGAACGTCGGCTGCGATTTCTGGGCCGCGGATCTCGATAACGAGACGGACGTCATCGGGGGTGTCGTGATCAGCGATGCGTCCGCCGCACAGTTCGCGATCGTCGGTGCCAACGATAACGATTACCCCGTCACGGTGACGGTCACCAAGAACGGTGCGCGCGTCGGTCAGCCCATCGTCGAACAGGTCGTTGCCACGGCGACGATCGCACCTCACTTCGCGCAGCGCATCGATCTGCCGCAGCGCGAGGTCGATGGTTCGATGGGGCAGAATGGTTCGTATACCCGGAACTCCGGCACCGGCACGTTCGTGTCCCCGCACGCGTTTCATGTCGTCGCGTCGAGCCCGATCGTGGTCTATCAGTTCAACCCGATCGTCCAGACGTTCTCGAACGACGCGTCCACCCTGATTCCGATCCAGGCGCTCGGTGCGGACTACTCGATCATCGGCTATCCGACCGCGAACCCGTGCGGTACGCCGGGCCTGCCGATCGAGAGCATACCGGATCACACCTCGGTCACGATCATCCCGATCGAGGACAACACGCACGTCACGGTCACGCCGACCCATCCGATCGTCGCGGCCGGTGGCGACACCGGCATCGCCGTGCCCGCGACCGCGAAGAACACCGTGTTGAACCTGACGCTGTCGCGCTACGACGTTGCGAACCTCGAATCGGATCAGCTGACGACCGATATCTTCTCGTGCATCAGCGCTGGCCAGGACGGCGACTTCACCGGCACGCAGATCCACAGCGACAAGCCCGTCGTCGTGTTCACGAGCGCCGAGCGCGGCATCGGCTTCGGCGGCGCACCGAACGTGGTCTATCCGCCCGATTGGGTCGCCAGCGGCGACGGCGCCGACGACATCTGCTGCACCGATCACCTCGAGGAGCAGCTGTTCCCGATCACCGCGCTCGGTCGCGAGTTCGCGATCGCGCGCAGCCCGATCCGCTCGACCGATTCGACCGGCTGGGTCGAGCCCGATATCGTTCGCGTCGTCGGTACGGTCGACGGCACGGTGGTCACGACGAACCTGGCAGCGCCGTTCGATTCGTTCACGGTCGACAACCACAAGCAGAAGACGTTCGCGGCGACGAAGGGCTTCGCGATGTCGGCGACGAACGCGATCGAGGTCGCGAGCTACCTGGTGCCGCAGCACTTCGTGAAGCACGGGTACATCGGCGATCCGAGCCAGCTGTTGCTCCCGGCCGCCGAACAGTTCCGCAAGAACTACGTGTTCCTCGTGCCGGCCGAGTGGACGTCGAACTACATCGTGGTCGCGAAGCCGACCACCGCGACCGTGATGCTCGATGGCATGCCACTCGCGATGACGATGGGTTGCTACACCGCGCCGATCGGCATGGTCGCCGGCACGGCCTACGAGCAGACCACGTGTCCGGCCAGCGAAGGTCACCACGTGGTCAACGCGAATCAGCCTTTCGGTCTGTCGGTCTACGGCTACTTCAACGTCGGTAGCTACGCGTTCGTCGGCGGCAGCGACGTCAAGATCATCAACCCGATCGAGTGAGCAGCTGCGCGCGGCGTTCGGCATGCCGCGTCTTTAGGTTCTCGCGGATCCCCTCGACGAGATCGATGTCGGCGCTCCGCGGATGACCCGGAAACGCCGGAGCCGGATCGTACTCGAGGTTCAACGCGATCGCCTCGGCGACCGCGCGGCCCGCGGTCTCCAGCACGATCTGCAGCGCGGCATCGATGCCCGCGGTCACACCGCCACTCGTGATCCGGTTGCGATCGACGACGACGCGCTGGTCGGTGGGAATCGCACCGACGAGCGGGAGCAGATCCATGTACGCCCAGTGCGTCGCCGCGCGGTAGCCGTTCAACAAACCAGCCTTGCCAAGCAGCAACGAACCGGTGCACGCGGACGTGACCCACCTGGCTTTCGCTCCGACCTGCGCGAGCCACGCGACGGTCTCGGCACTGTTCGTCGCCGCGATCTGGCCATAGCCGCCAGGGACGAATAAGAGGTCGGTCGTGGGAATGTCCGCGAACGTCGCGGTCGGCGTGAGTACGAGCTTGGTCTCGGAGAGCACCGGCTGCATCGTCTTGGCGACGATCAGGACCTCGGCACCCGGGATGCGCGCCAGCACTTCGTGCGGCCCGGTGAGATCGAGCTGCGTGAGCTTTTCGAACAACAACATCGCGATGCGCATCAGTCCTCCGCCGCGTCCTTCCCGTGCGATCCGTGCGGCAGCACGGCGTCGTATTTACCGTTGGCGTTCGTGTCGAGAAAGATCGGGTTCGTCAATGCGAAGGGGTGCACGACCACGTCCTTGCCACCACCGACGACCGGCGCGAGCGAGCGATCGCCTTCGACGCGAACGAGCACGTAGGTGTCGTTCTTGACGTCGATGTCGTAGGTCTCGTGGAAGCGCTGGATCGGCTCCTTGTCGGTCGGCTCCGTCGCGATCTCCCACCGCTTCACCTCTCTGCCTGCGACATACACGATCACGCGCGACACCGAGATCCAGGGCGCGGCGCGCACCGTGATGTCCGCGGTCGCCTTGCCGTTCGGTGCCGGCGCGAGATCACCGATGCCGGTGGTGCCGACCCTGAAATCGACGATCGGTCCGGTCGTCAGGAACGAGTGGTGTGCCTTCACTCCCTTGGCCATGTCGTCGGCCGTGAGCAGGTGCGGGTCGTCGTTCGGGACCGCGACGTAGTTACGCGGGTAGCCGCCGAGGTTGTAGTTGAGGTGATGGGTGTCGGAGTTGCCGGTCGCGGTGACGAGGTGACCACGATCGAGCATCGCGAACCAATCCTGCATCACGCGATCGATCGTCTTGCGGTTCGTATCCTGGTAGCCGTTCAAGACTTCGATCGCATCGAAGTCGTACGAGAACCCGCGGCGCGTCGAGCGATCGTTCACGTCGTCGAACTTGCCGAGATAGAAGTAGCCGATGCCCTTCTCGAGCCGTGGGTGATGGATATCGATGACCGCCGTCGGCGCGGTCTTGCGGACCTCGGCGAAGATTTCGGCGGCGGTCTTTCGCTTGACCGGAATCGCGCCCTGGCCCTCGGACTCCATCTCGTGAGGTAGCGGAAATGCACCGAAGTGACCCCACGCGCCGCTCGTGATCTCGTCGCCCGTCGAAGATGCGAGGTACTTCTCGGCGTGCATCTCGGCGATCACCGGCTGGTAGTTCGCGACCACGTTGTGATCGGTCGCGACGATCATGTCGACGCCATCGGCGATGAACTCGTACACGCGGTCGCGCATCGGCACGTGCGAGTCCGAGCTCGCGGCTGCATGAACGTGAAAGTCGCCGGAGGCCCAGCCCGGCGTCTGGATGACGTGCTGGAGCTTGGCGTGGAGCTCGACGCCGGTCGGCGTCATCGTGACCCGCTGGGTCGCGATCGTCCATTCGATGCCGCGGCTGAACGTGATGTCGTAGGTGCCAACGGGCAACGCGATCACCCCGACACCCGCGAGCGAGAACACCCGGTTGTAGGCCTCGAGCGAATCATCGATCTCGACGCCGATGTCCTTGGAGAACCTCGGCTCGGGCGTCTTGCCGACGCCGAGGATCGTGAGCTTGCCCGGCATCCGCGTGCCAGTCGCCGCGTCGAGGATCTCGAACGACAGCCCGCCTTGCGCGGCCAGCTTCGGTAGCGGTGCGCCGGATCCAGCGCCGAACGTGACGTGAACGTTGGACTTGGGCGTCCCCGCATCGGCCTTGCACGCGGCCGCGCCCGCAGCGATCCATAGCAGCCACCACAGTCTGGTCATCCCGCCGATGCTAGCCTGCCCGCGATGCCCAGTGCGCCCAGGTCCATCCGTGATGCGTATGATCCGGAGCAGTTTCGGCGTCAGGGTCATGCGTTGATCGACACGCTCGCGGACCACCTCGCGAGGGCGCAGGACCGGCAGGGCCCGGTGGTTCCGTGGCAGGCGCCCGAGGCTGCGCGCGCCGAGTGGGGCACGGCGCCGTTCGCGGGTGGCGACCTCAACGCCGACCTCGCCGCGATCCTCGCGCGCTCGACCGCGCTCGCGCATCCGCATTGTATGGCCCATCAAGTGCCGCCCCCATTGCCTGGCGCGGTGCTCGCCGAAGCGGTCGCGGCGCTCTCGAACAACGGCATGGCGATCTACGAGATGGGGCCGGCGGCAGTGCCGATCGAGCTCGCGGTCGTGAAGTTCCTGTGCGGCAAGCTCGGGTTCGGCGACACCGCCGGTGGCGTGCTGACCTCGGGAGGCTCGCTCGGCAACCTCACCGCGCTGCTCGCGATGCGCCAGGCGCACGCGGGCTTCGATACGTGGAGGGCCGGCGCGCACGGTGGTCCTCCACTCGCCGTGATCACCTCGAACGAAGCGCACTACTCGGTCGCACGCACGCTCGCGATCATGGGGTGGGGCGAGGGCGGCGTGATCGCGGCGCCCGTCGACGAGCATCATCGGATGACGGCCGCGGCGGTCCGTGAGGCACTGCAGTCGGCGCACGGATCCGGTCGTCGCGTGATCGGCATCATCGCGGCGGCGGGCTCGACCGCGACCGGTTCATTCGACCCGCTGGACGAGCTCGCGGAGCTCGCGGCGCACGAGCAGCTGTGGTTGCACGTCGATGCCGCGCACGGGGGTGGCGTCGCACTCTCGCCGACCCATCGCGTGAAGCTTGCGGGGATCGAGCGTGCGGACTCGGTCGTATGGGATGCGCACAAGCTGCTGATGATGCCGGCGCTCGTCACCGCGGTCCTGTTCAAGCAGGAGTCCCACGCTTACGAAGCGTTCGCGCAACGCGCGAGCTACCTGTTCGCCGACGAGCGCGCCGAGACCCACTGGTGGGACCTCGGCACGCGCACGCTCGAATGCACGAAGCGCGCGATGGCGATCGAGCTGTGGACGCAGCTCCGCGCGCACGGCGAGCAGCTGTTCGCCGATATCGTCGATCACCAGGCCACCCTCGCGCGCGCGTTCGCTGACAAGCTCGCAGCGGCGCCCGACTTCGAGCTCGCGCTCGAGCCCGCGCTCAATATCATCTGTTATCGCCACGTGCCTCTAGGTGTCGACAACCTCGATGCTCACAACCGCGCGCTGCGCCAGCGCGTGGTCGAGGATGGCCGGTTCTATATCGTCGGCACGATGCTCGGCGACACCTACTACTTGCGCTCGACGATCATGAACCCCTTGATCGAGCCGAGCGATTTCGATCACCTCCTCGAGCACCTACGCGCGCTATGCCCGTGATCACGATCCTGCGCGAAGGCGACACCCCAGTCCTCGTCGAGATCATGCCGGGTGGCACGCTGTTCGAAGCCGGTGCGAAGGCGCAAGCCGGCATCGAGACCGCCTGTGTCGGCAAGGGGACGTGCGGCTTGTGCCGCGTCCGGATCAAGGCGGGCGCCGAGCATCTCAACCCGTACACCGACGAGGAGACCAAGCACCTCGGCAACGTCTATCACATCACCAAGGTCCGGCTGTCGTGCCGCGCGCGACCGACCGGTGATGTCACCCTCGAGATGGTGAAGAAGCGAAAGAAGTAGCGCGGGGCAGCTCAGCTGGGCGCGCTGCTCTTACACAGCGTGATCTTCGCTTCTTCGACGACGCACGACGCGTCCCACTGCTTCTTCGAGACGGGATTCGTGATGTGTAGTGTCTGCTTGCCGACCGGCAGCTTGATCGTGGCCTTGCTGCCCGAGCCGACCTTCGCGCCCTTGAACGCGATGTCGCCCCAGCCGCCGACGATACTGAGCGTGACCGTGCCCGTCCGGGTCACGGCTTTGAGCGTCAAGGTGATCTCGATCGGATGGCCGGCGACGAGCTCGACCTTCTGCTTCACGAGCTCGTAGCCCGCCTTCGCGATCGCGACCTCGCCAGTGGCTTCGTCGAGGTCGTCACGGACGAGCGGCGTTTCGCCGAGCACGCGGTGATCGAGGCTGACCTGCGCTCCTTCCGGCGTGGTGGTGACGTGGAGGCCCGCACGGGCCTTGACCATGTATGGCGATACCAACATCGTCTCGTTCGGCTGCACCGTGCGGTCGTCATCGATCGCTTGATAACCAGGATGCTCGATGTGAACGTGGAGCTTCGTGCTCGCCGAGACCTTCAAGCGCAGCGGCTTGGCGTGCGAGGTCGGCCCGAACGGATGCGTGATGCCATCGACGCCCGTGATCGTGCCGCTCGCGCCATCGGGTTTCGGATCGATCTCCATCACGCCGACCTGCTCGACGCTGGTCGCATCCGCGATCGCGACGATCGCGACGACCGCCGTTTCGTTCGTGCGCAACACGCGCCAGCTGACGAACCCGCCACCGACGAGCATGCCGGCGACGATGCCGAGCCCGACGGTGCGGCGCCGGCCGCCGGTCTGGGTGACGATGCTCTTGTTGTCGGTCGCGGTGACCGGCGCGGTGACCGGCGCGGTGATGGGGGTTCGAGGTTGGGGCGTCGCCGTGCGCGCGATCGCGATTGACGCGCCGGTCGAGATCGGATCGATCTTGGGCCGCGCTCCGGTCGGGGGGGCGCCGGGCTCGGTGCGGCGATCGCCATCGATCTTCTCGAGCAGGCGATGCAGCCCGGAGTCCGCATCCTTCGCGATCGGCTCGGTCTCGCGCGCGGGTGCGACGCCGGTCGGATCGAGATCGAAGAGCTGCGAGACGCCGTCCTCGCCGATCTTGCGATAGAGGCCGGTCGAGTGCTCGCCGCGCTCGCGGCGCTCGCCGTGCTCGCCGCGCTCGCCGTGCTCGCCGCGCTCGCCGCGCTCGCCGCGCTCCAGCGTGCTGGTGCTCGAAGGCTTGTTATCGGTGACCGCCGTGCGCCGTGCAACCGAAGGCTCGGCCTGCGCTTGCCCCAGCTGCTTTCGGATCACGTCGTCGAGTTGCTGGCCCGCGCCGCTGATTCGCTTTGCCGGCAGGACCGACGCGACTGCTTCGGCGACGTCGAGCGCGGTCGCCATGATGCTTGACTCGTAGGACAGCTCGATCAGCGATCGCAGCACGGCGGCCGGGCGCATCGGTCGATCGACGGGCTTGCGCGACAGCGGGCCGGCGAGGATCTCGTCGAGCCGCGATGGCACGCCCGGGCGCACCGAGCTCGCGCGCGGAATCTGCATCGTCTCGATGTTCTTGATGATGTCCTCGGCTTCGTCGCCAGGGAACAACTTCTCGCCGGTGAACAGCTCGAACAGCACCGAGGCTGCGCTGAACATGTCGCTGCGGGTATCGAGCGTGTCGCCGCGCGCTTGCTCGGGCGACATGTAGCGCCACTTGCCCATGACCTTGCGCACGCCCGGCCCCCCGCTCTTATGAGGCGCCGCGGCGACCGCGATGCCGAAGTCGCCGATCTTCACCTCGCCCGCGCGGCTGATCAGGATGTTCGAGGGCGAGACATCGCGGTGTACGACGCCGTGCTGGTGCGCGAAGTCGAGCGCGCGAATGATCTCGATCGCGATGTGGAACGCGGCGGGCAGCGGCAGGAGGCGCTTGTCGTCCTTGAACTTGCGCAGTAGCATCGCGAGGTCGAGCCCATCGACGTACTCCATCGCGATGAACAGGGCGTCGCCGATCCGCCCGAAGTCGAAGACCTGGACGACGTTCGCGTGGGACAGCTTGACCGCAACCTTCGCCTCGGCGATGAACCGGGCGGCGAATTCGGGGTCGCGCGCGAGCTCCGGCAAGATCCGCTTGATCGCCAGGGTCTTCTCGAACCCGTGCGCGCCGTACGCCTTGGCCAGAAACACCTCGGCCATGCCACCGACCGCGATACGGTCGAGCACGTCATACCGTTCGAGAGATTTCTGGAGAGGTTCGTCCATTCGACTTCTGGCTGGTCGGTCACACAGCCCGGGACACCTAGGGCCCCAGCCCTAAAGCTGGCCTATAGTAAGGGAATGGCGACCGGGTTTCCGGCTCGGGTGACGATCTGTGCGGTCTGTGGGGTGCTCTCGACCCTACAGACCGTTTGGCCCGCCCGCGCCGCCGCCCATCCCAGAGCGGGAGAGCTCGGCGATGCTGCAGATCCCGATGTCCCGGTCGAGCGGCGCCAGGTCGCCGTCATCGACTTGACCGAGGACGAACGGGTCCGAGCACTCTCCGGTTCGCTGTACACGGCGATCAACCAGAGCGATGGCCTGATGATCCCGAATAGCCGCGACTACGATCGCGATCTGACCGGGCCGCTCGTCGACGAGGATGGCACGCCGCTCAACCAAGCGATCCTCGCGCGGGCCGATGCCCAGGCCAAGCTCGACGAGACCCGCGCCGGCGAGGCGGGTGCGACGGCCTCGAGCGGCAAACAGTTCCTGGCGATGATCGTGCCCACCCCCGATGCCCAGGCGCTCTACGCGGATCTCTCGCTCCTTGTCGGCCTCGTCGGCCTCGCCGGGCTCGATCAGGGCCACGCTCAGGGCCTCGCTCAGGGCCTCGCTCAGGGCCACGCTCAGGGCCACGGTCAGGGCCATGCAGAGGGATCAACCCTCGCGCTGTCGCTCGCCCACCGGCTCGACCCGGGCCGCCAGCTCGATCCTGCGCGCTACCCGCCGGATGTCGTCGCCGCGTGGAAGCGTGCGGTCGATTCGAAGCCGCAGCTCGTGACGCTCGAGGTCAAGGGCACGGGCCGCGTATGGATCGATTTCGTCGAACGAGGTCCGGCGCCCGGCGTGTTCACAGATCTCGAAGTTGGCGATCACGTCATCACGGTCACCGGCTTCGACCGCAGGACCTGGGGCAAGCCGCTGAGCGTGACGGCCTCGACGATGATCGAAATTCCCGAGCAACCGGCGGATGGTCATCAAAAGGTCGCACGTGCGCGGCTCGCCTTGTCGCGCGCGCAAGCCTCTGGCGACGATGTCGCGCGCGCAGGCGCGATGAAGCAGCTCGCCGCGCTGCTCGGCATCGGCGATGCCGTGATGATCTCGAAGCGGCCCGATGGCGCGATCCAGTGGGAGACCTGGCGCGATCGTGCGCCGGGGTTCTCGGCGCCGAAGCAGTTCGCGAATCAAAAGCCCGAGGAGATGATCGAGGGCCTGTCCGGCCCTCGCCGGCCGCCGCGTCGCGCGGAGCCGCCGTTCACCAAACCTCTGCTCGTCGTGGAGCAGGCCTGGTACGAGAAGCGCTGGGTCCAGGCCTCGGCTGCGGGCACCGCGGTCGCGCTGATCGTCGGCGGCATCTTGATCGCGAATCGTACGCAGTGGATGAACTTTGGTGGCGATATCAAGATCGCGAACTGATGCGGACCCTCGCCCTCGCCGTCGCCCTCGCCCTCGTAGTCGCCGCGTGCAGCGATCCGACGCTGACGCTGCGCTTTCGCGTGACGTCGTCGCCGGAGGCCGCGTGCCTCGACACCGCGAACCGCCAGGTCACGAGCTGCAGCGATGTCACGATGGCGTGTCGTGCGGCGGTCAGCATCCGCGTGTTCGATCCCAGCGATCCGGCCTCGCCGTACATCACGGTCTGTCAGGAGCTCACGACCCAGAACCTGTGCTCGATCGCCGCCGTCGATCTGCCGCAGCCCGCCAACCGGGTGAACGCGCAGACGCTCGAGATCGAGATGGTGGTCTATCCGATAGCGAGGCTCTCGACCGACACCACAACGGGGCAGCTGATCTGCCCGAGCGATGTCACGTTCGATGCGCTCGGCTTTCCCGAGGCCTCGATCGAGCCGTGCAGTGCCTCTAACGGGACGTGCGCGCCGACGCCCGCGATCGGGGGCGTCGCGTTCTATCACCCCGGCGACGCCGAGACGATCGTCGATCTCGGATGCGTCGATCTCGCGCAGCTCCACGATATCTCGTGCACCGGTGGCGTCGCCGTCGCGGTGCGCTCGAGCGTCGAGGATTTCGATACTGGCGTCTCGGTCAGCTCCACGCTCGCCGATCAGCTGACTGTCCAGATCGGCGAGCCGAAGCCGATCACGTCGAGTACCGGCGATACGTACTACCAGCTCAACTCGGTCGATCTCGTTCCGCTCACGCGCGTGACCGGCCAGACCACGCCTGGCTGGGATGGCACGTTGACGCGCGAGCTCGCGAACCTGTGTACGGTCGTGCTCGAGGATGCCCCCGGCTCGACGACCTCGGCGCGCTGCAAGGCGATCCCCGACACCACGTATCAGGTCGCGAACCCCACGATCGACACGAGTGGCACCCGGCTCTCGAAGCACACGCTCGACGGCATCCTCACGGCGCTCGGGATGACACAGGTCCCGACCGCGGGGCTCGTGATCGGCGTCATTCTCGATGCGAACGGCAACCCGGTGCCGAATCTCCAGATCACGCCGAGCCTGGGCTCCGTGGTCTATCTCACGACGGACCGTACCGGGCTGGCGACGAGAACCTCGTCGAACGGCATCTTCATGTCGCAAGACGCGCCGTTCGGCGCGACGTTCAACGCGTCGAGCAGTGGCGGCCTGAGCGCGACCGGGCTGGGTGGGTTGATCGAAGGGCGCATCACGGTCATCGTGCTCCAGTTCGAGATGCCCGCCGGCCAGTGACACGGAGTGAGACACCGGTGTCGCGGTTTCACGAGCACCGCTGGAACGCGGACCGCGCAACCGGTTGATCGCTGCGGGTGGCGCGAGGCACCGGCCTTGCTCTACGCTCGAGCATGCGAAGTTTGGTGCTCGTCGCGGTGATGTTCGCTGCCCTCCGCTCGGCGCGTGCCGACGGCTTCTACTTCTCGCAAGGTGTCGGTGCGACGACCGTCAAGGACGAGCTCGCGAGCCACGAGGCTGACACGAAGTTCGCGAACAGCCGGCTCGCGATCGGGATGCGGCGTGGACCGTGGGCGCTCGAAGGCGTGATCGGTATGCAGCTCCCGACCATCAGCGATGCCGAGTCGCCGGGCCTGACCACCACGTCGCTCGATCTCAAGTACCTCCAGCCGCTCGCGCAAAACCTCGAGCTCTACGTGCGCGGCAGCGTCGGTTATGCGTGGGCCGATGGCGAGCTCGCGAACTACGCGGGACGTGGCCTCGGGGTCGGCGCCGGCGTCCAGTTGAAGGGCAAGGGCTCGGTGCTCGGCCTGCTCTGGGCCCCCCTGTTCTTCCTCGTCAACAAGGGCCCGATGATGACCGGCGCGCTCTACATCGACGACGGTTACGATTTCTACCGGCTGCACGATGGCAACCGCACGGCCATCGATGCGCAATTGACGCACGTCACGTTCGGCTTAGCGCTCGGCAGCGACTTCTAGAAATTCGCGGTAAACCCGAAGCGTGAAGAGCCGCCTCTGGTATCGCATCGCGCTCGCCACCAACGCGGGCGCACCGCAGCTGGCGCTCGCGAGCGGCGACCATCCGGGTGTCGCGATCGCCGAAGCAGAGCGCGTGATCGCGGGCAGCTGGGCGATCGCGTTCGATGTCGCGACGGCCGAGGAGATTCCGCTTGGCGAAGCGGTCGGCAAGGGCCATGTCGTCAAGCTTGGCCCTGCGCCGATCGAGCTGTCGACGTTCAAGTTCCCCCCCGGCGCCCTACCGGCCGTGAGCGGTGGAGTGCACACGATGGCGTGCGGTTGGACCAAGCGCAGCGAGCCCGGCATCCTCGTGCTCGAAGCGCAGACCGACGCCGATCACCTGGTCGATCTCTATCTAGGCATCGTCGAGCGGCTGCCAAGCGCCGATAACCTCGAGGTCCGGCTCCTCGATCACTACGATGCCGCGGGCGCGACCGATGTCTGGCTGACCTCGCGGATCAACGCGAAGAAGATCCTCCGCTTTCTCGACGATCACGATGCGGAGCTGTTCGGCAACGGGCACGTCGAGCTCTCGGTCTATGCCCGCGCGCAAAAGGCGACGCTCCGCCTCACCGAGCACAAGACCGTGCTGTGGCTCGCCGAGGGCAACGCGCTCGAAGCCGAGATGACACGGTGGCTCGGCGAGCTCGGCGTGCCGGCTGTGACGTCACTACCGACCGTCGTCGATGGCGCGTATCACCACTACCGCACGCCTGCGAGCCGCGACCGCAAGAAGCTTGGCGACGAGCTGTTCAAGCAGCGGATGCGCAAGGTCGATACCGTCAGGGTTTCGTGACGGCCGGGTGGTCGCGCCACCAGAACCGCAACCGCCGCTTCGCCCACGAACCCGCGTAGTCGACGCCGACTCGCGGGCCGATGCCGAGCTTCGGCGGCACCTCGTGCGCGGCGACGTAGAGCTCACCACGTGCGAGGTCCCGCCGATCGTGGCTGCGATCGATCGCGAGGGCGCGGGTGACCTTGCCGGGACCACGCCCGATCTTCGGATCGTCGCCGAGCCCCTCGAGCGGTGCGACCGCGCGAATCAGGACCGCCTCGCCGTGGCCTTCGTCGCCGGTGACGATGTTGAACATCTCGTGGATGCCGTAGCAGAGATAGACGTAGCTGCGGCCCGCGGGGCCGAACATCACGGACGTTCGTGGTGTCGAGCCGAACCGGGCGTGGCTCGCCTTGTCGTGGGGGCCGAGGTACGCCTCGACCTCGATGATCATCCCGGCGCGATCGCCGTGCACGAGCGCGCAGCCGATCAGCTCCTGCGCCACGGTCGGTGCGGGGCGCGCGAACCAGGCTTGCGTCAGGCGCTCTGTGCGGGCCATTCGATCAGGTGCGCGCGATTCGTTCCGCTCACCACATCGCCGACCCTACCATCCGCGTCGAGCGCGTCGAGCAGGGAGCGCGTCGCGGCCTGATACTCCTCGATGGCGAGGCCGCCTTGGAGCAAGCGAAACCGCAAGAGCAATAGCGCGGTCTGCGCGACATCGGAGAGGCAGTAGCGCTGGATCTCATCGAGCTGACCGATCGCGTACATCCCGGCGACTTGTGAACCATCAACGCCAGTCTTGCCGGGCAGCCCGATCAACCGCGCCACCGCATCGAGGCTGCCTGATCGCGTGGCGCCGTGATCCGCGAGCCAGTCGCACAGATCGAGGTGACCTTCTTCGCTGTAGCGCGAGCGAACGTTCTTCTCGCGGTAGTACCAGGCAAGCGAAACGCCGTGACACAGCGCGCGCAACGCGATGACCGGCAGATCGAAGCTGCGCCCGTTGTACGTGACGAGGATCGGCCGTGCCTTGCCGACGAGCTTCGAGAAGTCCTGGAGCAAGGCGCGCTCGCGCTGATCCGGGCTTGCCGTCGGCTGCGGATCGCCGAGCACCGTGAATCGCTTCAAGCGATAGCCGTGATCGAGCCACAGGCAGCCGATCACGACGACGCGGTGCGCCCACGTCGGCGGAAACACGCCGCGCCCTTCGGAGCCCTCGAGAGGCGCGGTCCAGCGATCGCTGTCCGGCACCGTCTCGATATCGAGGACGAGGTATTCGGCGCTTGGCGTACGAGCCACGGCCAGACCCTATCCGACCCGTGTGACAGCGAAACTACGACGCGCTGAAGTCGGACTCGGCGAGGGCGCCCGTCGCGTCAGCATGGCGCGGCAGGACCACCGACATGGTGGTGCCGGCTTCGTCGGTGGAGGCAGCGCTGAGCTCGCCGCCGTGGCCGCGTGCGATCTCGCGCGCGATGTACATGCCAAGGCCGAGGCCCGCGCTGCCAGTGGTCTGGCGATGGCTGCCGCGGAACGGCTCGAAGAGCACCGGCAGGATCTCGGCGGGTACCGCGCCATCGTTCTTCACCGTCACGAGCACGTCGCGCTCGCGACCGGAGACCGAGGCCACGATCTCGCCGTCACGCGCGCCGTGCGCGACCGCGTTGCCGAGCAGGTTCGAGAATAGTTGGAGCAGGCGCTGCGGATCGCCCGAGGTCACGCAGTCACCGTGGCTCGCGAGCTTCACGACCCGATCACGATTTGCGCCCTGCAGCTCGTCGACCGCCCGCTGGACGAGCTCCTGGATGTCCACGCGCTGGCGCTCGCGCATGAAGCCGACGCCATTGCCGAGCCGACCGCGCGTGAGATCGAGCAGCTGCTCGAGCATCTCGGTCATCCGGTGACCGGCGCCGATCATCCGGCTGATCGTGCGCAGCGCGGGCTCGTCTCTGGTGATCGTAAGCAGGAGCTCAGCGCCAGCGAGCATCGCGCCGAGCGGGTTGCGCAGGTCGTGACCGATGATGCCGACGAACAGCTCGTTGAGCTTGAGCGCCTGCGCGAGCTGCAGACGCTGGCGCGCGAGCTCGATGAACACGTCGACCTTCGAGCGCAGGATGTGCGGGTCGATCGGCTTGAAGAGGAAATCGACGGCGCCGGTCTCGTAGCCCTTGAACACGCGCTTGGGATCGCGCGTGCCTGCGGTGACGAAAATGATCGGAACGTGCTTGGTGCGCTCGGCGCCGCGCATGAGCTCGGCGAGCTCGAAGCCGTCCATCTCCGGCATCTGGACATCGAGTAGCGCGAGGCTGATCTCGTGCACGAGCAACAGCTCGAGGGCGTCTGATCCGGATCGCGCCTGGAGCAACTGGACGCCTTCGCGGCGCAGCAGCGCATCGAGCGCGACGAGGTTCTCCTCGACGTCATCGATGAGCAGGATTTTCACGGGCTCGTTCACAACAGGCCCGCACGGTAGGAAACCGCCGCGAGCGGCGCAAGAGCATTTGCCAGCTCTGGAATCGGAAGCACCAGGGCCCGCGCCCCTAGCCGACGGATCGCTGCGGCCGGCATAATGGCGTGCTGGGCCGTTGCTGGAGCTTGGATCAGTGCGCGACCGCCGGCGTTGACGATGCGCTCGAGCCCGGCGGCACCGTCGTCATTCGCACCGGACAGCAACACGCCGACGCATCGCGAGCCAAATGCCTCGGCCGCGGACTCGAACAACACGTCGATCGAAGGCCGCGAATAGTTGACCGCGTCGTCGACCGAGAGTGCGAGCGAGCCGGTGCGTTCGACGAGCACGTGATAGTTCGGGGGCGCGATATAGATATGATCCAGCTGCAGGGGCAGCTTGTCCTCGGCTTCGACGACCGTGCGCCGCGTCACTGCCCCGACGATCTCCGGTAGCAAATTGCGCTGGTTCGCGACGAGATGGATCGCGACGACGGCCGGCACGCGGACCTCGAGCAATGGCACGAGCGCGAGCAGCGCTTCGAGCGCGCCCGCGGAACCTCCGATGACGAGGATGTCCATCACAGCAGCTGGTAGATGCGCGCGTCGGCGTCGCTCTCCTTGAACCGGGGAGCGATCGCGGAGAAGCGCAGGGTTTCTTTGCTCCCGAGCCCGAGGAAGCCCTTGCGGCACAACGACGCCATCAACACGGTGAGCGCACGCTCCTGGAGCCCGCGCTCGAAGTAGATGAGGACGTTGCGGCACGACACGAGCTGGGCCTCGGCGAAGGCGTGATCGGTCGCGAGGCTGTGGTCCGAGAACACGATCGCTTTCTTGAGCCGGCGATCCATCACCGCGCCGCCGTACGCTGCGGCGTAGTAATCGGAGAGCGATCTCTTGCCGCCCGAGAGCCGATAGTTCTCTGAAAATCGTACGAGCCGGTCGGTCTCGAACACGCCGTCCTGCGCGAACCGGAGCGCCTCGGGATTGATATCGGTCGCGTAGATCATCGTCCGCTCGAGCAAGCCCTCTTCGTCGAGCATGATCGCGAGCGAGTAAGCCTCCTCGCCGGTCGCGCAGCCGGCGACCCAGACCTTGAGCGACGCATACGTCCGCAGGTACGGTACGGCCTTGTCGCGCAGCGCCTCGAAGTACCCCGGGTCGCGGAACATGTCGCTGACCTGAACCGTGAGGAAGCGGAGCAGCTCGGTGAAGACCGCGGGCTCGCACAGCATCTTGTCTTGCAACCGGCTCAGGGTCGGGACCTTGAAGTAGATCAGGGCGTTGCGCAGCCGGCGCAGCAGCGACGCTTCGGAGTAGCTCCGGAAGTCGTAGTGATACGCGTGAAAGATCGCGTCGAGCAGCGACGTGAGCTCGGCGTCGCGCGGCTCGATCTTTACTTCCGAATCCATACCCTCGCCAGGGACAGCAGCTTGTCGACATCGAGCGGCTTTGCGATGTAATCGTTCGCGCCTGCCGCCATGCAGCGATCGCGATCGTCCTGCATCGCCTTGGCGGTGAGCGCGATGATCGGCAGCCGGGTGAACTGCTTGTCCGCGCGCAGCGCGCGCATCGCCTGGAGCCCGTCCATCTCTGGCATCATGACGTCCATCAACACGAGGTCGAGATCGGGCGTGTTCTTGACGAGCTCGACCGCCTCGCGCCCGTTGCGCGCGATCAACACCTTCGCGCCCTTGGGCTCGAGCACGCTCGTCAGCGCGAAGACGTTGCGCACATCGTCCTCGGCGATCAGGATCTTCTTGCCCTCGAACACGCTCTCGCGGTCGCGCGCATCCCGCAGCATGCGCTGGCGTTCGGGGGGCAAGGCGGATTCGACCTGGTGCAGGAACAGCGTGACCTCGTCGAGCAGGCGCTCTGGCGACCGCGCGCCCTTGATGATGATCGAGCGCGAGAACTTCTCGAGCCGGTGGACCTCGTCAGGTCTGAGTGATCGCCCCGTGTAGACGATCACCGGCGGAAAGCCGTGCTGATCGCTCTTTGACATCTCCTCGAGCAGCTCCAGACCGCTGCGATCCGGCAGCGAGAGATCGAGCACCATGCAATCGAACGTGCGCGCCCCTAGCTGCTCGAGCGCGGCCGCGGTGGTCCCAGCCGTGATGACCTCGACGTCTTCGCCGGCGAGCAGGCGCGCCGTGCTCTCGCGCAGCAGCGGGTCATCCTCGACGACGAGCACGCGGTGGAGCTGCTGCGTGAATTTTGACTCGAGCTTCTTGATCGCCTCCACCAGCTTCTCGCGCTCGACGGGCTTCATTACGTAGCCGGTCGCGCCCATCTGCAAAGCGGTCCGCGCGAAGTCGTCGATCGAGGCCATGTGGACAGGGATGTGGCGCGTGCGTGAATCGCGTTTGAGGGCATCGAGGACGGCGAGGCCCGACCGATCCGGTAGGCCGACATCGAGCAGGATCGCGCTCGGCAGATAATGGCGCGCTAGCGCGAGGCCGTCCTCGGCGGTCGTCGCGGCCATGACCTCGAACTCGAGCTCGTGCGCGAGGTCGCTCAACACCCGCGCGAAGGCGGTGTCGTCCTCGATGATGAGGAGCGAGCGCGACTGCGGCGTGATCGTCGCGCGATCGTCGGCGAAGGGTGCCGCGCTGACCGGCTCGAGCTCGACCGACAGCTCTGCCTGGCTCGGCGAGCGATGGCGCGGTAACATCGGTGGCGCCAGCGCGGAGGTGCCCGAGGTCGCGCCGGAGTGGCGCATCGGCAACACGAGCGTGAACGTCGACCCCTTGCCGACCGCGCTCGCGACCGAGAGGTCTCCCCCGAGCAAACGCGCGAGATCTCGCGAGATCGAGAGCCCGAGCCCGGTGCCGCCGAACTTGCGCGTGCTCGCACCATCCGCCTGGCGGAACGCCTCGAAGATCAGCTGATGCTGGCTGGGCGCGATGCCGATGCCGGTGTCGCGAACTGCAAACTTGATCTGATCGCGAGTCGCCGAGATCTCGAGCGAGACACCACCGGCCTCGGTGAACTTGAGCGCGTTCGACAACAGATTACGGATGACTTGATTGAGGCGTGTCGGATCGGACTCGATCGCCGCGGGCGTGTTCGGCGTGATCCGGAACTGCAGCTCGAGCTTCTTCTGTGTGGCGACGGGTTGGAACACGCTCGTGAGCTCGTCGACCATCCGCTTGACGTGGATCTGTTCGGGCCGCACGTCGAGCATGCCGGCCTCGATCTTTGACAGATCGAGGATGTCATTGATCAGCGTGAGCAGATCGTTGCCCGCGTTGTAGATCGTCTGGGCGAACTTGATCTGCTCGGCGTTGAGGTTCTTCTCGCGATTATCGCCGAGTAGCTTGGCGAGGATCAGCGTGCTGTTGAGCGGCGTGCGCAGCTCGTGCGACATGTTCGCGAGGAACTGCGATTTGTACTCGCTCGAGCGCTGGAGCTCTTGCGACGTGCGTGCGAGCTCGTCGCGCTGGACCTCGAGGCTACGGGTCTGCTCCTCGAGTTGTTTGTTGATCTGCTCGAGCTCCGCTTGCTGGTTCTCGAGCTGGCTCTGCGAGATTTGCAACGCCCGGCTCTGCTGCTCGAGCTCTTCGTTCGAGACGCGGAGCTCTTCCTGCTGGGCCTGGAGCTCTCCGGACTGGCGCTGGGTCTCCTCCAGCAGCGCCTCGAGCTTGGTCCGATCTTTCGCGCCGCGGATCGCAACGGCGACCGCCTCGGAGACGCGGTCGAGCGCGGCCTTCTCGACATCGTCGAGCGCGTGACTGAGCGCGAGCTCGGTGACCGCGACGATCTGACCGTCGACCGCCGCGGAGGCGATCGCCAGCGCCTTGGGGCGACCCTCGCCGAGCGCGGAGCTGAACTTGAGGTAGTTCTCCGGCAGATCGTCGATGTGGACGACCGTCTTGGTCTTGCCGAGCTCGCCGATCAGTCCTTCACCGAGTTGCTTGGTCAACGGGACGTCGGCCGTGTTCGAGGCAGCCGCGATCCGACGCAACTGCTTACCGTCGACCACGTACACCGCAGCCGCGATGGCGCCGAGGTTGCGGCCGAGCGTCCGAAGCACCTTGTCGCCGAGCGACTCGAGGCCGAAATCACCCTGCATGTGCTCGGTAAGCGAGACGTGAACGCGCCGGATCCATGTCTCGGCCTCGACCGCGCGGAAGTCGCGCGATGCGAGGAGACCGATCAAGCACAGCATGACGATCAAGAGTCCCACCCCGCCCAAGACGATGTACGAGGTGCGCGAGACCGAGTCCTCCCATTCGATGGTGCTGATCGCGAGCCGCTTCTGCTCGGCCTCGAGCATCGTGGCGATGACCGTGCGGGCCCGATCCATCGCGTTCTTACCGCGATCGGTCTGGACGATCGCGAGCGCACCGGCGTGGTCACCTTGGCGCTCGTGATTGATCGTTTCGCCGAGCTCGTCGAGCTTGCTCTGCGAGGCCGCCTCTAGCTCGCCGAGCCGACGCTGTTGATCCGGGTTGTCGAGCGTGAGCTGGTGGAGGCTGGTGAACAGCGCCGGTAACCGCTCGCGACCGCCATTGTACGGCTCGAGGTAGTGCTCGGAACCGGTCAGCAAGTAGCCGCGTTGCCCGGTCTCGCAATCGGAGAGCGCAGCCAGGACCTCACTGATCTCTTGCTCGACGACCTCGGTGCGGTGCATCCCCTCTGCCGCCGACGAGCGCGAGATCAGGGATCTGTACGAGAGCACGGCGATGATGACCGCGACCGCGATCGCGGCCACCAGTGCGCCGAACGCCTTGCTCGGCAGCAACGCCTTGGAACGTTGCTGCACTGCTACGATCGGCACCTGAGCCGGCCCGATGCAGGGTATGTGCCCACGCGCACGCTGGATCTTGCTGAGGTTTTTCGATAAATCAGCGGCGCATACGCCCGGTGTGCGTATGCGCTCGGTCAACCATCCCACCGGGTTACCCCGCCTGTGCCACGTAACTGTGTCCTTCCCAAGACATCCAACAGGGCTAGGCATGCCGGACTCAGTGGTCAATAATCACAGGATGTTCGGTGGCCGCACGCTCGCGCTGCTCGTAGTCACGCTCGCACCTTCGCTCGCGCACGCCGAAGACCCGGGGCGCTGCATCGACGTGCAATTCACGCCGAGCGACAATCTGCAGATCGTCGCGTGGCTCGCGGACGCCGCCGGCAATTATCAAGACACGATCTTCATCACCCAGCAAACCGGCACGTTCGGTCTCGGGAATCGCCCGGGCCGCTTCGATTTCAACAGCGGCCCGGTCTGGCCGTACGGCCGACGGATCACGACGTTCCCCGTGTGGGCGCACGGCAACGGTCAAGCGTTCGATCAAGTCATCTACCAAAACGACACGTCCGAAGATCCCGGCGCGTGTTTCACGGCGACCGGCAGCGAGTACCAGCAGTGCGGCGAGAACAACCTCAGCCACCCGTTCAATCAGAGCTCCGCGGAGTCGCATTTCTGCCGGCCACTGATGCCGAGCGAAGCGAGCTGGGACGCGGGCACATGCGCGACGAGTGCGTTCTCTGACAAGGGTAAATTCTCGACCTCAGCGGTCAAGACCGGCTATCCGCCGCGCATCGATGTCTTGCGCGGGACGTACGATTCGTCGTCGGTCGATCTCTACAAATCGCTGAACCCGTTCGACGCGGTCTCGCAGCCGACACCGGTCGGTGGAACGCTTGCCCATACGCCGTGGCCGGTGCCTTCGGACCTGCCAGCCGGCGACTACCAGCTGTTCGTCGAGGTCTCGAAGGAGTTCGACTTCAACGGCACGTACACGACGGCCGCCTATCCGTCGCCGACCGGCATCTACTGGTCGGAGTACGGCAAGCCGTATCGCGGTCAGCCGTCGGTGGTCTATCGCGTTCCGTTCACGATCGCCGCGATGTCTACGACCGCATCGACGAGCACCTACTTCGGTTATGGCGATCCGAACGGCGGCGACGGCACGGTCCGTCCGCCGGATGCCACGATCACGAGCGACACGCCGGGCACGGGTGCTGCGCGCCTCGAGCTCGTCGCCGACGGGTCGAACACGTACCGCGTGAAGGTCGATGTCAGCCCGAACTCGCCGACCCAAGTGCCGGCGCAGCCGTCGCAGCTGGTCGCGACCGAGATCAACAGCGCGGGCATGTCGCTGTCGTTCGTCGCCCCCGGGGTCGGCACGCAGCAGCTCCGTGTCGCCGGTTACGAGATTCGCGTCCGTGCGAGCACGCCGATGACGGCGGAGAACTTCGCGGACTCGATGCCAGTGACCGCGAAGGTCTCGCCCGTAGATGCGGGTCACCTCCAGAGCTTCGATCTCACGGGCCTCTTGCCCGAGACCGATTACTGGGTTGGCATCCGCGCCTACGATGGCTGCCACAACAGCGGCACGCTCGCGATCACGAAGATCACCACCGATGCACGCGTCAATGGGTCGGTCGATGCGTGCTTCGTCGCGACCGCGGCGTACGGCTCGCTGATGGCCAACGACGTCGAGATGCTGCGCCACTTCCGCGACTCGAAGCTGCGCTCGAACGCGATCGGCGAGTTTGGCGTCGAGGCGTACTACACGTTCGGTCCCCTGGTCGCGAACATCATCGGTGAATCGGACGTGCTGCGCACGAGCGCACGCGGCATGTTGCGCCCGTTCGTCGAGCGCATACGCAAGCTCTCGTTCTGAAGAGGTCTGGTTGATGCTTCGCGAGCTGTTGGCGGTCTCGCCCGTCGTGCTCGCGCCGATGGAGGACGTGACCGACGCGGGCTTTCGCAGCGTATGCCGCTCGCTTGGCGCGCATGTCTGCGTCACCGAGTTCGTCGGTGTCGAGCAAGTGATCGCCGATTCGGAGGCCTGTCGGAAGAAGACCCGGCTCGCAGCCGATGATGTCCCGACCGCGATCCAGATCTACGGCGCCGATGCGCGGCTGTTGCTCGCCGCGGCGCGCATCGCTGCCGCCGCTCGCCCCGCGTTCCTCGATCTCAACTGTGGTTGCTGGGTACCCAATGTCGTCGGTCGCGGCGCCGGCGCTGCCTGGCTGCGTGACCCTGCCGCGATGGTCGCGATGGTCCGCGCGATCACCGCCGAGGTCGAGGTGCCGGTGACCGTGAAGACCCGGATCGGCTGGGGCCCCGAAGCGGCGATGCCGATCGTCGACCTCGCGCGTCGGCTCGAGGATGTGGGCATCGCTGCGCTCACGATCCACTGCCGCACCGCGCAGATGGGTCACGCCGGCCTCGCCGATTGGTCGTGGGCGCGCCGCGCGCGCGAAGCGGTCGCGATCCCGGTGATCGTCAACGGCGATGTCCTGACCGCCGAAGATGCCGTGCGCGCGCTCGCCGAGACCGGCTGCGCGGGCGTGATGATCGGCCGCGCCGCGATCGCGCACCCGTGGATCTTTCGCGAAGCGCGCGCGCTCCTCGAGGGCCGCTCGTACATGCCACCGAGCGATCTCGAGCGCCGCACGGTCTATCGCGCGATCGTCGAAGCCAGCGTCGCTTTGCGCGGCGAGCGCGGCGGGGTCGCCTCCGCGAAGCGCCACAGTGGCATGCTGCCGGCGCTCCGACCGCGCGTCCTGCGCGCGCGCGCGTTCGCCGAGACCTTGGAGGTGCTGGCGTGAGCCGGCGCGAAAACGGCGATGCGCGGTGTCCCGCGTGCATGATGTATCGCGAGCTCTGCATCTGCGCCGAGATCCCGAAGCTCGTCACGCGCTCGCGCCTCGTCCTCTTGATCCACTATCGCGAAGCGCGCAAGCCAACGAACACCGGCCAGCTCGCTGCGCGCTGCCTGCCGAATAGCGAGGTCGGCATCATCGGCGATCGCGATCGCCCCGAGCTGCCCGTGATCGGCGAGCACGCGCTCCTCCTCTATCCCGCCGACGATGCGATTCCGATCGCGCAGGCGGTAGCTCTTGACCCCGAGCTACCGCGCACGCTGATCGTGCCCGATGGCAACTGGCGCCAGGCTGCGAGGATGGCGAAGCGCGTTCCCGGGGTTGCGGCCGCCCGGCACGTCACGCTCGACAAGGTCGCCGCGAGCCCCACCGAGTACGGCCTGCGGCGCGAGCCGAAAGACGGCGGGCTCGCCACGCTCGAGGCGATCGCGCGCGCGATGCGGATCCTGGAAGGCGACCGGGGTGCCGAGATCGAACAGGCGATGCTCGCGGTGTTTCGCCTCATGGTCAGCCGGACCAAGTGGCTACGTGGTCAGCTCCGTGACGACGAGGTGGTCGGCGGGCTGCCATTCGGTGCTCGGCGCTAGATCAGCAATCGTGGCGGCGGTGGCGGCGTTGGCTTCTTCGCGCCGGGCAAGAGGTTCACGCATGAAGGCGTGCTCGATCACTTGCTGTTCTTCTCGCCCGGAGACGAGGCCAATCGACTGGCCGGTGGGCTCGTCCAAGATCACGGATCCAAGATTGCGGAGCAAAGCGACGCAGGCGATCTCCATCGTTCACCCGATGTGCGGCATCGCTCGGTCTGCGGGTGTAGGACCTCTGCTGCATGGCCGACGCAACCGAACCGCCGCGTACCCTCAGCGAGCGTGCCGCGAGGCAGCTCTCGAACACCACGAAGACCCCGCCGCAGTGGGTAGGCATCACGCCACGCTGGATCACCCAGCTCATTCCGTGGACGCCGACCGAAGCAGGCGTCTATCGCGTCAATCGCGTCCTCGACGACGGGATGAACACGGTCTGTAGCCCTGATGACGAAGACAATCGCACGCTCGATCACGTGCGGTACGACGAGAAGCCGCGCGAATACGTACTCTCGATCTGCACCAAGACCATCGAGGTCCACACGCGGATCTCGGATCTGTTCCGCAGTCCGATGGACCAGACCAAGGAGCAGCTGACGATCGCGGTCGAGAAGCTCAAGGAGCGCCAAGAAGATCAGCTGATCAACGACGGCGCGTACGGCCTGCTCAACAACGTGCACGAGAGCATGCGCGTCAAGCCGCGCGGGGCCGCGCCGACTCCCGATGATCTCGACGAGCTGATCGCACGCGTGTGGAAAGAGCCCGCGTTCTTCCTCGCTCACCCGCGCGCGATCGCGGCGTTCGGTCGCGAATGCACGCGCCGCGGCGTGCCGCCTCCCACGATCAACCTGTTCGGTACGCCGGTTTTGACCTGGCGCGGCCTGCCGCTCGTGCCGTGCGACAAGCTCCACGTCAGCGGCAAGAAGACCGACATCTTGCTGATGCGCACCGGCGAGAAGAAGCGCGGTGTCGTTGGCCTGTTCCAGCCTGGCATCCCGGGCGAGGTCAATCCGAGCCTGTCGATCCGGTTCATGGGCATCAACCAGAAGGGCGCGGCGCAGTACCTGCTCTCGCTTTATTGCTCGGCGGCCGTGCTCACCGAGGACGCGCTCGGCGTGCTCGAGGGCGTCGAAGTCGACCGCTACCACGAATACAAGTGAGCGACCCATCGGGATATCTGCCGCCGCACGAGCTCGCTGCACTCGCAGCGCAGCTCGATCGCAATGATCTGATGGCGGGCCATCCACCTGGACCGAGCGCGATCACCACCGGATCGCCGGGCCTGGCGGCGGCCGCGTTCGCGCCGACCGGGTTCGCGCCGACGCTGCCTGGCGACGATGCAGCGGCGATCGTGCGTGCGATCAACAGCGCGCACGATCCGTTCGGCGAGGTCACGTACGTGCCGCTCGCCGATCCGTCGCTCGGCTCGTTCGACGCACCGTTCGGCAGCTCGCCGCCGACACCGTTTGGCAGCGGCCCGCCGATGCCGACGGCATTCACGGCACCCACGACACCCACGACACCCACGGCACCCACGGCATTCACGACACCCACGGCACCCACGACATCGTTCGGAGAGCAACCGCCCCACCACGATCGCCAAGCCGTCGATCTTGGATCGCCCTCGCAACATCCAAACCCCTTGGCGCCCTTGGCGCCCTGGCAGTTAGATCTGCCGACCGAGCTCTCGTTCGGTCCCGAGCCCGAGCGGATCTCGCTGGTGAACGATCACACGTCGCGCGAGCGGCCTCGCACCACCGGCGGTGAACCCGCGGCGCACGCCCCGATCGATTCGCCGATCCGCGCAGGCACCGCGGGCGCGTTCGATCCGTACGTCGTGCGTCGCGACTTCCCGATCCTCGAGCAGCGCGTCCACAACGGCAAGCGCCTGATCTGGCTCGACAACGGCGCGACCACGCAGAAGCCGCGCAAGGTCATCGACCGGATCTCGTACTTCTACGAGCACGAGAACTCGAACGTGCATCGCGCCGCGCACGTGCTCGCAGCGCGCGCGACCGATGCCTACGAAGGCGCGCGCGAGACCACGCGCAAGTTCCTCAACGCTCCGTCGACGAGCGAGATCATCTTCGTACGCGGCGCGACCGAAGGCATCAACCTGATCGCGCGCACGTTCGGCAAGCGCCACGTCGAGCGCGGTGACGAGATCATCGTCACGCACCTCGAGCATCACGCGAACATCGTGCCGTGGCAGATGCTGTGCGCCGAGGTCGGCGCGACGTTGCGCGTCGCACCGGTCGATGATCGCGGAGACGTCAACCTCGAGGCCTACGAGAAGCTGTTCTGTTCGCGCACGAAGCTCGTCGCGTTCACCCAGGTCTCGAACGCGCTCGGCACGGTGACGCCGGCCGCGGAGATGATCGCGATCGCGCATCGCTGGGGTACGACGGTCGTGCTCGACGGCGCGCAAGCGGTCTCGCACATGCCGGTCGACGTCCAGGCGCTCGATTGTGATTTTTATGTGTTCTCGGGCCACAAGGTGTTCGCACCGACCGGCATCGGCGCGGTATTCGGCAAGAAGGCGCTGCTCGAGGCAATGCCGCCGTGGCAGGGCGGCGGCAACATGATCGCAGACGTCACGTTCGAGAAGACGCAGTATCAACCGCCACCGTGGAAGTTCGAAGCCGGCACCGGCAATATCGCCGATGCCGCGGGCATGGGCGCCGCACTCGAGTATGTGATGCGGACCGGGATGCCGACGATCGAGCGCTACGAGCACTCGCTGCTCGAGTACGCACTCGGTCAGCTCGCGACAGTTTCCGGCCTCCAGATGATCGGCAATCCACGCGACCGAGCCGGCGTCATGTCGTTCGTGTTGGAGGGCAAGCGCACCGAGGATGTCGGGCACGCACTCGACCAGGACGGGATCGCCGTGAGGTCGGGTCATCATTGTGCGCAGCCGATCTTGCGACGGTTCGGGCATGAGAGCACCGTCCGCGCTTCTCTCGCTTTCTACAATGTTTGCGAGGACATCGACGCGATGGTCTCGACGCTCAAGCGGCTCCAAGCATCCGGTTAAACGGATCCGCTCCAACAGATCCCTTGCCAACTATCACGGCCTCCGTTATAACAGAGACCATGATTTTGAAGGTTTCACCGAAGGAGCTTGCCGACCTGGTCGCGGCCCACCAGGTGGACCTTGTCGATGTCCGCAATCCCGACGAATGGGATACCGGCCACATCGACGGCGCCCGCCTCGTGCCGCTTCCGCAGCTCCAAGCCGATCCCGATGTCGTCCTGTCGAAGGGTCGGCCGATCGTCTTCATCTGCGCGAAGGGCGTCCGCAGCTTGGCCGCCGCCAAGCTCGCCGATCGCTTCGGCTACACGAACCTCTACAGCCTCGAAGGCGGCACCAAGGAATGGTCGCGAGAAGGCTTGCCGCTCGTCACCGATGTCGCCGCTGACCGCAGAGCAGCTGCGTAACCATCGCGACGTCTCACTACTGAACGGTCACGGCGACCGCGCCGGTCATCCCGACCGACACCGAGTCGGTCGTGCCCGCGCATGTGCGCTTGAGGCCGATGAAGCCATCGAACACCAGGCCGTAGCCGGCTGGATCGGTGCCGTTCGAGCAGACACCGACGCCCTTCACGGTGCCGGTCGGCGGATGGAACGAATCGTACGTGTACGTGCACGCCGCAGTATCGGTGCCGGTGAGGTCGATGATCTTGATCGCGGTACCGAGGGCGCCTTCGGTCGCGAGCCGATCGGGGCGCGGAATGCAGAGCGTGACAAGCCCACCGAGGCTGTCACTCTGCGTGCCGGTCACCGTCAAGCTGACTACACCCGCGGGTGCGGTCGCATCGGGGCAATCGTTGTTCGCACCCGAGGCGAAGCCACCGTAGATCAGGCTGACTTGATCACTCGACACCGCGAGGCCGAAGTTCGAGCCGGATTGACCGCACGACGCGGCGTCGCTGCAGGCAGCGCCGCCGAGGGCAAGCGAGCTAATAGCTGAAAGGCAGAGTAAGCGAAACATGGGCCACCACGGCATCACCGAAACGATTGTGCTGGATGATGTACTCGAGAACCGTCTCGAAGCGAGCGCCGGCCCAGTTACCGGACAGCCCGAAAGCCTCGCCGAGCACGCCGAGCTTGGCTTCCATCGTCGAGCCATCAAACCCTGACATCTTCGGATCGTCTGTGACGTAGTTAACCTTCGAGGTATCGACCGTAGGATAGCGGTCTTCGTAGAAATACGAGGCGGTCTGCCGGTAATAGCGATAGCGGATCGACGCATCCGCCATCGTGCCGACCGCTTGGACGATTCGCAGCTCCGGGGTGTGTGCCCGGACCTGCCAGTCGTCGTGATAATAGCGATACGCGCCGATCAGGGTCGTGTGGGTCGCGGGCAGATAGTAGCGGAGCGTGGCGGCGAACGCCTGGCGCAGACGCTGGTTTGGATGGACCTCGGGCACGAGGCCGGTCGCGGTGATCACGGTGCGGTACGGGTTGGCCTGGTACCCGTCGAGCTTCTCGAGGTCGTAGCTGACGGCCACGATCATGTTCTTGGCCAGGATCTGGCTGAGCGACGTCGAGAGCGAGTAGGTCGACAGCGAGCACCGCGTCGCGGTCGCGGACGAGGTGACATCGCACTGGATCTGCGGGCCGCCCATCGGGCTCTGCGCGCCGGCATTCGTGATCGTGTCGTCGCCGATGCCGATGCCGAGGCCGAACGTGGCGTTCTTCTGCGCGAGATCAGCTTCGAACCGCGCGCCGATGTAGAGCGAGGCGTAGTCGGACTCGGTCGAATATTTCGAGTCGCCACCGAGCCGATAGCGGTCGAGGATCGAGCCCTTCGGGCCGTCGAATTCGTGCGTGTAGCCACCGCCGCCCTCGTAACGGGTCTCGGTGAACGGCTTCGCATTCGCCGCACCGGAGCCCGCCGACGCAGAGGTGATCGCGTCGACGAGAAAGTGAGCCGAGGCGAGGCCACGCTCGCCCGCGTCGAACATGCCGTCGATCATCGGTTGCATGACGCGCGTCGAGCGCTCTTTGTAGTAGACGCCACGAGCGGTCAGCTCGCCGTCCGCCGAGGCAGTGCTCGCCACCAAAACGATCAGCGCGACGAGGGCTAGTTGCAGCCGCATCCGCCACCGGGTTGGCCCGTGCCGCCGTCGGCAGCTTCACGTGCGCCGCGCTCGTGCGCGCCGAACCTGGTCTCGCCGGCGTCACGGTCATTCGTCATCGACCGCTTCGCGAGGTTCTCGCGCTGGTGAGCGCGGACTGCTACGCAGCCCGCGAGATTGGCTCCGAGTCCGGACAGCGCGAACGCGATTAGCAAGCGACGACCGACTCCGAGCACGGACGCGCAACATAACACCTGTGATTCCAGAAGCGGGTCGTTCCGGTGTACACACTGCGCATATGAGATTTCTTGCAGGCTTGATCGCGCTGGCCGCCGCGTGTGGCGGCGGTGCAACCGAGGGACCGAAGACGCCGACCGGTGCGGGCAGTGGCGCGAAGCCCGGTGCCGCCGGTGACGTCACGTTCGAAGTCCCCGGGATCGAGATCAAGGGTGTGCTGTTCGAGCCCGAGGCGCTCGGCCGCCCCGGGATGCCGCTGATCGATGCGAAGCGCACGCTCACGCTCGACAAGCAGCGCCAAGTGTTCAAGGACACCAAGGATCCCGTTACCAAGGAAGCGCAAGGCGCGATCCTCGCGACGATGCTCTATCGCAAGTCGAAGGATGCCAAGGGCGACGATCAGCAAGCGCTGCTCAAAGAAGCGCGCGACACGCTGCGCGACGCCGCGCAGATCTCGGGCGACAAGGTCGACGAGATCACGCTGCGCCTGCTCGGCAGCTACGAGCTGATCCTCGAGGACTATCCCGCGGCCGAGAAGGCATGGGGCACGCTCGTCGCGAGCGCGCCGAAGGACAAGGACGCCTTGTTCAACCGCGCGTGGTGGGCGTACTCGCTGCTCAAGAACTACAAGAACGCCGAGGCCCTTGCCGCGGTGAAAGACCAGCCGCTCTCGGAGAAGCAGCCGGAACTCGCGTACGTGACCGCGTGGGCGAAGTGGCGCACCAACGACAACGCCGGCGCCTGGACCGCGATCGTGTTTGCCGCGAAGGGCTGGGGCACCAGCGCGAACAAGGACATCGTCGATCGCGACGTACTCCTGTTCGCCGGCCGCGCCGGTGGCTCGTTCACGGATGTGGTCGCGACGCTGATGCCGCTCTACGGCAAGACCAAAGAAGCACAGTACGAGATGCTCGCGAAGCTCGGCCTCCAGTCGTACCAGTACGCGGGTCGCTGGCAGGACGGCGTGACCGCGATCGACAAGGCGATCGAAGTCGAAGGCGACAAGGTGCCGGTCAACGATCTTCCAGTGCTGCGCTACACCCAGGGCGACTACACGGTGCGGCTCGACAATCCGACGATCGCGGCGAAGTTCGCCACGGCTGCAATCACGGCGCTGCCGGCATGCGGCACCAAGTGCAAGGATCAGGACAAGGAGAACATCGTCGAGAGCGTCTACATCATGGGACGCCTGTTCCACATCCTGTACGCGACCGCGCACGATGATCGCTACTACGAGCCGGCGCACGATCTGTATGCCTCGGCGGTCCCGCTCATCACGATGAACGACAAGCTTCGCGCCGACGCGCAGAAGGATCAAGCGAACCTCGATGGGACGTTCAAGGTGATGAAGGCCGGCGCAGGCACGCACGATCCGGCCGCGCTCGGCGCGCTGCTCAAACGCCACAACCAAGAGATCCAGGCTTGTTACGAGCAGGCGCTCTCGGCGAACCCCAGGCTCGCGGGCACGCTCGTCGTCAACGTCGAGTCGGATCAGACCGGCGCGATCAAGGGCGTCTCGACGGAGCCGCGCGGCGGTCTCCAGGAGCTCGCGATGGTGTCGACGTGTGTCACCGACCGTGCGAAGAGGTGGTCGCTGCCGAAGCGCGCGAACGGTACCGGTGCACCAAGCTCGACGCGGATCTCTCTCGACTACGTGCTCTCGGCGGCAAAGCCCGAAGCTCCGGCAAAGAAGTAGGCGGCGCCGGCGTCGCCCGGAAGCGCCGTTACCGGGACTCACTCTTTTCGACGACGCTTCTTCGGCGTAAGGCGCACGCCGGAGAGCCGTGCGGTGCGCTCGAGCTCCGCCATCATGCGCGAGGCTTGACCGACGCGCGCCGGCTGATCGGGATCGCCAAACAGGCCGGTCGGCTCGCTGCTGGTCGCAACGAAGCGGACGAGGGCGGCGTGGCAGCCGGCCTGATCGCCCAGGCGATGCAGCGCAGCAGCGAGGTTCCAGTGATGCATCGGCCAGGTCGGCTCGGCCTCGATCGCACGGCCAAGACACGCGGCGGCTTCGGCAACGCGATCTTGTGCGAGCAAGCACGCGGCATTCGCGGCTTCGACATCGGCGTTCGCTTCGCAGCGCGCGAGCAGCAAGCGAGCGCGCGGCAGATCACCGTCGGCGATCAGCTCGACCGCGCGGCCGAGCGTGGCGGACGTCGCGTTGACCCGAGCGTGCGAGAGATGAGCTTCGCCGAGATCGAGGAGGTCGCGGCCGAGGTAGTACGCCGAGGGTAAGCGCTCGGCATCGCCACGCACCGCCAGCGCGATCAGCGAGCGCGCACGCTCGAGCTCGTGTGAGGCAACGCGATACCCATCGGCGCACAGGTTCGCGATCAGCCCGGCGGCATCGCCGTCGCCGCCGGTGTGATCCTCGTGGATACAATCTTCGATCGCACCGGTGCCGGCGATCAGCACCGCCCAGCGACGCCAGCGACGCTCGCCGCTGAACTTGCGCGTGGCGACGACCACACAGCGTGCCGCGCTGTCGACGAGCACGGTGACCAGCGTGGGTCGCGGCGCGCGCTTCGCGACCGGTTCCGGTGCGACCGCGGGTGCCTGGTGGAGCAGGGCGATCTCGGCAACGCGCTCGCGCTGCTCTGCCGAAAGGTCGAGGCGGGCACACAACTCGGTCGCGAGACGATGCGCGCGATCGGGCGCCGCCTGCGCCATGACCGCGAGCAGCGAGATCATGTCGTTTGAGGACAGCTTGCCAACCATCAGGTCTGCTGCCGAGGCAACATCGGCCGCGGTCTCGAGCTGCGACGCGAGGTTGATCGCGGATGTGCGCTGGATCGTTTCCGGATCGTTGAAGCGTGCGGCACCACGCTCGCCGAGCTCGCCGAGCAGCCCGAGCGCGCAGACCTTGCCGGCATCCGGCGCTTCGCCATCGGTGATCGCGCGGAGCTCGGCTATCACGCGCGGCCTCACATCGCGCCGGATGTTCGCGAGCTGGGCAAGGGCGGTGCGCGCAGCATCGCGACGCTGTGACTGCGCCGAACAGAGCTCGCGGCCGAGCAGCGGCACTCCGATGGCACCGAGCCGCTCGACGATCTTCTCGATATGAAGCGATGGCCGCGTGGGATGAGTTGCGAACCACTCGGCGAGCCTACGCAGGTCGACGAAAGAGGTTTCCACACCCATCAGTGACCATACACTAGATGTATGGTCACTCACTCGTCAATGAATTTTCACGAGCTTAGCGCGGGATCCTGCGAAGACGAACCGGATTCTTAGAGGCCCACGATCATTTATCGAAAGACACCCTCTCGGCATCACAAGCGCTCTCCGATGCTGCGTTCACGCGCATCACCTCGTTCGACCTCGTTTCATCCAGTGCGACCACACGTTTTCGATTGAACGAGTGAGGGCGTTTCGTAATCTCGCGAATGATGGCGAAGACCGAGTCGACTGCGGTGAACAACTTGATCGCGCTGACGCAGACCAACGAGCGCACGTCAAAGCCGATCGTTCATCCCGATGATGATCTGTTCGCCAAGCCACCAACCAAGAAGCAGCTAGCGACCACGCCCGGCGCGATGGCCGTGATCCCGAAACCCACTGCCGCGCCGTCGCGGATGACCGGCAATCTTCCCGCGCTTCAGACCGCGGGTCCGGTGCCGCCGCTGCCGCGCACGCGCGCACCCGTCGGCACCTCGCAGATCACGCTGCCCGAGCACCAGGTCCGACGGAGCATGCCCGTGCCCGCTGTTCCGCCACCGATCACCCGCCGCCCCTCGGCACCCGTGTTCACGTCGAACGCGCGGACAGCGCAGCCGGTGTTCACGACGCGTGCACAGGATGCGTCGCCAACGCCGGCCTCGCTGCCGATGCCGACAAATCCGTACGCCGTGAGATCGCGGCAGACGGCGGTCGATATGACCGGCGATGTCGTGCGCGCCGAGAACTGGTTCGAATCGAGCCGCGCGGTCGAGAAGTTCGAGGACGAGACGTACGTCGGCACGTCGCCGCACGTGAAGTACGATCGCTCGAAGGATGGCGCCAGCCTCGTCAAGAAGCTGATCCTCCCCGCGTTCGGCTTCATCGTGATCGGCGCGATGATCGGTGGCTTCATCGCGTTCCGCGGTGACCAGAAGCCCGTCGCGCCCGTCGCGCCCGTCGCGCCCGTCGCGCCCGTCGCTGGCTCTTTACCCGCATCGGTCGCGACCCGAGCGACCGCCGCGAACGTGAAGCGCGCCGCCGCGATCGCGAACGGCGCGAACACCGGCGTCTCGACGCCGACCACGGCCACGCCTGCCGCGGCTCCGGTCGCTCCGCAGACGCCGGACACCGAGGTCCACGAGGTCCACGCGGTCCAGGGGCTCCAGGGGCTCCAGGAGGTCCACGAGGTCCACGAGGTCCACGAGGTCCAGACCACACGTGGTGTCGTCAAGCTCGCGGATGTCCGCATCGATTCGAAGCCAGAGGGCGCGACCGTCACGCTCGTCGAGCATACGCCCTCGGGCGACAAGCGCTCGTTCATCGGCTCGACGCCGATCGCGACCTCGGTCGATACTTCGCATCAGTTCGAGGTCGAGCTCGAGCTCGTCGGACACGCCGTGCAGGCCACGCATCTCGATCCCGCGAAGACCACCCGCGTGTCGTTCGACTTCGAGCACGCGGCGAAGGCGCTCGCCGCAGCACCGATGGTTACCGCACCAGTCGTTCATCACCACGCCGCAGCCACGAATCCTGCGCACTCGGCACCGCCGGCATCGCTCGCCGATCCGGGCTTCGATTCCGCGCCGGCCAAGGCCGCGCCGAAAGCCGAATCGGGTGCGACCGGGAGTACGGGCACGCTGATGCTGTCGAGCAAACCGCCGTGCGACATCCTCGTCGACGGCAAGGCGACCGGGCTCTCGACGCCGCAGCGTGCGATGGAGCTGCCCGCGGGCGCTCACAAGATCACGCTCGTCAACGAAGGCGCCGGGATCCACAAGACCGTGATGGTCCAGATCAACGCGGGCCAGCCGACCAAGCTCGTTAAAGACCTGCTCGCGGACTAGCACGGAGAGGTACCGAGAGGTACCGAGAGGTACCGAGACACCGAGAGGCCGTCTTCGTACGATCGCGCTAGAGCGTGCAGGTGTTCGGCACGTTCGGAACACAGATGCTGTTCGCGCACGTCGCCGAGTCGCCGTTCTCGTCTTTCGGACACGGGGCCGAAGCACTACAGGCTTGCGTGCAGGCCTCGAACGTCCCGAACGGGCGGCAGTTGAACGCCGTGCAATCGTGCTCGCTGGTGCACACGTCGTAGGTCGCACCGCTGCACTTGTTGACCGCTGCCGGCGGCTCGTCGCCGCTGCACGCGCAGATCGCGGTCAGGGACACGAACGCCAGGGACACGAACACCAGGCTCCGCATCCATCCATTCTATCTGTAGTAGGGTCGGCGGCAGGAGCCTGCGTGGCAGACATCGACGTGTTCGAGAGCTGGGCCGATACCATCCGTCAGGATGTCGAGGCGTTCAAAGTGCTCCTCGAATCGGCCAAGGCCGACGCGAAATCGCGCGAGCTCGCAGGCGGAGCGTTGCAATATTTGGTCTCCAAGATGGACCTCATCCCGGATTGGAACGAGGGCATCGGTGTCATCGACGACGTGATGATCCTTCGCGTCGCGGCGCAACTCGCGCAGGTTCACTCGAAGGGTGACCTGCCGGCGAGCACAGAAGCGACGTTCGAGCGGCTCACCAACGAGTCGGATGCGATCGTGAAGTTCCTCGGCAGCCCGGTCTACGACAAGCTCAAGGCGTACACCGCGAAGCTCGGCGACGCTAAAGTTCGCAATCGCACGCCCGCGCAGCTCGTCGAAGATGCCGCCCTGCGCAAGACGCTCTACAAGGAGATCGATGAAGAGCTCGGGAAGAACGTGCCGATCGTGATCAAGGATCCGGTCGATGCCGAGCTCCGCTTGAAGTCGTATCTGACCCACAAGCTGTCATGAAGGCGCTCGTCCTCACCGCACTTCTCGCTCTCGACATGTCCGGCGCGCGCGCCGATGCCGACGACGACACGTTCGAGGCCAGGGCGCAGAGCGCGCAGAAGCTCCATCGCATCGAGGGCCTCGTGTGGGCGGCGACCTCGGCGTGCGACGCGGGCGACGATGTCCAGCAGCGCCAGTGTCGGCGCGTGCGCGATGCACGGTTCAAGGAGCTCTCCCTTGGCACCTGGCTCGTCGAAGCGGACGCCGATGCATTCGATGTCGGCGCGTGGAACAAGGCGAAGAGGTCGGTCCCGATCTCGTTGACCGCGTGCATCCGGTGCGCGGGCGTCGAGATCGATGGCAAGACCTGGTACGTCACCGGCGGCGGCGGCGCGGCGGTCCCGCACTTCGAAGCCGGCAAGCTCAAGGCGATCGCGCTGCACGACAACGCGCGCGGGTTCGGCGACGACGCGACCGCCACGATGTGGTCAAAGGCCGTCGCCACGGTGCGCGTCGAGATGCTCGTGAAGCTCCCCGCGAAGTCGCGATGGTCGGTCGATGGCAAGAACGGGCTCGCGCTGGACGTCGTCGGCTATCGCGTATTCACGCCCTGTGACGGCTCGGTGATCCTGTCGGCGCCGCCGAGCTCGTCGGTCGAGCCCGACAAAATGGCGTGCGCGGCACCCGGTGCACAGCCCACGGTCGCCGAGGCCGAAGCCGGTCCTCAGGTCGAGCAGCTCACCGCCTCTCTGATCGACGGTGCGATGCAGCCGATCGTCGATGCCGCGTGGAAGTGTTACGGCCAGTTCGCCGTGACCGGGAAGGCCAAGCTCAAGATCACGGTGACCACCGAAGGCGGCATCGGCAAGTACGAGCAGCAAGGCGACTTCTCGAACACGCCGACCGGCGCGTGTATCGACAAAGCAATGGCGAAGGCGCACTTCCCGCGCGTGAAGAAGAGCAAGACGACGATCTTGTTCCCGATTACGCTTCGGCCCTGATGCCACTGATGTTCTGCTGGCTGTGATGACCCTCGCCGAAGTCTTCGCCGCGCTGTGGGCAGACTACGTCGCGACGACGCCGCAGGCCGAGCGCATCCAGCGCTTGTTCGCGGCCCGCGGCGAACGCGTTCAGAACGATCACGTCGCGTTCCGGACCTTCGATTGCGCGGGCCTCGGGCTCGCCGCGGTCGCCGCGCCGTTCGAGCAGCTCGGCTACATTGCACGCGATCGCTATCGCTTCGCGGACAAGAAGCTGATCGCGAAGTACTGGCAGCATCCCGATCGAGCGCTGCCGAAGATCTTCATCAGCGAGCTCTGCGTCACCGAGATGTCGCCCGCAACGCAAGCGATCATCGCGAAGCTGGTCGCTCAGCTACCGGTTGGGTTCGCGCGTCGCGCGGATCTGCCCTGGGCCGGCCGACCGTGGCAATGCACGCGTGCCGACTACGAAGCCCTGCTCGCCGAGAGCGAGTACGCTGCGTGGCTCGCGGCGTTCGGCTTCCGCGTGAATCACTTTACCGTCGCGGTGAATGCGCTGACCACGTTCGCCGGGCTGCGCGAGCTCAACGCGTTCCTCGTCGCGGAGGGCTTCACGCTCAACACCGCGGGCGGCGCGATCAAGGGCACGCCCGCCGATCATCTCGAGCAGAGCTCGACCCGCGCCGATACGATCGCCGTCGATCTCGCGGGCGAGAAGCTCGGGCTGCCGTCCTGCTACTACGAGTTCGCAAAGCGCTACCCTGACGGCGTCTCGGGAGATGTGTTCCAGGGCTTCGTACCCGCCTCGGCCGACAAGATCTTCGAGTCGACCGACGTTACGAAGACGGCTACGACGACGTGAGGCTGCCGAAGTAATCGTTGAGCTCGAGCAAGATATCGACATCGACATCCTTGAACTGCACGCCCGCTCCACCTTCGGAGGCCGCCCAGCGCACGACCGCAGGCAGCGTGAATACGTGATCCGAGGTCGGCAGCTTGATCTCGAGCGTGATCGCGGTCCCGACCGGAGGCGCGGCGCCTTCGAGGAACGCGCCACCGACGCCGATATTGCGGGTGGAGGTCTCCACCCACGACGCGCCTGCGGTCGTGCGATACCGGACCGCCATGATCCGGTCGGGTCGCCCTCGCGGACCCGCTCGGAAATGCTGCCGTCTCTCGTGTCTTAGCACCGCCCCTGACCGTCCATTTCCGCAACAAAATCATACGTGATCTTCCCCGACCGCAGGGCTTTACCCGCCATGGGGACCTGGGTAGGGTCCGGTCGAGCGTGAAGGTGCATTTGATTGGCATCGGTGGGACGGGCATGGGCGCCGCGGCGGGGCTGCTGAAGGCAGCCGGCCACGACGTGCGCGGGTCCGACACCGTCGTGTATCCGCCGATGAGCGAGCAGCTCGCGGCGCTCGCCGTCCCGGTCATGATCCCGTATGCCGCCGAGAACCTCGATTGGGGCCCCGACTACGTCGTCGTCGGCAACGTCCACGGTAGGGACCAGGTCGAGGTCGCGGCTGCCACGGCGCGTGGGTTGAAGCTCACGTCCTTCCCGTCCGTGATCGGCGACCAGTTGCTCCCGGGCAAGACCTCGATCGTGGTCTCCGGCACGCACGGCAAGACCACGACTACATCGCTGCTCGGCCACATGCTTCTCGAAGCGGGGCGCGATCCATCGCTGTTTGTCGGCGGTGTGCCGGTCGGCCTCGGCCAGGGGTGGCGGCTCGGTCAGGGCCCGTTCGTGATCGAAGGCGACGAGTACGACACCGCGTTCTTCGACAAGGGCTCGAAGTTTCTGCACTACCGGCCGAGCATCGCGATCCTCACGAGCATCGAGCTCGATCACGTCGATATCTTCCCGTCGTTCGATGCGGTGCGCGACACGTTCAAGAAGTTCGTCGCGCTGATCCCACCGACCGGGCTGCTCGTCGCGTACGCCGATAGCGCCGACGTGCGCGCCGTCGCGAAGACCGCGCAGTGCAAGGTCGAGTACTACACCGTCGTCGGTGGCGAGGGCCTGGACGGCGAAGACAGCGACGGTGGCATCGCCGCCGATATCGCATGGTGGGCGCGCAACCTCGAGGTCGGCAAATCGGGTCGCGTCGCGTTCGACGTCTATCACGACGGCGAGCGTCTCGAGCGGTTCGAGACGCTGCTCGTCGGTCACCACAACGTCGGCAACTGCCTCGCGGCGATCGCGGTGATGGTGGCGCAGGGCGTGCCCGTCAGAGATATCCAGCACGGCATGGCGAGCTTTGCCGGCGTGCGGCGGCGTCAGGAGCTGCGCGGCATCGCCGGCGGGGTCACCGTGCTCGACGATTACGCGCATCACCCGACCGCGGTGCGCGAGACGCTCAAGGCGCTGCGCAAGCGATTCCCGAAACGCCGGTTGATCGCGGTCTACGATCCACGCTCGGCCACGAGCCGCCGCAAGACATTCCAGGCCGAGTTCGCAGACGCCTTCGCGTACGCGGACGAAGTGATCGTCGGCAAGCTCTTCGATCCGTCGAAGATTCCGGTCGAAGACCGCTTTGATCCCGAGCGCCTCGCACTCGATCTGCATCGCAGTGGCACCAAGGCTGCGTACATCCCGGATACCGATGCGATCGTCAAGCAGCTCGCGGCGAGCGCCGCGCCGGGTGACGTGGTCTGCGTGCTGTCGTCGGGCAGCTTCGATGGTCTGCACGACAAGCTGCTCGATGCGATCGGCGACGCGATCCGGCCGGCGCAGCGCGCCGACATGGAGAGCGTGCGCGCGATCTTGAAATCGGTGAACCTGTCCGACGAGCCCGCGCGCGACGATCAGTTTCCGAACTTCTTCGTGCTGCGCAACGAGAAGGGCACCGTCGGTTGCGTGTCGCTCGAGGTCTACGGCGATGATGCGGTGTTGCGCGCACTCGCGGTCGATCCGGAATTCCGCGGCGCTGGGTACGGCTGGATGCTCGCCGACATGGCGGTCGGCCAGGCTCGCTGGCGCGGCGTGCGCCGGATCTATCTGTTGACCGAGAGCGCGAGCGATTTCTTTGCGGCGAAGTTCGGCTTCCGCGTCGTCGATCGCACCACGCTGTCGAAGTCGGTCGCGGCCTCGGAGACGTTCGCAGCGCACCTCGGCTCGAACCGCGTCGCGATGCGTCTGGACGCGTAGTGCCGACCGGGTACGCCTACGCCGAGCTGCTCGAGACCGCGCGCACGGCCGCGCTGACCGCTGCGGCACTGCTCGCGAACGCACGCGCCGAAGAGATTCGCGCGAAGGGCAATCCTCGCGACCTCGTGACCGAGTGGGACCTGCGCAGCGAGGCTGTCATTCGCCAGACGCTCGAAGAGCGCACCCCGGGCATCGCGATCCTCGCGGAGGAGGGCGGCGAATCCGCCCCGAGCGCGCCGAGCGGGCCGAGCGGATCAGAAAACATGCGCTGGCTCGTCGATCCGATCGACGGCACGGTCAACTTCGCGCACGGATTTCCGATCTGGTCGGTGTCGATCGCGCTCGAGAATGCGCAGCACCAGCCGATCGTCGGCGTCGTCGTCGCCCCGGCCCTCGGCTGGTGGTTCGAAGCGTCACTCGGTGGCGGTGCGCGCGGACGCACGAGCTCGGATGTCGGTCAACCGCTGCGCGCTCTCGAGGTCAGCAAGCCCGCGACGCTCGAGGACGCGATGCTGACGACTGGATTTCCGTACGACCGCGCGACGAACCCCGATAACAACTTCGCGGCGTGGGATCACATCCAGCGTGTCGCCGGTGCGGCGCGCCGGCTCGGCAGCGCCTCGATCGATCTTTGCCTGGTCGCGCGCGGCTGGATGGACGGCTACTGGGAGCGTCGGCTCAAATCGTGGGACATCGCCGCGGGGGCACTGATCGTCGCGGAGGCGGGCGGTACCGTGACGAACATGACGGGTGGTCCGTTCGATCCGCATCAGGGCGAAGTTGCTGCGACGAATGGTGGTATCCATCAGGAGCTACTCGCCGAGCTTCGTCTCTCAAGGAGCCGCTCATGATCCGCAAGATCGCGCTCGTGCTGTATCTGACTGCTGGTTCCGTGCTGGCTCAACCCGCGGGGCCGCCTGCGCCCGCGCCCAGGTCGCCCGTGCCATTGAAGGCTCCTGCGAAGAAGGTGCCGGGTGCGAAAGAAGCCGCGCCGGTCGATCCTTACGCCGATCCGAAACCCGCGCCGGTGACACCGACGCCGGTGCCCAAGCCGGCCGGCAAGACCGCGCCTGTCGATCCGTACACGCCCTCGACCGACAATCCGATTCCGTCGCGCGTCGGCCTCTCCGATCTCACGGCCGTGCAGGGCCTCCTCGCGGTCCAGCGCCTCGATGGCTGGTTGCTCTACGATCGCGATGGTTCGAATCCAATCGCGGTCAAGCTCGTCGCACCGAGCGGTCATCCACAGCGTCCGTGGTTCTATCTGATCCCCGCCGCCGGTGATCCGATCGCGCTCGTCCACAATTCCGAGCTCCGCCAGTTCGATCATCTGCCCGGCAAGAAGCTCACCTACCTCGGCTACCGCGATTACGCCAAGCAGCTGAGCGCGATGCTCAAGGGTGTGAAGTCGGTCGCCCTCGAATACTCGCCGAAGGCCGCCGTGCCGAACGTGTCGCGCGTCGATGCTGGCACTCTCGAGCTAATCCGCGCGACGAACGTTTCGGTGCGCTCCTCGGAGACACTCGTCCAGTACACCAAGGCGATCTGGGGCGATGCCGGCCGCACCGCGCATTACATCGCGGTCCATCACGTCATCGAGCTCCGCAAGGAAGCCTTCGCGCTCATCACTCAGCGCCTCAACGCACACCAGCCGATCACCGAGCTCGAGGTCCAGCAGAAGATCATCCGCGGCATGAGCATGCGCGGTGTGGTCGGTCCACCGCCGGTCGTCGCCGCGGGCGCGAACACCGCCGATCCCTATTACATCCCGACCGCCGCTCGCACTGCCGAGATCAAGCTCGGCGATCCGATCGTGATCTCGATCGCGTGTCGCGTCGACAAACCTGATGGCATCTACGCGGCCCAGACCTGGGTTGCCGTCGCCGACAAGACCGTCCCCGAAAAGATCGCAAACGCGTTCCAGACCGCGAGCCTCGCGCGCGATCAAGCGATGGTCCTCATCACTGATCGCGGTCGCAAGCACCGTTCGGTCACCGGCGCCGAAGTCGATCAAGCCACGCGCGCCTTCATCAAGAAGGCCGGGTTCGCCGGGCAAGTCATGCACCGCACCGGTCATTCGATCGATAGCGACCTCCAAGGTGGTGGCGCAGACCTCGACGACTTCGAGGTCAAAGACACCCGCATCCTCACGCCCGGCACCGGCTTCACGATCGGACCCGGCCTCTACTTCGCCGGCCAGTTCGGCGTTCGTACCGAAATCTCCGTCTACCTCGCGCCCGGTGGGCCCGAGGCCACGACGCCAGCGCAAGACGATGTCGAAGCGCTGCAAAAATAGCGTCGAAGCGCCGCTAAAATAGGCGCTCCCTAAAAGAGGGACGGTAACTCGGTCGTCCGGTTACGCCTCGCAACCAAGCGAAACGATCGATCGCTCGAGGGACGGTTACTCACTTGTCGCAATCTCCCTCGTCCGACGTCGCCGCGCTGATCCTCGCTGGCGGACGCGCGACTCGCATGGGCGGCATCGCGAAGCACGAGCTCGTGATCGATGGCGCGACGATCCTCGCGCGCCAGTGCGCCGTGCTCGCGCCGCGGGTCGCGGAGATCCTCGTGTCTTCCAGGACCGACGTCGCGGGCTATCGAACGGTGCGCGACACGATCGGCGAGGGCCCACTCGCGGGGATCGCGGCCGGCCTCGCAGCGACACGACACGCGTGGTTACTCGTGATCGCGGGGGACATGCCGTACATCACCGGCGCGCTGGTCGACAGGCTGATCGGTGCGAGAAGTCCGGATCTCGATGCGGTCGCGATCGAGCACGCGGGCCGACCCGAGCCGCTGGTCTCGCTGCTTCATGCGCGCTGTCTGGCCGTGGTCGAACGTCGAGTCGCTGCACGCGCACTACGAGCAAGCAGTCTTCTGACCGATGCCGGACTGCGCGTTCACTGGATCACCGACGCCGATCCGGCCGCACTTCGCAACCTCAATTCGCCAGCTGATTTGCCCAAATAAGTCTGCGAATCGAATCGGGATTTGTTTCGATTTACGTTTGCGATTTGTTCCGGTAAACAGACGCTGCCGTGCGTATCGGTCCGATCCAAATCGACGTTCCCGTGATCCTCGCCCCGATGGCGTCGGTCACTGACCTGCCATTCCGCACCGTCGCGGAAGAGCTTGGCGTGGGCTTCACGATCACCGAGTTTCTGTCCGCGCACGCGCTGTCGGTCGGCGATAAGAAAACGACCGGCAAGCTGACCGCGTCGCTGAACGGCCGCCAGTTCGGCGTCCAGATCTTCGGTCGCGAAGAGCACATGATGGCCGAGGGCGCGAGGATCGCGGTCGGCATCGGCGCCTCGCTCGTCGACATCAACATGGGCTGTCCCGCCAAGCGCGTCGTCGCGGGCGAGTGCGGCTCCGCGCTCATGCGCGAGCCCGAGATCGCGCAGCGCCTCGTGCGCGCGGTCGTCAACGCCGTGCCTGCGAACATCCCGGTCACGGTCAAGCACCGAGCGGGTTGGGACCAAGGTCATCGCAACGCACCGGAGTTCGCGTGCGCGATGGTCCAAGCCGGCGCGCAGATGATCACCGTGCACGGCCGCACACGCACCCAAGGGTTCTCCGGCAAGAGCGATTCGGAGATCATTCGGCTCGTGCGCGAAGCCGTGCCTGCGCACATTCCGGTCGTCGGCAATGGCGACGTCCTCACCGTCGAGGATTTCCAGCGCATGCGTGAAGTCACCGGCTGTGATGCGGTGATGATCGGGCGTGGTGCGCTCGGTAACCCGTGGCTGTTCGGGCGCCTCCGCGAAGTCTGCATGGGCCGCCCCGATCCGGGCGCGCCCACGCTCGTCGAGCGTCTCGCGGTGTTTCGCCGCCACGTCGATCTGATCGAGCAGCTGCGCGGCGGTCCACGCACGCTCAACGAAGTGCGCAAGGCGTGCGCCTGGTACGCGAAGGGCTTGTTCGGCTGCAACGCGCTCCGTCTCCGCGCGTGGGAAGCGCCGGATCTCGCGACCGCGCGTCTGCTTGTCGAGGACTACTTCGCGCAATTGATCGAGCGGCAGAGCCGCCTCGGCCTCGCGCCCGAAGGCGAGCGCGCCGATATGGACGCGTCGCTCGAAGACCGCGCGTCGCTCGAAGCCCGCGCGCCGCTCGCCGTCATTGCCGAACACGCACGCCAAGCGGGCGCCGCGTAATGCTTCGCGCCACGCTGCGTGCAGGCGACTTCCTGGTCGCCGAGAGCCGCGCCATGCGCGCGGTTGCCGAACAAGTGGACGCGTATGCCGATGGCGGCGCGCCCGTGCTCATCACCGGCGAGCACGGCACTGGTCGCGAGCTCGTCGCACGCGTGCTGCACCAGCGCGGACCCCGCGGCGCCGCGCACTTCATCACGGTGCGCCCCACGTTCGAAAGCTCCGACCTCCGCAAGGTCGACGGCGACGATGCCTGCGATCGCGCGAACCGCGCACTCCGCGCGGCCGCGGGCGGCACGCTCGTCGTCAAGGACATCATCGATCTCAGTGCGCCGTCACAGCGCACGCTCAAGCGCGCGATCCGCGATCGCAAGAGTCCGAGCCAGCACGACGTGCATGTCGTCGCGACCGCCGATGTCGATGTCGAGCACGCGGTCGATGCCGAGATCGTGAAGCGCGACTTCTTTGATCTGTTCGCGCAGCGCCGGATCGAAGTCCCCGCGCTCCGCGACCGCACCGACGATCTGCCGGCGCTCTCGGAGCGCTGGATCAAACACTACGCCGCCGAAGTTGGCCGCACGAAGCCGACGATCTCGTCGCGCGCGCACACGCGACTCGCGGAGTATCCGTGGCCCGGCAATGTCGCCGAGCTCAGGTCGATCGCGCGTCGTCTGGTCGTGCGCGTCCAGCGCAGCAAGATCGAAGCGGGCGATGTCGATGAGGTGCTGCCCGTGGTCTCGACGCGCGTGCCGCTCGAAGACCTCGCCTTCGAGGAGATGGTCAAGGCGAAGCTCGCCGGTCTGCTCGCGCGCATCGACGGCTATCCGGTCCACGACCTCTACGAGAAGGTGCTCGCGCGCGTCGAGCGGCCGCTGCTCGACCTCGTGCTCGCTCACACTGGCGGCAATCAGGTCAAGGCGGCACAGCTGCTCGGTCTCAACCGCAACACGTTGCGCAAGAAGCTCGCGGGGCTGGGGATGGACCAGAGCAAGAGCAAGAGCAAGTCGAAGAAGAAGCCTGGTCGCGAAGACCTCGCGCTCGACGAGGCGTAGCTCCTTCCACTTCAGCTACGGCGCGGTCGAGCGATCGCTAGCACCACGAGCGCGATGATGGCCATGGCCGAGCCGAGCCAGAACGGTGCGCTCGGCGACACGCGATCCCACAGCACGCCTGCGACGACACTCGATGCGATCGTGGTGACGCCGGTGCCTAGATAGTAGATGCCCATCGCGCGACCGCGGTGCTCCTTCGGCGCGACATCCGCGATCAGTGCCTTGCCGACCCCATCGGTGAGCGCCATGTAGATGCCGTAGATCGCGAACGCTGGCCAGATCGTCGTCGCGCTCGCGAGCGCGAACATCGCGTACACGATCGCGTAGATCGCCCAACCGACCGCGATGATCTTCCAGCGCCCGAAACGATCGCTGAGTACGCCTGCCGGATAGGAGATCGCGGCATAGAGCACGTTGTACATCGCGTACGCGATCACCACCATCCACGGCGAGAGCCCGGTGCTGCCCGCACGCAGCAGCAAGAACGTGTCGCTCGAATTCGCGAGCGAGAAGACCAGTAAGATCGTGATGACCTTCCAGTACGCGGCCGGCAGTTTCCATCCGGTGGTCGGTGCGGCGACCTTCGCCGGTGCGGGCTCGCTCGGGTCTCTGAGCAAGAACGTGAGCACGACCGAGCCCAGACCGAGCACACCTGCGATCGCGAAGATGATCCGATACGGGCGTGGGTCGGTGCTCGGTGGACCGGTGCCGTTCGGGGTGCCGCTGAACCACCACAAGAGCCCGGCCGCGCCCATCACGCCGACGATCGCGCCGGCGGTATCCATCGCGCGCTCGAGGCCGTACGCGCGCCCGCGTTGCTCGGGCGAGATGACATCCGCGATCAGCGCATCGCGCGGGCTGCCGCGGAAGCCCTTGCCCATGCGATCGACGGTACGGCCAAACATCACGAGTGGCCACGACGACGCGAATACCAGGATCGCCTTGCCGACAACCGGCAGCGAGTAGCCGAGCCTTACCCACGGCACGCGCCGGCGAAATCGATCGCTGCGGATGCCAGCCCACGCGATCACGAGTGCAACCACTGCTTGCTGGACGCCCTCGATCCAGCCGAGATCCGTGGCCGTGGCACCGAGTACCGCGACGATGAAGAGCGGCAGCAGCGGGTAGATCATCTCGGTCGAGATGTCGTTGAGAAACGAGACCGCTCCGAGGAGCCAGACCTGGCGTGGGAGTTTTTCGCTCATCGAGCTCGATGCGCTATCATCCGACTGGTCACGTTAGAGAGCAGTGAGTCGCGAAGCGAGGCACTCGCGAAGCGAGGCATTCGCGCACGTCGCACAGGCACGGTGAGCGCCCCGGGCGGGAGAAAGCACTAACACTCGCTCTCGTTCTGTAGTCCACGGCCCCGTTCGTGCGCTGCCGTGATCTCGGGAACGTTCATGTCTCGAGGCATCGTCACTGCAGGCCTGCGCGTACATGGGGACCGACATCTTGGCGCTGTTGCATCGAGACCACGAGGACCTCGAGAAGGGTCTCATCACGTTGCTCGATCGTACGAAATCGATCGGTCAAATTCGCATCGCGCTCGACGGTATTCGGCTGGGGCTGACGGCCCACGCGGAGGCCGAGGATATCGTGTTCTCGGCTGCGTCGCTCGGCACGCTGATCGAAGGGTCGGCCCAGGCCCATCGTGACCAGGAGCGCGCACTCGCTGTGCTCGTGGTCACCGCGCTCGGCTCGCACGCGTGGTTCGCGCGTGCATCTACGCTCCTGGGCCTCGTGCACGACCACGCCGCCTACGAGGAGAGGCACGTACTGCCGGCGATCCGCGAGCTCGCCCCCAGCGTGTATCCGACTCTTGCTGGCCTTTTCGCGACCGAGCGACTGCACCAGCTCTCGATGCTCTTACCCTCGGCACCGGTCGCCATCCCGGATCTGGCGAGCGTGATCTAGAGGTCGGTCTGGAGGGCCAGCTCGACGACGCGGCAGCTTGGAGAATGCCGTCCGTGCGAGTGGTGCACGGCCGTCGCCCGCGCTCCGGTGCCAGCAGCGCGATGCGCGTCCGATGCGGTCGCCGCTGCCACGAGTCCGTCGGTGGCCTTCTCCCGGAGCGCGGACGCATCGGGACGCATCGGGACGAATCGAGGCGAATCCAGGGTTGACAGCGCCGACAAGCCTCGGTACCGACGTTGCTTGGTGCGGCACAGGGTCTCGGCGATTCGCAGCATCTACGGGTTGCTGCTCTTGGTGGTGTTCGCGTCCTCCTGCGACCAGCTCTCACCGCGGCTGTCAGCCTCGGCGAGCCACGATCCAGGCACGGGCCCGATCGTGATCGGCCATTACGGTTCGATGACCGGTTCGGAGGCGACCTTTGGCCAATCGACCGACAAGGGGGTCAGGCTCGCACTCAGAGAGCGCAACGCGAAAGGCGGCGTGAGGGGCCGGCCGGTCGAGCTCGTCACGCTGGACGATGCCGGCAAGTCGCAAGAGGCCGGCACCGTGGTGACGCGCCTCATCACCAAGCACCACGTACGTGCCGTGCTCGGCGAGGTCGCGTCGAGCCTCTCGAAGGCTGGCGGTGCGGTCGCCCAGGCCTATCACGTGCCGATGATCGCACCCTCGTCGACGAACGAGAGCGTCACCAAGATCGGTAACATGATCTCGCGGGTCTGCTTCATCGACGGCTTTCAGGGCTACGTCGTCGCGCAGTTCGCTCGCTCGAACCTCAAGGCGCAGCGCATCGGCATCTTGTACGACCAGCAGCAGGCGTACTCGACCGGCCTCGCGACCGAGTTCAGCAAAGCGTTTCGCGCTCTCGGCGGCACCATCACGACGACCCAGTCGTACGCCGGCGGTGATGTCGAGCTGTCCGCGCAGCTGCAACGCTTGAAGGACACGAACCCGGAGGCGATCTTCTTGCCGGGCTACTACACCGACGCCGGCAACATCGCGAAGCAAGCCCGCAAGCTCGGCATCACCGTGCCGTTCCTCGGCGGTGATGGCTGGGATTCCGAGAAGCTCTCCGAGATCGGCGGCGATGCGATCGAGGGTAGCTACTTCGCGAACCACTACTCGTTCGAGGAGACGCGCCCGGCGGTGCAAGAATTTGTCGCGAAGTTCAAGGCCGAGTACGGCACGGTGCCCGACGGCCTCGCGGCGCTCGGTTACGACGCCGCGCTCGTGCTGTTCGATGCGATGGAACGCGCGAAGTCGCTCGATGGCAACGACCTCGCCGCCGCGATCGCCGAGACCAAGAACTTCCCCGCGGTCACCGGCACGATCACGCTCGATAAAGACCGCAACCCGTTGAAGTCGGCGGTCGTGCTCAAGGTGGTCAACGGCAAGCCGCACTACGAGGCGACGATCTTGCCGCCGACCGAACCGTTGCCCCAGATCAAGGAGGTCGTCGATACCGGCGGCGACAAAGACGGGGGCCTCGCGACGAAGCTGCTCCAGATGCTCGTCAACACCCTCGCACTCGGTGCGCTCTATGCGCTGATCGCGCTCGGCTACACGCTGGTCTACGGCGTGCTGCGGTTCATCAACTTCGCCCATTCCGACGTGTTCACGTTCGGCGCCTGGATCTCGTTTACGTTCGCCGGCTGGTTTGGCTGGACCAAGTCACCACCGTCGGCTGCGTTGCCGATCATCCTCGTGCTCGCGATGCTGATCAGCGCCGCGCTCGGCGTGACGATCGAGCGGCTCGCCTATCGCCCGCTGCGCAAGGCGCCGCGGCTCAATGTCTTGATCACCGCGATCGGCGTTTCGCTGCTGCTGCAGAATGTAGGCACGTTGTCGTGGGCATTCGGTCCGAACCCTCAGCACATGCCGCCGCTCGTCCACGATGCCTCGATCGCGACGATCGCAGGCGTTCACTTCCGCGTCGTCGACATCACGGTGTTCGCGCTCGCGATCGCGCTGGTCGCGGCGCTCCAGTGGTTGGTCTACAAGACCAAGCTGGGACGCGCGATGCGCGCGGTCTCGTTCGACGAGCGGACCGCTTCACTGATGGGCATCAATGTCGATCGCGTCGTCACGATCACCTTCGCGGTCGGCTCGGCACTCGCCGCGGCTGGCGGCTTGTTGTTCGCACTCAAGTACGAGGCGCTGCAGATCACCGCGGGCTCGCAGTGGGTGCTGCTCGGGCTCACCGCGTTCGTCGCCGCCGTCGTTGGTGGCATCGGCGATGTCCGCGGCGCCGCGGTTGGTGCGCTCTTGATCGCCGCGGTCCAGGAGTTCGGCTCCGCGTACTTCTCGACCCAGCTGCGCGATGTCTACGTGTTCGGCGTCTTGATCATCGTCTTGCTCGTCAAGCCGAACGGGCTGTTCGGTCGCCACGTGGTGGAGAAGGTATGAGCGCTTCATGATGAACCTCGCCGACCGCGTCGCTCGCTATCGCCCGGCCGCGCCGGTCGCGTTCTTGCGCTCCGTGTATCCGCTCGTGATCGGTTTCGCGATCGCGTGGTTCCTGCAAGAGTTCCTCGCGCCGCTGCTCGGCCCGTTCCCGGCGAAGCTCGTGCTCGATATCGGCATCGCAATCGTGCTCGCTTCGTCGCTCAACATCGTCAACGGCTTCGGCGGCCAGTTCTCGATCGGCCACGCCGGCTTCATGATGGTCGGTGGCTACGCGTGCGCCTGGCTGACCTACTACGGCTCGATCCAGCTGTGGGGCTCGCCGGAGCTTCACGGTGGGTTCCTCGGCGGTGGCGATCTGTTGTTCCTCGTCGGCTGCGTGCTCGGTGGCGCGCTCGCCGCGCTCGCCGGTCTCGTCGTCGGCTTGCCATCGCTGCGGTTGCGCGGCGATTACCTCGCGATCGTGACGCTCGGGTTCGGCGAGATCGTGCGGGTCCTCGTCCAGCAGACCGGTGACGTCCAATACAAAGAGGACGTGAAGGGGATGGCCTCGACGGTCGGCAAGCTCGGCGGCAGCCTCGGCTTCGGCGGCGTGCCGACCTACACGCGGATCTTTTACGTCTACGTCTTTGTCGCGATCGTGTTGATCGTCGCGTACCGGCTCAAGACCTCGTCGAAGGGCCGCCAGCTGCTCGCCGTGCGCGAGAACGAGGTCGCGGCGGAGGCAATGGGCATCAATACCGCGCGCGTCAAGGTCACCTCGTTTGTCACCGCCGCATTTTTCGCGGGCATCGGCGGTGGGCTGTTCGCGCACGAGCTCGGCACCACGCTCAACCCGCGCGAGCTCGGGTTCCAGAAATCGATCGACCTCGTGATCATGGTCGTACTCGGCGGGATGGGCTCGATCACCGGCGTCGTGTGCGCCGCGATCGCGCTCACCATCATGCCGGAGCTCTTCCGTAGCTTCTCTGACTACCGGATGCCGGTGTACGCGCTCGCGCTGATCATCGTGATGATCGTGCGCCCGCAGGGGCTGTTTGGAATTCGCGAGCTATGGGACCTCGGCGTATGGAAGCGCCACATCGCGCGGCGGTTCGGTAAGGCGAAGCTGCCGACCGCGACCGCAGTATCCAATATCGAAACAAAAAAGCCGGGGCTCGATCCGACCGACAAGGAGGATCTAGAATGACCGCCGCCCTGGAAGCGAGAAACCTCTCGCTCGCGTTCGGCGGGCTCAAGGCCGTGAGCGAGCTCTCGCTCGTACTCGAGCCGAAGAGTTTGTGCGGGTTGATCGGGCCCAACGGCGCGGGCAAGACCACGGTGTTCAACCTGCTCACGGGCGTATACCAGGCCGATAGCGGCGACATCCTCCTCGATGGTCAGCGGATGAACGGCAGGAAGCCATCGCTGATCGCGCGAGCGGGTCTCGCCCGGACGTTCCAGAACATCCGGCTGTTCGGCGAGTTGACCGTGCTCGATAACGTGCGCACCGCCGCCGGCGTCCGCGCGAAGAGTGGCCTGTGGCGGAGCTTGTTGCGCACGCCGCTCTACGTCGCCGAAGAGCAGGCGATCGTCGAGCGCTGCACCGAGTTGCTCGATGTCCTCGGCATCGCGCATCGCGCGCACGAGCAAGCGAGGAGCTTGCCGTATGGTGACCAGCGGCGGCTCGAGATCGCGCGCGCGCTCGCGACCGAGCCGAAAGTGCTGCTGCTCGACGAGCCGGTCGCTGGCATGAACACGCAAGAGAAGCACGAGATGCGCTCGTTGATCGAATCGCTGCGCGAGCAGTTCGGCGTGTCGATCCTGTTGATCGAGCACGACATGGGCCTCGTGATGGAGATCTGCGAGCACATCACCGTGCTCGATCACGGCGTCACGATCGCGGCGGGCAAGCCAGCCTCGATCCAGGCGGATCCGAAGGTGATCGAGGCGTACCTGGGCGCACCCGACGAAGACGCCGAGGGTGCAGCGTAATGGCGCTCTTGGAAGTCGACAACATCGACGTTCACTACGGCGGGATCCACGCGCTCAAGGGCGTGAGCTTCTCCGTCGACGAAGGTCAGGTCGTCACGCTGATCGGCGCGAACGGTGCCGGCAAGACCACGACGCTGCGCGCGATCAGCGGGCTCGTGAAGCCGAGCAAGGGCTCGGTGAAGCTCGCGGGCCGATCGATCACCGGCCTGCCGGCGCACGAGATCGTCGCTCTCGGCATGGCGCATGTTCCCGAAGGCCGCGGCATCTTCTCGAACCTCACGGTCGACGAGAACCTCCAGCTCGGTGCGTTCCTGCGCAATGATAAAGCCGGGATCGCGAAGGATCGCACGCGTGCCCTCGAGCTGTTTCCCCGCCTCGCCGAGCGCTTGGGCCAGAATGCCGGCACGCTCTCGGGTGGTGAGCAACAGATGCTCGCGATCGCGCGCGCTCTCCTCACCCGGCCGAGACTGCTGATCCTCGACGAGCCTTCGCTCGGCCTCGCACCGCAAATCGCCCAGCTGATCTTCAGGATCGTGCGGCAGATCCAGAGCGAGGGCACGACCATCCTCTTGGTCGAGCAGAATGCCCATCAGGCGCTCAAGGTCGCGACGACCGGACACGTCCTCGAGGTCGGTAGGTTGGCGCACTCGGGGCCGGCTGCCGAGCTCGCGCGCGACGACAAGATCCGAAAAGCGTATCTCGGCGTACACTGAGCCGGCATGGCTGCCCACGATCTAGCGGCTCACGCTCATCACGAGGCGGAGGAGCAACACAACAAGAGCGGGGAGCGCCGGACGCGCTGGGTGGTGCTCATCACGGCGGTGATGATGATCGGCGAGTTGATCTGGGGCTCTTACACCAACTCGATCGCGCTCAAGGCCGACGGCTGGCACATGGGCACGCACGTCGGCGCGCTCGGGCTCACGCTCGCTGCGTACTGGTATGCGCGAACACGCGCGAGTAACGATACGTTCAGCTTCGGCACCGGCAAGGTCTACGCGCTGGCGGGCTACACGAGCGGCGTATTGCTCGCGCTCGTCGCGTTTTACATGGCGTACGAGGGTGGCGAGCAGCTGCTCAACCATCATGCGACCGATTACAACGACGCGCTTCCGGTCGCGATCCTCGGGCTCGTCGTGAATCTGGTCTCGGCGAAGCTGCTCGGTCATCATCATCACTACGGCGACGATCACGATCACGATCACGATCACGATCACGACCACGACCACGACCACAACGGCGACGCCCCGGCGAAGGCCGCGGCCGGCACCCTCGATTTCAATCTGCGCGCCGCATACATCCACATCCTCGCCGACGCGATGACCTCGCTGCTCGCGATCGGCGCGCTCGCGGCCGGCAAGTTTGCCGGCATCTGGTACTTCGATCCATTGATGGGCTTCATTGGTGGCGGCGTGATCGTGTGGTGGGCGGTCAGCCTGTGCAAGCAAGCCGGTCGGCAGCTGCTCGACGTGACGTCATCGCCGACGTGCGAAGGCGTCGTGCGCAGCAAGCTCGAAGCGATCGACGACGTTCGCGTGGCCGATCTCCATGTCTGGGATCTCGGCCCGGGGCGCCGCAGCTGCATCGTGTCCCTCGTGACCGCGACGCCGCGCGACATCGACTTTTATCGCGACACGGTGCTTGCCGCGCTCGAAGTCGCTCACCTCACGATCGAAGTGCATCGCTGCGCCCTCGCTCACACGGGTGGCGAAGCGCATTCGCACGACGAGGGTGGGGCTCACACTGCGCACGCGCACGAGCACTGACCACGATCGGTTGCAGGGGTAGCCGCACACATCGCGCAAACCAGCGCGCATGACGAGGCTCCGGCTGGTCTGACCCTTGCTGTAGCGACCTCGGTGCGGTCCTTACTGATTTCTGTATTGGTCTTGATCGGTTGCACCGATTCCACCATCGCTCCGCAGGAGCTGTCGGACCTCGATCAGAGCGTCACGGTCTGCGCGACCGGGGCGACGATCAAGGGCATCGACGTCTCCGTATTCCAGGGCACGATCGATTGGACCAAGGTCAAGGCCGATGGCGTCGTCTACGCGCTCATCCGGGTGTCGGATGGGCTCAACACGCCGGACTCGCAGTTCGTGGCGAACTGGGCCAACTCGCGCACCGCGGGCGTGATTCACGGCGCGTATCAATTCTTCGAGCCCTCGCAGGATCCGATCGCGCAGGCCGACATGATGCTCGCGAAGACCGGGCCGCTGCAGCCCGATGACCTGCCACCGATGATCGACGTCGAGGCCAGCAATGGCCTGTCGCCGGCAGCCGTCGCCGCGGCGGTGACCAAGTGGATCGCGCATGTCAAAGCCAAGACCGGTCGTGATCCGATCGTCTACACCGGCTTTTACTTCTGGCGCGACAGCGTCGGTGGCGCGAACGTGCTGCCGTCGCCGCTGTTCCACGCGCAGTACACGACGGCTGCGTGCCCGAACATCGCGGACCCGTGGACCACGTGGGCGCTCTGGCAATACACCTCGAGCGGCGCGATCAACGGCATCGCCGGCAATGTCGATGTCGATCGCTTCAACGGGACGCAGGCGCAACTCCTCGCGATGCTCGGTCCGCCGGGCCACTGCGGCGACGGCACGTGCTCGGCCGGCGAGAGCACCGTCTCGTGCCCCGAGGATTGCGGACCGTGCGCGACGATCGACACCGTCGGTGGCGAGCTCGACGACCGCGATGCGTGCTTCGAAGGGGGCGGTCCCGCGACGTACATGCGCCAGGTCACCGACGCGGGTGAGAAGGGCGGCCTGACCTGGACGCACGCGACGGCCGCCGCGACCGAATACAACTACGGCACCTGGAATCTCTACTTCGCGACCGCAGGTCACTACAAGCTCGAGGTCTACACCGCGGCTGCGTACGCTCAGTCGAAGCACGCGACCTACGTCGTCCACGCCGGTGACCCGGCGGCCCAGATCGCAGATCAGACCGCGGTCGTCGATCAGAGCGCGGCGGATGGCTGGCAGACCGTGGGCGAGTACGACTTCGCGGCCGGTGGTCATCAGTACATTCATCTCGGCGACAACACCGGTGAGGCCGAGGCGACCAACACGCAGCTCGTGTTCGATGCGATCCGGCTGACGCCGACCGATGGTTCCAACGACGGAACGGGCTCGGGCTCCTCACCGGGCGATCGCGCAGGCTGCAACGCGACCGGTAGCTCGGATGGCGCGCTGACGTTCGGGCTCGTGCTCGGCCTCGCCGCGTTCCGCCGCCGCCGCCGTTAGTCAACCTGTCGCGATTCGATCAGGGACGATACTTACTCGCATTCCTCGGATCGTTACCGAAACGGTTCAGTCGTTGCTGTTCGGGCGCGAGTTACCGCGGCGGCGCTTGGCGCCACTGATCGCGGTCGGCGTGACGGCCGCGTTCATCGTCGGCGCGCCGATCATCAGGTGACCTGCATCGTTGTCGAGATCCTCGCCGCGGATGTTGTTCTTGCCCTGGGACGCGACGGTGTGCGCGCAGCGGCTGACCTCGGCGACGAGCTCGCGCGAGTTGCCGGGCCACGGTCGTAGCATGCACATCTCGATCAGCGTCGAGTGAATCTGTAGCGCGGGCTCGGCCGTGCGGACTGCTTCATGGACGAGGTAGGCCATCTCGTCGGGCCGATCGCGTAACGGCGGCATCAGGATTGTCTGACCGGTGAGCTTCTGCGCGATGTCGGCCGGGATGCCGAGGTGCTCGAGGCTCATCACCGCGGTGGTGACGAACCGCATGTCGGGGCGCGTCTCGAGCAGCTTCGCGAGCGTCGCGACGTTTGCCGAGCCGAGCTTGCCAACTTGCTCGAGAATCAGGGTCTCGACCTTCGCGCTCGCGACCCGCTCGAGCGGGACGGCCTGGATCGTCGGATTGAAGTCAGCCTTCTGCACTCCGCGCACGCCGGCGTAACCGCGCGCCATCCGGCCCTTGCCACTTCCAGGCTCGCCTATGATCAGGAGGTTCTTGCTCGCTCGCGCGGCTTGCTCCATCTGCGCCCACAACGCGTGCGTGCTCGCACCGATGATCGCATCGTGACGGTTCTCGATCGTCGAACCTTCGAACTTGCGAATGTCTTCGAGCAACACCGAGACAGTGCGACCGGTGCGCACGACCGAAGGCGGTGTGACCGTGACTTCGCGATCGACCAGCGCATGGCCACCGACATAGGTGCCATTGCGGCTGCCTAGATCGGTGACGGAGTACCGCTTGTCTTTCCAGACCACGCGCGCGTGTTGCCGGCTGATCCGATCATCGGAGGTCGCTTGCAGGAGCTCGCGACCGATGATGAGACCCGCGGCAGGAGCGCGATAGACCTGAACCGTCGGCTGCGCGCCACTCCACACGATCACCACGCCTGGAACGGCGCCCGGCGCGCCAGCTGGCGCCTGTGAGGCAGTGGGCGCTTCCGGCATCGGCGTGACACAGTATACCCGCTAGGCGCGGTACAAAACCGGCCTGATGTGGTCGGTCGTGACGTTCGATGCCGGCATGACCCTGGTCGAGCTGGATCTTGACTTCCTCGCTCGCCGACTCGCCGAGCGAGGCGTCCTCCGCGAACCCGAGGCCTTACGCGCGGCTGCGCCACAGGCGTGGCGGCGTTACGACGATCGGGTCGAGGCAGGGGGGACCCACGGGCGGCTCTGGCACGACCTCATGGGTGACATCATTGTCGATGTGGATCCCGCGGTCATCGACTGGCTTTGGGCGCAGCAGCCTACCGCGAACCTGTTTCGGGCTCAGATCACCGACATGGTGGAGCTCGCGCGCTCGCTCCGCACGCGAGGCGTGCGAACCGCGGTGCTTTCGAACTCCGAAGGCGGGCTCGCCGGCCTGCTGGCCGACGTGGGCATCGCCGATGCGTTCGACGTGATCGTGGACTCGGGGCGGATCGGCATGGAGAAACCGGACCCCGCGATCTTCGCGTACACGCTCGCGCAGCTCGGTGTCGCGGCAGATACGGCGGCGGTCCACATCGGCGATTCGTGGTCCGCAGACGTGGCAGGGGCACTCGCCTCGGGCTGGCGCGCGATCTGGTACGGCAGGCGCGCGGTGGCGGTCGAGGATCCGCGCGTCGCGTGCGCGCACGATGCGACCGAGACCGCGGCGGCGCTTCAGCGCTTCCGCGTGTAGAACGCCGCGAGCAGGCAGCCGGGGACGGCAGAGAACGCGACCAGCGTGTACGCGATCGTGCGCACGAACGCGCTGACCGGTGCGAGCTGCGCGACGGTCAATTTTTTTTCGAGCGTGGGCAGGATCGCGAGGTGCGAGATCGCGGCGACGGCGAGATCTGCGGCGATGATGATCGCGAGGATCACGGCGACCTCCTTCGCGTGCGCGCGCACGATCGCCGCGCTGTCGGCGAGCGCGGCCGGCAACGGATCGGCTAGCCGCTCGCTCGCGCCGGTGAGCGAGAACAAGCCCAGCAGCAGCAACCCGGGCACGACCACCGCGACCATGCCGAGCACGATCGCCGCGAGCACGATCGCGATCGGGACCGCGGCGAGCAGCACGTTGCGAACCCCGGCGACGAATGCGGCCACTTGCGAGAGCTCTCGCCCGGCCGCGACGGCGCGGACCATCGGCGCGGCGGCGGCGACGAGCACGAGCTGGAACACCCATGCCAACGCCGCGAGTAGCCACCCGACATGCAGCTGCGAGCGCGCGTTCGCGAGATCGACGGCCGGTCGGATGCGCGCACCGGTCAGTACGAACACGATCATCACGGCCGCCGTGATCAACGTGAGCGGAACGACGTACCGCATCCACGTTCGGAGCGTGAGGGCTAGCAAGTGCTCTATCGTACACACATGCCGCCGTGATCTACGCGGACCCGGCAAGCGATCAAGCACGCGCGGTCTACGCGGACTGGCTGCTCGAGCGTGGCGATCCGCGCGACGACCTGCTCAGCTTGCAGCTCGCCGGGGTCGAGACGCCCGACCAGATCGATCGCGAACGCGGGCTGTTGCAGACCTACGCGCGGGCGTGGCGCGGCCGCGCGGCTCGCCTGATCGCGATCAAGCGTGGGTTCCCGGTCGGAGCCGAGACGCCCGCGATCTAGCGCGTCCAGATCTCGAGCCGACCGCGCACACCACCGAGATCGATCGGCGTCCAGAAGCCGCGCCGCAGCTGCAGTGCCTCGGCGACCGGCGAGGTCTGCTTCGGCGCGGGCGTGATCCACACCAACCGACCACCGCGCGTGAGCCGGCGCGCGATCACCGGCAACATCTCGACGAGCAGCGCCGCCGCATCGACCTGCACGCGGCTCCCGAGCGGTGGGTTCGTGATGATCAGCTCGCAATCCTCGCTGCCCTCGGCGGCGCGCGCATCACCGCGCACGAGCGTCGCCGTGAGGTTCGCGCCATCGAGGTTTTGCTGGGCGGCGGCGAGCGCTCGCTCGTCGAGGTCGTGGCCCGCGAGCGAGCGCACCGCGAACAGCTTCGCGACCTCGATCAGCTCGAGGCCGGATCCCACGAACGGATCCCACACGCGATCACCCTTGCGTGGCTCCGCGACCTTCGCGAGCGCGGCCGCGACGGTTGGATGCGAGGCCGCCGGCACGTCGGCCGAGCGATACGCGAAGCGCGGATCGACCGCGCGGCGCGGGATCAATTCCAGTGCCGTCGCATCGGCGATGCGAACGTCCCACGTCGTCGCGGTCGGGTCGTTGACGAGCTCCGGTGCGGCCGCCGTGACATCGCGTGCGACCCGCCAGACCACCGCGCGTTGCTTGCCCTCGGGAAGCTCCAGCCGCCAGCGGATCGGGCCATTCGTCCACGCCGCGAGCAATGCACGCGTCGCAGGCGCCGTGAGACCGGTGATGATCGACGCCGCGAGCGCCGTGCCTTCGCCGACCGGTCGCGGTACGCGGATCCCGGCGGTCGCCCACAACCGCGCGCCGTAGAGCGCGGCCCACGGTGTCGCGAGCGTGATGTGGGCCGCGTGGTCGCCTTCCGCGACGGCCTCGATCTTCAGCGCACGGAGCTCGTCGACGAGCAGGCCCGCGAGGCCGGGCTTGCAGTGCAGCACGACCGCGAGTGGAGTCGGCGGCGCGAGATCCGTGCGAACCTCGGAGTCCTCGCCGCGCTTCGCACCGCGATCGGCGACGAGCAACGCGCGATCGCGGCGTCGCTCGAGCTCGTCATCGCCCATCGGATCGAGCGCGCGCAGGCGATCGAGCGCGGCGTCCCCGCCGAGCTTGCCGAGCGCCTCGGCGAGCGTGCGGCGCTCGTCGGGCGGAACCTCGCTCGAGTCCCAGCGCGCGATCACGACGTCGCGCACGTGATCCGCTGGCGACGCGAGCTTGCCGAGCGCGCTGATCGCCGCGCGGCGCACGCGCGCTGCGGGATGAGCCGGAGGCGCGAGGTAGGCGAGCAAGCGTGCGAGCGCCGCGTCGTCACCTTTGCGCGCGAACAGCCCGAGTGCCTGGATCGTCGCGGCGTGTGCGCCCTCGGCCGCGATGCCCGTATCGAGTGCGCGTTCGAGCGCGACGCGGCCCGGTTCACCGAGCCCGGTCAGCACGGCCTGCGCGCGGCCGACGGTGACCTCGTCATCGCTGGCGAGTAGCGCGACGATCGCGGGCGCATCTTTCACTGCCGGCGTGAAGTTCGGCTTCGCGAGCGCCGCAACGAGGTCAAAGTCAGGTGCACGCGCCATGGCAGCGCATCCTACTCGCTCACGACGACGTAGCGACCGTAGCCGCCGGCGATCCGCTGACCATTCAAGTCGGCCTGCGGTAGGCGCTCGAGGAGGGCATCCACCATCGGGCGCGAGACATAGCACTCCGATAGATCGAGGGACTCGAGGTGGTCCAGGCGACCGGCGTGCTGGAGGAGGCGCACGGCCCCCGCATCGCCGAACGTGCTCTTCGACAGATCGAGCCGGCGCAGCTGCGGCACGATCGGGCCGGTCAAGATGCGCTCGGCGAGCTCGTCGCCGAACGTGCTGTTGCAGAGCGCGAGCGAGGTCACGCGCGACAGGTTCGGCGCGTCGAGGATGCGCTGCGCGTCCTCGATCGTGCAGTCACCGCCGTACTCCGGTGTGCCGAAGTAGATGGTCAGGCGCTCGAGCACCGGCCACGCCGCCGCGCGGAGGTCCGTGAGCACCTGCGCGCGAAGCCCACCGGTGTAGAGCTCGAGCGAGCGCAGCTGTGGTGCGTGGATCGAGCCGAGCGTGATCTTGCCGGCGGCGATGCGCAGCTGCGTGATCGCCGCGAACGCGGGATTCGCGCGCGCGACCTCGCCGAGATGTGTCCACGACACGTCGTGGTCGAAACAGTCGAAAACGAGCGTGCGCAGCGTCGCCGGTGGCGGCACGTCGTGCAGCGCCTGGAGGATCGAGGTGTCGACCTCGCCCCGACCATTGTAGGAACGGCCCACACCGAGGTGCAGCTCGCGTACGAGCTGCATCGCCGGCAGTGCGATCATGTCGCGATACGTCGATGCGGCCTCGCGCGACTCGTACTCGCTATCGATCTCGAGCACGTCGACGAACCCGCGCCGCCAGGTTCGCGTGGGCTCGCGCGTCGCCGCGTTGAGGACGGCCGGGCCTCCGATCCATGCCGTCTCGTGCGCGACGCGGAGCTCGTCCTCGCGCATGCCGAGCGCCGGATCGGTGGGCCGGTCTTCCCGCGCGAGCTGCACCGCGATCCACTCGCCGCGCGGATCGCCGTGCTGGGTGAGGTGATCGGCGTAGACCTCGTAGGCGCTGCGATCCTCCGGATCGGCCGCGAGCGCTGCGAGCAGCTCTCGGGTGTCTACAGCTTCCACGCCCACGGGATCGCGACTCGCAATAACGCGACAATGCCGACCGCGAGCACGATGATCGTGATCCACATCGAGATGCGGAACTTCACGCCCCTGTCGGCTGGTTCCGGATCTGTCAGCGCCGGCTCTTCTTGCGCGCGGCCTTCTCGTTCTTGCGCTTCTCGCGTGCCTTCTGGCGATCGCTCGAGCGCACCTGACCGACGACGCCCTTGCTACCGGGAGGCGTGAAGCCCTTCGGCATGCCGGGGATGTTGCCGGGCTGCCCACCGGGCAAGCCGGGCATGCCGGGCATCGAGAAGCCTTCGGGCAGCCCACCACCGGCGCCCATCAGCGCGCCGATATCCATGTTCGCGAGCTTCTTCATCTGACCGAACTGCTTGAGGCCCGGAATCTTACCCATCAAGCCGGTCGACGCGCCGAGCTGCACCATCATCTGGCGCATCTGGGCGAACTTCTGGAGCAGCTCTTTGACCTCGACCTCGGTCCGGCCGGAGCCCTTCGCGATGCGCCTGACGCGGCCGGGATGGAAATCGGCGCGCCGGCGCTTCTGCTGCTTGCCGCCGGTCGTCGCGAACTCTTCCCAGGTCGTCGCGACGAACACCTGCGGATCGATCCGCTCTTCGATCGTCATCGACGAGATCATCGCTTCGATCTTGGTGAGCTCGCGGTCATCGAGGTTCACGCCCTCGGGGAGCTGGCCCATCATCGGCAGCTTCGCGAACAGATCCTTGAGCGAGCCCATCTTCTGGATCAGCCGGATCTGCTCGAGGAAGTCCTGCATGTCGAACTTGCCCTTGAGCATGCGAAGGGCGTCTTCTTCCGCCTTCTCCGCATCGACGACCTGCTCGAAATCTTTGACGAGGCCGACGATGTCGCCCATGCCAAGGATGCGCGACGCGAGACCTTCGGGCCGGAACTCCTCGAGCTTGTCGAGTTGCTCGCCCATGCCGAGAAACTTGATCGGCTTACCCGTGATCTCTTTGACCGACAGCGCCGCGCCACCGCGGGCATCGCCATCGAGCTTCGTCATGATCACGCCGGTGATGTCGAGCCGCTTGTTGAACGTATGGGCGACGTTCACCGCGTCCTGACCGGTCATCGCGTCGAGGACGAGGAAGATATTCGACGGATGGACGGCCTTATCGATATCGTCGAGCTCCTGCATCAAGGGCTCGTCGATCGCGAGGCGACCGGCGGTATCGAAGATCACGACATCGCAGCCCTGCAGCGCAGCGGCTTCGTTCGCGTCGCGACAGATCTTGACGGGATCCTTGCTGCCGTCGATCGAGAACACCGGCATCGAGAGCTGACGTCCGAGCGTCTTCAACTGCTCGACCGCGGCCGGACGATAGACGTCCGCGGCGACAAGCATCGGCTTCTTGTTGTGGTTCTTCTCGAGCCAGCGAGCGAGCTTGCCGACGGTCGTAGTCTTTCCCGCGCCCTGAAGACCGCACATCATGATGCCGGTCGGGCCTTTCTTGGCAAACTGGAGCTCGGTGTCGACCGGCCCCATCATCTTGGTCAGCTCGTCCTGGCAGATCGCGATGAACGCCTGCTCGGGCGTGATGCTCTTGGTGCCGTACTCTTTGCTCTTCGCGCGGAGCTCGACCTGCTTGCCGCGAGCGGCTTCGCGCACGCGCTCGAGGAAGCGCTTGACTACGGTGAACTCGACGTCGCCTTCGAGCAGCGAGAGGCGGACGTCGCGCAGCGCTTCGTCGATGACTTCGTCGTTCAGCTCCGCGACGCCCGTGAGGCGTTGGCGAGCAGCTCTAAAACCTTTGGCGAGCGTTTCTAGCACGGTAGCCGTATAGCATTTTATGACAGCCGGCGGCGCCTAACCGCGACGCGCGCGGAGGGCAATCGAGCGAACATCAGCGTCGGAATCGAGGGCCAAGCGCTCGAGTACGCCCGCGTCGCCACCCATGGTCTGCCGGGCCCAGGCGGCGCGTGCCGCGGCGGCCCGGATCGAGGGGTCGGCATCGTACGAGAGGTGCTCGATGATCGCTGTGTCCCCGAGTAGTGGGAACGTCCATTCGAGTGACCGTGCGACCGCGGCGCGACGCAACGGGTCGTCCGAAAGCGCCCACGTCGTCGCGAGGTGAATCGCCGAGAGCGGCTTGACCTCGGAGAGGGCGCTCGCGAGGCTGCGCCCGAGCATGGCGGCTGCATCGCGGGCATCGACGTGCTCGCGATCGATCATGGTGTCGTCGTCGACGTCGAGCTCTTCCTCGATACAGACCTTCGGAGCTCGGCGCGCAGGCGAAGCCACGGCCAACGCCGAGGTCGACAGGGCCAGGACCGTCAGCTTCGACAGAAGACGGCATAACGAGACTCGGCGCATTCCTGCCACGGTAGTCATTGGTGCCTCCATGGGAAGACAGCCCGAACAGGCAGGACATTCCCGGTTCTTTCGCCGGACCGGCAGGGCCGCTATAATCGGACGGTGCGTCCGATCCTCGTCGCCTTCTGGCTGCTCGCGAGCGCCTCCGCACATGCCGGAACTATCCGATGTGATGACGTTTCGACCGCCGAGCTCTCCGTCGACGGCCTGCTCGACGATTGGAAGGGGAGCTCCGTCCTCGCGCGGATCGGGGCGCTGGCTACGCAGTCGAAAGCGGAACGATCGAAAATGGAGCCGAACATCTCGGCTGCGGAGGACACGGCGATCGCGCTGAAATGCTCGTGGGACGGTACGGCGCTCGCGTTCGCCCTCGATATCTCTGACGATCGCGTGGTCCGCATAAAAAGCGGCAAGGGTCACGAGGACCGAGTCGACATCTCACTCGCGGTCACCGGCGGCAAGCCGATCGCTATCGTCGTGTATCCCGGCAACGCGGTCGCGAAGGAGAAGATCCTCGCGCCCGCACACACCGAGGTCGCCGATTCGCTCCAGCCGAAGGGCTTCTCGATCGAAGCGAAGATTCCCGCGTCGCGCATCCCCGGGTTCTCGGCGAGCACACCCTCGTTCGAGATGCGGATCAATTTTCATGATTCGGATCAAGCGGCCGGTGGTGACGATGCGGATCTGCCGCTGCGCGTGACGATCGAGCTTGGCGATCGCAAAGACCTGTTCGAGGAGTTTCTTCGCACGGTTCATCTGAAGAAGACTGAGATCAAGCTCGACGCGATGGCGACGCTCGATCCGGAGCGTCACGGCAAGCAACGGATCGTCGCCGGCGGCACGGTGATCGGCGTGCTCACCGATCAGTTCGCCTACGTGACGCTACCCGCGCAAACCGCGAGCGATGTGCGCGAGGTCACGTTGATCCCGCTTGGCCCAGCTCGTCAGCAGATCGTCGAGGCGATCGTGCGGCAGTCCGGCAATGGCGGCTCGCGCGACCTCCTGATGCTGTGGACCGTGTGGAGCGGCCAGCTCCAGCCGCTCGCGCAGATCGAAGTTCGCAAGGAGCAAGGCACGAACCTGCTCGAGTCCGAGTGGGTGATCGCGAGGGGCGCGCACGGGCCCGAGCTTTTGGTCACGCCGAAGCCGGCGCTCGGCTGGACCGCCGAGAGCTGGAACGAGCAGACCGCCGACGATGCCGATTCGATCGTGTTGCCGTGGGATTCGAAGATCGGCGGCACCGGCTACACCTTGCACGGCCACCAGGTCGATCGCCGAGTGATCTTGGCCCGACAGCGGCCAAAGCGAAAGAAGCTTTAGTTACTGCGCCGGCTGAGTGGTATCGCTGCCGCTCGCATCGACCTGCATGGCGCAAAAGTTGAGCGTCTTGAAGGCGGCGGATGCGCGCGCTGCTTCGCCGTGCTTTTCTCGGGTTCAGACTTCGCTTCGTCGGCCATCGGCGGCGGAGCTTACAAGGTCACCAGCGACGAACGTAGCCACATTCCCGATTACCTAATCCGATGAGCTAGCAGCGCGGACATCATCGTCGAGTGGGATGTCGTCGTAGTCCTCGCGGTAGAGCGCCCCGAGGTGGCGATCGCAAAACACCGCGACGAGATCTGGATCGTACATCTTCGTTGCGGTCTTGCGGAGAACTGCCTCGCACTCTTCGAGGGGCAGCGCACGCTTGTACGGACGATCTGTGGCCATCGCATCGAACGCATCTGCGATCGCGACGATCCGCGCCACGAGCGGGATGTTCTCGGCAACCATCTTGTCCGGATAGCCGGACCCATCCCAGCGCTCGTGGTGATTGCGCACCGCCGGCATGATCGGATGGAGCATCGCGATCTTCATCGCGATGTCGTAGCCCTTCACAGGGTGCTCGCGCATGTGGATCCACTCGGCATCGTCGAGCGGACCGGGCTTGCACAGCACCGCATCTTTGATCCCGATCTTGCCGATATCGTGGAGAAACGCGCCGAACTCGAGGGTCTCGAGGCCCTCGGCCGGGTAGCCAGCTTCCTTCGCGAGCACGAGCGAGTACGCGGCGACACGACCGCAGTGACCCTTCGTATACGGATCCTTCGCTTCGATCGCTTCGGCGAGCCCGAAAAGCGCTTGCCGGTTCGCGACCTTCAACTTCTCGTAGCTCTCCTCGAGCTCTTTGGTGCGCTCTTTGACGACCGTGTCGAGCAAGGTCTCGCGGCGATGCAGCTTGCCTTGTTCGAGCGAGAGCTTGCGGACGAGCTCGCGCTGCTCTTCGACCAAGCTCAGCAGCTTCACGCCTTCGTTGACGAGTGCCACCAAGCGGCTGCGCTCGCGCGGCCGCGCGACCAAGCGAATGATCGTGCCGGCATGCGCGGGCCGATAATCGAGATCGACCGCTTCATCGGGCGAGCTGACGAGCGCGATCCGCAGCGCTTCGGGCGCATGCAGGATGCTCGACTCGAGCAGGCCCACGCCGTCGAACGAACCGGTCACTTGCTGCGCGACGATCACGTGCGCTGGATGCCCGCGGAGCTTGTTGAGCGCTTCGAGTGGCGTGCGCGCCGTCTCGACGTGCAGCCCGGTGGACCCTAGCAGCTCGGCTAGTTCGCCGAGCGCCTCGACCTGCGGATGAGCGACGAGCGCTCGGAACCTACCCTTCACGAAGGTCACTATATCTATGGCGTAAAAGCTCGCAACCAGTAGATTTTGACACGTGCAAGAAGAGGTAACGGGGAATACGCAGGGCCTTGCCACGAGCGAGATCAAGGCGCTCGAGCGCCTGTATCGCCGTCGCGTCGCACCGACGGAGATTGTTTCGTCGGAATTGGCGCAACAACTGGCGCTTGCCGCCGCCGGGCTTCACCGCCAGGTCGGTGTGCTCATCGACCGTCGCGGCGCGATCCAGCACGTCATGGTCGGCGACGCCTCGAAGATCACGCTCCCCGATTTCGGTCGTATCCGCGGTGGTCAGGGCCGGTTCCGCGGCCTCCGCCTCGTTCACACGCACCTCCGCAACGAGCCGCTCACCCGCGACGACATGACCGACTTGCAGCTCCTCCGTCTGGATGCCGTCGCCGCGATCGCGGTCGATGCCGAGGGCAGGGCGGGCAAGCTCTATATCGGTCACATGGTGCCGGACGGGCCGGCGCGCGAGCTACCGCCCGAGCAAGCGACCGGATCGAAGACGAACTTTCTCGAGCTGATCACGCAGCTCGAGCAGCAGTTCGGGCGCGCGCATCGTGTCGCATCGACCGATCAAGGAAAGGACCGCGCGCTGATCGTGCACGTCAAGCTCAACCGGACCAAGGACTCGGAAGCGCGGATCGCGGAGCTCCGCGAGCTGTGTCGGACTGCGGGCGTCAAGGTGCTCGATGTCATCGTGCAGCGCAGGCCCGAGATGGATCCGAAGTTCCTCGTCGGTCGCGGTAAGCTCGACGAGATTCTCTTGCGCGCGATGCAGCTCGGCGCCGAAGCCGTGATCTTCGACCCCGATCTGTCGCCTGGCCAAGCGCGTGCGATCAGCGAAGCGACCGAGCTCAAGGTCCTCGATCGCACGATGCTGATCCTCGACATCTTCGCGCAGCACGCCACCTCGCGCGATGGCAAGCTCCAGGTCGAGCTCGCGCAGCTCCGCTACGCGCTGCCGCGCCTGATCGAGAAGAACACGATGATGTCGCGCCTCACCGGCGGCATTGGTGGTCGCGGTCCCGGCGAGACCAAGCTCGAGCTCAATCGTCGCCGCGCACGCGATCGTATCAACCTGCTCGAGAAGCGCCTCGCGGATCTCGCCAACGATCGCCGCTTGCGTCGCCAGCGCCGCGAGCGGCGCGATCTCCCGATCATCGCGATCTGCGGCTACACGAACGCCGGCAAATCGACCCTGCTCAACGCGATCACGCAAGGTGATGCGCTCGCCGCCGACAAGTTGTTCGCGACGCTCGATCCGATCTCGCGTCGGCTGCGGTTCCCGCACGAGCGCGAAGTCATCATCACCGATACCGTCGGCTTCATCCGCGATCTTCCCGAGGAGCTGATGAACGCCTTCCGCGCCACCCTCGAGGAGATGGAGGACGCCGATCTTCTCGTCCACGTCGTCGATGCCTCCGATCCGGATCGCGAACAGGAGATCCGCGCGGTCGAGGGCATCCTCGCGGACCTCGGGTTGTCCGAGAAGCCGCGCATCCTGGTGTGGAACAAGGCGGATCGCGTCGAGCAAGCGGATGCCGACAACCTCGGCCGCCACGGTGGCTTCGTGACCTCCGCGCTCGATCGCGACACGCTCGGTCCGCTCCTCATGGGCATGGAGCGCGCGCTCTGGGAGCACGGTAAAGAAGCGTTCGTCGCGCGCAATGCGCACGCACCGGTCACGTAGCTGCGCGATCTGGCGTCGGACGACTAGGTCTTCGGCTTTTCGCTCGGAGCCGGTGCGGCAGCGGTGCCCTGGTCGTCGAGCACGGTGAGCGCGATCGCCATCGCCTTGCGTGCTCGCGCGACCATCGCTTCATCGGTCTTGATCTTCTGGTACGCGCGCAGGACCTGGTCCTGGTAGCTCGTGTTCTCGGTCTCTAGGCCTTCGATCTCTTTGCGGAGCTCGGCGATCCGGTTATCGCGCTCGGCGATCGCAGCGGCGTGCTGGCGGAGCTCGGCGTTGCGGTCCGCGATCGATTGGACCGCAGAGGCGAGCTCGCCTTCGGAGCGCTTGAGCGAATCGCGCGCACCGGAGAGCCCTCGCTTGAGCTCTTCGCGCTCGGCAAATAGCTCTTTCGCGGTCTTGTCGTGCTCGGCGACGAGATGCGCGCGGGCCTTCCCGGCGTCGGCCTGGACGAGCGCCGTCGCGCGCGCGTGTTCGGCGTCCGAGGAGGATCTCTGTTTCGCGAAATCGCCCATTGCTGCGGCGAGCTCGCGCTCGCGCGTGGCCTCGGACTCGGCGAGCGCCTGCGCGTGAGCCCTGGTCGCAGCGTCACTCGCAACGGCGTGCGCGGCGGCCGCTTCTTCAGCAGCGCGCTTGGCGGCGGCCGTCGCGGCCTGGTGCTCGGCGACTTCCTTGTTCGCCGAGTCGGTGATGGCCTGGAGCTCGGCCGCATGCTTCGAGGCGACGCCGTTCAGCATGGTCTGGTGCTGGGCTTCGCGATCGGCGAGGGCCGTGCGATGGGACTCGGTCGCATCGGCGAGTGCGATCTGATGCGCGTCGATCGTGCGCTGATGCGAGGTGACGAGCTGGTCGCGATCGGAGGCGGCTGTGGCGAGCTGAGCTCGGTGCGCAGCAGAGAGCTGCTCCATCGCGCTGCGGTTGGCTTGCTCGAGATCGCGGCGCGCCTGGTCATGGCGAGCGATCTCGGTCTCGTACTCGCGACGTGCGGCGCCGAGCTTGACCTCGTGCGCCGCGATCGCACGTTCGAGATCGGCACGAGTGATCGCGAGCTCGCCGGCGTGAGCCTTGGCGACTTCTCCAGCGTCGCGCTCCCGAGAAGCGATCGCGTCGGACTCGGTGGCGTGCTGCTCGGCGAGCGCGACTGCATGCGCGGCCCGCAGATCGGCGAGCTGCTGCTCGTGCGTACGTGCTTGCGCGTCTAGCGCCTGCTCGCGTTCGCCGGCTGCGGCGGCCGCGCCTTGCGTGGCTTCGGCGAGGAGGGCGATGCGAGAGCGCTCGGCCTCGGCGAGGTTGCTCGCGTGAACGCGCTCGATCTCGGCAAGCTCTGCCGCATGCGCGGTGCTCCGATCCTCGAGGGCCGCGGCGTGCTCGCCCATGATCCGGGTAAGGGCGTCGTCGTGCGCTTGTTTGGTGGTGTCGAGCTCGGCCGCGAGCCTGGTGCGCTCGCCGGCGTGCTCGGCCCCGAGGGCGGCCCCGAGCGCGACGATCGCGCTGTCGTGCCGCTGCTCGAGGACGGCGATCGCTGCGAGCTGATCACCGGCGCTCGCGGAGCGAAGCTGCTCGACGTGCTGCTCGAGGGCGATCGCGTGCGCTGCGCGCTGCGCGGCGAGCGCGGCTTCGGCTTCGCTCTGCGCGGCGTCGAAGGCTGCTCGATGCTGGTGCACCAGCTGCTCGCGCTCGTCTTGCGCGGTCGCGACGGCCGCTTGTTGCTGCTGCCGCGCAGCCGCGAGTATTGCGGCGTGATCATTCGCGAGCTGCTCGCGCTCCTCTTGCGCGGCCTTCGCGAGTTGTGTGTGCTCTTGCTGCACGCTCGCGAATGCGGCGCCGTGTTCGGCGACGAGCTGGTCACGCTCGTCGCGCGCCTGGGCATCTGCACCTTGCTTCGCGATGTCGACGTCCGCCTTCGCCGCCGTGATCTCCTGGACATGGCGCTGCACCAGTTGCTCGCGCTCGGTGCGGAGCAGGCGCTCGGCTTGCGAGGCAGACGCCTTGCCAGTTGCACGCTCGGTCGCGAGCTCTTTCTCGAACTGCGCCCGCGCGGACTCCGCCGCAGCGCCGGTCTTCGTGAGCCGTTCGACTTCTTGCTGGAGCTGCGCGAGCTGGCCTTCGCTCTGCTTGGAAGCGGCGGCGAACTTTTGCGCTCTCGCTGCTTCGTCGGTCGCGCGCTTGTCGAGCTCGGCTTGCTTGGCCTCGAGCGCGGTCCTGGCGTTCTGCGCGGCTTCGAGCTTCGCGGTCGCATCTGCGAGCGCGGCGTCCTTGCCTTCGAGCTCGGTCTTGGCCTGCTTGAGCTCCTTTTCCTTCGCGAGCATGCCCTCGCGGAGGTGGAGGAACTGCGATTCGCGTCCGCCCTTCGCGGCCGTGTCACCGGCGGCGCGAGCGCGCTCGAGCTCGGTCTTGAGCTGCGCGATCTGGCGTTCGAGCTCGCCGATCTTGCGCAGCGCGCGGCGGTCGTAGACCCCGGATTGTTCGGAGCGTGCGTCGTCGGCGACAGCATCGAGGCCGAGATCGATCGTGGGATGCGAACCTTCGCTCGTCGAGGTCCGCGACTGGGTGGGGCGCGACGAATCGGAGTGCTCCGCCACGATCGGCGGCATCGGCACCGGCCCGGCGGTCGGAATCTGTGCGATCGCGGTCGCCTCGTGCGGCTCGAGCTGCGGGACGATCGTGCGACCGCTGCTGCGCGCGCGGCGCTGCTCGGCCGTCTCGTTGGGAGGCTCGATCTCGACCTCCATCGCGAGCGTCTCTTCTTCTTCGATCATCGGGACGAGCTCCTCGTCGTCGAGCGCGATCGCCGGCGCGGATTCGTCGTGGTGCGGGCCTTCGAGGGGCACGCCATCGTCTTGGGCGGCCTCGTACATGTCGGTCGCGTAAGCGCCCGGCGACTCGTCGATCACATCTTCCGCGATGTCGTCGCCGTACGCGGCTTCTTGCTCGGGCAGCGCGTCATCGGGAAGCGCTGCATCGGGCAGCGCGTCATCGGGCAGCGCGTCATCGGGAAGCGCTGCATCGGGAAGCGCTGCATCGGGAAGCGCGTCATCGGGCAGCGCTGCATCGGGAAGCGCGTCATCGGGCAGCGCGTCATCGGGAAGCGCTGCATCGGGCAGCGCGTCATCGGGAAGCGCTGCATCGGGAAGCGCTGCATCGGGCAGCGCTTCGTTCGCGGCCGCCTCGTCGAGCGCCGCGAGATCGATCGACTCGTGCATCGGCTCGTCGACGATCGGCTCGGGCTCGTGGTCAGGCTCGGGATCGGGATCCGCGTGGTGCGGCACCGGCTCTGGCACCGCTTCCGGAATATCGCGAAACGATCCGATCGCCTGCGTGCGGCTGTGATGGTCGTCGCTCATCGGCGGCTGATCGATGATGATCGCCGGCACCGAGCTGACGAGCGGCGGCGGTGTGGTGCCGCGGCCGCGGCCATCGAAGATCGGCTCGGGGACGGAGATTTCCTCTTCGGCGCTCGCGAGCGCTAGATCGACGGGGCTGAGCTCGGGCTCGATCGGCGCCATCGCGATACTCCCTTCGCGATGCTCGCCCGCTTCGGCGACTGCTTGGGCGGTAGGCGCAGCTTCGGGTTCGTCGCCGAAGCCACCCATCAGCGCGTCGAACGCGGCATCGGTCTCGGCCTCGACGACCGAATCGACGCTGAGGCGCTGATCGAGCGCGGCATGAGCTTCGGGCTCGGCAGGCGCGGACTCGGGCTCGTGAGCGAGCAGCTGTGGTTCTGCGCCTCGAGCGTCGTCGAGGTTGCCCACCACGTCGTCGAGCACGACATCGCCTTCGGCGATCTCCATCGGGACTTCGTCCTCGATCGGGATCGAGAGGTCTTCTTCTTCGGGATCGCCGAGCGCGATCAAGCCATCGATCTTGCCGACCAGCTCGTGCGTCGACATCGTGCGCTTGTCGAGATACTCGTCGGCGTGAACTTTGAGGCCGCGGTGCTTCGCGAAGCTGTCGGCTGGTACCGAACCGGTGACCAGCACGATCGGAATCTTCGAGAGCACGCCCTTCTTGCACTTCTCGAACACTCGGAAGCCAGCCTTCTTGTCGGCCTCCTCGATGCACAGGATCACCAGCGCCGCCGCTTCGCTGTTCGCGAGTGCCAAGGCACGGTCGGAATCCGGCTCGGTCATCACCACGACCCTGTAGCGAGCGAGCTCGCGGATCAGGGTGTCGCGGAAGACAGGATCGGCATCGATCAGCAGAACGCGGCGGTTCATCCCTGCCACGATCATAGCGGACTTGGAGACGATTTACTGGGGACCTACCAGGCTCGTACGTCCGACGAGCGCGATCAGGTCCTTGAGCGGTAGCTCGTCCGACATGAACATGTAGCCACGGTGGTCCGCATCGAGCGTGGTGACGGCCGTATGCCCATCGGACGTGATCACGCGGACCGTTCGTCCGTCGATATCGATCTCTTCGCCCTCGGAGAGCTCGTCAGGACGGACGTCCTGGATGACCAGGACAGACATCACCACGTGCTGGTTGTTCACGACGATGTCGTAGGAGAGCAACGTGCCATCATGGCCATTGACCCCGTTCGGTAGCATCCGGGCGCCGAGCAGCTGGCTGCCCGTCTGCGAGACTTGCGGCGGGTTCACGGCGGCGAACTGGCGAACCCAGTTCCCGGTCCGTGGCCCTTCAACCTCGAGCGGCAAGGCGCGGGTCTGCTGGCGGACGCCGGCGCGTGCGATCGAACCTGCGACGGGTTGCGTGCCCGACTTCACGTTGACCCCGACGAACACCGCGATCGCGGCGGCCGCGGCGAGGATCGCCGAACCGGGCAGCACGAACTGCGAGAACTTACGGCGTTGCTTCTTGACGATCTCGATCGAGGTGACCTTGTCGGCCTCGTCGAGCACCTTGACCATGCGCATCCGCATCGTGCCGGTCATGCGCGGTGCGACGAGCGAGGTCTGGATCAGTGACTGATCCGCACGCGCGCCATCGATTTCGGCGCGACAGCTCGTGCACTCGGTGAGATGCATGTCGAGCTCGCGACGCTCTTCATTTGCGAGCTCACCATCGAGATAAGCCATCGCAAGCGTATCGATGCTTTCACAGAGGCTCATTACGAATTCCCTCGGGCCTTGGCGGCTCGATACTTCTCGAGATCGATCGTCTCGGACGTCTTCGATTCGGGTTTAAGTTTGACGAAGCCTTCGGCGACCGCGAACTCGCGAAGGCCAGCAGCGAGCAACTTGCGACCACGAAACAACCGCGACATCACGGTTCCGACGGGGCACTCCATGATCTCGGCGATTTCTTTGTACGAGAGTCCCTGCATGTCGCACAGGATCACCGCGGTGCGAAAATCTTCGGGCAGCTGATCGAGCGCGCGCTGCACATCGTCGGAGACGGACTGCGCGAGCATCGCCTTCTCCGGCGATTGCTTGTCACTCGCATCTGCCTGGACGAGCACCCCGTCGGTGGCATCCTGTTCGGCGGTCGCTGCATCGAGCACCTCGCGCGTGCGTTTCTTGCGCTGGTACTCGTTGATGAACGTGTTCGTCACGATCCGCAGCAGCCACGCCTTGCAGTTCGAGTCCTGCTGGAACGAGTCCCAGAACCGATAGGCCCGCAACAGCGAATCCTGAACAAGGTCCTCGGCGTCACGCGGGTTGCGTGTCAGCCGGTAGGCCGCTCCAAACAGCGAGTCCATGTGCACCAGAGCCTGGCGCTCGAACTCGCTGCGTTTCTGCTTCACGGCCTGCATTCAGGGGGGATACCGGTCTCTGCGGGCTTTTGTTCCCGTTTTCCGGGGCCAACATTTGTTGGCCCCTCGGAACCCCGAAATCGTACTACGCCTTGAACGCGACGCGCTTGATGCCGAGCGCCTCGGCGACCGCGGCGTGGGGCACGGTGCCCTTGTACGTATTGATGCCGCTCTGGATGTAGGGCGTGTGGGCGACGGCCTTCTCGAGGCCGCCCTCGGCGAGCATCGCGACGTAGCGGATCGTTGCATTGGTCAATGCGTAGGTCGACGTGCGCGGCACCGCGCCCGGCATGTTCGCGACGCCGTAGTGGATCACCCCATCCACGAGGTAGGTCGGGTTGTCGTGCGTGGTCGGACGCGCGGTCTCGATGCAACCGCCCTGGTCGATCGACACGTCGACGATCACCGAGCCACCTTCCATCTCCTTCACCATCTGCGCGGTGACGAGACGCGGTGCACGCGCACCGGCGATCAGCACGGCACCGATCACGAGATCGCTCTCGAGCACTGCCTTCTCGATGCTCAACGGATCCGAGTACTGAGTCGAGATCCGGCCCGAGTAGATGTCGTCGAGGTACGCGAGCGTCTTGAGGTTGACATCGAGTACGGTGACGTTCGCGCCGAGACCAACCGCCATCTTCACGGCGTTCGCACCGACGACACCACCACCGAGGACCGTGACGCGGCCGCGCTTCACACCCGGCACGCCGCCGAGGAGAACGCCCTTACCACCGCGCTCGCGCTCGAGATACGTCGCGCCTGCTTGCACCGACATGCGACCCGCGACGGCGCTCATCGGCGTGAGCAGCGGAAGATCGCCGGGCGTGGGCTCGAGCGTCTCGTACGCGACGCCGTTGACGCCGCGGTTGAGCAGCTCCTTGGCGAGCTCTTGCGCGGCAGCGAGGTGGAGATACGTGAAGAGGAGCAGGTCCTTCTTCATCCGCGGAAACTCCGGCGCGATCGGTTCTTTGACCTTCACGATCATGTCGGCCTGGCCCCAGACCTCGTCCGCCGTCGGCAGGATCTGCGCGCCGGCCTTGACGTACTGATCGTCAGGGATCGCGGAGCCCGCGCCCGCGTTTTGCTCGACGAACACGGTGTGACCGCGTTGCGTGAGGATGGCGACGCCGGCCGGGGTCATGCCGACGCGATACTCTTGAGTCTTGATCTCTTTGGGGACGCCAATACGCATGTGGATGCGCGCAGCATTGCTCCTAGAGCGGGCGAATTTCAATTGCCCTTCGCTTTAAATTTCAACGACTTCGGTTGACGCAAAGCGTCGCTAAAATTTCGCGCCGGCGTTACTCGGACGCCGCGGCCTCTTCATCCTTGCCGTGGCACTTCTTGTACTTCTTGCCCGAGCCACAGGGGCACGGATCGTTGCGCCCTACCTTGGGCCGCTCGCGCTTGACCGGTGCCGTGGTCGCGCCGTCGCCCGCGGTCCGCGCCTTCTTGCCGGTCTGCGCCGCGATCTCGTCCTCGTCTTCGTTCTTGTCGGCGACGCCGAGCTCGACGAGGTCGTTGAGCTCTTTCTCGGCGACCGCGGGCACGGCCTTGGACTCTTCCTGCTTCTGGATCTGGACGCGGAACACCTTCTGGATCGTGTTCTCTTGGATCCTGTTCATCATCTCGGTGAACATCGAGAAGCCAGCCTTCTTGTACTCCTTCTTCGGATCCTTCTGGCCATAGCCCTGAAGGCCGATGCCTTCACGCAGGGCATCCATCGTCTTTAGGTGCTCGATCCACTGTTGATCGATCTCCTCGAGCGAGAAGTGGCGCTGGAAGTACAGGAGCCACGCGCGCGACAGCTCGTCCTCGCGCTCCTTGAGCTTCTTCTCGATCTTCGGCCAGATCTCGCTCGCCGCTTCATCGGGCGTCGCGGGGTTGGTCTCGATCTTGATGTTGAACTGTTCGGTCAGCGCGTCCTCGAGCTGATCCCAGTCCCACTCATCTTCGACCTTCTCGGGATCGAGGACTTCGTCGAGCACGCCTGCGAGCCGCGCGTGCGCGAGATCGTAGAGCCGCTCGCGCTGCTGGATCTGCGACGCCACGACACCGTCGGTGCACAGCGTGACGAGCGCCTGGTCATTGTCGTCTCCTGGACCGTCGTACGCCTTCTCGATGTCGAGCAGCGTGCCGTACTGGCGCCAGATCTCGGCGCGCACCACGCGCCAACCCGGACGCGTATCACTCGGGCTCTCGCCACGCGCGATCGCGGCGTCGCGCTCGGTGACCTTTTCTTTGATCACCTTGATCATGTCGGCCACCTTGGGCTCGAGATCAGGGCGCAGGCTCGTGGGCGTCCAATCGCCAGATTCCTTCACGGGCTCGGGCACGATGCCGGCCTCGGCCTGTTCCTTCGACGGCTCCGGATGGTAGCGACCGTCGAGGACCTGGCGGCGCAGCGCGTAGATCGTTTTGCGCTGCTGATCCATGACGTCGTCGTACTCGAGGACGTTCTTGCGTTGATCGAAGTTGCGGCCTTCGACCTTCTTCTGCGCGTTCTCGATCGAGCGCGAGACCATCGGCGATTCGATGGGCACGTCTTCCTCGAGCCCGAGCCGCTCCATCAGGCCCGACATCTTGTCGAGCCCAAAGATCCGGAGCAGGTCGTCCTGCAGTGACAAGTAGAACCTCGACGAGCCCGGATCGCCTTGGCGACCCGCGCGACCACGTAGCTGGTTGTCGATGCGGCGTGATTCGTGGCGCTCGGTGCCGACGATCTTGAGACCGCCCGCGGAGAGCACCTCTTGCTTCTCGGCCTCGCACTGCGCCTTGAACTCGACGACGAGCTCCTTGAGCCGCTTCGCTTCGTCGAAGTCGGGCTGGCTCGAGCCGCGGTACGGTCCGCCGGTCTCGTCGCTGTCGTTCGGCTTGGCGTTCGCTGCTTCGGCGACGAGCTTGGCCTTCTCTTCTTCGAACGCGTCCTTCGCCATCGCTTCGGGGTTGCCGCCGAGCAAGATGTCAGTGCCGCGACCCGCCATGTTCGTGGCGATCGTGATCGCGCTCTTGCGACCGGCCTGGGCGACGATCGAGGCCTCGCGCTGGTGGTGCTTGGCGTTCAACACGTTGAACGGGAGGTTCTTCTGCTTGAGGAAGTTCGCGACGACCTCGGACTTTTCGACCGAGACCGTACCGACGAGCACGGGCTGGCCGCGCTTGTAGCAATCCTCGATGTCTTGCGCGACCGCGCGGAACTTGCCGGCTTCGTTCTTGTAGACGAGATCGGAGAAGTCTTTGCGCGTGATCGGCTTGTTCGTCGGGATGACGGTGACGGGCAGCTTGTAAATCTGATGGAACTCGGCGGCCTCGGTATCGGCGGTGCCGGTCATGCCCGCGAGCTTCTTGTAGAGGCGGAAGTAGTTCTGGAACGTGACCGTGGCGATGGTCTGGTTCTCCTCTTCGACGGCGACGCCCTCCTTGGCTTCGATTGCCTGGTGGAGGCCATCACTCCAGCGCCGGCCCGGCATCTTGCGGCCGGTGTGCTCGTCGACGATCACGACCTTGTTATCTTCGACGAGGTAGTTGACGTCGCGCTTGTACAGCGTGTGGGCGCGCAGGCCCTGGTTCACGTGGTGGACGAGCTGGATGTTCTTGGCTTCGAACAGGTTGTCGACGGAGAGCAGCTTCTCCATCTTCTCCACGCCGTCGTCGGTGAGCATGGCGCTGTGCGCCTTCTCGTCGACGGTGTAGTCGACCTCGCGCTTGAGGCGCGGGATCATGCGGTCGACCTTGACATAGAGGTCTGCCGACTCCTCCGCCGAGCCACTGATGATGAGGGGCGTACGCGCTTCGTCGATGAGGATCGAGTCGACTTCGTCGACGATCGCGTAGTTCTGGCCGCGCTGGACCATGCGGTCTGGCGAGGTCTTCATGTTGTCGCGCAGGTAATCGAACCCGAACTCGTTGTTCTGGCCGTACGTGATGTCGCAGTTGTACGAACGCTGGCGCTCGTAGTCGTCGAGGCCGTGGACGATCGTGCCCGTGTCGAGCCCGAGGAACTTGTGGAGCTGACCCATCCACTCGGCATCGCGCCGAGCGAGGTAATCATTGACCGTGACGACGTGGACGCCTTTGCCGGTCAACGCATTGAGGTAGCAGGGCAGGGTCGCGACGAGCGTCTTGCCTTCGCCGGTTCGCATCTCGGCGATCCGACCCTGGTGAAGGACGAGACCGCCCACCATCTGGACGTCGTAGTGGCGCATGCCGAGCGCGCGGACGCCGGCTTCACGAACCGCGGCGAACGCATCGACCAAAATGTCATCGAGACTCGCGCCGTTTTCGAGCTTCTGCTTGAGCTCGGCGGTCATGCCCCGGAGCTCGGCATCATTCTTTGCCTTCATCTTCGGCTCGAGAGCCGCGATGCTGGCGATGATGGGTTCCAGCTTCTTGAGGTCGCGCTGGTTCTTGCTGCCGAAGATTTTTTGAATCAATCCCATGTAGATATCCGCCGGAGGGGCGTCGCGGTTCTTACCACGTGTTCACGAAAACCCCTCCTGGAACCTGGAGAATCAGGCAGGTCGAAAGCTCCGCACGAAGCTCCACCAGTGCCTGCGGAGGTCGAAGCGCGTCTCGCAGGTCGCGACCCGACGCTGCTGGCCATCAAAGATCTCCGCCGGGAGCCGCGTGAAGCTCGCGAATGGATGCAGGTATGAGATGTCCTTCTGGCCGACCAGCTCGTAGCGTTGGCCATCATCCGCGAGGAAGCCGAGCTCGTAGCGGATGATCTTCTTCCCGAGCACGCGGATCTCGATCGTGCCTTCGGCGGGGCCGGCCCGCGTCACGGGCGGCGCGTAGACCGTCCCGCGAATCGTCGCTTTGCCGGTCTTGAGGTGGTCACGGGTCGACTCGGCGTGTGCCGTTATGTCGAACCGGAACGGCTGGCGCTTGCCATGCTCGCTGGTCCACGCCGCCGTCCCCGCCATCGTCTCCGAGAACTCGAACCCCATACCCGACAATACCAGTAACGTTCCGAAAACGCGTCGAGGCGAGTCTCTCGACCCGCCTCGTTCCGCACGTTACTTCTACTAGCTGGTCGTCAACTGAAGCTACAGAGCGTTGGCGCAGGCCGCGAACACGAACGATTCACACGTGCAGCCGGTCTGGCCCGAGTGACACGCGTTGTTGCCCGAGTCATGGCAGTTCAAACCGGTATACGAGGCATCGCACGAGGTGTCTGCGAGGCAGAGGTTCTCGTCGTTGATGTACTTACAACCTGCGGCTGGCGAGCACGATGCCGTGGCTTCGCAGGTGCCGGTGAAGCAACCATTGTATGCGACCGGGCTCTGGCCCACTGCGCACACCGGCGCTGCGGTCGTGCAGGTCGTGTTGATGGTGGTGGCCGACGCGCACGCGCCGGTCTGGCAGGTGCTCGAGGTCGTGTCACAGAACTGACCAGCGCCCGTGCAGTCGGCATTCGATGCGCAGGTCGGAACGACCGTCGGCTCGCACGACGAGCGCTGTGTGTCGCAGGTGTAGCCGGGACCGCAGTCGGCGTTTGTGGTGCAGAATCCGCCCTCTTCACACGTGTTGCTCGTGGTGCAGTAGCAACCTGCGGCGCAATCGGTGTTCGAGCCGCACTGGTAGCCCGAGCCGCCGCCCGAGCCCGAACCGCCGTCCGAGGTACAGGTCGAGCTCACCCATTCGCAGCTGTCGCCGTAACAGTTGTACTGGCCGTCCGAACCGCAATAGGTCCAGGAGTCGCCATTGTTGTGGTGGCCAAAGTACAGGTCGCACCCGGCGAGCGTGCTGAGGGCGCCGGCGGCAACCAGCAGCGAAAGGGACCGGAGGGAAGTGAGCATCATGATGAAATAGTCCTTGGGGTGACGGCCTGAAGAAGCGTGCGAACCAAAGCTTAAGCAGCCCGCGTGCCATTGTGGCGAAGGGATCGAACTGCTTGAGAATTCATTAGCGTAGAGACACGGGAAGTCAGGATGGTGGGAACAGGCGTCCGAACTCTGACAAAAATGCCCGGAAAAACGACGGTGCAGGCAGTCTGACAGGCTCGACGTCGACATGGGTGCCGCAATCGGCCGGTTTGCCCCGCGGTCGGGAGCGGCTCTCGAATAGTTCGCTGTGAACATCTGGCTACAGTCGCTGTGGCCCGGAGATACGGATCGGGACGGCAGACGGCGGTTTGACCTCCGTTATCACGCCGCTTCATCCACCGCGCGAATGGTCTCGCGCAGGCCAACCCGGGGCCGAAAGCCCAGCTCGGCTGCGGCGCGCCGACCATCCACCATGCAGACATAGCGGATGAAATCGAGCTCGTCGCCGGGAAAGCTCGACAGCCCGAGCGTGAACGCGAGCTTCAACAAGCCCGACGCGATCGGGTGCGGGATCATCCGCGGTTCGCGATGGAGCTCGCGAAAGATGGCAGACAGAGGCACTTCGCCGGGACCGACGATGTTGTAGATGCCGCGGCGACCTGGTGCGAGCGCCTGGACGATCGCTTCGGCGACATCGTGGACGTGAACGAGCTGAACCATCGGGTCGAAGCCGAGCAGCATCGGTGGCCGTGCGATCCGGAGATAGTTCGAAGGCGCGTTGTGCACCGGGCCAACGATGTGGACCGGACGGAGCACCACGGTTTCGGTCTCGCGCGCTCGCCACAAGAAGGTCGAGACGAGATGGTCGACCTCGACGAGATCTCGCATCGCGGGGAACCGCTGGGCGGCAAGAAGTGGTGCGTCCTCGGTGAGAAACTGCGGGTTGTCGGGCCGCGGGCCGTACACGTTTGCCGACGACAACAGCACGACCTTTGCGACCGCGTGCGCCTGGCAATATTCGAGCAGCTTCGTCGTCCCCGTGATGTTCCACGCGTAGAGCTGCTGCGCGTGCGCACGTGGATCGTGCATCACCCCGAGATGGAGGAGCGCATCGGCATCGCGGATTACGTCGCGCGCCTTCTTGCTGCGGAGATCGACCTCGTGGAGCTCGATGTCCTTGGGGCGACCTGGCATCGGGCGACGATCGAGACCGACGATCTTCCAGCCAAGCTCGTGGTGCAGGCGTCGCGCGACGATCCGGCCGAGCCGACCGCTGATCCCGGTGATCACGACCTTCTTTGCGTGGCCTGGCCGGCCGGGCTCACCAGAAGACATGTTTTCGCCCCGCGAGTCCTTGATGAATCATGCCCTGGATACGGTGGCGCACCGTCCGCACTTTTTCGGCGAGGACGTCATCGTCGTCGTCGGGATCGCCGGTGAACAGCATGGGCTCCCCGAAGTGCAGGCGGTATTTGACCGGCAGCGGCACGGGCGCGACGAACGGCGGATACGGCACGATCGGCAGGGCAGGCATGCCTAGCAGCTTCGCGAGCGAAGAGAGATTGATCGCGGGCGCTTGTTCCTCGGCGCCGATCACGGCGACTGGCAAGATCGGTGCGCGCGCTTCGAGCGCGAGTCGCATGAAGCCGGTGCCGAACTCGGCGAGCTGATAGCGCTTCGAGAACGGCTTCGAGATACCCCGCGCACCTTCCGGAAATACGAGCACCGCCTCATCGGCCGCGAGCAGGCGCCGGCAATTCTCCGGAGTACCCGTGATCTGGCCCCAGCGTGCGAACAAGTACGAAGCGAACGGGATCGTTGGCACGAAGAATTCGACCATCGCGCGCACGAGGCGCGGTTGCGGCGGCTCGAGAAAGCACGCGCTTCCGATCACGAGCGCATCGAACGGGAGTTGGCCGGAGTGGTTCGCGACGATAAGCACCCGGCCCTTGCTCGGCAGGTTTTCGATCCCGAAGGCCTCGGCGCGAAAGTAGTGGCGATACATGAACCGCGCGACCGTCATCGCGGTGCCGAGGTGCTTGCGCGACATCCCGAATGGGTCGAAGCCGAATTCGTTGTCACGCACGACGAGCGCTCGCGTGCGGCTCGCGATGTCGTCGCTGGGGACCGCCCCACGGAACTGCTTCAAGCGGTCGAGTAAGCGCACGCCGCGGAGTATAGAATGAGCCATGGCATCCGAGAGCCCCTACGTCGACCTCAGCTATCGCGGCTTGTCGCTCGGGCAAGGGGTGAAGCTCACCCAGATCCGACCGAGCACGGCGTACGTCGAATTCGCTGCGCCGATGCCCGTCGGTACGTTGCTCGGGCTGACTGCCCAGGACGGTACGGTGCTCGAAGCCACCGTGATCGAGCTCCGCGAGCAGGTCGCAAATAGTGATGTGGTCGCCGGCATGACGCTCCGGCCGCGCCTCGAAGGTGAGGTCGCGGCATGGTGGAAGGCCAAGGCCGAGCTACCCGATCTCGTCAAATCAGATGCGGCACCACCGATCGGCATGGTGCGATCCAAGCGCGGCGCGACGTCGGGAGGCGTGCCGGAGCTAATGGACGACGGGCGCAATACCGCCGTGCAGCAGGCCATCGATCCGACCAAGCTCGAGGAGACGACCGAAGCGCCCGCCGAGAAAGACACCCAGGTCATTCCCGTGACCGATTTGCATCCAAACATGGCGGTCCTCGTCGACGATGGCAAGCGCACGGTCGCGATGGATGCCGTGGATCTCGTCGCCCTCGGGCTCGAGCCGATGTCGGCGAGCGGACCGATCCCGATCATCACCGAACAAAAATTCGACGATGACGACGGGGCACCCGAATCGGGTCCGGCCGGCGCGAAGAAGAAGCGCAAGCGGCGCTAGATGTTTGCCGTGATCCCACCGCGGGTCGTGCGCGGCCAGACGATCGGTATCGTTGCTCCGGCGGGTCCCGTCAAGCTCGACAAGCTGCGCACCGGGCTCACGCGGCTCGGCGATGCCTTCGACCTGCGGCTCGCGCCTTCGATCACGGAAGCCCGCGCGCCCGAGTTGCCGAGGTATCTCGCTGCGTCGGACGAGGTCCGCGCGGCCGAACTGATGGCGATGCTCGCGGATCCCGATGTTCGCGCGATCATCCTCGCGCGCGGTGGCTACGGCTTGATGCGGATCCTGCCGCGGCTCGATCCAGATGTGCTGCGCCGGGATCCGAAACCGATCGTCGGGTTCAGCGACGCGACCGCGCTGTTGGCGTGGGCCCACGCCGCGGGCGTGCGTGGCATCCACGGTCCGATGGGGGTGCAGATGGCGAGCCTGCCCGAATCGGATATCGCGCAGACGATCGAGATGCTGACCGAAGCACGCCCGCTCGGTCGACGGCCTTGGCGTCTCGAGACCACGGGTCGCGGCGTGGTGCGCGGAACCTTGCTGCCAGCAAACCTCACCCTCGTTTCGATGCTCGTCGCCACACCGTGGGCGCTCCCGCTCGATGGTGCGATCGCGCTACTCGAAGAGGTCGGCGAGGAGCCCTACGAGCTCGATCGCTATCTCACGCACCTGATCTTGACCGGCGAGCTCGCGAAGCCGAGCGCGGTGATCCTCGGCGATTTCACGCGCTGCACGGATCCAAGCCCGACGACGGGCCTCCCAGAACCCCACGACGCGGCGCTGAGCACGGTGCGCGAGCGCGTGCACGCGGCGGGCGTTCCCGTCGCGAGCGGTGCCCCGATCGGCCACGGTGACCGCAACGAGCCCGTTCCTTTCGGCGCCGCAGCGGTGCTGGATCTGGATCGGCGCACGATCGAGATCCTCGATGCCGCCGTTGCCTGACGGCGCGCGACTTGCGCAACAAACGATACGAATCGATCGTTTGGCGCTGAACCGTGATCAACGGGTGGCCACCAGACTGGCCACATCCGAGAACCTGCGGTGACAGAAGTAGTCGCCGGTTGAAGAATCGTCGTCGCTAACCGCTGGTTTTTTGGTCGTCGATCTCGAATCTCGAGATGGCACCGAACGTGCTCATCTCTTCGTACAAGCAGGCAGCGGTTAGAGCCTCTCCTGCGGTCCTGAAAATCGAATCCTACGCGCGACGAACGAGTGAACGTTTCGACTCGGCAGATGATTGGCGGTTCCCCTCCCCTCATTCCCGCCAATCTCCCCCACTGCTTGAGGCAACTGGTAGTTCGTTTGATCTGCGCTCAAGGCCCTGCAATCCCCCTTGCAGGGTCTTTATTTTTGGGCCCAAGTCCCTCCTGTGAAAGCGCTGGGCCTCGACGTGGGCCAAAAGACGATCGGCTTGGCCGTGACGGACGACGCGCACATCGCGGCTCACCCGATCGGTACGCTCGCGCGCGCCGGAACGGCGACAGATGTGTTGGCAATCCGAACACTCGTCAGCGAACGCGACATCACCGACCTCGTTGTCGGCATGCCATTCGAGCTGTCGGGCAAGATCGGGCACCGAGCCCGCCGCGTGCAGCAATTTATGGGGGTGCTGCGCGAGCGGCTCCCAGCTTTTCTGAAATTCCACGAGCAGGACGAGCGTTTCACGACCGCGGAGGCGACCCGCGTGTTGCTCGATGCCGATTTGTCACGCGCCAAGCGCAAAGAAGTGATCGATGCGCAAGCTGCCGCGCTGATCCTCACGGGATGGCTCGCGCGGTGGCATGCGCAACCAAAGAGCGGGATATAAATCAACCGGATGTCCAAGCGCTCGTTCAGAGTCGCGCTCGCCGTCGTGATCGGAACGGTCGTGCTCGTACTCGCCATCGGCGGGTACTTCGCGCATCGCGCGCTCGCGTACCCCGATGCGCAGCACGAAGGTGCCGGTCGCGATGTCGAGATCGAGATCAAGACCGGGATGAAGTTCCCGTCGATCGCGCAGATGCTCGCCGACAAGGGCGTGATCGCGAAGCCGACCTGGTTCCGGATGTATGCGATGTGGGAAGGCGACACGACAAACGTCAAGACCGGCAAGTACCTCATCAAGGACAACCTCTCGCCGGCGCAAGTCCTCGCGGTCCTGATCGCCGGGGTGAAGGAGGTGGCCACGAAGGTCATCCTGCCCGAGGGCAAGAACATGCTCGAGTACTTCGCGCTGATCGAGAAGCAGAAGATCTCGACCGCGAAGGAGCTCGAGGCGTTCGCACGCGACAAGGACTTCCTGGCGAAGCATGCGATTCCCGGCGAGACCGCGGAGGGCTACCTGTTCCCCGACACCTACAGCTTTCGGGTCGGCGAGAAGCCGGCCGTCGTGATGGACCGGCTGATCCAGCGCCACCAGGAAGTCTGGAACGATCTGCTCGCGGTACACGGTCGCGATGCCGCGAAGATCAAAGACAAGATGAAGTGGAGCGATCACGACATCCTCACGATGGCATCGATCGTCGAGAAGGAAGCTGTCGATCCGGCCGAGCGCCCGCGGATCGCGCAGGTGTTCATGAACCGCCTCACGTTCTCGGACTTCAAGAGTCATCGGCTCGAGACCGATCCGACGATTCGCTACGGCTGCGAAGTCCCGGTCCAGAAGTCCGCCGCCTGCCAGGCGTGGAACATCCAGGACCGCCTCCACACCGCGCAGCTGCGCGACAAGGACAACCCGTACAACACGTACGAGCACGAAGGCCTGCCGCCAGGCCCGATCTCGAACCCCGGCAAGCGCTCGATGGAGGCGGTGCTGACGCCCGATGGCTCGGACTTCCTGTATTTTGTCGCGAAGGACGCGCGCAACCACGTGTTCGCGAAGTCGTTCGAAGATCACAAGCGCAACGTCGACAAGTACCAGAAGTAGATCGGTCTCTATTAACAGCTCGGGCAGGGCGCGGCGACCACGTCGACCTCGTTGATCACGCCGACGGTGAACTGCGATCCGGTAATCGCGCCGGCCGGCGAGATCCGGTTGCTGCGCGTGATCCGGAGCGTGTTGGTGCGCGCCTGATCCTTGTCCGCGTGTAGCGTGCCAGCGGTGACCGCGTAGGTGCCCGAGTCGGCAACGTCGACCGCGTTGCCGCCATCACCGGCCTGCACGCGTGCGGTATCTGCAGCCGTCGCGCGATCCCAGGTCGCGGTGAACGGCAGCGTCGAGTCGAGCGAGGCCCCCGCGGTCGGCGAGGTGATCACGTGGATGTCGGGGCCATCGACGCTGACCCCGGTGACCGCATTGGTGCCGCTCGTCACGTCGAGCACGTAGCTCTGATCGTAGCCGGTCGCTGCGCCTTTCCAGTGCGCATCGCCACCGGTGGTCGTGAACGTGAGCGCTGTCGTGGTGCTGCCTTTCATCGTGACCGTGCCCGTCGTGACCGCGACCCCCGCGAGTTGAACCTCGACTGAAAAGTCCGTATCGAAATCGGTTGCCGCGCTCGCATTCGCGAGCCTCGGTGTCGCCGTGGCCGAACCGGTGACGAGCAGCGTGCCGGTGCCGCTGCCCTGAGAATCCCCGGTGGACGAGCCACCGCATCCGACGAAAAACATCAGGCTAAGACAGAGTGCTTGGTGCATCAGGAAAAACCCCCTGCTAACCATATTTCCCGAGGAGCACCGCCGATTCAATCGACGTTGTTTGCACAGCGTAACGGTCGCCACACTGCGCAACCATGGTACGATTTTGGGATGACGCTGGTGGGACAGATCGCCGAGTTGCAGAACTACGCGACGTACAAAGAGCTGTCGTGGGAGGGCAGCTTCGAGGACTACCTCAACCTGGTGCGCAAGACTCCGCAGATCACGCGGAACGCGTATCAGCGGCTCTACGACATGGTGCTCTCGCACGGAGTCGAGGAGTACATCGACAACAAGAAGAAGCTCGTTCGCTACAAGTTCTTCAAGGACGACGCGCACGGCGGTCGCGACGCGGTGTTCGGCCTCGACGTCCCGTTGATGCGCTTGATGAACGTGCTCAAGAGCGCGTCGCAGGGCTACGGCACCGAGCGTCGGATCATCCTGCTCCATGGCCCGGTGGGTTCGGCAAAGTCGACGATCGCGCGCCAGCTCAAGAAGGGGATCGAGGATTACTCGCGCACCCCCGAAGGCGCGCTCTACACCTACTACTGGACGCTGCCAGGCCCGCTCCAGGAGCTCGCTGGTGGCTCCGAAGTGTTCCCGTCGCCGATGCACGACGAGCCGCTGCGGCTCATCCCGCACGAGTGGCGTGCCGATACGATCGTGAAGCTCGGCCTCGGTAACGACGACTTCAAGGTCAAGGTCCCCGGCGATGTGAACCCGGCGTGTCGCCTCATCTACAAAGAGTTGATGAAGCACTACGCGGGCAACTTCGAGAAGGTGATGGGCCACGTGAAGGTCAAGCGGCTCGTGCTCTCGGAGCAGGACCGCATCGGCATCGGCACGTTCCAACCCAAGGACGAGAAGAACCAGGACTCGACCGAGCTGACCGGCGATATCAACTATCGCAAGATCGCGACCTTTGGTTCGGACTCCGACCCGCGCGCGTTCAATTTCGACGGCGAGTTCAACATCGCGAATCGCGGCATCCTCGAGTTTGTCGAGATCTTGAAGCTCGATGTCGCGTTCCTCTACGACCTGCTCGGCGCGACGCAAGAGCGCAAGATCAAGCCGAAGAAGTTCGCGCAGACCGACATCGACGAGGTCATCCTCGGTCACACCAACGAAGCCGAGTACAAGAAGCTCCTCAACAACGAGTTCATGGAAGCGCTCCGTGATCGCACCGTGAAGGTCGACATCCCGTACATCACCAAGGTGTCCGAAGAGGTCAAGATCTACACGAAGGACTTCTCGCACGGCCGCGTCGGTAAGCACATCGCGCCGCACACGCTGTACGTCGCCGCGCTGTGGGCGGTGCTCACGCGCCTCGAGGATCCGAAGAAGCATTCGCTGTCGCTGCTCCAGAAGAGCAAGCTCTACGACGGCAAGACGCTGCCGGGCTTTACCCAGGACAACATCAAGGAGCTCCGCAAGGAGGCGCAGCGCGAAGGCCTCGATGGCATCTCGCCGCGTTACATCCAGGACAAGATCGCCAACGCGCTCGTCAGCGACAAAGCCGACGGAGCGATCAACCCGTTCATGGTGTTGAACGAGCTCGAGAGCGGCTTGCGGTCGCACTCGCTGATCTCGTCCGACGAGCAGCGCAAGCGCTACGGCGAGATGCTCTCCGTCGTCAAGCAAGAGTACGAAGACATCGTCAAGAACGAGGTCCAGCGAGCGATCAGCGCCGACGAGGACATGATCGCGAAGCTGTGCGCGAACTACATCGACAACATCAAGGCGTTCACCCAGAAGGAGCGGGTCAAGAACCCGTATACCGGCCAGGATGAAGAGCCGGACGAGCGTCTCATGCGGTCGATCGAGGAGAAGATCGATATCCCGGAGAGCCGCAAGGATGATTTCCGTCGCGAGATCATGAACTACATCGGCGCGCTCGCGATCGAAGGTCGCCAGTTCGACTACAAGACCAACGAGCGGCTCCACAAGGCGCTCGAGTCGAAGTTGTTCGAAGACCAGAAGGACTCGATCAAGCTGACGTCGCTGGTGTCGAGCGTCGTCGATCGCGACACGCAGGCGAAGATCGATGTCGTCAAGCAGCGCCTGATCAAGAACTTTGGCTACGACGAAGTGTCGGCGACCGACGTGCTCAACTTCGTCGCATCGATCTTTGCGCGCGGTGACGTCAAGTCGTGAGCCGATATGAGTGACGCGCGCGGTGTAGGAACGGTACAAGTCGAGCTCAACAAGACGTTGGCCGAGCTGCTCACCAAGCTATGCATCGAGCTCGACACCGAGGACTACACCGGCGTGATCTCTCGAGCCCTCGGCTTACTCGAGATGGTGCAGCGGACGAAGCGCCAAGGCGGTCGCCTCTGCTTCATCAACGAGCGGGGTGAAACCGCGGACGTGGTGGCGTAGGGAGCAATCGAACATGTCCCAGAAGATCGACCTCGACCACGGACGGTTCCGCCAGATCATCCGCGGGAAGATCAAACAGAACCTCCGCAAATACATCTCGCAGGGCGAGATGATCGCGCGGAAAGGAAAGGACACGGTCTCGATCCCGATTCCGTCGGTCGATATCCCGCGGTTCAAGCACGGCGACAAGCAGCAAGGCGGCGTCGGCCAAGGTAAGGGCGAGCCCGGCGATGCGCTCGGGCAGGGGCAGGGTGAGGAGCAGCCTGGCACCGGGCAGGAAGCCGGCGATCGTCCGGGCGAGCACCTGCTCGATATCGAGCTCAGCGTGCAAGAGCTCGCCGAGATCATGGGCGAGGAGCTCGAGCTCCCTCGGATCCAGCCGAAGGGCACCGAGAAGGTCGTCGCGTACAAGACCAAGTACTCGGGCATCCGCAACGTCGGTCCCGAATCGCTGCGCCACTTTCGCCGCACGTTCCGCCAGGCGATGCGGCGCCAGATCTCGATGGGCACGTACGACCCGAAGAACCCGGTGATCGTGCCGATCCGCGAGGACAAGCGCTACCGCTCGTGGAAGTCCGAGCCGCTGCCGCAGTCGAACGCGGTGATCATCTACATGATGGACGTCTCGGGCTCGATGGGCGACGAGCAGAAGGAGATCGTCCGGATCGAGAGCTTCTGGATCGATACGTGGCTGCGCTCGCAGTATCACGGCATCGAGAGCCGCTACATCATTCACGATGCGATGGCCAAGGAGGTCGATCGCGATACGTTCTTCCGGACCCGCGAGTCCGGCGGCACGATGATCAGCTCCGCGTACAAGCTGTGCGCGAAGATGATCGAGGACGAATACCCCTCGGAGCTGTGGAACATCTATCCGTTCCACTTCTCCGATGGCGATAACTGGTCGGTCGATGACACGCATACGTGTGTCGAGATCCTCAAGAAAGACATCTTGCCGAAGGTCAACCTCTTCGCGTACGGCCAGGTCGAATCGCCGTACGGCTCGGGTCAGTTCATCAAGGATCTGACCGAGCATTTCGACGAGGACGAGCGTGTGGTGACGAGCGAGATCAAAGGCAAGGACGCGATCATGGACTCCATCAAGGAGTTCCTCGGGAAGGGCAAGTAGATGCCGAGCGCACTCTCGCGGCTCCCCGCGTATCTCCGCGATATCCAGGAACAGGTGGAAGGTCACGCGCGTGATTTCGGCTTGGACTTCTTCCCGATCCTCTACGAAGTCCTCGACTACAAGACGATGAACGAGGTCGCCGCGTACGGTGGCTTCCCCACGCGCTACCCGCACTGGCGCTTCGGCATGGACTACGAGCAGCTCTCGAAGAGCTACGAGTGGGGCCTGTCGAAGATCTACGAGATGGTGATCAACACCAACCCGGCGTACGCATACTTGCTCGAAGGCAACTCGACCACGGATCAGAAGCTCGTGATGGCGCACGTCTGCGCGCACGTCGACTTCTTCAAGCACAACTATTACTTCTCGAAGACCAATCGCAAGATGATCGACGGCATGGCGAACCACGCCTCGCGCGTGCGTCGCCACATGTCGCGCTGGGGCCAGGACGTCGTCGAGGAGTTCATCGACACCTGCCTCTCGCTCGAGAACCTGATCGATCCGATGTCCGCATACATCGTGCGTCAGCGGCCGCCACGCACGCCCGAGCAGCAACGTGCCGACGAGGAAGCCGAGCCCGAGGTCGGCAAGCTGCGTTCGAAGGGGTACATGGACTCCTTCATCAATCCGCCCGAGTACCTCGAGGCGCAGAAGAAGAAGAAGGAAGAGGAAGCCAAGAAGCAGCGGCACCGCTTCCCCGAGCAGCCGCAGCGCGACGTGCTCCAGTTCTTGATCGAGAACGCGCCGCTCGAGCACTGGCAGCGCGACGTCCTCGAGGTCGTGCGCGACGAGGCGTACTACTTCGCGCCGCAGGCGATGACAAAGATCATGAACGAGGGTTGGGCCACGTACTGGCACTCGAAGATCCTCACGGAGAAGGCGCTCCACGCCTCCGAGATCATCGACTACGCCGATGCGTGCTCGGGCGTCCTCGCGACCTCGCCGGGCAAGCTCAACCCGTACAAGCTCGGCGTCGAATTGCTCCGCAACATCGAGGACCGCTGGAACAAGGGCCAGTTCGGTAAGGAGTGGGACGAGTGTGATTCGATGGACCAGAAGAAGGACTGGGACCGGCGCACCGGGCTTGGCCGCACGAAGATCTTCGAGGTCCGGAAGCTCTACAACGACATCACGTTCCTCGACGAATTCTTCACGCTCGAGTTCTGCATCGAGCAGAAGTTCTATTCGTTCGGCTTCCAGGAGCGCTCCGGCAATTGGGAGATCATGAGCCGCGACTTCAAGAAGGTGAAAGACCAGCTCTTGAAGATGCTGACGAACCGCGGCCAGCCGGTCATTGTCGTCGAAGATGCAAACTTCGAGAACCGCTCCGAGCTGTTGCTCAAGCACATTCACGAGGGCACGGACCTCGATGCCAACCAAGCGCGCGATACGCTCCGCAACGCCGCCAAGGTCTGGTCGCGCCCCGTCAGCCTGCTGACCAAGATCGAGAACAAGGGCAAGCTGCTGCGCTGCGAAGACGGCAACATCTCCGAGCGAAGCGCGGAGTACGCCTAAGTTCATGAAGCTCCGGGCGTGGGGCCAGAGCGACCCCGGGAAGAAGCGCGAACGCAACGAGGACAGTTATCTCGTCGACCCGGAGACCGGGGTGCTCGCGGTCGCGGACGGGATGGGCGGCCACCAAGGCGGTGCGACCGCCTCGCGCATGGCAGTCGAACAACTCGCCAAAGAGCTGTCCGAGGCGCGCGACGATTTCGGTGCGGCGGTTTGGTCGCATCGCGGTGGCACCGTGCGCAACACCGAGGAGATGGCGGCGGTGTCCGATACGAACCCCGATATCGATGACGCGGCGACCACCCAATCGAACGAGCCAACCGCGACCGATACGGCGGCGCTGTTCTCGCCCGCGCTCGAGGTGATGCGCGGCGTGGTGCGGCGTGCGAGTGGCGCGATCTTCGAGCACGCGTGGGCCACGCCCGAGCTGCGCGGCATGGGCACCACGCTGACCGCGTTGCTGATACACGGCGGCAAAGCGCACCTCGTGCACGCGGGTGATTCGCGCTGTTATCTGTTTCGCGATGGCGAGCTTCGTCAGCTCAGCGAAGACCACTCGTGGGTTGCCGAGCAGATGAAGATCGGTGCGCTCACGCTCGAAGAGGCCAAGCAGAGCAAGTTCCGTCATGTCATCACCAAGTCGATCGGCTACGAACGCGATGCCGACGCCGATTTGAAGTCGGTGACGGTGTCGCCCGGCGATTGCTTCCTCTTGTGCTCGGACGGAATGTCGAACTACGTCGACCACGGCGAGCTCGAGCGAATCATCGCGATGACCTGGATCCGGAAATTGCCCGAGACCTTGATCGCGCTTGCGAACGATCGCGGTGGCGATGACAACATCACGGTCGTCGTCGGCCTCGTCTCGAACGCGTAGCACCCGATTTGAAGTCGGCTGCTCAGTCGCTCGACCATCAATTGGCCAATGCCGTTACGATCCTACCGGGCTCGAGCTCAGTATGATGGCGAGTCTGAATATTCCAGGAGCGTCGCAAGCCGACAAGATCTTGGAGCGAGCCGCCGGAAGCCGGCCAAGGTTCACTCTCGCCTGGGCTACACTCGAGCGATGAGGGACTTGCTCGTTGCCGCCGTGATTTTATGCGCCGCGAGCGCACGAGCCGATGTCACGGTGAGCGTCGATGCGGAGGCGAATCAGCATCCGATCTCGCCGCTGATTTACGGAATGAATTATCCGGATGCCGGTCAACTTACCGCCGGCGTGCCGATCGCGCGGTGGGGCGGAAATTCGACGAGCCGCTACAACTATCAGATCGATGTTCACAACACGGCGAACGACTATTACTTTGAAAATCTTCCTGGCTGCTTCAACTCGGCGGCGAACTACTGCAGCTCGCCGCCGGCCGACCCAAAGGAGCACAGCGAAGCGAACGCCTTTCTGGCGGCGGCGCAGGCAGCAGGTGCGTCGCAGCTCTTCACGTTGCCGACCGTCGGCTACATCGCCACCCCCCCCGCGGCGTACTCGCACCCGTTCACCTGCGGCTGTCCGCGCTCGTTCGCCGGCAACCAGGATTCGTATGACCCGTACGATACGAACTGCGGCAACTGCAAAGTTGGCGGCGCGTACATCATTCCACCATCGGTCCCGACGACCAGCATGGCGGTTGCGCCTGGCTGGGATGCGGACTGGGTCACGTACCTCACCCAAAAGTTCGGCCCCTCGAACGGCAGACGAATCTACGCGCTCGATAACGAGCCCGCACTGTGGAGCAGTACGCAGCACGATGTTCATCCGATGCGCTTGACGTACGACGAGCTATGGCAACGCATGCGCGATCACGCGGTTGCGATTCTCGAAGCTGACGCCACCGCCCAGATCTCGGGTCCGGCCGAATGGGGATGGCTCAACTACATCTGTTCCGATGCAGACATTATCCAGAACGGTTGTTCGGCAAGCTCGCCCGATCGAGCAGCGCACGGCGGCGAAGAGCTGGTCGCGTGGCTACTGGACCAGGCCGCGGCATACGAGCAACAGCACGGCACGCGAATCCTTCACTATCTCGATCTCCACTATTACCCGCAGGGCGGCAATTCCCCGGCCAATCTCCGGTCACTGTGGGATCCGACCTATGTGGATCCGTCGTTTATCAACACTGCGATCAAATTGATTCCGCGAATGCACGACTGGGTCGACCAGCACTATCCGAACACCAAGCTATTGCTCAGCGAATACGACTTCTATCACCACAACGAACCTCTCGGCGCGATCACCTATGCGGAGGCACTCGGGATTTTCGGCCGCGAAGGTCTCGATGCAGCGACGGCGTGGTCTCCGCCAGGGACGACCGAAGCCGCATTCGGTGCGTTCCTGCTCTACCTCGACTACGACGGAGCCGGTGGCCACTTCGAGACCACGAGCGTGGCGACGACCGTGACGGGAACGGGAATCAGCGCCTTCGCTGCGACGGGTGGGACGAAGATGACCTTGGTCCTCGTGAACGAGACCGCCGATGCGGCTCCGGTAACGGTCCAGCTACACAATTTCATCACGGCAACAACCGCGTCGTATTTCACGGGTGCGAGCCCGGTCATCGCGAAACAACCGGATGTCGCAATCAACGCTGACCAGCTTTCCGTCACGGTCCCCGCGATGTCGTTCTCGTTGCTCGCAATTCCGCGCGACGTCCCGCTCGCTGACAATTCGATCAGCGTCGATGGCGGGGCGTCGCCCAGCGGGACCGGTGGGTGTGGCTGTGGTTCGACGAATCCGGGTGGAACGGCGCTGCTCGCGATGATCGGAGCGATCGCGCTTCGTGGTCGGCGAGGCTCGAAGGCTGCAAAGCTCGGCTCTGCTGACCAACGGTTGGAAATCGATGCTCGCCATTGAGCAGCGGCGCGCGCGCGGCAGCAGCGTGAGAGGTTCAGTATTTCTGAAGCTCTCGCTCGTGATTGCCGGTTGCGGGCGGGTCGGGTTCGGTTCGGTCGGTTCAGATGCGAGCGATTCCGATGGTCACGGGAGTGCTCGAGACTGTGTGAGCCCAGGACTCGCGGTTGCGTTTGCTGATTTCGCTCAGCCTTGCGGTGATTGGGGGAGTGTGACGATGCAAGGCGCCTCCGTGGTAGTCAACGGTGATGCGCTGGAGGTCACTCCAGCGACGAGCAACAGCTTCGGCGGTTGCACCTCGACGAACGCCATCGACGTCGGCCACGATGGTGTGTTTGCACACATCACCCAAACCCTCGTCTCGGATCAAGATGCGTACACGGTGCTGCAATTGTTTGCTCTGGACGGCTCAGCCCGCGTCGATATGGTCGCGTCGAATGGGTTGATGAGCTTGTCGGTGCTCGTCCAGACAGTGGGTCAACAGGAAGCGACGGTTGCCTTCGACAGTGCTCTCGTCCAATGGTGGCGCGTCCGGTTCGAAGATGCGTCGACCGTTTTCGATCTCGCGACCGACGGCCACGACTGGTCCGAGGTCGCACGGATCGATATTCGACCTGTTGCTACGTCCGTGATCAACGTCGGCGCTGGTCTCAACTCCCTTATCATAGCCCCGGGGACCGCTCGATTTGTCAGCGTCGATGTCTGCCCGTGAATGCTTGAACCGGGCACGTTCGACAGGTCTCGACGTGAAACGTCGCGAATGCTGGGTCGCCCAGATACACATCACTGTTCGCCATTCCGATCGGCACTGTGGCGCGGTGATCTCGCTGCTGGGCAATCACAAGCTGATGAATGCCGCGCACGATTTTCGCTATGTCACCTCCGGTGGCGCGAAGGACTTCGGTGGCGATCGCGCGCACGCTCTCGCACCGGGTGGTGCATGGGCGAAGCGGCTCGCGCATCGCAACGTGATAGCGATCGTCGGCGACACCGTGCTCTCGCACGCCGGCGTGACCGCCGAGCGACCAAACCATCTCGACGAGCTCAACGAGCACTCGCGGTGCTGGCTCGACGGTCAAGAAGGCACCACGCCGACCCAGGCGCTGACCGCCGAGGACAGCGAGATCAGATAGACCACCGGGTTGAAGCGGGCGATGACCTGCCACTTCGAGGGCAGCATGCTGATCGAATAGAATGCGCCGCCGAGGAACGTCAGCTTCGCCAGATCAGCGAGGCCCACTCGTGGGTCGCCGAGCAGATGAAGATCGGTGCGCTCACGCTCGAGGAAGCGAAGCAGAGCAAGTTCCGCCACGTCATCACCAAGTCGATCGGCTTCGAGCGCAGCATGAACAAAGGTTTCATGCAGGTACGTGCCCTGATCAACGGCCTTCGCTTCCAGCAAACCTCGTTCTTCCGCTAGATCTTGGTCAGGAACGCGGAGACCGCGGCCCAGTACGCATCGCCATCCGGTTGCAGCAGTGCGCTCGAGCCATGGTGCCCGGCGCTCGTCGGCACGAACGTGGTCACGAGCTTCGGATCGATCGCCGCGATGATCGGTGCCCAGTCGCCCGTCTCGGACTTCGCCGACGTGACGAACACCGGGACCTTCAACGCTTTCGCGTGATCGGCGACCCAGGTCTTCGGCTTGCCTTGGTCCTCGAAGTACTCGCCAGGCGAGAACGAGATCACGGCATCGGCGCCGAGCTCGGAACCGAGCACCAGGACCAGCGCACTCGAATACGAGCTGCCCCACACGATCAGCTTGCCCGCGCTCTGCGTCCGCGCGTACGCCACGGCGGCCTTCAGATCCGTGATCGCGTCGACGTACGCGGTCGGTTTGCCGAGCTTGCACGCGGATACCGCGGTCGCATTGCCGACCCCATTCACCGCCTCGCCCGAGCGCGCATCGACCGCGATCGCATTGAAGCCAAGCTTGTTTAGGCGCGGCGCGATCGCGCGGTACTCGCCACGGCTGAAGCCCGCCTGGTGGAACAAGACGATCATCGGCGCGGTCGCGGGCAGCGGTGCGTAGACGTCTGCCGTGATCGTCACGCTATCGCCCGCCGGAAACTGGACCTCGCGCACGCCGGCTGGCGCGGTCGCGGTGGTCGGTGCGCCGCAGCTCTTGGCATTCGCCGGTGCGCTGCAGGCCGAGAGCGCGATCGCGAGGAGGACCTTCACCAGGCCAGCGTACGTCCGATCGGTCGAGACGTTACAGCGATGCGGCGTGGCTATTGCGTTCCATCGCGGCGCCGATTTCAAAGTCATCGATGTGAACCTCGATCGACGTGCCCCAGCGCGGCGGGATTGTTCGAGTCCTGCTCGGTCGCAAGCATCACGACCCACTGCTCGTTTCGATCGGCTGGGGCCTGAATAGGCACGGGTAACGGGGAGTTAACAATTCCAGCAACCGGTGGGGGTGCGTGCCGATACGACGTGCATGAAGGAATCGAGCCTCCGGTTGTTCGTGAATCCAGCGAGTCAGAATGCGACAACCTCCCGCGTACTGCTCGAGCCGCCGCGAGCCGCGGCCCAGCCGCAGAAGGCGCAGCCATCGATCGTTCGCCTGGTCGTTGACGTCGCTGAGGTCACGACGCCGGCCAAGTCTCCCGTTCAGCCGGTGGCCCTCGAAGCCGCGATCATCGCAGCTCTCGATGTTCAGCCGTCGTCCGGCGAACGCGCGGCCGAGGCGTTCCGGCGCAAGGAGTACGCGGTCGGCGAGTTGTTCGCGAGACTCAGTATTGTCGACGCGCTTCACCTTCATCGGCGACTCGCGGTCAAAGACCCTTCGGATCCGATCTCGATCCGGTTCGCCCGGTTAGTCGCGGGCCGCCAGACGCGACTGCTGAACTTCCTCGGCGATGCACGTCGCCGCGCGGCGCTCGCGAGGAGTCGATAGTGGTGGCGGTTCAGCACATCTTTATTCGTCAGGATGCATACGTCGATTCGCTTCTTTGCATCATGCAGGTGCGGCTTCGGGCGATCACCGAGGCCGCCGGACGCGCCGACGCCGCGGTCCTGCGTGCGCGAGAGGAGGACGAGGCCGAGCTCGCACAGATCGCCTATAAGAGTGCCGCGGCGGGGGTGTCGATGCCGTTGCTGTGGCTCGCTGATCGGCTCGGCCTGAGCGCCTCCGAACAGCGAGTGCTCTTTCTTCTTCTCGCGCACGAGCTTGACCCCGTTTCGCGGCAGATGCTGCGTGATCTCAACACCGAGAAGGTGTCCGACCCGACGTTAGACGCGCTCCGTCGCGCTGCTTACGCCGCTCACGCCCAGGTGCGCGGTGGCTTCGAGCTCGGACCCGATGCTCCGCTTCGTCGCCTGCAGCTGATCGAACGCACGGACGGCAACGAGCGTTGCCCCGAACACCGCCAGACCTTCGCGCTTTCGCGTCGCGTGCTCGCTCTCTCTCAGCATGACCTCGAGATCGATTCGTCGCTGCGTGAGGTTGCATCGATCAACACATCTCAGGAGACCGCCAATCTCGTGGTTGCCGACGCGTCGATCTCGGCAGTGGCGAAGGCGTTCGGCTCGTCGTCGGGCTTGATCATCCTCAAGGGACGAATCGGGACGGGTCGCCGATCGCTGTTAGCTTCGACTGCGCGTACCGCAGGATACGAGGTTCTCCAGATCGATTGCCGAGCGCTCGGGGCAACGCGTGAAAGTGCGCAACGTCAACTTCGACTGATCAGCAGAGAGGCTCGATTACTCGAGCGCGTGCCTCTGCTCTGTCATCTCGAGGCACTCGCAGCCATAGGCGAAACGCCGGACCGGATCGACCTCGTCGAGAAGGAGCTTGCAGGCCTCGTCCTCGCGACGACGAGCCGAGCGATCGCGCGGCGTTGGCGTACGACGCCGACGATGATCGAAATGGAGAAGCCTACGTCTGCGCAGCTCCAGACCCTGTGGCGACGCGCAATTCCCGAGGCGAGCGACGGCGATGCCGAGCTGATGGCGACCATGTATCCCCTCGCGCCGGCGCTAATTGACGCGGCGGGCGCAGTCGCGCATCACCACGCGGGCAAGGACGACATCACAGCCGAGCACATCGCGGCCGGAGTCCGCTCGATTCTCGACGATCGCCTCGTCGGCCTCGCGACCCGGCTCGAGGTCTCGCAATCCTGGAAAGACCTCGTGCTCCCAGATGATCAAGCGACCGAGTTGGTCGAGCTGGTCGCACGCATTCGCCAGCGCACCACCGTGTACGAACAGTGGGGGTTCGCGAAGAAGGTGGGCAAGGGTCTCGGGGTTTCGGCGCTGTTCTCCGGCCCGCCGGGCACTGGCAAGACGATGGCGGCAGCGCTCGTGGCGAAGGAGCTCGGCCTCGAGGTGTTCCAGGTCGACCTGAGCAAGATCGTCTCCAAGTGGATCGGCGAGACCGAGCGAAATCTGGCGAGCCTGTTCGATGCCGCCGAGGCATGCCACGCGATCCTGCTGTTCGACGAAGCGGACGCGCTGTTCGGCAAACGGACCGACGTGAAGAGCAGCAATGATCGTCACGCGAATCAAGAAGTGAACTTCTTGCTGCAGCGCATGGAGTCGTTTACCGGAATTTGCTTCCTGACGACCAACCACGAGACCGCGATCGACGAGGCGTTTCGCCGTCGCCTCTCGATGCATCTGCGTTTTCCGGTGCCCGAAGTGCAAGAGCGAAAAGCACTGTGGCGTTCGCTGCTCTGCGTCGAGGCGCCGGTCGATCACGACGTCGACCTCGATGCCCTGGCCACCGACTTCGAGATGAGCGGTGGCTACATCCGCAACGCCGTGCTCCGTGCGGCCTTCCTCGCAGCCGACAGCACGGGCCGGATCACGGGCGAGTTGCTCACGCGGGCGGCGCAGCTCGAATCCGAGGCGATGGGTCGCGTCGTCTTTCGCGATTAGCGACGCAACCCGCGATGGGCGTGGTCGAGAACAACAGCAGCACGAAGGAACTCGTCATGGGTGAAGAACAAGCCGAAGAGAAAAAATCAAAGTCCCCGTCGCTCGATTCGGTCTTCGATGAGGGCGCTAAACTTCCCAAGTTCGGCGCGGAAGAAGCGGCACCGCTTCCGCGGTTGCCATCGCCAAACGCAGCCGCCAGATCGCACGCGGCGTATCAAATGGATACGAGGCAGGTGGACGAGGACCCGATCGACTGGCGTCGATACGTGACGCCGAAGGATCCGGGCGCGGTGTTTACCCGCTTCGAGTTGGAACCGGGCCATAGCCCCGAAGCACCCAATGCCCATCGAGACCGAACCGACGAAGGTCAACGCGGCATGTTCTGGAGCGCCTACGTCAGCCATTCGCACGAGATCGAGACCGTGCAGACGGCCGTCGTGAGCGACTACCGAGCATTCATGATGGCGCAAGAAAACCCTGAATTGCGCGCGCTCGGATTTGTGATGTCTTCGGAGACTTGGAAGGGCGATGCATCGACGCTGGCAGACCAGCAAAAGGTGGGCGGCAACATGCAGGCTCGAGACCTTTTTCGTGGCGACGGCTCGCTCTCCTTGAATAGTGCCGACGAACGAGCGATTGAAAACGCGGGGCAAAGGGTGAGAGCCGGGACTGGTGCGAAGCAGGAGCACGATGATTTGGCAGCGGCCGACAGCGGTTTGCGTGCGTCGATGGACGATTTCGAAGGCGCCGGATATGCGCTCGGAGCGGGACGACACGACGTCGAGAAGGCGGAGCAGGCAATCGAAAGGGTAAAGCTCCAGCACGAAGTGGCGGAAGACCGAGAAAAGCTGGAGCAGGTCCAACAGCACGTAGAACGGGTGAAGGCCGGTATAGAATTCGTCGCCGGCGGTTTGGTCAAATTCGCCGTACTGGGACCTGCCGAGGCGGGCGATATCGTCGAGAGCATAGGTGCGATGGCTTCTTATGCAATTTCCCGGTACAGCGACAATGCAATCGGTGACCTGGAAGCAAAGCTGGCAGCCGACACACAAGAACTACAGACCGCCGAAGCTCGTGAGGTTCACGCGGGATTTGAGGCGGCAAAAAAGTGGTGCCTCTCGTTGCTGAGCAAGTTCAAGGCCGAGCGCCACCGCGTGATCGCTGCTCTTCTAGTACGGCAACACGCCTACAACAAGGCAGGCAAAGCCTCCGCAAGTAGTAGTGGCGGTAACGGCAGTTCACAGTCCAAGATCTCGGGAACGATGGCCGCCATTCCCATGGCTGAGTTGCTTCTCGGGATGGTCAAAAGCATCGCAACGACGAGCGCGGAGGCGAGCACGAAGTACTCGACAATGGCCGGCTCAGGGTTTCACATGGCGTTGTACGATCGACGTATGCAGCCGACGCGGCTGGTTGTTGTCCTCGACCAACTCGAATACCTGAAAAACTATTTCAGCGGGCTCACAGCACAATGGACGCAGCGCCTCGCGTCTCTGCAAAAGGCCCAAACACGGTTGGGCGGAAGTCGTCCGAGTGCCGACATTGGTGAGAAGCGCGAAAGTGAAACAGAATAAATGAACCGGGTCGTCGTTGTCGCAGCGCTAGTCGCAGCTTGTAGCTCAAGGGCTCACGTTCAGGGACGTGTCGAGGGCCACCGAATTCTGTGCGGTGTGAACGGTCATGCGGAGGGAGACTGCCGCACTGAGCTCGAGTCCTATCTACAGCAAAACCCAAACACCAGGATCGCGGGAGTAGATGCCGTCTACCAATCGGGCGTCGAACTGGTCGTTTGGACGACGGAGAATCGAAGCTGGCCGCTCGCGAATGATCTAGTTGTGCGTAGCGCTACGTGCGTGAAGTCCTCGGTGGGGCCGAACTGCCTATCAACGATCGACTCGTTGTGGCTAGGCCCAGATCGCAGCCGGCACCAATTTCTCGTGCCTCTGATCTCGAAGCTCGGAGACCGGCTAGGGAGTTGGACCTTTCTCGACGTGCAGACCCGAGACAATTCACTCCCCCCTGCGCAGAAGGTGATCGAGGTGCCGTGCCGAGTCGAGAAAGGGCAATCGTGGTTCGCGGACATCGATGGCCTCGGAGTGATGACTGCCCGAGCGTTGGGGTCGCTGCAATCGACGCAGACTGGACCGATGTACTGCGAAGCCGCGCTAACGTCGTACTTGCGCGAACATCCGGACATCTACATCCGGAGCATCTTCGCCGAGGACGTAGATGACGGGGCTGAATCCCTGCTGCTCTTGACCGGCACCGCAAATGAGGGCCTGTATCCAGCGCGAGAATTGTCGATCAAGAATCTTTCGTGCCCCGGGACTGAAGATTGCGCAGACCTGTTCATTTCGTTTCGTACGATGTCATCGCCGCGAGCGCTGTTTGGCGTTTCGGTCAGTACACGCTTAGACAACGGCACACCGATACCTGCACTACTCGTTGTCTCCGCTACAAAATAAGACGTAACGATAGGTGATTCCGTAACCGTGAATGCGCCGCCCTGCACCGCAGGGAACCGACGCGACTGCTGATAGGCGAAACGCGGCTCTGCGCGGAACATCACAACCGGAGGGCGCGTCGTGCGGAGCTTCAGCGCGAGGAGGTGCCGTAACTCAGGTAGGAGGCGGAATGACCGTGATGTGGATATCGCGATCACCATCGCTCGAGGTTACGCGGACCGTGGTGCTGCCGGACGCCCTCCCGACGACGACTAGCGCTGCCGAGGTCTGCTGCGAGCTCTGGCCCCACGGATTCTTCTGGAGCACGCCGAGCGACGCGAGTCGAACCTCCACGATCGCCGGATCATCGGAGACGACCTTCATGTGCTCGCACGGCGAGGGCGCGGTGCACGTGAGTGCGAGCGCGACGCCGGTCGAGAGCTCCATTCGATAGTACTGGAGGCCCCAGAAGTTCTTCACCTCATCCATCCGCGCGGAGCGGCCGGGCGGGGCCGGTGATTCGACGCTGAGGATCGGATTGCAGGCGGCCACGACAAGAGTCAGCGCGAGTAACGCGAGCTTCACGGCAGCACCTCCACATCGATCGAAGCCTTGGTTTCACCGAGCGCCACGGTGATCGTGGTCTTGCCCGGCGTACGGGCGCGCAGGCGTCGACGATCGGTCGACCCGTCGCGCATGATCTCGAGCGCTGCCGGATTCGAAGAGGTCCACGCGAGGTCTGCTTCGCCGGCGAGGCGCTGTGCGTCGTGCCACAGCGCTGGCGCGATGACGAGGTCTTCCCCGACCGCGAGGCCGACGTCACCGGTCAACCGATCGCCATCTCGCCGCGCGAGGGAGATGGTCGTGATCGGCGCGACCCACATGTGGACGAAGTCGACGACCGAGCCGTCGTCGGTCGTGATGAGGACCGCACTGGCGCCGGCTTTCTTCGCGACGAGCGCATCACCTTCGACCGCGAGCACGTCACTGGCCGCGCTTTCGAGGCGCAGGTTCGGTGTCGTCGAGCCGGCGAGGTCCGCTTCGACCTCGGGATGAAAGCGCGCTCCGACCGCGATCGGAGCGACCGGATGGCGACGGGAGCACGCGGCGTCGTCGGTCGCGCACTGACCCATGAGGGTTGTTTGATGGAGAGCACCTGCGGTGCCGCAGGCGGAGAGGCCGAGAAGGAACCACACACGCATGCCTCTCGAACGCGGAGCAGTCGCACCACTTACAGAGTAGGCTCGTGCTCCGTGCGGCTCGCTCCACTCTTGCTGATGTTTGCCAGCTTCGGCTGTGACAAGGGCCATGCGCCCGCGCCCACCCCCGCGCCCGCGCCGACGACCGCACCACCGCCGGTCGCGGTTGAGACCTGTACGCTCGCGCCGATCGCGTTGAAGCTGCCGATGCCGAAGCGCGCGGTCGCGATCGGGGATTTGCACGGCGATCTCGATGCGGCGCGCGCGGCATTTCGCGCGGCGGGCGCGATCGACGAGCGCGATACGTGGATCGGCGGCGACCTCGCGATCATCCAGACCGGCGACGTGCTCGATCGCGGCGACGACGAATCAAAGATCGAAGAGCTGCTCGAGCGGCTCGATCTCGAAGCCCACGCGCACGGCGGTGCGGTGATCTCGCTGCTGGGCAATCACGAGCTGATGAATGCCGCGCACGACTTTCGATACGTCACGCCCGGTGGCGCGAAGGACTTCGGTGGCGATCGCGCGCACGCTCTCGCCCCGGGTGGTGCATGGGCGAAGCGGCTCGCGCATCGCAACGTGATAGCGATCGTCGGCGATACCGTGCTCTCGCACGCCGGCGTGACGGCCGAGTGGGCGAGCCATCTCGACGAGCTCAACGAGCACTCGCGGTGCTGGCTCGACGGTCAAGAAGGCACCACGCCGACCCAGGCGTTGACCGCCGAAGACAGCCCGGTGTGGACGCGCGTGTGGGGTGGCGATCACGTCGACTGCGCCGCGCTCGCCGACGTGCTGAAGCGGCTCGGCGCGAAGCGCATGGTCGTGGCGCACACGCCGCAACAGGCAGGGATCAACGCGCAGTGCGACGGCGCGCTGTGGCGGATCGATACCGGCCTGTCGAAGCACTACGGCGGGCCGATCGAGGTTCTCGAGCTCGGCGACCCACCGAAGATCCTGAAGGGGACGAGACTCTAATTGTCTAACGACGCGCAGTGCGCCGCGAACAGATGCCCGGTCGCGGTACCCGGGGCAAAGCCCAGGTTCAGATCGAGCGCGACGTGGGTCGCGGCGGAAAACGAGGTCGGCATCAGCGCGACCGTGGCCGCTGCCTTGCCGAGCGGGCCGCCGAGCAAGTCGCCCTTGTAGTCGAGGAGGTTCGCCGATGAGGTCGAGGCGGACGTATCGGTCGGGACGGGCACGGCGCCGAGGATCAGCGCGTAGTCCGGCGTCGGCGAGCTCATCGTGGGGCAGCCCGCAGCCGCGCCGGCATACGCTTCGAGGTGCAGCGAGCCGTCCTGGTTGACGCCGTAGTACGCGACATCGAGCGTGCGTTGCGCCGAGATCTTCACGCTCACCGCGGTGGTCATGCACGCGCTCGTGCACGTCGCGAAATCGCCAGCGACCGCATCGAGCGCGATCGCGTCGACAGGCGCCTTCGCGCCGTTGCCGCCGCACGCCGCGAGGAGCAAGAGCCAGCGTTTCATCAACTCTTCAGCTTGTAGCCGGTCTTGAAGATCCAGGCGATGAACGACATGCAGATCACGAGGAACACGACGATGGCGACGAAGCTGTAGATGACGTCGATATCGCCCTTGCCGTAGAACGCCCAGCGCATGCCGGAGATGAGGTAGACCACCGGGTTGAAGCGGGCGATGACCTGCCACTTCGAGGGCAGCATGCTGATCGAGTAGAACGCACCGCCGAGGAACGTCAGCGGCGTGACGATCATGATCGGAATGAGCTGCAGCTTCTGGAAGCTATCGGCCCACAGCCCGATGATGAAGCCGAACGTCGAGAACGTGATCGCGGTCAGCAGCAGGAACGCGACCATCCAGACCGGATGCATGATGCTGTACGGCACGAACACGCGCGCCGTCACGAGGATCAAGACGCCGAGCATCAGCGACTTCGAGGCCGCCGCGCCGATGTAGCCGACGACGACCTCGGCGAGCGAGACCGGGGCCGAGAGCAGCTCGTAGATCGTGCCCGACCACTTCGGCAGATAGATCCCGAACGAGGCATTCGAGATGCTCTCGCCGAGGAGCGACAGCATCACGAGGCCCGGGATGATGAACGCGCCGTAATCGATGTGATCGACGACCTTGATCTGGCTGCCGATCGCCGAGCCAAAAACCACGAAGTACAACGATGTCGAGAGCACCGGCGACAGGATGCTCTGCATCCACGTGCGGAACGCGCGCGCCATCTCGAAGCGATAGATCGCCTTGACCGCGTGGATGTTCACGCCTTGGCTCCATGCACGAGGGTGACGAAGATGTCCTCGAGCGACGACTCCTTCGAGTGAAGGTCCTTGAAGTCGATGCCGAGCTCGCCGAGTTGCTTGAACAGCGGTGCGATACCGGTGTCTGCGGCCTGGACGTCGAACGAGTAGGTCAACGTGGTGCCGTCCTTACTGAGCTCGAGGCCGCGATTCGCGAGCGCTTCGGGCAGTTGCTCGAGCGGATGCTGAAGCGAGAGCATCAGCTGGCGCTTGCCGAGCCGGCGCATCAGGGTCTGCTTCTCCTCGACGACGATCAGCTCGCCCTTGTTGAAAACGCCGATCCGATCGGCCATCAGCTCGGCCTCTTCGATGTAATGCGTGGTCAGGATGATCGTGACCCCGCTCTCGCGCAGCTCGCGGACCATCTTCCACATCTCGTGGCGCAGCTCGACATCGACGCCCGCGGTCGGCTCGTCGAGAAACAGGATCGTGGGCTCGTGCGCGAGCGCCTTCGCGATCAGCACGCGCCGCTTCATGCCGCCCGAGAGCGTCATGATTTTCGAATCTTTCTTCTCCCAGAGCGAGAGTGCGCGCAGCGTCTTTTCGATGTGCGCCGGGTTCGCTTTCTTGCCGAACAGACCTCGCGAGAAGGTCACGGTCGACCACACGGTCTCGAACGCATCGGTCGAGAGCTCTTGCGGCACGAGGCCGATCTTCGAACGCGACGCGCGGAAGTCCTTCACGATGTCGTGGCCGTCCGCGAGGACGGAACCCTTCGACATCGTGACGATGCCGCAGATGATGCTGATGAGCGTGGTCTTGCCGGCGCCGTTCGGGCCGAGCAGCGCGAAGATTTCGCCGCGCTCGATCTCGAGGTCGACGGACTTGAGCGCGACGACGCCGCTCTTGTACGTCTTCGAGACGCCCTTGATCGAAACGATCGAGGGCATACTAGTTTGCCGCGAGCACGGCGTGTACGCGCGTGGCGGTCGCGAAGTCCATCACCACGACGCCGTAAAATCCGGTCGCCATCGCGAAGTACGTATCGAGCATGGGATTGATCGTGTCGCTCACACTCGAAATATCGGGAAGGCCGGAGCTCATCTGGTAGCCACTCGTATACGCGAGATAGAGCGTCGATGGATCGTTCGCGGCACGAGCCTCCCCGAAGAGAGAGGTGATTTGCTTCCACTTTTCCGCATCGTCGGTGACGACGTAATCGTCCTCGACGCGCAGGTTCGCCGGACCGGTGATCGTGAACGTCGCGTCGTCGGTCCACACACCGGGCGCCGCGGAGATCCCGAGCGGCGCGAGCGTCGTGTCGAAGCGACGCAAGAGGACGATCTTGCCTCGCACATCGCCGAGCACCGGCAACGTCTCCGCCGTCGACCAGCGGTCCGGCATCGCCGCGATGTAGTTGGCCATGACTTGATCGAACGGGAGTGTGATCTCGTAGCCAACAAGCTCCTCCTTGATCGACACGATCAAGGTCTCGCTCGGGTGCGCCGCGAGGAACGAGTACATCACCGCGACGGTCGCAGCGAAGGTCTGATCCTCGTCGACGGAGCCGTGATAGAGTGTGAACGTGTCCTGGTAGTTGCGGCAGCGCACGTCGAAGTAGCGCACGCCGGCGGCGAGCTGCTCCTCGAACGTTAGCGTCTGGGTCTGTGCGATACCCGGGATGGGCTCGTGGATCGCCGCCGAATCGTGGGTGCCAGGCAGCGTGATCGCCGCGAGGCTCGTCGCATCGGCGAGCGAGGTCATCCAGTCCGAGTCGTCGCTCGCGCCACTGCTGCATGCCACGAGGAGGCTTGTTGCCCAGATCGATATCGACAGAGTTGTCATTTTTTGGGTTCTCGGCAGCCGGCTGTGCCGCCGGCGGAGAGACTACCGGCTTTTTGGGCGGCGCCTTTGCGGCTTTTTTAGAGCGGCCTTTTTCTCCTCGATCGATTTGGAAGAACGCGTCCGCGCATCGGCGTCCGCGCGCTCCTGTCCCAGGCCATGCAACGCGGTCGGTGGCTACTTGGGCGCGACCATGTCGAACGTCCACACGACGACCGAGGCTACCGGATGGTCATCGGTGTCCTTCGCCGGGTCGAACACGATCGCCTTGGCCTTCGCCATCGCGAGCTCGTCGAGCCCGGAGCCGAGCTTGTTGAGCAGCACGGCCGATTTTACGACCCCGTGCTCGTCGACGATCAGCTTGACCCGGATCTTGCCCTCGATCCCGAGCCGCTTGGCTTCCACCGGAAAGTCTTTGATCTCTTCGTGCGCGTAGTCCGACCGGGGCATCGCGCGGGTCTTGATCGTGGCCACCGACATCGGCGTGGGGGCATCGCCGGACCCCGAGCTCGACCCTTCGCCCGTCCCCGTGCCGGAACCACCACGACCGACGTGAGCATGGTTGGCGGCCCCCCGTTGGACCGCGACCCCGGTCGCACCCGGCGCGACATCGGGCATCGAGACGACCGGGCCACCACCTTCCGGAGAAGGCGTCGATATGGTCGGTCGTGGTTGGTTGGTGGGTTGTGGCTCGGACGTGTGCGGCGCCGGTGCGTGGCTCGCGATCCGGGCCGGTGCGACGGCGGTTCTGGTCGGCGCCGTTGATTCGAGTTGCGCGACTGGTGGCGGCGGCGGGTTGACGACCGGTGGGACCTCGATCTCGAACATCTCGACTCTCGGGGGTGGCGGTGGTGCGGGTCGCGGTGGATTCAAAACGACGAGGATGTCGCCGGCGGTCGCGACGATCAGATGGATCGCGAATGCACCGAGCAGCCCGAGCACGGTCGGAGAGCCCCACCACGCGGTCACGCGCGAATCGGTAGGCAACGGCACGCTCGCCAAGCCTAGCAGAGCTAGCGCAGTTCGCCGTCGACGTAGAGCCAGTTGCCGTCGGTGTCGCGCCGGAACCGGGAGCGCTCGTGCTGCGCGAACGGTTTACCGCGCGTCACGCCGCGCGCGATGAACTCGACCACGCCCATGCGATCGGCCTCGCCGTCGGCGTCGATCGCCACGATCTCGAGGCCGAGCCAGGTGGTGGCCTTGGTGAACTTCAGGATCTCCGCGCGCGTGCCACTGCGCCTGGCGGGATCTTGCGTCGCGATCAAGTAGTCGACCGCGCCGCGCACGTACGCGGTGTAACGCGAGCGCATGAGCGCCGCGGCGGTCAGCGCGCGGCGCTCTCCCGCGAGGATCGGTGCGCAGCACTCCGCGTCCGCGAAGCCGCTACCGCACGTACACTCGATCACGGCCGTTCGTTTTCGAGCGCGATCGGAATATTGCCCGCTTGATTGACCAGATCGAGCGCGTGCATCACGGGGCCGTAGGCGCCCTTGCGGTCGCCGACGATGATCGCCTTGGGGCTGCTCGTCGTTGCGGCGATCGATTTGATCCTCGCGATCGCAGCGGCGTCGTCCGTGAACTCGTCGCCGTTCACGTAGAGCTTGCCATCGGCGGTGACCGAGAGCCGGAGCGTGCTCTGAACCTGACCGCCCGTCACTGATTTCGGCTTCTCGACCACGACGCCGCGCGAAACGATCAACTTCGCGGTGACCATGAACACGACGAGCAACACGAGCACGACGTCGACGAACGGCGTGATGTTGATATCGGTGATGCCGCCACCGGAGTCATCGTCGTTATTATAGAGGCTCGAACCGCTCGCCATCAGTCCGCCTTTTTCGGATCGAGCTTGCCCGCATCGCGACCGTGGACGAGCGAGAGCACGGTGTGGGCTGCTTGATCGGCGCCGCCGAGCAACACGCGGAGCTTGCGCGAGAAATAGTTGAACGCGACGACCGCGGGGATCGCGACCATCAGGCCGAACGCGGTCGCGGCGAGCGCCTCGGCGATGAGGTCGAGCGTGACATCCTCTGCCATCGCGGTCTTCTCGCGCAGGTGCTCGAACGCGTTGATCACGCCGAGCACGGTGCCGAACAGCCCGACGAACGGCACGTTGTTGCCGAGCGTGCCGAGGATGATCAGGTTGCGATCTGCCGCCGTGCGCCAGCGCGCTCGCTCGCCGTGCATCGCTTCGGCGACCGCTTCGGGACCGTGATCGCGCTCGGCGAGCCCGGCCATCGCGACTTGCACCGAGATCGCCGGATCGTCTTTGTACTTGGTCTCGATCCGTTCGATCTCGTTGCGCTCGAAGGCGCCCTTGAGCTCGCGCGTGAACTTCTCGGTATCGGTATCGCGGCGGCGAAACCACAACGCGCGATCGATCATCACGGCGATCGAAATGACCGAGAGCCCGATCAACAACCACAATACCCAGCCGGCGCCGAGCTGTGCAAATGCGACGAAGTGGCCCGACAGATCCATCGAACGGGACCTTACGTCATTTCATTACTTCACGCATCACGGCGGTCGCGTACGTGCCACCCGGCAGCGTGAAGGTCACCTCGATGCCATCGTCGATCTCGATCACGTGCGGTTCGCCGACGGTGATCGTCGCATCGCGGCGCGTGCCCTCGGCGAGCGCACGCACGGTCGCGAACGCGCCTCGCTCGAGCCCTGCGGCTGCGAGGATCGCGTCTTCGCGCGCGGCCGCAATGGAATTTTCCGCGGGCTGCCGCATCGTGGTGCCAAACATCGGGCCGGTGAGCACGACCTCGCCAGCGGTGAGGCGCGGGCCGTCGACGGTCGGATCTTCGGTCGTGAACATGCCGCCGCCGATCTTGTGCAACACCTCGCCCTCGAGCACGGTCGCATAGTAGCCGTCGGTCATGCGGGCGATCAGCCACTGATTGAAAAGCTCGGACTGGAGCGACGAGACGAGCAAGCGCGCGAGCTTGCGATCGCGCGGGAAGCCTTCGCCCATCACGATCGCGCGACCTCGCGCGGCGTTGTCGCCATCGCGACCGAAGCGCTGCTCGCCGTACCAGTTCGGCGCGCCGGGCGGTTTGGCCAGCCGCTCGAGGATCGCGCGCGCGCGATGCACCGCCTGTTCTTTGACGCCGCGCACGCGCAGCTGGAACCGGTTCGAGCGGACGTGCCCGGTGCGCAGCTTGTTACCGTGCTTGCTGACCTCGAGGATCGCGATGTCCTCGAGTACGAGGGCTTTGACCGCGTCGACCTGGGTCGGCGGCGGTAGCGAGATCCATTGCCGGGTGACCGCGTGGCGATCTTTCATCCCGGCCACGCCGACGTCGCGGTCTTTGACGTTGAGCGCCTTCGCGATCCGCTCGATTGCCATCGACGTGGTCAGGCCGCGCTTCTCGATCTTCGCAAACACGTGCTCGCCCTCGCCCGAGGGCAGATAGGCGGGCTCTTCATTTACGAAGAAATCCTCGGGCGTGGTGCGCAACGCACCGCCGATCCCCGGCAGGTCGACAGTCAGGTAGGGCAGGTCCACAGCGCCACCTGGTGTAGCATCCGGGCATGTGGTCGCGCTTGCTCTTGGTTGCAGTGCTTGGTGCGGCGTGCGGCGGAACCTATGGCGGTCAGCCGCCAGCTCACCCGCGCGCGAAGCCAGGGATCGAAGACGCCGGCCTGCCGTACAACGTGCTCGACGCCCGCACCGGCCACCAAGTCGACACGACCGCGTTCTGGGACAAGCTCGCGAGCGAGCGTGTGGTGTGTGTCGGCGAGGAGCACAAGAACCCGCATCATCACTGGGTCGAGCTCGAGACCGTGAAGCGGCTGTCGGCGAAGTGGCCGCACTTCGCGCTCGGCATGGAGATGTTCCAGCGTCCCTTCCAGGGCGTGCTCGACGACTACGCGGCGAACCGGATCGACGAAGCCGCGTTGCTATCCCGCTCCGGTTGGGAAGACCGCTGGGGCTACGACTACAGTTTCTACGGTCCCACGATCGCGGTCGCGGTCCGTGCACACGCGGCACTGGTCGCCTTGAATGCTTCGAAGGAGCTCACGAAGAAGGTCGTGCATCAGGGCCTCGAATCACTCACCCCCGAGGAGCGCGCGCAGCTCCCGGCGGAGATCAAGCTCGACGACAAGCAGCATCGGGCGTGGTTCGACGATCTGATGTCGGGGTTTGGCGATGGCGATCCGCACAACCCGCACGGCGGATCGCCTTCGACGCCAGACGAGCACACGGGCTCGGGCTCTGCTGCACCGCCGCCCGAAGAGCCGCTTGCCGGCGTGCCCGAGATGCCGAGCGCTGATCGGGTTTATACGGTGCAGGTGATCTGGGACGAGACCATGGCTGATTCGGCCGCGAAGTGGCTCGTCGCGAACAAGGACGGTCGCATCGTGATCTTGGCGGGCAGTGGCCACTGCCACGACTCGGCGATCGTCAATCGCATCAAGCGCCGCGGCATCAAGGAGGTGGTCTCGGTGCGCAGCGTGGTCGATGACGGGCAAGGTGATGTCGCTCAGGAGCTCGCGAAGCCGTTGACCGATTTCTTGGTCGTGCTGCAGATGCCCGGAGACGTCAAGCATCAGCTCGTCGAGCAGAACGCCAAAGCCAGCGGCGAGTAGTCACGTCAGGGCGTCAGCAACCAGCTCGGGTGCTTCGCCTTGATCGCCGCGCAGTCGCTCGATAGAGCGAGCTCTTTCGAGCTCTTGATCGCGAGGATGCAATCGCGCTGCTCGTCGGACAATCCTTCGTTGCCGCACTGCAAAGCGCTCTGCGCTTCGACTTGATCGATCACGGCTTGCTCGTCGACCCCCAAATCGGAGCCCGCGGGCATGTCGCTCGCCAGCAGCTTCATCACGTGATGTACCGCGAGCTCGCAGTTCGATTTCTTACCGCTGCACGCCGCCACGAGGGCAACCACGAGTAGCGACCTCATCGTCATCATCAGCGCGGCAGCGCCGATCCGGCTCGCGGGCCGTTCTCGTCGTTGACCATGCGGATATAGAGCTGCGCGCTCTTGTGGCTCGGATCGATCACGAGCACTTGCTGCCACTCGACGAGCGCCTGCTCCTTGCGACCGAGCGAGAACAGCGTGACGCCGAGATGGATCCGCGCGGGCACGAACTCGGGCTTGAGCTTCTTCGCGTGCTCGAACTCGGTGACCGCGGCGTGGAACATGCCCATGTCGCGATAGACGTTGCCGAGATGGACGCGGAGATCCGCGAAATCGGGGCACAGGTCGAGCGCCTTGACGTACTCGCGGACCGAGTCCTCGAACATCGCGAGCCCGGAGTACGCAGAGCCGAGGTCGGCGTGCATGTTCGCGAGCTTGCCGCGCGCGAACCGATCGAGCGCGTTCGGCTGGCCCACCGACGCCGAGACCGCCTTGGTGTAGACCTCGCGCGCCCGCTCGTATTTGCCGCGATCATTGTAGGTGACCGAGAGGTTGAGCGCGGCCTCGGTGTAGCGCGGGTTCAAGCGCAGCGCATTCTCGAACGCCTCCTCGGCGTCTGAGAACCGGCCCTGTGCGTGATAGATCACGCCGAGCATGTTGTAGAGGTCCGGGAAGCTGGGCCGCGCCGAGGCCGCCTCGGCCAGATATGGCTCGGCACGCTCGTACTCGTTAGTGTTGTAGTGCTCGCGCCCGAGCGCGATCAGCTGCCCGATCCGATCGCTGCTCATCACGCCCAGCGTAACAGGATTAGCGCTTCGCGGGAGTGAGGCTAGCGAGCGCATCTTTCGCGTCGCCCGCTCGATTGCTTGCCGGGAACTTCGAGACCAGCTCCTGCCACGACAGGCGCGCACGATCCGGCATGTCGACGGCGACGTACGCGCGCCCGAGCAGCCACAGGGCCTCGACGTCGTAGCCGACGCCGCGATACTTCTCGAGCAACCGACGCAGCCGGAGGACAGTGCCCATCGGCTTGCCGCGATCCCAGTAGTAACGCGCGACGTACCACTCGTGATCCGCGAGGCGCTTACCGACCGTGACGAGGATCTCCTTGGCCTTGGTGCGGTAGGGCGAGTCGGGAAACTTGTCGAGGAAGCTCTTGAGCTCGTTCGCCGCATCCTCGGTCGAGGATTGGTCTTTCTCGTAGCTCGGCGGGAACAACCAGAAGTCGCCCGAGAGCTGACGGAAGTACGAATCGCCGATCTTGAACGTCGCGTAGCCGTTCGACACCATCTCGTGGGTCGGGTGGAACTTGATGAACAGGCGGTAGCTATCGACGGCCTCGAGGTACTGCTCGGCTCCGAACTCGGCGTCGGCCAGGCGCAGCTCGGCAAGCACGGCGTACTTGGAGTAGGGAAAGCGGCTCTTGATGAACGCGAAGTACTTCGAGGACGCGACCCAGTCCTTGGCCTCGAGCTCCTTGACGCCCTTCTCGTAGTTCTTTTGCGCCGAGACCGAGTAGTCGACCGCGCCCGTGCTCGCCTTGGCGCCGCACGCGGCAACGCAGAGCAGCAGTGCGAGGATCGGGGCCTTTGAGAACTTCAAGATCATCGAGACGTTCCGCTCATACACCCCTAATGAGGGGTAGATCAATTCCTGGCTTGTCACCCTGACGACTTCGACCCAGCGCGGCGTAGCCGGGTTGCCTGATATATGTAGCGTATGCGTCTGGCTCTCGCGGTTTTGTTCGTAGCGTGCTCGGGCACGGCCCACCAGCTTTCGATGGGCCCACCGCCCGCGAGGTCCACCGACGGTGTCCTGGCCGGCCCGCGGTGTAGTGGCACCGAGTGCAGGTGTCGAGATCTCGGTGCGCCGGAGGATGGCGGCGTCGGTGTGCCGAGCGATGTCACCCACAAGCGGTTCGAGGTCCGGCTCACCTCGCCCCAGGAGATCTGGGCGCAGATCGGCACCAACCATCTGTACAAGAGCGCCGAGCGCGCCGACGCTTGTTACTACGTCGACCTCCCACCAGGCATCGCGCCGGTCGAGCTCCGCGCCTCGAACAAGGACGGCGCCGCCGCGTCGTGGTCGATCCGCGAGCTCGGGACCAAGACCAAGAGCTTCTACGACACCTTCTTGTTCTCGTGCGGCGTACCGGGCGTGTGCTCGTTCGACGAGCTCGATCGCAACAAGGCCGAGATCCAGGCGATGCATCGCAACCTGCACGACCTGTGCGGCTCGACCAAGATTCGCGACCTGACATGGGATCAGAGCAAGGCGCCCGACGGCGAGCACCCGACCGACGTGCTCGTGCGGTTGAAGCTCGATCTCTACAAATTCGCGCCGTGGAAGCTCCACGGCGACGAGACCTGCGGCAAAGGCAAGCCGCCGGGGGATGTGCCCGCCGCGCCGGGCGTGCTACCCCCTGCGCCGTGATCTACGAGTACCCAGAGGCCTACGACGTGATCATCGTCGGAGCGGGCCACGCGGGATGCGAGGCTGGGCTGGCCGCAGCGCGGCTCGGCGTGCGCGTGCTGGTGCTCACTGGCAACCTCGAGATGGTCGCGCAGATGTCGTGCAATCCTGCGATCGGGGGCGTCGCGAAGGGGCACATCGTCAAGGAGATCGACGCGCTCGGCGGCGAGATGGGTAGCGTCGCCGATGCGACAGGCATCCAGTTTCGTCGGTTGAACGCGAGCAAGGGACCCGCGGTGCGCTCGACGCGGGCGCAGTCCGACAAGCGTCGCTATCGCGACGAGATGCGGGGCCGGCTCGAGCGCCAACCCGGCCTCGCGCTGCGCCAAGGCGAAGTCACGAAGCTCCACGTCGAGGATTCACCGACCACCTCGAGCGACAGGAAACAGATCACCGCGGTGACGACCGCGATGGGTATCACCTATCGCACCAAGAGCGTCGTGCTCTCGACCGGCACCTTCATGCGCGGCGCGATCTTCGTCGGTGAGGCGCGCGCCTCCGGTGGTCGTGTGGGAGAAGCGCCGGCGATCGGTATCTCGGCCTCGCTCGCCGAGCTCGGCTTTCCGCTCGCGCGGTTGAAGACCGGCACGCCGTGTCGCATCGATCTCAAGACGATCGACATCAAGGGGCTCGAGCTCCAGCCCGGTGATGATCCGCTGCCGACGTTTTCGTGGCGCGGACCGCGGCCGCCGCTGCCGCAGATGAGTTGCTGGATCACGTACACGAACGAGGCGACGCACGCGATCATCCGCGCAGGTCTGCCGCGTTCGCCGCTCTACAACAAACAAATCTCCGGCACGGGGCCGCGCTACTGCCCGAGCATCGAGGACAAGGTCGTCCGCTTCGCGGACAAAGACCGCCACCAGATTTATCTCGAGCCCGAAGGCATCGATTCGGCCGAGGTCTATCCGAACGGCATCTCGACATCGCTGCCGTTCGATATCCAGCTGGCCTTTCTACGCACCATCCCGGGTCTCGAGCACGCCGAGATGACGCGGCCGGGCTATGCGGTCGAGTACGATTTCATCGATCCGCGCGAGGTGCTGCCGACGCTCGAGACGCATCGCGTGCGCGGCCTCTATTTCGCCGGTCAGATCAACGGCACGTCGGGGTACGAGGAGGCCGCGGTGCAAGGGTTGTTCGCCGGCATCAATGCCGCGCTCGCGATCAGCGGTCGCGATCCAATGATCCTGCGCCGCGATCAGGCGTACGGCGGCGTGCTCGTCGACGATCTCGTCACGCGCGGCACCAAGGAGCCGTATCGCATGCTGACCTCCCGCGCCGAGTTCCGGCTGTTGCTGCGCGAGGACAATGCGGTCGATCGCTTGATGCCGATCGGTCGCGAGCTCGGCTTGATCGACGATGCGCGGTGGTCGCTGTACGAAGCGTGGCGTCGCGATCTCGCCGCCGCGACGGAGCGCGCGTTGCACGCGTCGATTACAGGGACCGAGGCTGTCAACGCCGCGCTCGTGCGGTTTGCGAGCTCGCCGCTCGTCGGGCGCCGCGCCACGCTCGCGGACTTGCTGCGCCGACCGGAGCTCGACTGGCGTGCAGTGGAAGAGATCGCGCAGCTCGGTGGCCTCGCCGCCTCTCCGGCGACCGCCGAAGTGCTCGACCGCGTCGCGATCGAGATCGTGTATGAAGGCTACCTCAAGCGCCAGGCCGCCGACGCGGCGCGCGTTGCTCGCGCCGACGCCGTGCGCATCCCCGACGAGCTCGACTTCCGGCGAATTCCGGGGCTCTCGAACGAAGTGATCGAGAAGCTCGAAGCGGTCCGGCCGCGCTCGGTCGGTCAGGCTTCACGGATCAGCGGCGTGACGCCGGCAGCGATTGCTATCTTGTTGACGCACATCGGGCTTTTCCGACGCGGCGCCACTGAGGTAGGTTCGCCGCCACATGAAGCGTAAGGGGCTCGCGTATCTATTCGCGCTGTGGTGCTCGGGGGTTGCGTCGGCGGGCGGGCTGACTCTCCCCGGCGCCGGCGTGGTCTCCGCGACCCGTGCAGGCGCGGCGGTCGCGTCGGCGGATGACGCCGAAGCGATCGTGATGAACCCCGCCGGCATCGCGAAGTCGCACGGTACGGTGATAACGATCGGCCTCGACATCATCAACTACTTCATGTCGTTTCAGCGGGCCGGCACGTACGACCCGATCAAGGAAGAGGCGACCTCCTACGCGGGCACGCCGTACCCGAAGATCACGAACAACGCGAGCCCGCCGCTCGGAATCGGTGCGTATCAACCCGTGCCGCTGATCGGCATCGTCACCGATTTCGGTGGGCGCTTGCCGACCTGGTTGCACTTCGCCGCCGGGCTCTACGCGCCCAACGCGTATCCCTTCCGCGACATGAACACCGTGAACGGCAAGCCGTTCTACGTGAAGACCGCGACCAGCTACGACTACCCCACGTTCGGCGCCGCGCCACCCCCGAGCCGCTACGACATCATCAACCAGGAAGCTGCGATCATCCTGCCGAGCGTCGTGTTCGCCGCGAACGTCACGCCGGACTTCGATGTCGGCGTCCGCTACTCGGCGGGCTTCGCGCACCTCAAGTCCACGCTCACCGTCTGGGGCCTCACGAACTACGAGGAGTGGGACAAGCAAGATGGCTTGTTCACGCTCGATGCGAACGACAGCTTCCTGCAAACTGGAGGCCTCGGGGCGACATACAGGGTCGGTCCGCACATCGAATTCGGTGCGAACTACACGCTGCCGATCAACATCCACGCGAAGGGCGACGCGTACACGATCAACGGCCCGGCGGTCTCGCTCAATGGCGCCTCGGTCGTCGTACTGCCGACGACGAAAGGCCTCGAGCGCTGCCAAGCCGGTGGGACGGCGGCCAAGCTCAAGGGCTGCGTCGATGTCGAGCTGCCGATGACGGCGCAGATCGGCGCGCGCTACAAGTTCCTCGACAGCAAGGGCACGTTCAAAGGCGACATCGAGCTCGATCTCGATTGGGAGCACTCGGGCGCGGCGTGCGACTACACCAAGGATCCGAACTGCCAGAACCCGAGTGACTATCGCGTCGTCGTCGACGCGCAGGTCACGACCCCGAACGCACCGGATGCGGGCATTCCGCTCAAGGACAGCCTCGTCCAGCACGGCCTACGGGATGTCTACGCCGTGCGGCTCGGCGGCAGCTACCAGTGGGATGTCGGCGACAACGTCGTCGTCGCGCGCGGCGGCATCGGCTACGACTCGGCCGCGGCGAAACCGGGCTGGGAGCGCGCGGATCTCGATGGCGCGGCACGCACGATGATCTCCGCTGGCGGCTCGTACAAGCTCGCACACTGGTCGCTCGATGCGGGCTTCGGCGTGATCCTCGAGGGCACGCGCACCTCGAACCGCAACTGCAACCCGACCGGGCAGACCGGCTCGCTCGGTTGCAACGGGACGAGCGAGGCGCCGGTCGACGGTTACAATAACGGGCAACCGTCGCGCACCGGCCCGGATCCGGCGGACCCCGTGTTCGGCCCGGCTTTCCAGGTCGAAAGCCCCGTCAACCAGGGCACGTTCACGTCGCACTACATCATGATCATGCTGGGTGCATCGACCTGGTTCTGATGTCACAGTCAGCCCATGTCCAAGGCGCTGGTTAGAACCGGTTCGTCCGCGAGCAGCGGCTCGGGTGTGGTACCCGCCGTGTGCAGCTTCTTCATTCCCGGGGTCGGTCAGCTGATCAACGGCGAGACCGACAAGGCGATCGGCGTGTTTGCCGTGGCCGCGGTCGCCGGGGCAGGCTTTCTCGTCGGTCTGCCGATCGTCGGCGGGATCTTTGGATTAGTGCATCTCGCGACGCACGTCTACGCCGTCGGAGACGCCTACCTTCAAGCTAGGAAAAAGTAAGCTAAGCTCCCGGGGCCATGGCTCCGATCACGGTTGTAGAGCAGTTCGATCAATTCACCGGCACGGCGACGTACATCGCCTCGGACGAGCTCAAGCAGGCGGTCAATGTCGCGGTCGCCCTCGGCCGTCCACTTCTGCTCCGTGGCGAGCCCGGCACGGGCAAGACGCTGCTTGCCGAGAATCTCGCCAAGTCGCTCGAGCTATCGCTGATCCGCTGGCACGTAAAGTCGACGACGAAGGCCAAGGACGGCCTCTATATCTACGACACGGTGAAGCGGCTCTACGACTCTCGCTTCGGGGGACCTTCCGATGGTGGAGTCAACGATATTGCGAAGTACATCAAGCTCGGGCCTCTCGGCCAGGCGCTCGACCTGCCGACCAAGAGCGTTTTACTGATCGACGAGATCGATAAAGCCGATATCGAGTTTCCGAACGACCTCTTGCACGAGATGGATGCGATGCGGTTCACGATCGACGAGACCGGTCGCGAGGTCGTCGCGAAGGAACGCCCGGTCATCATCATCACGTCGAACAACGAGAAGGAGCTTCCGGACGCGTTCCTGCGCCGCTGCGTGTTCCACTACATCCAGTTCCCCGATCGCGAGCTGATGACCGAGATCGTGAAGGTTCACCATCCCGACATCACGGATCGCGTGCTCGAGAACGCACTCGAGATGTTCTTTTCTCTTCGCGCCACGCCGAAGCTGCGCAAGAAGCCTTCGACGTCCGAGTTGATCGATTGGATCCTCGCGCTCAAGAAGGCGGGCGTCGATCTCGCGAAGGTCGGCCACGGTATCCCGTTCCTCGGCACGCTGCTCAAGACCGAAGCGGATGTCGAGCTCGTGCAGAAACGAGCCAAGGCCTAACGGGTGCTGATCGATTTTCTCTACGAGCTACGCGCCAAGAAAGTGCCGGTCTCGACCCACGAGTGGCTTGCACTCATGGAAGCGATGGCGCTCGGCCTGCACGAGTCCTCGCTCGACGGGTTCTATCAGCTTTGCCGGACGATCTGCGTCAAGGACATCGCACTCTACGACGCCTACGACGAGGCGTTCCTCGCGTATTTCAAGGATGTCCACGTCAACTCGCTCGAGCTCACCAAGCAGCTCCAGGAGTGGATGATGGATCCGAAGCTTCTCGAGCAACTCACGGCCGAGCAGCGCGAGATGCTCAAGGACCTCGATCTCGAGGCTCTCCGCAAGAAGTACGAAGAGCGCCTCAAGCAACAGAAAGAGCGCCACGACGGCGGCAATCGCTGGATCGGTACCGGCGGCACCTCCCCGTTCGGCACGAACGGCAAGAACCCGACCGGCATGCGGGTCGGCGGTGGCGGCGGCCGCAGCGCGATGGCGGTCGCGGGCGAGCGGCTGTTCAAAGAATATCGGCGCGACATCGTGCTCGATGTTCGTCAGATCGATGTCGCCTTGCGCAACCTTCGCCGCCTCGGCCGCGAGGGTGCGATCGAGGAGCTCGATCTCGACGAGACGATCGACAAGACCGGCAAGAATGCCGGCGAGCTCGAGGTCGTGTTCCGGCCGCCGCGTCGCAACCGCGTCAAGGTCATCTTGATGATGGATGTCGGTGGCTCGATGGATCCGCACTCCGAGCTGATGAGCCGGATGTTCACGGCTGCTTCGCGCAGCGGTCGGTTTGCAAAGTTCCGCAGCTACTACTTCCACAACTGCGTCTACAACT
>JAYVLQ010000121.1:0-97166 GCA_043759355.1 Kofleriaceae bacterium
GAGGTCATGGGCGACCTTGTCGAGATGCTTCACCTTGTCGATGAGGCGAAGGATCCGGCGGTCGGCCTCCTCCTCGTCGAACTCGTTGTTCTCGTCCTCGGAGTCGCGGATGATGTCCTTGACCCGGATCTTGTGCTTCCGGAGCTTGTCGCCGAGGTCGATGATCTCGCGGACGGCGACCGGCGACGCCAGGATGGCGCCGAGGATCATGTGCTCGCCCTGCTCGATGCGCTTGGCGATCTCGACCTCGCCCTCGCGCGTGAGCAGCGAGACGCTGCCCATCTTGCGGAGGTACATCCGGACCGGATCGTTCGACTTCGAGTAGTAGCTCGAGTCCTCGTCTTCCTTCTCCGGCTGACGCGCCACCGTCTTGTGCTCTGCGGCCGTCTCCTCGACGATCCGCTTCGGGGCGATCTTTACCTGCGTGGCAGCGTCGACGATCTCGATGTCCTCGTCGCCGAGGACGCTCATGACGTCGTCCATCTGATCGGCGACGACGTCCGCCGGCATCGACTCGTTGACCTCGTCGCCCAGCTCGAGGGCTGCGCGGCGTCCCGCAAGAAGGGGATCGAGACCGAGACCGAGAACAACCGCCTGAAGATGGTGGAGACGCTCGAAGAGATGCGTCTCAACAAGAAGACGATCGACCGGATCGTCCTCAAGCTCCGCGGCCTCATCCAGAAGGTCGAGCGCGCCGAGAGCGGCTCGACCGAGCTCGAGAAGCGAACCGGAGTCGATCGCGATCTCCTCCGCAAGGAAGCGAAGTCCGCCCGTGGCGACGTGAACGCCGAGCGCAAGTTCAAGCGCAAGTTCGGCATCGTCGCGGACGAGGTCCTCCAGAACCACACGGCGTCCCTCAAGAACCTCAAGAAGGTCGAAGAGGAGCTTCAGCTCGACATCAAGGCGCTCCGCGAGACCTACGAGGCGATTCGCGATGGCGAGCGCCTCGCGGAGCGCGCGAAGTCGGAGCTCGTCGAGGCGAACCTTCGTCTCGTCGTCTCGATCGCGAAGAAGTACACGAACCGTGGTCTCCAGTTCCTCGACCTCATCCAGGAGGGGAACATCGGTCTCATGAAGGCCGTCGACAAGTTCGAGTACAAGCGCGGCTACAAGTTTTCGACGTACGCGACGTGGTGGATCCGGCAGGCGATCACCCGCGCGATCGCCGACCAGGCGCGCACGATTCGTATCCCGGTCCACATGATCGAAACGATCAACAAGCTCGTCCGGACGACGCGCTATCTCGTCCAGGAGCTCGGCCGCGAGCCGACCCCGGAGGAGATCGCGGAGCGCATGGAGTTGCCGCTCGACAAGGTCCGCAAGGTCCTCAAGATCGCTAAGGAGCCCATCTCGCTCGAGACTCCGATCGGCGAAGAAGAAGATTCGCATCTCGGCGACTTCATCGAGGACAAGTCGATCATCTCGCCGAGCGAGAGCGTCATCTCGGTCAACCTTGCGGATCAGACCCGCAAGGTGCTCGCGACGCTCACGCCGCGTGAAGAGAAGGTCCTCCGCATGCGCTTCGGCATCGGCGAGAAGTCCGATCACACGCTCGAGGAGGTCGGTCAGGACTTCGAGGTCACCCGCGAGCGCATTCGCCAGATCGAAGCAAAAGCCCTCCGCAAGCTACGCCACCCGTCGCGCAGCAAGCGCCTCAAGGCGTTCGTCGAGAACTGACAGCTCGCGCTACGAATAACGGCCCGTCATCGCGACGGGTCGTTTGTCGTTTCGGCCGCGTCGGCGATCTTCGTCGGCGGCTCGCCGTACAGCTGCAGCCACAGCGTGGTCGCCGTATCGCGCAGCTTGTCATCCGGCAGCGCCGCGATCTGGCTCGCGATCTTGGCGAGCCGCACGCGATCGAGGCCGTGCGCGAACGTCGGGCCACCGGTGTCCACGCCGAGCTGCTTCGCGAGCCCTTCGATGACGACAATGCCGGCGTAGAAGTAGGAGTTGCCGGCGCTGTTGCGATTGAAGGTTTCCTGGCCGAGATGCCAGAGCGTCGAGTGCGGCGTCGTCGGGTTGTTGATGATCTCGCTGAGGAACGCAGACATCTCGTCGCGCGCACTCCGGACGAGCGCGCGCGGGTTGCCCTCGCTGTCGTGCGTCGACGCGCCGAGAAGGGCTATGAGCTCGGGCGGATAGCGCAGCTCGGTCTCGCGATCGTAGTCGAAGCCGTGCTGCGCCTCGTGGTGCCGCACGGTCGCGGTGACGAGGTCGTGGACGCGCGCGTGAATGCGCGGACCCTCGAGCTCGGCGAGCTCCTCGTCGATCGCCTCGACGCGTTCGACCTGATAATGAGGCACGTCGTCTGCGAGCGCGGTCAACAGATCCACGGGAACGAACAGCGAATCGGTGGCGGTGAAATAGATGTGATGTTTTTCGAGGTGGTTGCGCCACTGCTCGATGATCGCGCCACGCTCGACCAAGAGCTTCGCACTCTGGATCGCGGCCGGCATGTCGGGGCCGAGCGCCGCGGCGTACTCGCGGCGGAGCGCATTCGCGATCTCGCGCGCGAGGGCCTTGGCTTCGGGCGTGGCCTGCCACAGGGTGTCGGCGATCGGATACTCGGCCTTGTCCGCAAACACCGGGAGCTCCGAGGTCGCGACGTATTCGGCGATGCGCTCGGTGTGGAGCACCGGATCGCCGACGCTCTCGTTCTGCATCCCGAGCACGTTGTACGAGGTGTCGAGGTGATCGAGGCGTGAGATCGTGAGCACGCGACGCGGCTGCCCCTGAACCTTCACGAACACGACCTCGTCGACGCGGTAGGCCTGGAGATACGCGAAGCCATTGCGGAACCGACCCTCGAGGAAGTAGCCGAGGCCCTCGGCCGCGAACGCATCGGTGAGATCTTTGATCGCTTCGCGATAGGTGTCGCGGTCGTGCTGCGTGACGCCGAGCTGCGCGGCCGCGACCGCGGTGCCGACTGCCTCGAACGCTTGCCGCCACGCCGCGGCGAGCTTCGGGTGCGCGCCAAGCGCGCCCAGCTTCGTTGCCTCGAGCTTCGCGAGCGTGGTCACGAACGTGGTGTCGCCCGTCCTCGCGCGGCCGGCCTGGACCACGAGATCGGTGAGCGGTTGAGCGAGCGCCTGATCGATCGCGGGCTCGTGGAGCGGCACGCCTCCGGTCTCGAACGCCTTCGCGCTCGGTGCAGGCATCGGCCGCGTCCAGGTTCGGGGAGCTGGTTTGTGAGTCACGAGCCCGAAGACGACGACGCCCACTGTCGCGACCAGCACCAGGGCCAGCGCGAGGATAAGCTTCGGGACGAAGCGATTCGTGGTGACCCGAAAATCGGTAGCGTTATCGTGCTGCATCGCGCCAGGAGCGGTTTCGGTCGGCAACATCCGAGGTGTCGGTAGCATCAGGGGAACCCAGAGCGCGCGCTCAGGCGCGATGTACCAACCGTGTTTCGCCCGCATAACAGATAGATTCGGACACCTCGAATAGGTCCGACCATGTGCGTACGGCGCTATCCACCTGGCGCTGGGTTACACACCAAGGCGAGTGGCGGGTGACCCGCTGCGCGGTGATCCCCGATGCGATGGCGTTAAGTCTCGCTGAGTTAGGCGTGTGACGAGCAGGTCACGGGCTGGCACGAACGATGCTGAACCGGACGTTTGTATGAGTGATCGCGAAGCGAAGGCACGGGCTGTGAAGATCCTAGCGAAGTCCATCTATCGCGACCTCGAGGCCCAGGGCTTTGACGAGAAGCAGATCGTGTCGCTGGCGACCGAGCTGATCTCTGAAGTCACGAGCAAGATGTCGGCGCGCGTGGCTCCGCTGTCGGGCCAGATCAAAGCGCAGCAAGTCGCGTAGGTTTACTTTCGCAACAGGGGCGCGCTCGCTGAGGTTCGCTGAGGTTCGCTGAGGTTCGCTGAGGTTCGCTGAGGTTCGCTGAGGTTCGTGACTCGCTGTCTGTCCCTGGCGAACCGCGCCGCCGTGATCTAGGGTGCGCGTCATGGCCAAGAAGGTTCGCGTCGGTATTAACGGCTTCGGTCGCATCGGCCGGGGATTTGTCCGCTGCATGGCGGAGAGCTCGTCAAACCTCGAGCTCGTGCTTGTCAACGATCTCACCGATACCAGGACGCTCGCGCACCTGCTGCGCCACGACTCGGTCCACGGCGCATTCCCGGGCAAGGTCACCGAGAAAGACGGCGGCCTCGATATCGACGGCAACCACGTCCACATCAGCGCCGAAAAAGATCCGGCCAACATCAAGTGGAAGGATCACGGTGTCGATGTCGTGATCGAATCGACCGGTCGGTTTGTCGACAAGGAGAGCTGCAGCAAGCACCTCCACGCCGGCGCCAAGAAGGTGATCATCTCGGCGCCCGCGAAGGGTCCGGACGTGACGCTCTGCATGGGCATCAACACCGAGACTTACAAGGCCGCCGAACACCACATCATCTCGAACGCGTCGTGCACCACGAACTGCCTCGCGCCGGTCGCGAAGATCCTGCACGAGCAGTTCGGTATCGTCAGCGGCATCATGACGACGATCCACTCGTACACGAACGACCAGCAGATCCTCGATCTGCCGCACAAGGATCTTCGTCGCGCGCGCGCGGCTGCGCTCTCCATGATCCCGACCACGACCGGAGCGGCAAAGGCGCTCAAGGAAGTCATTCCCGCGCTCGCCGGCAAGCTCGATGGCGCCGCGATCCGAGTGCCGACGCCGAACGTCTCGCTCGTCGATCTCACGGTCAAGCTCGAGAAGGCCGCGACCAAACAATCGGTCAACGACGCGTTCCGCGCGGCGGCGAGCGGTCCGCTCGCGGGCATTCTCCAGGTCGTCGACGAGCCGCTCGTCTCGATCGATTACAACGGCGACAAGCACTCCTCCTCGGTCGACGCCGACTTGACGATCGTGGTCGGCGACCTCGTCAAGGTCATGAGCTGGTACGACAACGAGATGGGTTACTCGCAGCGCCTGCTCGATCTGGCGGCGTTCGTGGCGGAGCGCCTGTAATGGCGCTGCCGGGCGGCATCAAGACCGTCGAAGAGCTCGCGGTCGAGGGCAAGCGCGTGTTCGTGCGCGTCGACTACAACGTGCCGTTCGAGCAGGGCACCAAGAAGATCGCCGACGACGCGCGCATCCGCGCGACGCTGCCGACGCTCAAGCACCTGATCGAGCGCGGCGCGCGCATCGTGCTCGGTTCGCACCTCGGGCGCCCCGACGGGAAGATCAAGCCGGAGCTCTCGCTCGAACCTGTCGCCGCGAAGCTCGCCGAGCTGCTCGCGATCGATATCTCGCTCGCCGACGAGCCGGTAGGCGACGGCGCGCGGAAGGTCGTCTCCGACCTGCGCGATGGTCAGATCGCGATGCTCGAGAACCTGCGCTGGAATCCGGGCGAGGAAGCCAACGACGAGGCGATGGCGCGTACGCTCGCTTCGTACTGCGACATCTACGTCAACGACGCGTTCGGCACCGCGCATCGCGCGCATGCCTCGACCGCGGGCATGGTGAAGTTCGTCTCCGAAAAAGGTGCGGGCTTCGTGATGGCAAAGGAGATCGAGTTCCTGTCGCGCTTGCTCGGCAAGGTCGATCGTCCGTACGTCGCCGTGCTCGGCGGCGCGAAGGTCTCCGACAAGATCGAAGTACTCGATGCCCTGCTCGAGAAGGTCAACGCGATCGTGATCGGTGGCGCGATGGCGAACACCTTCCTCGAGGCGATGGGCAAGAAGGTCGGCGCGAGCAAGGTCGAGACCGACAAGCTGGCGAACGCACGTAACTTCTTGCGCAAGGCCGTCGAGAAGAAGGTGACGGTTCACCTGCCGACCGATGTCGCGTGTGGCCTCAGCCTCGACACCGCGACCGCGACCGTCGTGCTCGTCGATCACATCAGCGATCACCAGATGGCGCTCGATATCGGTCCGGCGACGATCGAGCTGTTCCGCCGGGTGCTCGCCGAGGCGCGAACCGTGTTCTGGAATGGCCCGATGGGCGTGTTCGAGAAGCCGCAATGGGCGAATGGCACGATGGCGGTGGCGCGAGCGCTCGCCGACAACAAGCTCGCGCTCACCGTCGTCGGTGGTGGTGATTCCGCTGCAGCGATCGCGCAGGCAGGGCTGGCCGAAAAGGTCAGTCACGTCTCGACCGGCGGCGGCGCATCGCTCGAGTTCGTGCAGGGCCTCGCGCTGCCCGGCATCGAAGCGCTAAAAGAAACGAACTAGTCAGAGCTGCGCGAGCAGCTGTTTCGTCGGTGCGAGATCTTCGTCCGAGATCTGGGCTTGCCTCGCGTTCGCGAGCGCCCGGTCGACGCGCACCTTGGCTTCGTCGCGGTTGCCGCTGGCGAGCGTCACGCGCGCGAGCGCCGTCGAGGGACGCCAAGTGCGGCGTTGGTCACTCCACCCGCGTCGTAGCCCGCGAGCTCGGCGTGGCGCTGCGCATCGGAGCTCGAGTTTTCGGCACGCTAGACGATGCTCATCCCGCCCTCCCCGACGACGTCGAGCACGACATAGCGACCCACCAACGTGCCGCGCGCGCGATAGCTCGCGGCCCTCGCGTCGAGTGCGGTCGTCCTCACTCATCCCAACTGGCTCCTCTGAGGCCCAGGACCGTGCAGGCGCATCGGCGATCTTGCACGGTTTCTGTGTAGGTATCGGCATTTCCCAGGGCGCGGCCCTGCTTTGCCGTGAGGGTCCAGCTACACTTATTTTGTGGCTGCGAAGCGCCTGGGGATTTGCGATCCCTCACGCCGGCTGATTCAAGATTTGTCCGCGGCCGCCGTTCTGGCGGGCGTCGAGCTCGTCGCGTGCGGTGCGGACGTGTCGAATGCTGACATCGACGGTTTGCTCGTACCGCCAGCGATGGCGAGCGAACTCGGGGTTCCGCCTGCCCTGCACGGTGACGCGAAACCGGTCGCACGCTGGATCGTTGGCGATGCCGCGAACGCGGGTCGCGTCGCGGGTGCGGCGGCGAGTGCCGGTGCGGCCGGCGTGTTACTCACGCCGGTGTCGGCCGCCGCACTGTCCTTGGTCGCGCGCTCGGAGCCGACCTCACCCGAGCTCGATCTCGCACGCGCGCGCGGGCTGATCGCGACCTCGCTCGTCGATCTCACTGGTGCGGCGGCCGAGACGCTGCGCGCGGTTGCGGAAGGCTTCTCCGCGCACGACTGCATCGTGTGGTGGAAAGATGGTGCGCAGATGGTGCCGACGATGGCGCGCGAGGTGCCCAGCGAGGGCTATCGCGCGCAGGTCGCCGCGGCCGCACGGATCGCTGCCGCGAGCAACGGTACAGTGATCATCGGCGGCAACGAGCCGCGCTCGGTGATCGCCGATGCGCTGCGCTCGACGCCAACCGAGATCTCGGGCCTCGTCGCGATCGTCGCGGATTCCGGTCGCCGCTTCACCGCAGCCGAGCGCACCGATCTCAAGGCGATCGCGACGCGCCTAACGCGCGAGCTGTCGTGGCTGACGAGTCATCGCCGGCTCGTCGCCGAAGGCGAGCGCTTGCTCGCCTCGAGCCTCCACGATCCGTTGAGCGGCGCGATGGCGCGCGGTGCGTTCGAGCAAACGATCGCGCACGAGGTCGCAGCTGCGGTCCGGCGCAACGAGAAGCTGTCGCTGCTGCTCCTCGATATCGTCGGCCTGCGCCGGATCAACCTCGAATACGGCCACAAGGTCGGCGACGAGGTGCTCGCGCAAGTGGCAGGTCGGGTGCGCGCAACCGTTCGCGGCAACGACGCGATGGGTCGCCCGGGTGGCGACGAGCTCGCCGTCTTGCTGGTCGGTGCGAACGATGCGCAGGCGATCCTCGTCGCGCGCAAGATCATCTTCCGGATCCAGTCCGAACCGATCAAGGTCGACGACACCACGGCGGTCCCCGTGCAGCTGCGCGCGGTCGTGAGCGAGCTCGGCGCCGGCGAGCGCAGTGGTGAAGCCGCCCTCGCCCGCTGCTACGGCGCACTTCGCGCGGCCCCGATCGGTGATGTGCGGGTCGTCGCCGCCGATGATCGTGGCAACCACGAGAGTGAGGGCGGTGCCGATTCCGCGTCGATGTCGGTCGGCACCACGCTCGGCGGCACGTACCGCGTCGTCCACGAGATCTCGCGCGGCGCGATGGGTGTCGTCTATCGCGGCGAGGATCTCGGCCTCGGTCGCCCCGTCGCGATCAAGGTGCTGCGCTCGGATCTCGCCTCGGATCGCAGCCTCGTCGATCGGTTCCGCGCCGAGGCCGGCATTCTCGCATCGCTGCATCACAAGAACCTCGTCCAGGTCTACTCGCTCGGCGAGCACGCCGGCGATGTCTACTTCGTGATGGAGCTCGTCGAGGGTCAACCGCTCTCGGAGGTGTTGCGCGCCACGCTAGAACGGCGCGAGTGGTTCCCGGTCGAAGCGATCGCTCAGATCGCCCTCGAGATCGGTGACGCGCTCGACGCGATGCACCACCTCGGCCTCATCCATCGCGACGTCAAGCCGGCGAACATTCTGCTCGATCGCGAGCGCGATCGCGCGGTGCTCGTCGATGTCGGTGTCGCCGTCAAGGCCGGCGATCAGCGCGATGCCGCCGGCACGCCGGGCTTCGCCGCGCCCGAATCCTTCCTCGAACAAGAGGGCGGACCTTCGACGGACGTCTACGGCCTCGCTGCCACGCTGTATTGCCTGCTGACGGGTCGCCCGCCCTTTGGCTCGGGCTCCGCACCTCAGGTGATCCAGCGCCAGCTCAACGATCCGATGCCGCCGCCATCGCAGCTGCGGCCCGGTGTTTCGGAAGCCGTCGATGCGGTGCTGCAAAAGGCCCTCGCGCCGAGTCCGAAGCGCCGCTATTCGTCGGCCTCGACGTTCGCGATCGCGCTCGGCCGCGCCCTCGAGCGCACCGATGCCGATGTCAGGCCGCCGCCGGTTGTCGTGGATGTCCGGCTCGCCACCGTCGATTCGGTATTGAAGCCAACGCAAGGCATCGAAGAAATCTCGCAGGTGTTTCCGCTCATGCAGGCGCACGGCACCAACAAGCCGCTGCCGACCGTGCGTGGGCGCGTGCGTGCCGCACATCTGCGCGTGCTCTCGCGCATCCTGCAACATCACCTCGGCGAATCCGGCATGGCGAAGCTCGCGAACGAGCGCCCCGAGCTCGCATCGGCGTTCGCCGCGACGCTCGCACCGCTCGCGTGGGTCGGACTCGACGAGCTGATCAAGGCGCTGGAGTGCACGCACGCGTTGCTCCCCGGTGCGGGCGTACCGCGCAAGGTCGGACGCGGCACGATGAGCGCGACGTTCGCGAGGCTGTTCGGCGCTGATCCGGCATCACTCGCCCCCGAAACCGTGCTCCAGGCGCTGCCGACGTTCTGGCCGCGCTATCACGATTGGGGCGAGGTCGATGTCTCGGTCAATCAAGGCTCGGCGACGATCTCCTTGGCGGGGTACTCGGGCTCGACGGAAGTCTGCGCGCTGATCGCGGCGGAGCTCGAGCGCATCGTCGAGCTCACTGGCGCGCACGCCGCGTCGCATCACGCGATGTGTCGCTGCACGAGCGATGCGGCGATGTGCGAATTCCAGGTCAGCTGGTTCCGCTCCATCCGACCGACCACCACGCCGCCCAGCTCCTGACTCTGTAGCCAGCGCCGAACTCTGCAGCCGCTCCGGACATTGTAGTATGACCGGGGCATGCGCATTCCGTTCGTGGTCGGCAACTGGAAGCTCAACAAGACGATCGCCGAAGCGCTCGCGCACGTCACCGAGATCAAGAACCAGCTCGGCGCGGTCAAGGGCGTTCAGGTCGGCGTCGCTCCGCCGGCCACCGCGATCTGCGCGGTCGCGAAACGGCTCGAGGATTCGGCGATCGCGGTGTGTGCGCAAGACGCTTACTGGGAGCCGAACGGCGCGTGGACTGGCGAGCTATCGCCACAGATCCTGCAGGACGCGGGCGCGAGCTGGATCATCGTGGGTCACAGCGAGCGTCGCCAGCACTTCGGCGAGACCAACGAGACGGTCGGCAAGAAGGCGCGCGCGGTGATCGGCTCTCAGATCGGCGCGATCGTGTGCGTCGGCGAGACGCTCGCTGAGCGCGATGGTGGGCGCACTCTCAACGTGATCGACGAGCAGCTCGCGGGCGCGCTCGATGGCGTCATGACCACCGAGCTGCTGGTGATCGCCTACGAGCCGGTGTGGGCGATCGGCACGGGCCGCACCGCGACGCCCGCGCAAGCCCAGGAAGTCCACGCGCATATTCGCTCGCAGCTGGCCTCGCGCTATGGCGCCGAGACCTCGCAAATGGTCCGGATCCAGTACGGCGGCTCGGTCAAACCGAGCAATGCGGCCGAGTTGATGAGGCAACCCGATATCGATGGGGCGCTGGTGGGCGGTGCATCACTGGAAGCGTCCGATTTCATTGCGATCGTCAAGGCCGCACGACCTTCCTAGCGCGCTTGCTTCGTCGGAGTGCCTGGGCTAGAAGCTAGCCTCACCCATGGTCACGCTTCTCACCATTCTCCACGTCATCGTGTGCCTGTTCCTCATGCTCACGGTGCTCTTGCAGTCGGGCAAGGGTGGCGGCATGGGCGCGCTCGGTGGTGGTGGTGGCACAACGACCGTATTCGGTGGCTCGGGTGCCTCGACGTTCCTGCGCACCTTGACCGCGGTTGCAGCGACGGTGTTCATGCTCGCGTCGATGACGCTCGCGTTCATCGCGAGCCACAACGCGGGCGATCCGCTCGACAAATTCGGCGCGTCGCAAGACGACATCCGCGAACAAAAAGACAAAGAGAAAGAGCGCGCACTCGCGCCTGGTGCGCTCGGCTCGGCGTTCACGCCAAAAGCTGGTTCTGCGTCGACCGCGCCGCTGTCGGAACCCCAGGGTGCGTCGATGGGCGTCCCCGACAAGACGAACGATGGCTCGGCCCGAGCTGCCCAGCCGACGACCGGCACCACGCCGATCCTGGGCTCGGGCTTCGAACCGGGTAAGGCAACCGCGCCGGTCCCGACCGGTGCGGGCGCCGCGACGGTCGCCCCGCCCAGGAGCGGCTCGACCACCGCGACGACCACGACCAGCACGCCGCCCGTGGCCGCGCCAAACACCGATGCAAAGACCGCTGTGCCGAAGGCCGTCGCGCCCAAGGCTGCCGCGCCGAAGGCCGAAACTCCGAAGATCGATGCCCCGTCGCCCTCGCCGGGCGCTGTCACGCCGACGCCTGCCGCTCCATCGGGCAGCGCGCAATAAGCCTTGCGGCGCCTCGCCCTGCTGGTGCTGCTCTTGACGCCAGGGGTAGCTCGGGCGCGCCGACACCCCCAGTTCGAGCCGACGGATCTCGAGCTCGAAGAGCCCGGCACCGCCGAGCTCGATCTGCAATTCGGGTTCGTGAAGGGCTCGGATGCGCATCGCATCGTCACGCCCGACTTCGAGCTCGACCTCGGCCTGCTGGATAACCTCGAGCTCGATATCGACGGCACCGAGTCGATCAAGGGCGCAGCCGACGATCATCCCTTGGTGCTCGTTCACAACAGCTTCGACAACCTGTGGGTGTCGTTGAAGGTCGGGCTCTACGACGATCACATCTACGACTCCAAGGACGAGGACGCCAAGAACGGCTGGGCAGTCGGCTTCCAGGTCGGCCCGAAGATTCCCACTGGCGTCGACGAGCACGGTCTCGGTGTCGAGGGCTTGTTCCTGATCGGCCACCACGATGGTGCGATCCATCTAGTGCTCGGCATCGGCGGCTTGATCGATCCGCACCTCAGCGAGACCGGTCGGCCGTACGGGTTGGAGAGCGGCCTCGATGTCGTGTACGACCTCTCGGACAAGTGGGCCCTGCTAGGCGAGCTCGCCGGGAGCATCTTTGGCTCGAACGATAGTCGCCAGGCGGGCGGGACGTTCGGCGTGCAGTACTCGCCGACGGACAAGCTCGATCTCTCGATCGTCGGCGCCTACGGATTTCTCGACGGCAACGATCCGTACGGCATCTTCTTCGGCGTCTCGCCGAAGGCCTCGATCTGGTAAGAATCGGGGATGCGGTTCTCGAAGTACCAAGGCCTCGGAAATGACTTCGTCGTCGTCGATCTGCGTCAGGCCGATGCGGCGACCACCAAGACGATCCAGGAACCCGCGATCGTCGCGGCCGTGTGCGATCGCCAGTTCGGCGTCGGTGCGGATGGCGTGCTCGCGATCTTACCGGCGCAGACGGCGGGCAGCGTCGCGCGGATGCGCGTGCTCAATGCCGATGGCAGCGAAGCCGAGATGTGCGGCAACGGCATCCGCTGCGTCGTCGAGCAGCTGCACGCGCACGGTGGCGTCGCGTCCGAGACCATGACGATCGATACCGCTGCGGGTCCGCTCTCGTGCGAGCGCGTGTTGCTCTCGGGACAAGGCGGGGTCACTGTCGCGATGGGCGCGCCGCGCTTGCTGCGCGGTGAGATTCCCATGACGGGGCCCGCGCAAGAGCGCTGCATCGCGCAGCCGGTCTACCTCGAGGCCAAAGGCTCCACCTTCTCGGTGACCGGCGTGTCGATGGGGAACCCGCACGCGGTGATCTTCGTCGAGGGCTCAAGCGACCTGCGCACGCTCGCCGAGACGTTCGGCCCGACGCTCGAACATCACGCGAGCTTTCCAGCCCGCACGAACGTCGAGTTCGTGCGAGTGAAGAGCCGGAGCGAGCTCGATGTCGTGGTGTGGGAGCGCGGTTGCGGCATCACGCTCGCGTGCGGCACGGGCGCGTGCGCGACGGTCGTCGCCGCGATCCTCGGCGGGCATTGCGACGAAGAGACCGACGTGAAGGTCAACCTCCTCGGCGGCGCGCTCACGATCCGCGTGCTCCGCAACATGACGAACGTGCAGATGAGCGGGCCTGCGCTCCACGTCTACGACGGCGAGCTCGATCCGCGTGCCGTCCGGCCCCGCCCGACGCTCTAGAACGAAGACGTGGCTGTGGCGCCACCGAGAACACAGGTTCCAGACGCCCCGTGTTGTTGATCAGTCCGGTGGTGGAGCTGGGAGTGGCGAGCGACCGCGACCGCCTCGGTTAGTAGTAGGTCGGCGGCGGCTGCTGCTGGGGCTGCTGGGGCTGCTGGGGCTGTTGCTGTTGCGGGTTCGGATCGTACGGACGCTGCTGCTGCGGCTGCTGCTGCTGCGGCTGCGGCTGTTGCTGCGGATACTGCTGTTGCGGGTACGGCTGCGGATATTGCTGCGGCTGTTGCGGGTATTGCTGCGGTTGTTGCGGGTACGGCTGTTGTTGCGGGTACGGCTGCTGTTGCGGGTACGGCTGCTGTTGCGGGCGTGGATAACCGTACTGTTGACCGCCGTACTGGCCGTTCTGTCCGTCGGGCTGCTGGCCGTACTGCGGCTGACCACCGGCGGCGTTGCGCCAGCCGTTCCAATCGCCGACGCGATCGCGCTTGTCGCTCCACCACCTGCCGGAATACTGGCGACCCGTCTGTTCGAACACCAGATAGCCCTCGCCGGTGAGCGGCGGATTCGCGGGCTCTTGCCAGTGGAACCGCAGGACGTTGCCGCGAAGCGTGCCGTAGAAGTATCCGACGACGTCTTGGCCCTGGCGCTGGTACTGCCACACACCTTGGAGGGCGCCCGATTGCAGTCCGCCGTGTGCGATGTCGGCTTCGATCTTCACCGCGCCGAACGTCGACTTCCACAAGCCGATCGAGCGACCCGCATCCATGTCTTGCGCGGGCGGCGGATTCATCTGCGCGCCTTGCGGCTGTTGTGGTTGGTTCTGCGAGCTCGACGATGCCGAGCCGACCGCTGCCACACATGCCGCGACCACGGTCGCCATCCGAGCCAGATTGCCAAGCTTCATCGCCGGCCAGTATACCGCCGCTGCATGCGACCGCAGGGGACATGTTGCCGTGACGGTTGTCGTTTTCTGTCAACCTGATAGTGTCCCGTCGCGTTACGTGCGGCTCACCACAACGTGTGGCAACCAAACGTCGCGGGCCCATAGCTCAGTTGGTTAGAGCGGCCGGCTCATAACCGGTGGGTCCCTGGTTCAAACCCAGGTGGGCCCACCGCCCCTGAAATCTAGAATTGCAGAAGAAAGGCACTCCTTTGCGCGAACAGCTTTTAGACCTCCTCCAGCTCCAGACGCTCGATACCAGGGTGAAAGAGCTCCAAGCTGCCGCGACGAATCTCCCCGCGAAGCTCGATCCGCTTCGCCGTGATCTCACGAAGCTCCAGGGCATGCTCGACGCCGAGAAGACCAAGCTTGCCGAGACCGAGAACTGGCGCAAAGGCCATCAGGACATGATCGACCAGGATCGCATGTCGATGAAGATGGCGCAGGGGAAGCTCCAGGCGAGCAAGAACACCAAAGAGTTCAGCGCTGCGAGCCGCGAGGTCGAGAACAAGAAGAAGTCGATCGGCGATCGCGAAGCTGAGCTCAAGAAGGTTTCGGACAGCGTGACCGCCTCGACCACGCAGCTGACCTCGCGTGATGCCGATGTCCAGAAGTTGCGTGACGAGCTCGCCGAGAGCGAAGGCGCGATGGGCGGCCAGATCGTCGAGCTCGATGCGCAGCTCGCCGCGGCGAAGGCCGCGCGCGATGCGGCGCGGGGCTCGGTCGAGAAGAGCCTGTTGAAGACCTACGACTCGCTCGTCGGCAAGCGCGGCTATGCGGTCGCGCCCGTCGTGAAGGGCACGTGTCAGGGCTGCCACATGGCACTACCGCCGCAGCTCAACAACATCCTCGCTCGCATGACCGGCATCGAGACGTGCCCGCGGTGTGGCCGGCTGATCTATCGCAAGGAGCTGCTCGAGGAGCCGGTCGTCGCGCCCGAGGCACCGAAGGCCGCCGAGCCTGCCGAGCCTGCCGAGCCTGCCGAGTAAGCTACCGTTAATTTTGCTCGAGCCTGTCGGCGAGCAGCCGCAACCGATCGCGGCGCGTGTCCATGATGTGCGCCGCCGCGCGACAGATCGCCGCGACGGGACGAGCGGGCTGGCTCGACAAGAACCCGTTCGCATCGCTCGCGCCAGCCCACCAGCGCTTCGCGCGGTCGACACCCGCCATCATCGTCGCTTCGCCGATGCTCGAGTGCAGGTACGCACCGACCGGCGACGGTCGCGTATCGAAGCTCGACTCCGACGCTCGACCTTCTTGTAGCAAGCGATGGAGGGGCGGATCGAGCGAGCTCACCGAGCCCAAGTGCGGCAAGAATTGCTCGATCCGCTTCGCCTTCGCGTGCCCCGCTCGGGCCGAATCGATCTTGGCGCCACCCATGAAGAAATCCAGCGGCACGTCACCACCGGTGAGCTCCGCGATCGCCTCGACGAGCGCGATCGAATACAGCTTCGCGCGAAGGTAGCGCACCGCGAGCTCGAGGTTACCGGTCGTCCGCGCGACGCGACGCGCGTGCACGCCCGCGCTCGGCTCGTCGCCCCACGCGTGAAACACGCGATCGGCGGGCAACGCCGCGAGGAAGTGCTCCATCTTCAGTAGCGCGCGCCGGTAATCACCGACGGTGTAGACGTGCGGCAGGTGGAGCGCCGGGTTCGATTCCGGCAGCAGCTTCCACGTGTTGTCGAGGAACCGCGCGGCGTCGTTATCCGCGAAGTTCTCGACGTCGCGATTGCCGAACCGCAACGCGCGAGTGACCGCACGCTCGAGCTCCACGCCGGCGAGGCCGAGCGCGGCGAGGCGATCGCGCAACACCGGCACCGGATCCGGGCGGAACGGAATCGTCTGCTCGATGCACGCGGCGACCGCGAGCCGGCAGTTGCGATCGAGCGTGGTCGCGAGCTGGATCGATGCGACCAGTGCAGACGCGAGCTCGTTGAGCCCGTTCGTCGGCGTGACGAAGTCACCGATCTGGCGACCAAAGATCGCGAGCACGTCCGAGGTCACCTGGTTCGCGGCGGCTTCGGGCTTGAGCTTCCAACCTTCTTTGACCGGATCGAGCACGGTCGCGAGCTCGGCGCGCATCAGATCGGGGATGTCCTTGTCGACCTGGATATAGACCGCGTCGTGATAGAGCGCGGCAATCACTTCGAGCGGCTCGCAATCGCGCGTCAGCGAGATCACGTGAGCGTGGTTGTGGTACTCGCGCCCGGGCGCCGAGATGGCGCCATGAATCGAGAAGCCCCACCGCTCGACGTCATCCGTCGCGGGTCGGACGCCCAAGTCGTGCAACGCCTTCCACAGCACGCTCACGATCTCATGGACCGGTGATTGCTGATCCATACCCGGTCGAAACCGTACCACGGTCTCTTTCAGGGAAAGTGCTCACGCGCCGGAGAGGGCAATAAGCCGAGTTCTGTACGTAGCGACCATTCATCTAGGCCCACCATTGCTGATGGGCTCGAGCGACCAACCCGGAGTCATCGTGCGGGCAGCACGACCCCTGTCTGGTCTTGCTTCGGGTGGGGTTTACCTAGCCCTCGGTGTCACCACCGAGGCGGTGCGCTCTTACCGCACCGTTTCACCCTTACCGGCTCGCGCCGGCGGTTTATTTTCTGTTGCACTGTCCTGCGAGTTACCTCGACTGGCCGTTAACCAGCACCCTGCCCTATGAAGCTCGGACTTTCCTCCCGCGCCGACGTGTTGCCACGCCGTCGCCAGCGGTCACTTCGCCCTCTCCGACGAATGAGCACCGCGACCCTATAACTTCATGCGGCGGCCCGCAAGGCTGGCGCCGCCAGGGCGGGCGGCGGCAGGCTGTGGTTATAGACGCCGCGGCGCAGATTCTTGCGAATCGTCAGGGCCTCGCGCACGACATTCACCATGTCGCGAACCGGGTTGACGCGCGAACGACCGTCGTCGGCCCACTCGACGCCGACCTCGGCGATCGTGTAGGCGCGGCGACGAGCGAGCGCCAGGATCTCGAGATCGAACGCCCAGCCATCGATCCGGCCGAGCCGGAACAGGTCGCGCGCCGCATCGGCGGTGAATGCTTTGAAGCCACACTGGGTGTCGCGCACGCCCGGCACGAGCGAACGCTGGATCACGCGGTTCGCGAGCCGGCTCCACAGCACGCGATAGAACGGCTGCTTGACGTCGGTCTTCGCGCCTTCGGCGTAGCGCGAGCCGATCGAGATCTCCGCTTTACACGCGATGATCGGAGCGAGCAGGCGCGGCAACTGGTCGGGCGGCATCGAGCCGTCGGCATCACACATCACGCGGATCTGGCCGCGCGCTTCGAGCATGCCCAGACGCACCGCTGCGCCTTTGCCGCGATTCGGAACCTGCCGCACGAGCCGTAGATTTGCGATCGTCGCCTGATGCGCGAGCACGACCTCACAGGTCCGGTCCTTCGAGCCGTCGTCGACGACGACGATCTCGTAGCGCAGTGGTTGTTGCGACAGGAACGCGTGCAGGCGCTCGAGCGTCCGCGGGATGCGTAGCGCTTCGTTGTACGCGGGAACGACGATGGACAGATCGATGAAGCCAGAGGTGTCAGAGGTGTCAGAGGTGTCAGTGGTGCCAGTGGTGCCAGTGGTGTCAGACATGTTGGGTGCTCCTGAACGAACGCGAGAACACGAGGCGACGTTGCGCTGGATAGGTCCAGCCGATGAAGATGAGGGCCGAGCAGACGACCTTTGCGAGCACGTACGGGACGCGGAGCTTCACGGCGACGAGCTCCATCGCGAACGCCATGAGCAGGGCGGTCGCCACGGCGACGATGCCGAAACGACCTAGCTGCGCGGCGGTGACCGCCGAGTGGTCACGAAACGCGACGTACTTGTTGAACGTGAATCCGACGCACGCACCGAGCGTCGCGGAGATGAACGCGGCAAGTGGCACCGGCGTGCCGTGGCGGACCTGAAGGACCAGCGCACCGACATCGACGGCGGTGGCAGCGACGCCGCCCATGCCCGACGTGAGGAGTTGCCGCTTCTGCATAGGAACCGATAAAGCAGCTCTGATGCCAGCCGCGCCAAGTGGCTGATCCAATCCCTAAGTAGTTAGACTTGCAGGTGTCGCAAGCCGTATACACAGGTAGAAGCTGTCAGTTTTCGGACCCGTCTTCATCGGGTTCGAACAGCACATTCGGCACCGGTTCGTCAGGCTGGACTGGCTCGCAGCGCGGTGCGAACCGCGGCGCGACCAGCTTCGTCGCCCCCACGAGCGGCTGGCCTGGGCCGCCCGCGAGATCTCTGAGGACCACACCGTCATCGCCCGCGATCGCGACATTGCGATCGCCGGCCCAATCGATCGCGAGCCCGTGGCTCGCACGCGCGAGCTCGGTCGCGGCACCGGTCGCAGTGTCGACGACGAACGCCGCGACGGTCTGGGTAGACGCGTCGCAGTGATCGGCGATTTGCGCGACGAACACCGCGTGCGCGTGATCGGGCGACCACGCGATCGTGTCGCCCGCGATCTGGCCAGGCACCGTGACCACGCGATTCGAGCTCGCGATCCGGATCGCGCTCGCGAGTCCTTGGTCATCCCAGTCCGCACTGATGCCGAGGGGCGTGCGATGAACGTGCGTGCCCCCGCTCGCGTAGATCTCGAGCCACGCACCTTTTGGACGTGTGCCGGTGGTTGCCAGCAACAGGCCTTGACGACCATCGGCGGCGAGCGAGAGCACGCGCGGCTTGCTACCCGGTTGCGAGATCCAGAAGCCGTTGTTCGAATACGCGAGCTGCGCGCTCGTCGAGCGCAACGCTTGCGGCCGGGTGGTCAACCCCGTCGACAGATCGACGCTGCCGACCTCCAGCTTGTGGCTGGTCTTGCCATGCGTGAGGTACGCGATGTGATGTCCATCGGCGCTGAACGCCGCAACCACCGCACCGAACGTGCGAGTCAGCCGATACCAGCGTTGGTCGGCGTATCCAAACAAGTCACCTTTCGCGGTCACGATGATCGAACGCGCGAGTGCGGCGGCGAACAGCGCGCGATCCGCTTCGACGCGCGCCTTCCACGCGAGCCCGATCGGGGTCGCGAGATACGTTTGCAACGCGGGCTGTGAGATCGAGGCGATTGCCCACTTCGCAAAATCGCCCGTGCCGGCGAGTACGAGTGGTTGCGTGATCGCATCTAGCTTGCCGAGCTTTGCGTTCGCGACGGCGAGTAACCACGCCGCTTCGAGGTTGCTCGGATCGGCCGCGAGCGCTCGCGTGCATGCGTTCGCGGCGCCGGCCCAATCGTTCTTGGCCTCGGCCGCGCGCGCGAGCTTGAACGCAGGATGCCCCGCGCGAGTCCGCCACTGCCACCCAGCCAGGTCGGCCAGCCCCAGCGGTCGGCTCGGCCCCGGCGGGCGGCTCGGCCCCGGCAGGCGGCTCGGCACGACCTGTGGAACGGCCGGACTCACGCCGTGCGGGGGAGGCGGGGTGGCATCTCCGCCCCCACAGGCCCCCAACAACAGCGCGACTACCCACGGGATCCTCAAGCCGACCCGGGCGTAACACGGCGCGGCGTAGATCGCGAATCGCGACCTTGCTGGATACTCCCGGGCGGGTTATAGAGCCGCGCCTCCGTGTCCCTACGATGCCTCTTGCTGGTGCCGCTTTCGAGCGGCTGTCAGGCGAAAGCCGACCTGCCAGCACCCGCGTCGCCGACGTTGATCGAAGTGCACGATCTGCACGACGGTGGTGACAAGGTCGTCGCGACCGTGCGCCCTGGCAAGCCGTGCCGCGCGACGATCGGTCCGATGGAGATGATCGTCGGCGGGCCGCCGCTGATCTCGCAAGTCGGCGAGACGCGCTGGTCCGGTCACGATGGCTCGAACGGCACCACGCTCGAGCGCGATGGCGATCGTGTGGCGCGGATCTTTCCGACCCGAGGCACCACGATCGGCGTGTTCGATCTGCAAGGCGTCCCCGTGATCCACGTCCAACCGAGCGCCGAAGGCGCGACGGTGAGCGATGCTTCCATGCGTGCGCTTCGCACGTTGACCCGCACCGGGACGAACATCGTCTCGGACCACCCGCCGTTTCGGGTGTCGGGCACAAACGATCTCGTTCTCGCGTCGGTGCTGAGTGCTATCGAGCTCCAGCCCGAGGTCCGCATGCTCGCGGCTTGCGAACGGGTCCTGGTTACGGAAAAGAAGGAGTTGTAGATGCCCGAAATTCGCAACGTCGCGATCATTGCGCACGTCGATCACGGCAAGACCACGCTCGTCGATGGTCTGCTCAAGCAAGCCGGTACGTTTCGCACGGGCGAAGTGGTAGCCGAGCGCGCCATGGACTCGAATGATCTCGAGCGCGAGCGCGGCATCACGATCCTCTCGAAGTGCACCGCGGTCACCTGGAAGGGCGTCCGCATCAACATCGTCGATACGCCGGGCCACGCGGACTTCGGCGGTGAAGTCGAGCGCGTGCTCGGCATGGTCGATTCCGTGCTCCTGCTCGTCGATGCCTACGAAGGCGCGATGCCGCAGACCCGGTTTGTGACCCAGAAGGCGTTCGAGATGGGCCTGTCACCCATCGTCGTCGTCAACAAGATCGATCGTCCGAGCGTCGATCCGCACGAAGTGATGGACCAGGTGTTCGCGCTGTTCGATTCGCTCGGCGCGACCGACAAGCAGCTCGACTTCCCGGTGATCTACGCCTCGGGTCGTCAGGGCTACGCGATCCGCGAGCTCAGCGACGAGCCCAAGGATCTGTCACCGCTGCTCGATCTCATCATCGAGAAGGTGCCGCCCGCCGGTGGCGATCCGGATGCACCGCTGCTCATGCAGGTCGCGACGCTCGATTACGACGACTTCCTCGGTTACCTCGCGATCGGTCGTATGCGCGCGGGCCGGAGCAAGGTCGGCGATCGCGTGTTGCTCGCGCACCGCGATGGCAAGAAGGAAGAGTTCCGCGTCCAGAAGGTGCTCGGCTTCCAGGGCCTCAAGCGCTTCGAGCTCGCCGAGGCCATTGCCGGTGACATCGTCGCGTTCACCGGCATGTCGGAGCTCAACGTCGGCGAGACGATCACCTCGATCCAGCACCCGACGATCCTCCCGCTGCTCAAGGTCGATGCGCCGACCATCACGATGAACTTCCGCGTCAACGACTCGCCATTCGCAGGCCGCGAAGGCAAGTGGGTGACGTCGCGTAACTTGAAGGAGCGGCTCGACCGCGAGATCAAGTCGAACGTCGCGCTCAAGGTCGAAGAGACCGACACGGCCGGCGTGTTCAAGGTGTCGGGTCGCGGCGAGCTCCACCTCACGGTGCTCATCGAGACGATGCGCCGCGAAGGCTACGAGCTGTGCGTGTCGCAGCCCCAGGTCATCCTCACCACCGATGCGAAGGGCAAGACGCTCGAGCCGTACGAGGATGCCGTCATCGATCTCGACGAGAACTACGTCGGCCCGGTCGTCGCCGAGCTCAACCGCCGCCTCGGCGTGATGAGCGAGATGCGTCCCTCCGCGACCGGTCGCACGCGCCTCGAGTACCGGATCCCGGCACGTGGCCTCATCGGCTATCGCTCGCAGTTCATGACCGCGACGCGCGGCACGGGCGTCCTCTACACGCAGTTCGCCGAGTACGGTCCGCAGGGGGCGGACTTCCGCACCCGCCAGAACGGCGTCCTGATCTCGTCCGAAGAAGGCGTTACGAACGCGTACGGCCTGTTCTATCTCCAGGAACGCGGTCAGATGTTCGTGGGTCCGAACGTCAAGAACTACAGCGGCATGATCATCGGTATCCACGCTCGCGAGAACGACCTCGTCGTCAACGCGAACAAGGTCAAAAAGCTGACGAACATCCGGACGACGGCCGCGGACGAGAAGCTCGTCCTCGCGCCGCCGAAGGAGCTCACGCTCGAGTACGCGCTCGAGTTCATCAACGATGACGAGCTCGCTGAAGTGACGCCGCAATCGATCCGCCTGCGCAAGATGGTCCTCGACCACAGCCTGCGCAAGCGCACCGAGAAGCGCCCGTCCGAGACCGACTGAGTCCGGCTCGTCGAACCATCGATCGCCACGCTCCGAAAGGAACGTGGCGTTTGTCGTTTCGGAGCTTTGCAGCTGCGGCCCAGAAGCGGCTCACGGAGTGACGGGCGCAGGCGAGTTGGCGCCGCTCATCACCTCGGTCATGCGGCGCGCGAGATCGGACGTCTGATCCATCGTGAGCAGCGACTGGCACTGCGCGAGCGCGGTGTTGTCGAGGGTGTCGGAGAAACAGCGCAGGGCCTCGGGCGACCACTTGGACTCCTCGCAGGAGGCGATGGCGACGTCGTGGATCGTGTTGGCGAAGTCCGGCATGTTCGCGAGCTCGTCGTGAAGGACGTCGGTCAGGTGCTCGACGGTGCGCGCGCACGGCGATTGCCGGGACCTCGGCCGATGTGCGACGACGATCGGGGCTGGTTGCGCGGGCTCGACGATCTGCGGCGGGGTCGAGGTCCAGCAACCTGCGAGACCTACCAACAGCAGGGTGAACGCGAGCTTCACGGCTTGCGCTTCACCTTCGACGCTGGCTTGCCGTCGATGATGTAGACGTTGAACACCACGAAGCCGCCTTCAAGCTCGAGGCCGACGCGGCACTGGGTCGAGCCCGCCTTGACGCCGGTGATCACGAAGAAGTTCGCATCACCACGCGTGACGATATCGCCGGCGAGCAGCGACGGGTCGTCACACATCCACCCGCCACGCCGGATGCCGACGTCGTGCTCGACGGTCTTGCCAACTGCGACGCTGACTTTCGGGTAGTCGCCTTCGACCAGGATGCCATCCGCGAACGCGGTGGAAGTCACGAGTAGCGCGACGACGATGCGGAGCACACCTCGAGTCTAGCGGGTACGGCGAGCTTCCACCACGGCCGCGATCGTCTCGGATGCGATCGGCGTAGCGCGCTTGTCGTCGAGGGCGTCGGCCCAGCCGATGACGCGGCGCTGCCAGTTGGGGCGTTCGTGAGTGGTGCCCGGGACATTGTGCGGTACCGGCTCGAGCGCCAGATCGTCGAGGGCGACCAGGACAACCTCGGCTTGCCCTGCCGCGAGCTCGGTCGTGACCCCGAGCATCGCGCGCTCGACATCGGGCAGCGTACCGGCCGGTGCGAGGGCAAGCACGGCTGCCTTCACGGAGGCGCGCTCGACGCGCTCGCGCTTTGCCTCGGCCTCGTCGACGAGCTTCAAGTCGAGCTTGTCGGTGATGTCGCTTCCGCTCCACCAGCCAGCGAACGTCGGGGTGTCGTGGGTATTGAGGCTCGCGATCGCACCGGCCGGCGACGCGTCGGAGGGTTTGCCCGAACGGGTCGGGAAGCTCCACTGCCCGACGTGCAACCGGTACAAGCCATGGCGCTCCATCGCGGGGCGCACGGTCGGCGGCACGGTACCGAGATCCTCGCCCGCCACGGCGCAGCTCGCGCGGCGCGACTCGAGCGTGATGATCGCGAGCAGATCCTCGGCGGGATAGCGGAGGTAGACACCGTCCGTCGCGGGCCGGCCTTCCGGAACGCAGTAGAGCCGGAACATGCCCATCACGTGATCGATGCGGAGCATGCCCGCGACGCGCATGTGATGGCGCACGCAATCGATGAAGTACTTGTATCGACCGCGTCGCAGAGCGATCGGCGACATCGGTGGTAGGCCCCAGTTTTGACCACCAAGGAACAGCGCGTCGGGCGGTGCCCCCGCGGCGAGCGACGTGAGGAACAAACGCCGCCAGCGCCAGACCTCGTACGCATCCATGCTCACGCCGACCGGCAGATCGAGATACAGCGAGACCGGGCCACCTTGCAGGCCCTGCAGCTGGTGCTGCATCGCCCACTGCGAGAACACGTGCGTGTTGATGCGATCGGGCTCGGCGCCTAAGGCGATCGCTTCGTCGCGCGTGCGCACGCGGGTCGTGCCGTCGCGAAGCGCGGCTGGCCACTGGCTCCAGCCCTTCTTCTGCACTTCCCCGATCGCGCGGAACGCGGCGTAGTCGAACACGCCGTGCTTCGTCGCCCACTCGGCACCACCGGCTGCGCGCGAAGGCTCGCGAAAGAATTCTCGCGCGAGTCGATCGATCACCGGGCGGCGCCATGCGTACTGCGCTTTGAAGTCGATGTAACCGAGCGATGGCGGCGGAGCCTCGGGGACCGCGACGCCGAGCGCCTGGCCGAACTGATGGAGATCGAGATACAGCTCGTTCCAGAATAACCGGCTCGCCGGCGAGTACGGCGAGTACGCGCAAGGCTCCTGGAGGAAGGCCGCGAGCAGCGGTAGCGTCGCGACGTAGGCACCTCCACGCCGCGCCACCGCGCCGAACAGAGAGCGGAGCGTACCGAGGTCACCAGCGTCACCGCTCTCGCTCGAGGCCAAGCCATACACCGGCGCGAACACGCCCCAGCGCTTGCCGAGCGTGCCCGGCGAGCCCCACGCGCGCGTCGGCGCCGCGATGATCATCGCCGTGCCGCGCTGATCGCCGCAGGACCATTCGAGCTCGTGATAGCCGAGTGCACCTTCGAGCGTCAGCTTCGCGTGACGGATGCAGTGCACGTTGCCGCCGAGCGCGACCGGATACGCATGGTGATCGGCCTCGAGCTTGAACAGTGTCCCGCTCGTGACGAACACGTCACCTTCCTCGGTCTTGACCGAGAGCTCCCAGACGCCATCGACGTCGGCGCGCACGCGGAACGGCACATCGAGCTCGCCATCCCACGCGCGAACGACGGGCGGCACGCACTCGGACCACTGCACTCCTTCGAGCATGCGGATCGCCGTGTCCGGGTCCAGCGAGAGGACATCGACCCCGAGATCCGGTGCCAGCGCGGCGAGTGCAGCGCGCACGCTCGCGTCGCTCGCCGAGGTCGGCTCTTGCCGCCAACTCGTGTAATCGGGATCGAGGCCTGCGGCGCGTGCAAGCGCGCGGAGATTCACTGCCACGCGCGCACTATACGAAAGCTGCGCCGCAAATGAGCATTGCGTGGATCAGTTCGCGGCGCTGCAGTGACCGGTCATCTGCGCCTTCACCGACGCCGCCTGATCCGAGCAGCTCGCCTTGACCTGGTCGAGATCCGACTGCTGGGCGTTCGTCAGCCCTTGCCACGACTTGTTGTCGGCATCGTACTTCGCCGCGACCTTGTCGCGGACGTCTTGGCCGATGTCGGTGCAAGCTGCGAGCTTGACGACATTCGTGTGGTAACCCTTGCAGCTCGCGGGCGCCCACGACGGCAACGTCGGATCGATATCCGGGTCGGTCGCGGCTTCTGCATTCGAGCCCGTCGTCGGCGTCGCCGGCTGAGCGCCGTGGTGGCTGCAAGCGGCGCCCGAGACGAGAACGGCAAACAAAAGCGAGGCGATGAGAGTCTTCATGACGGCACCCAGAGCAGGGAACGTGCCGAGCACATTCGCAGCAATTTCATGCGCCTGCAGAACGTCTACGAGGAGTTGTGGCGTGCGTATACGCTCGCCGTCGTCGAGCCGCCCACGCCACGCCACGCTAGCTGAGCAGGCTCATCCACCAGCCCGGCATGATGCCGAGCTCGAGGATGAGAAGCGGAACGAGCGCGATCACGAACAACAGGCCCGGCGAACGCGTGACGGTGAACGGCTGGGTCGGCTCGCGGAAGTACATCGCGGTGACGACGCGCAGATAGTAGTAGATGCTGATCGCCGAGTTCACGACGCCGAGGACGACGACCCAGAGGAGCTGGCCGTCCCAGACATCCATCGCCGACTTGAACAGGAAGAACTTGGCGAAGAAGCCACCGGTCGGAGGAATGCCACCGAACGAGAGCAGGCAGATCGTCATCGCGAGTGCGGCGCCCGGATGCTGCGTCGCGAGGCCAGCCCAGTCGTCGATCAAGAGCCGCTCGCGGCCCTTCGAGCCGATGTACGACACGATGGTGAACGCGCCCATCGTCGCGACCGAGTACGAGATCAGGTAATAGACCAGCGAGCTCTGCGCCGACGTCGAACCGAGACCCATCGCACAGAGGCCGACGAGCAGGACGCCGGCGTGCGAGATCGACGAGTACGCGAGCATTCGCTTGATGTTGTCCTGGCGGACCGCGGAGACATTGCCGATCGTGATCGTGATGCCGGCGACGACGACGAGCGGGCTCACCCAGCCGAGCGTGCCGAACGGCAGGATGTCGCCTCCGAGCGCCATGCCGAACAGACGGATCATCGCGGCGATCGCGGCGGACTTGACCGCCGCAGCCATGAACGCGGTGACCGGAGTCGGCGCGCCTTCGTACGCATCGGGCGCCCACATGTGGAACGGGACCGCGGCGATCTTGAAGCCGAACGCAACGATCAAGAGGAACGCGCCCGCGATCACGAGGCCCGGGTTCGCCGAGTGGGCGAGCGCCGCCTGCATGTTGAGGATCGACAGGGTGCCCGAAGCGCCGTAGAGCAGCGCCAGCCCGTACGTGAGGAAGCCCGTCGCGAACGCGCCGATGATGAAGTACTTCATCGCGGCTTCGTTCGAGCGACGCGACGTGCGGCGCATCGCGCACATCACGTAGACGCCGATCGACATGGTCTCGATGCCGAGAAAGATCGTGATGAGGTTCGCGGCCTGCGCGAGGATCACCATGCCCGAGGCGGAGAGCAGGAGGATGCCGAAGAACTCACCGATCTGCCAACCGTGCTCGCGCTGGTGCGCGGGCGTGATCAGTGCGGTGACCGCAGCGGTCAACGCGAACAGGACGATGAGCACGCAGCCGAAGCGATCGGCAACGAGCATCGCGCCCGACTTCGCATCGCTGAAGATCGGGTGGAGCTCGCCCGGCGCGAGCTGACGGTAGATCATGATCGCGGCGACCGCAGCCGCGAGCGAGCCCGCGACCGCGAGGCCCGTGAGGGTGGTGTGGTCTTTGCCTTTGAAGAACGCCTCGGCGAGGACCAGCAACATGCCGGTGACCGCGAGGATGAGGAAGGGCGAGATCCAGGCGAGGTCGCTTGCGTTGAAGTTGAAGCTCACGGTGCACCTCTTTCAGCAGCAGCAGCTGGCATAGGGGTGGCAGCTGGCGCAGGCGCAGCTGGCGCAGCTGGCGTCACCACTGCATTGCAGCCGGCGAGGTAGGTGTGCGGAGCGCAGTCCGGCTCGTCGACATGCTTGTTGAACTCGGAGATGAAGTGATTCACCGAAGGCTCCATCGTCTTCAGGAGGGTGCGCGGGAACAGACCGCCCGCCATGATCGCGAGGACGAGCGGGATGAACGTCGCGAGCTCGTGAGCCTGGAGGTCTTTGAGGCCGCCGTTGCGCGCCGGGTCGAGCTTGCCGAAGAACACCTTGTGGAACATGTAGAGCAGATAGATCGCGCCGAAGATCACGCCGGTCGTCGAGACCGCCGCGAGCACGCGCACCGCGGGCAAGAAGCTCGGGTGGTTTACGGGGAACGTGTCGCCCGCGAGGAACGTGCCGAACAGCGTGAGGAATTCGCCGATGAAGCCCGAGAGCGCCGGCAGACCCGCCGCACCCATCGTGATGATGAGGAAGATGCCCGCGAAGATCGGCATCTGCTTCCAGATGCCGCCGTACTCCGCCATGCGCCGCGTGTGGCGGCGCTCGTAGAGGACGCCGATGCCGAGGAACAGGCCGCCGGTGGTGAGACCGTGCGACAGCATCGCGTAGATCGAGCCTTCGATGCCCATCGTGTTCATCGCGACCACGCCGAGCATACAGAACCCGAGGTGCGAGACCGAGGAGTACGCGACGAGCTTCTTGACGTCGTCCTGCGCGAACGCGGTGAACGCGCCGTAGATGATGCCGATCACGGCGAGGATGCCGAGCGCCGGCGCCCACACCATGCCGCCGTGCGGAAACAGCGGGAACGCGTAGCGCAGAAACCCGTAGATGCCGAACTTGAGGAGGACACCGGCGAGGATGACCGAACCGGCGGTCGGCGCTTCGACGTGTGCATCGGGCAACCACGTGTGGAGCGGGAACAACGGGACCTTGATCGCGAACGCGAGCGCGAAGGCGGCGAAGCACCAGACCTGCGCGTTGTGCGGCAAGGAGACCGTGAGCAGCGTCTCGAGATCGGTCGTGTAGTGACCGAGGGCCTGGCCCGCCTTGACGTAGAGATAGAGGATCGCGACGAGCATCAGCAGCGAGCCGACCATCGTGTAGATCACGAACTTGATCGACGCGTAGAGCCGGCGCTGACCGCCCCAGATGCCGATCAACAGGTACATCGGGATCAGCATCACTTCCCACGACACGTAGAACAGGAAGACGTCGGTCGCGAAGAACGCGCCGAGCATGCCGACCTCGAGCACGAGCATCGCGGCGATGAACTCGCGCGTGTGCTTCTCGATCGTGTTCTTCGTGCCGAGCAGCGTGAGCGGCATGAGGAATGTCGTGAGGATCACGAGGAAGACGTTGATGCCATCGATGCCCATCTTGAAGTGGGTGCCGAGCCCCGGGATCCAGTTGGCGTCGAAGACGAGCTGGAAGCCGGCCTGCTTCGCATCGAAGTATTTGAACACCGCGAGCGACACGAAGAACGTGACCGCCGAGAAGAACAGGCCGATACCGCGGTGAAGCGGACCTTCCGTCTTTGGCGTGCACATCACGAAGATCGCGCCGAGCAGCGGAATGCCGAGGATGAGCGGCAGCAAGAAGCCACCTGTGGTGAGGGCGTTCATGGCGTCTCCTCCGTCGGCACGCGAACCGTGACGGGAGTCATCGTGTGCGAGATCGCGTCGTCGATACAGAGCGCGATCGACGAGCCGGTTGCATCGCCGCGACGGATGTCGCGGTCGGCAGGCTCGCCAGGGAGGGTCTTGTCGCCATCACACGCCGGTACGCCGTCGAGATGCCAGTGCAGCTTCGCGTTCGAACCGACGATGCCCGCACCGGGTTCGGCGTGGAGGTGGAGCTGATCGTTCTTGAGCGTCACCGTCACCGCCGGATGGCGATGGCAATCGGTGACGAAGAACACCGCGGCCGCGCCGACGACAACGCCGACCAGGTAGCGCTGGACCTGCCCGTTCTGAAACCAGCGAGCGAGCCGGCCGAACAGGCTGACCACGAACGCTGCACCGTTGACTGCGATCGTGTCGATCACGAAGCGATCGACGATCTCGAACAAGCCCTTGCACGCGGCCTTGAACGGGCGAATGACCGTGGCGTCGTAGAATTCGTCGACCCAGAGCTTGTTCTTCGAGGCAACCCACGCACCGTGGAGCGGACCCTCGACGAGCTTGGCGACTGTCGGTGACGGACCGCGACCGTAGAGCATCCACGCGAGGCCGATGCCGAGCGAACCGATGCCGAGCGCGACCGCCATCAGGACGATCGAGACGACATCCGAAGGCTCGTGACCCATCTCCGGCTTGATGCCAGCATCGACCCACCACACGTGGGTGATCGAAGGCGCGAGCCAGGTCTCGAGCGCGTGGAACGCGTGTGGAATCTTGTGCAGCGCCTCGAGTTCCGGCACGCCGAGAAAGCCAATCACCACCGCGAAGAAGGCGAGGACGACGAGCGCCGAGAGCATCGATGGCGGCGATTCGTGCGCGTGCTTGGCTTCTTCCGAGCGCTCGTTACCCGAGAACACGAGGAAGTAGAGCCGCCACATATAGAAAGCAGTGCCGAGGGCGGCCACGAGCAGCCCACCCCACAAGAGGTAGCCGTAGAACGGTGGCCAGCCCGGAGGCGCGCCCGCACCAGCGACCGACCACGCGCCGCCGAGGATCGCGTCCTTCGAGAAGAAGCCGGCGAACGGGAAGATGCCCGCGATCGCGAGGCACGAGATCATGAAGGTCGCACGGGTGACCGGCATGTGCTTCTTCAGTCCGCCCATCGTCGTGATGTCCCCCGGGGTCTTGGACCCGCCGTGCTCCATGCCATGCATGACCGAGCCTGCGCCGAGGAACAAGCAGGCCTTGAAGAACGCGTGCGTACCGAGATGGAACACCGCGGCCGCATAGTGACCGGTGCCCGCGGCGACGAACATGAAGCCGAGCTGCGAGACCGTGGAATACGCGAGGACCTTTTTCAGATCGGTCTGAGCGAAGGCGATGAAGGCGGCGACGAGCGCCGTCAGCAGGCCCACCGTCGAGATCACGATCATCGCAGTCGTCGAGACCGAGTACAGGAACGACAATCGGCACACCATGTAGATGCCGGCCGTGACCATGGTCGCGGCGTGGATGAGGGCCGAGACCGGCGTCGGTCCCGCCATCGCGTCCGGCAGCCAGATGTACAGAGGAAGCTGCGCGCTCTTGCCGCAGGCGCCGATAAACAAGCAGATGCCAGCGGCGGCAGCGAGACGCTCGTGGCCCCAGACCTGTGAACCGTTCGGGCCCCAGGCGGTCGTGGCGTACTTCGCGCCGTTGGCGAGCGACTTGATGTCCTGGAAGTCGAGCGACTTCACGGCCCAGAACAAGAGGAACGTACCGAGCAGGAACGCGAAGTCGCCGATCCGGTTGACGACGAATGCCTTGCGACCGGCGTACGCGTACGCGTCGTTCTCGTACCAGAACCCGATCAACAGGAACGAGCACAGGCCGACACCTTCCCAACCGATGAACATCACCGGGAGACTCGCCGCGAGGACGAGGATCAACATCGCGCCCGTGAACAGATTGAGGTAGCCGAAATAGCGCGAGTAGCCCTTGTCTTGGGCCATGTAGCCGACCGAGTAGATGTGAATCCACGTGCCGACGAACGTGATGATGAGGATCATCACGGCAGAGAGCGAGTCGAGATGAAACGCGAGGTCGGCCTTGAAGCTACCGACTTCGATCCACTTCCACGCGACCTGGGTGATGCCTTCACCTTCCCAGAGCGCCTTCGGCGACATGTTGCCGGTCGCATCGACGCCATGCTGGAACAAGCCCCAGAACACCATGACGCCGGAGAGCACGCACGCCGCGGCGACGGTGCCGACCGCGATGAACGTGACCGTGCTCTTCGAGAGCCGCTTGCCGAGCAGCAGGTTGATGGTCGCGCCGCAGAGCGGCAGGACTGCGATCCAGGCGAGTGCCGGGAGCCCCAGGAACGATAGTGTTTGCGGGTCCATCGTCGAGTCCCTTAGTGCCTGAGCGCGTTGAGTTTGTCGACATCGACGCTGCGTCGACCGCGGAACACCGCGACGACGATCGCGAGGCCGACGGCGGCCTCGGCAGCAGCAACACCGATGACGATGAGCGCGAAGGTGTGAGCCGACAGCGCGCCAACATCACCCCACATACGAGAGAACGTCAGCAGCGTCATGTTCGCGGCGTTGAGCATGAGCTCGACGCTCATCAGAATGATCATCGCGTTGCGACGCAGGAGTACGCCGACCATGCCGATGAGGAACAGGATCGCGGCCAGCACCAAGAAGTGGCCGTAGCCGACATTGAACAACACGTCGTTCATGGATGCGTCCCCGGATCGGCATCGGTGCCATCATGCGGGTGAAGCGGACGGGCGATCGCGATCGCGCCGACCACGGCCACCAAGAGCAGGATCGAGATCGCTTCGAACGGGAACATACCCGCTCCGAACAGGTCCATACCGACCGCTTTCACGGTGCCCCACGGGACCGATTCCGCAGGCGTGGTGCCGTACGGTGCGAGCGTGAGCGCTCTCGGCGCGCCCATGCCTACCGCGCCGCTCGTCGGAACGACGACATTCATCAGGATGCCGGCGAGCCGACCGACCAGATAGATGATCGCGATGCCACCGACGACTTGCCCCGCGCGACCGGTCGGAGCGACGGGTTCGTCCTCGGGCCGGTTGAGGATCATGATGACGAAGACGAACAGCACCATGATGGCGCCGGCGTAGACCAACATCTGCAGCACCGCGAGAAGCTGCGCGTAGAGCATCATGTAAATGGCGGCGATACCGATGAAGCTGCCGACCATGCCCATGACGGCCGCGATCAAGTTGCGACGGGTGATGACGAACAGCGCGCCACCGATGCAAGCCGCGGCGAAGAGCCAGAACAGGAGCGCCATGCCCGTACCGTGCGACTCGACGACGTCATCGTGCGGGTGAGCAACCGACGGGAGATCGGCCTGTGGTTTTGCGCTGGGAGCAGTTCGTGCCGCGGGCACAGGTTGAGCGTGGACGATGGCCGGCGTCGCGACGCCTAGGACCATGCCCAACGCTAGCAACAACGCAACGGTCTTCATGCCGCTCTCCGAATCTTGGCTTCGAACTCCGGCCAGAACTTCGTGAGAAAGCCCATCGCCGGCCACGCTGCGGCATCGCCGAGCGCGCAGATCGAATTGCCCGCGATGCCGTGGGCGATCGTGCCGAGCAGCTCGAGGTCGCCCGGCTTACCCGAACCATCCGCGATCCGGCGCGAGACCTTCTCGAGCCAGCCGGTCCCCTCGCGACACGGCGTGCACTGACCGCACGACTCGTGAGAAAAGAACTTCAGGATCCGCCACAGCGCTTTCGGGATATCGGTCTGATCATCCATCACGACCACGCCGCCCGAGCCCGCCATCGTGCGGAGCGGCTTGCCACCCCCGAGATCGAACTGCTTGTTGGGCAGGTAGTTGACCGGCTTGATCCGCTCGTCGGTCTGGAGCGCGTCGAACTCGATCGGCACGTCGAGCTCGCTCGGATCGAGTGGCGGCATCGAGACGCCACCGGGGATCACGGCCTTGACCTGACGGCCTTTCCACACCCCGCCGCAGACTTCGTTGATCAGCTCGTTGAACGTGATGCCGATCGGCAGCTCGAACACGCCAGGCTTGTTGACGTGACCTGACACGCACACGATACGCGTGCCGCCGGAGCGGCCCATGCCGAGGTCGGCAAACCACTTGCCGCCCTTGTCGATGATCGCCGGGACGTTCATCAGCGTCTCGACGTTGTTGACGATCGTGGGGTTCCCGAACAGGCCCTTGACCGCCGGAAACGGCGGCTTCAAGCGCGGCTGCCCACGCTTACCTTCGAGGCTGTTGAGGAGAGCGGTCTCCTCGCCGCAGATATACGCGCCCGCGCCGCGATGCACGGTGAGCTGCATTTCGACGCCGGTGCCGAGGATATTCTTGCCCAGGTAGCCGCGTGCGTACGCTTCCTCGACGGCCTTCACGAGCACCGTGTACTCGCGCATCATCTCGCCGCGGATGTAGATGTAGTTGTGGACCGAGCGCAGCGCGTGCGCCGCGATCGCCATGCCCTCGATGAGCAGGTGCGGATCCCAGTACATCAGCTCGCGGTCTTTACAGGTGCCCGGCTCGGATTCGTCCGCGTTGCAGACCAGGTGAACCATCGGGCTGCCCGGTGGGACGAACCCCCACTTCACGCCGGTCGCAAAGCCTGCACCGCCGCGACCGCGGAGGTTCGAGGCCTTCACTTCGGCCGTGACATCCTCGGGGCGCATCGCGAACGCTTTGCGCAGCGCCTGATAGCCACCGGTCTTCTCGTAACCAGCGAGCGTCTTTGCAGACTCGTCGCCGAAGCGCGCCGTGACCACTTTCGTATCGCGACCTGTAGGCATTACACCACCTCCGATTCGGGGCGAGGATTCGCGGCGAGCTCGGCGAGAATTCCCTCGACGTCCTCGGGCTTGATATCGAGCAAGTACTTCGTGCCGACGATCGCACATGGCGCGTTCGCACATGCCGCGATGCACTCTTCTTCGACGAGGTGGAACTGCTTGTTCGACATGCCCTTCGTGAAGCCGAGCTTCTGCTCGAACGCGTCGAGCACCTCATAGCCGCCGCGCAGCATGCACGAGATGTTCGTGCACACGCGGATGGTCGTGGTGCCGGCGGGTTCGCGCCGGAACATCGTGTAGAAGGTCGCGACACCGAAGACGTGCGCGTACGAGAGGTCGAGTGTGCGCGCGACTAACCGCAACGCATCGTCGGTCAGGGCACCGAACTCTTTTTGGGCCAAGTGGAGCGTAGCGAGGACTGCCGGCTGCTTGCTTCCGGAGACCGTATAACGCTCGCAAATCGCCGTGATTTTGTGCTGGCTGTCTGCGGAGAATTCGAGTGACATCGGGATGTTGCCTCGTGCTCTGGCGAGCGGCCGGAACATATGAGGCGCTTGGCACCGCGTCAACGGACGGTAGGGACTAAAGCGCGTGTCAGATCCGTGTTATCGGTTCCAAAACATGGCTCAGGACGCCCCGCTCAACCGGCCCCTGTCTCGAATGGAGAGCTTCGCGCTGCGCTTCGCCGAGCTCGCGAACGATGATCCGCGAGGTAAGTGGCTTCAAACGCGCTTCCTGCGCGGCTTTTCCTACACGTGGGTCCGAGCGTGCATCGCGCACCGTATCTTTGCCGATGGCCTCGACGAGCTCCTCGATTTGCGACCCGAGACCGGCATCTTGCTGTGCTCGAACCACCGCAGCTTCTTTGACCAGTACGTCATGCTGCTAGCGTGCTACATGGGCCCAGCCGCGTGGGCCAAGCAGCTCTACTTCCCGGTCCGCTCGAACTTCTTCTACGACCAGCCGCTCGGCGTCGTGGTCAACGCGGCGATCGCCGGTGGCGCGATGTACCCGCCGATCTACCGCCAGGCCGATCGCCGCGCGCTCAACGACGACGCGCTCGATCGCATGGTCAAGATCGTCCAGAAGCCGGGCAACGTGATCGGCATGCATCCCGAGGGAACGCGGGGCAAGGGTCCCGATCCGTACAAGTTCCTCCCGGCGCAACCGGGGGTCGGCAAGCTCGCGCTCGTCGGTAGACCGACGGTAATCCCGACGTTTCTCCACGGTCTCGGCAACAACGTCGCGGTCGACATCGCCCAGAACTTTACGAAGGGCGCGCGCACCGACCACGCGGTGATCATCGTTTTCGGTAAGCCTGTCGACTACTCCGATCTCGCCGCCGAGAAGCCGCGACCGACGTTGTACAAGAAGTGCGCTGATCGCTTCATGCAGCACGTCAAGCAGCTCGGCGAGCGCGAAAAAGAGCTGCGCGCGCAGCTCCGCACGATCGGCGACGACGATCCGCGCTGGTTGAACAACCGCGGCGTGAACAAGCTTTACGCCTACGAAGGATAGCTACTCGAGGCTGACGCTGAAGTCGACGAGGTTCGCGGCGAGCCCGCGATCGTCGGCGGCTGCGACGTGGACGTGGAGCTTCTGACCTTTGTCGATCGCCGGAATCTCGAATGGCGTGTTGCGCTTGTACGTCGCGTCGCTGTAGCCATCATTGGTGTACTGGTCGGGGCCATCGGGCAACGTCGCGGTACCGACCACGAAGCTCGTCGAGAACGTGGTCACCGGCGAGTACGAGAAGCCATCGCTCGTGCTCGTGCCGGCGGCCGTCGTGCCGGCGGCCGTCGTGATCGACACGTCGACCGAATAGGTTGCATCACCGATCGGCAAGACCAGCGATGGCGCGGTGTCTTGATCGGTCGCGTTACCGACGAACGCTTCAAGATCGACATGGATCGTCGGACCGATGTCGGTCTTGTCCGCGACGGTGCAGGACGCGAGGAGCAGGAACAGCCCTTTCATCGCGCGAGTCACTTGCGCTCCCCGAACGCGATCCCGTGGATGCTGCGAAATACTGTCGTGACCGCGCCAGCGCGGACGTTCGCGCGGCCCTGCGCTCCACTCCGGCCGCCTCCAGCCGAGGAGCCCGAGCTACCGCTCTGACCTTGTTGCGCGTTCTGCGTCGCGGTGGTCCGGCCGCCGTTGCCGCCCGAGCCGCCATTGCCGCCGCTGCCGCCAGCGCCACCGCTGACATCGGTCGCGAGGAAGTTGCGGAGCTCGGGGAACGCTTGATCGTAGATCACGTCGACGGTGCCTCCGTTCCCACCGTCGCCGCCGGGACCACCGTTGCCACCGCTACCACCATTGCCTGCGGCACCATCACCGACGAGGACCGTGACCTTGTTGCCATCCTTGTCGTCCTCCTGCACCGACTTGGTGCGCTGATCGCCGCCGGTCCCTCCCTGGCCGCCTTCGTTACCCGCCCCCCCGGGACCACCGATCGAGGCGAACCCGAGCTGGCGGTCCGCAGGCGCGAGATAGAAGTGGTTGTTCGCGATCACGGCAAACAGCTTTGGATAGAACTTCGTCGATACGATCGTGAGGTAGACGGTGAGCCGACCGCCGTCTCCACCTCGGGTGCTGGGGCCGCCCTCGCCGCCCGCGGTGCCGTTCGCGCCTTGCCCGCCCGAGGCGCCCGGGAAGCCGTGGCTGCCGGAGTTCCCGGGGGTGCCAGTAAGACCGGAGCCGGTGAAGCAGCTGTACTCGGGTTGCCAGGTCTCGTGGAACTCCCACTTGGGATCGAGCGTGTAAACGACCTTCGCGGCGAACCCGGTCTCGAGCGATTTTTGAACGTCACCGTCGGGGTACAGCGTGCCCTTCGCATCACCGCGGATCAGCGGACCGGTGACCGAGAACGTCGAGGCATCGAACGCATCGACGTCGCTTCCGATCCCGCGCAGCACGGGTTGCGAGCCGGGCCACTGCACGGTCCCGTTGACGTAGAGCCGCCCTTCGCGGCCCGGGCACAACCCGGATTGATCGTGGAGATTGATCGAGAGCGAGAGGATGCGCGCGTCGGCGAGCTTGCGCAGCACGGGATCCGGTCGCTCGGGCGGGACGTCAGAATAGCGGAAGCATCCGGTCAGGGCGAGGAGGCTGCCGAGCACGACCTCGAGCATCTTCATCGGGCACCTCCCCGATTGACGAGCGGGGCGTGGACCTTTTGATTGTACGGTTCGGTCTGTTGCCGCACGTACGCCGGGCGGTTCAGCGACGGAGGGGTCTGCCACTCGTGATACGGCGGCGGGTTGTTGCCACCGAAATAACCGTAGCCCACACCGACGGCGCCGACGATCGCGAGCACGAGTCCAAGGTTTGCCGTCAGCGTGACGGCCACCCCCGAGGTGTACGAGCGTTGCTCCGGTGCGCCGGTCATCGCGGGGGTGATGGTCTCGGTCTGCAACTTCGGCGCGACGACGAGCGAGAGCACCAGGCCGATCGCTGTGCCCGCGACCCCGCCGCGCACCATGTTGTTGCCAAGATCCTTGTGCGCGAGCGCTTCGCGATAGAGCCGGGTGTTGTAGTCGCGCGCGATCTGGCGACGCGCTTCGTACTCGGCGTCGCGGGTCGCCTCGAGCGCTTGCTCGGAGCTGATCCGCTCGCGCCCCTCGACGATCTCGAGGCTACCCTGCGTCTCGAGCACGTAGATGCCCTGCCCGTTCCCGCGATATGGCGCACCGTATCCGGTCGTAGGTGGGGATTGCACCGACGTGATGCAGGCCGACAGCAGGCAGAGAGCAACGCAACGCACTGCTACGCATTGTGCGTTATTTCCAGCTACGCTTGGAGGGGTGGCTGTAGGTACGGACGAGACGCAAGCCGACCCAGTGATCTCGCCGTCGAACACGGGGTCGCCGGACACCACCGAGCTGCTCGCAGGTCGCTATCAGATCGTGCGGTGGCTTGGCGGTGGCGGCATGGGCCGGGTCTACGAGGTCATCGACACCGAGCTCGACGAGCGGGTCGCGCTCAAAGTGCTCCGGCCTGGCCTGTCGCGAGAGGCAATCGAGCGGTTCCGCCGCGAGGTCAAGCTGACGCGCCGGATCCAGCATCGCAACGTCGCGCGGATGTTCGATATCGGCGAGCACGAAGGCGAGAAATTTCTGACAATGGAGCTCGTCACGGGATGCTCGCTGAGGCCGGATGGCAAGCCAATGGCATGGAGCGAGCTGCGCGCGATCGCCGAACAGATCTGCGCCGGCCTTGCCGCGGCGCACGCAGCCGGCGTGGTGCATCGCGATCTCAAGCCCGACAACATCATGATCGAGGCGACCACCGGCCGTGCCGTGATCACCGATTTCGGGATCGCGCGCACCATCGAGGAACCCGGCATTACCCAGGTCGGCGGGGTGATCGGCACGCCGCGCTACATGTCACCCGAGGCGCTCAACGCGTTAGCGATGGTCGCCGGGCTTGACGAGCCGGGGCGGCTGTCGCGGCGCTTGAGGCTCGGTCTCGGCATCGCGCGTGAACGAGATGAACGCCATCTGTGGCCGGCGCGACGCATCACTCGTCACGAACCGGATGCCCTCGAACAACCAACCTTTGCCGACCCACAAGTTCACGACCTCCTCGATCGTCTCGTCGGTGACGGTCGAGATCTCGACGATTTTGTAGACCAGCTGCTTCATCAACCGACCGGGCGCTTGTTCAACAGCTTGGCAGCGTACGGCGCGTGGTAGCTGATGATGATGTCGGCGCCCGCGCGGCGCATGCCGAGCAGGGTCTCCATCACGATCCGCTCCTTGTCGATCCAACCGCGCTCGGCGGCAGCTTCGATCATCGCGTACTCGCCACTCACCGAGTAGGCAGCGATCGGCAGGTTCACTTCGTCGGACACGGCGCGGATCACGTCGAGGTACGCGAGCGCGGGCTTGACCATCACCATGTCGGCGCCTTCGTCGGCGTCCATCTGCACTTCGCGCACGGCCTCGGCGACGTTCCCCGGATCCATCTGATGGCCCTTGCGATCGCCGGACTGCGGCGTCGAATCGACCGCCTCGCGGAACGGGCCGTAGTACGCCGAGGCGTACTTCGCGGAGTACGCCATGATCGCGACTTGATCGAAGCCGTCTTCGTCGAGGCTCTCGCGACACGCGCCGACGAAGCCATCGAGCATCCCCGACGGGGCGACGACATCGACGCCCGCCTTGGCGTACGATACGACCGTGCGCGCGAGGTTCTCGAGCGACGCGTCGTTGTCGAGCTGACCGTCGGTGAGCACGCCGCAGTGGCCGTGATCGGTGTATTCGCAGAAGCACGCATCGGCCATCACGACGAGATTGGGCGTCTGCTTCTTGATCGCGCGGATCGCCTTCTGGACGATGCCGCCGTCGTTCCAAGCTTGCGAGCCGACGCTGTCCTTCTTCTCGGGGACCCCGAACAGCATGATGCTCGGGATGCCGAGATCGGCAACGGCGGCCGCGGCTTCGACGGCCTTATCAATCGAGTAGTTGAACTGGCCAGGCATCGAGCTGATCGGCTTTTCCACGCCGGAGCCAGGGACGACGAACATCGGATACACAAAATCGTCGGACGCGATCCGAGTCTCGCGCACCAGGCGGCGGAGATTCTCGGTACGCCGCATCCGGCGCGGCCGGTAGTCGGGGAAGTTCATGCTGCCGGCGAGCATAGCGCGGCGAGGGCTGTCGCGAAGGCCTCCGGTGTCGGCGCCGCCGCCACCCGCGGCTCGATCCCAGCCGCGCGCAGCGCCGCCGCCGTGGTCTCGCCGATCGCACAGAACCGCGTAGTCAACCGATCGAGCGGGCCCAAGAGCGCTGCGAGTGCGGTGACTTGCGAGGGTGCAAACACGCCGCACACCGCACCCTCGGCGAGGGCGACGCGTCCCGGTGCGAGCGCCGGATCATTCGCGTCGACCGTGACGGTCCGATACGCCGCGACGTCGACCACCTCGAGGTCTGCCGCGCGCAGGATGTCGATCGCATCGGTCCGGCCCTCGTCGGCGCGCGGCACGAGCACGCGGCCAGTGATCCCGCTCGCGACGAGCGCGTGCGCGAGCCCGGCACCATCGCGCACCGCGGGAGGATGATAGGCCTCGAGCTCCGCACCTGCGAGCGCTTGCAACGTCGCCGGCCCGACGGCCCAGATCGGCGCCGTCGTTCGCGCGAGCACGCGCGCGAGTGCAGCCGCACCACGCGCGCTGAGCACGACGATCGCCTCGAAGGGACCGGTCGCGAGTGCGCGCGCGAGCGCACCGGGATCCGCGGCCGGTGCCCAACGGGTGACCGGCATCGCGATCGCTTCGATCCCGCGTGGGGCGAGCTGGGCAGCATACGCGGCGACGTCAGCCGGATCTCGCGTCAGCACAGCACGTGGCACACCTCATGGTAGCGTGCGCGCGTGCAGTCTCGCTTGGTCTTCGCGCTGATGATGGTGGTGCTCGTCGCGTGCGAGCACCCCACGCCGCCCCAGCCCGAGAAACCCGACCAGCACGAGCAACCGCCTTCGCCGACCTCCCCCGAGGTCGTCATCGCCACCGCCAAAGGCGAGCTCCGGGTCCAAGTCGAGGTCGTCTCGACCGAGGCCAAGATCGAGCGCGGCCTGATGTACCGGCAGTACCTTCCGCCCGAGGCTGGCATGCTGTTCCTGCTCGGGATCGAGAAGGACTGGACGTTCTGGATGCGCAACACGCTCATCCCGCTCGACATGATCTTCATCCGCAAGGATCTGACGATCGCGGGCATCGTCGAGAATGCTGAGCCGAAAACCGAATCGATGCGGAGGGTCGGTGAGCCCGCGCTCTACGTGCTCGAGGTCAATGGCGGCTGGACGCGCTCGCACGGCGTGATCAGAGACGCGAAGGTTCGGTTCGCGAACCTGCCGAGCCAGTGACCGCTGCCACTGCCAGCAATCCATGCCGGTTGAACGACCGCTTGCTCGGCCGGTTGCCGCGCGACCGTGACCTGCTGGCAGAACGCCGCGAGCTCGTCGTCGTCGTCGGTGAGGACCTGTGGGGCCCCTCGACCGCGGTCGACTGTGACCTGTGTCGCGTCTACCAGTAGGTCATGCCACCGACGGGGCAACAGGCGACGAAGAGCATGATCGCTAGCGCAGGATGGCCGAGATCACGGCGGCATCGCTCGACTCCGCGTATTGTGTCTCGTCGGTCATCCGCGCTAGAACGTCCGTCACCAAGAATAGGGGATTTCCAATGGCTTTCCGTCCACTGCTGCTCGCCGCTCTGATTCCGATGTCGCTCGCCGCTTGCGGAAGCAGCGACGAAACCATCACCCCCGCCGGCACTCACTACAAGTACGTAGTGAACAAGGTGCTCATCCCCGTCACGATCGCGCAGGCCAACGAGTACGGCCTCGATCTCGACGGTAACGGCAAGGTCGACAACGCGCTCGGCAACGTGATCAGCACGCTGTCGACGATGGGCTTCGACGTCCAGGGCACGATCGACAAGTCGGTCCTCCAAGGCAGTCTCTCGCTGCTCGTCGACATGCAGACCACCGATGCGACGTTCATGTCGGATCCGGCGACCGGTATGTCGGTGTTCATCGGCTCGAACCCGACGCCCGCGGCCTGCACGGGCACCGAAGTCGTCACCTGCACCACGGCGACCGCGACGGTTCCGGCCGTGTGCACCGGCTGTGGTCACCAGCTGACCCCGACGGGTGGCTCCTTCACCGCTGCGGCGAACACGAACGAACCGCTCGCCGGCAAGATCATCGGTGGCACGTTCAACGCCGGTCCGGGCAAGCTCTCGATCCAGATCGCCATCGGTGGCAGCGATCCCATCACGCTCAACCTGATCGGCGCCAAGGTGAAGGCCTCGGCCATGACCGCCAGTAACCTCGGCACCGCGTCGGCCTCCTCGGTCAGCGGCGGCGTCGTGTTCGCGGGCGCGGTCACGCAGACCGACATCAACGGCACCATCATCCCGGCGATCGTCGCCCAGCTCCAGCCGATCATCACCGCTGGCTGCACCGATCTCGCGACCCCGCCGAATTGCGGCTGCACGGGAACCGCAAAGACGATCATCAGCATCTTCGACACCGATCACGACTGCAAGGTCATGGTTCCCGAGGTGCTCGCGAACGGCATCGTCGTGAGCCTGCTCGGCCCCGACGTTGTCATCGACGGAGAGAAGGCTCTCTCGGTCGGCATCAAGGTCGCCGCCGAGAAGGCGACGTTCTAGGCAGTCTGCCGGGCTACGCCGATGTAGCCTTCGATCGTAGCGACGATTTCTGCGAGCCGCGCCTCGGTGGCGGCTTCGCAGCGCATCACGAGAGCCGGTTGCGTGTTCGATGCGCGAACCAGGCCCCACCCGTCCGCGAACTTCGCGCGGACCCCGTCGATCGCGATGACCTCGCGAACGTTCGGATCGTCGCGTAGCGCGGCCGTCACCCTGGCGACCACGCCGACCTTCTGATCGTCCGGGCAATCGACGCGCAACTCCGGCGTATTGATCATCAACGGGAGCTCGGCGGCGAGCTCGGCGAGCGTGCGCGTGCCCCGGCTCAGGAGCTCGATCAGGCGCGCGCCGGCGTAGATGCCGTCGTCGAAGCCGAGCCAGCGATGCGCGAAGAACATGTGGCCGCTCATCTCACCCGCGAGCTGTGCGCCGGTCTCCTTCATGCGCGCTTTGATCAGCGAGTGGCCAACCTTCCACATCTCGCAATGGCCGCCGGCCTTGTCGAGCTCGTCGTACATCGCCTGCGAGCACTTCACCTCACCGACGAACTTCGCGCCCGGGACCTCGGCGAGCACGGCCTTGCCGAGGAGGATCATCAGCTGATCGCCCCACAAGATTCGCCCGGTCGAATCGACCGCGCCGATCCGATCGGCATCGCCATCGAGTGCGATGCCGAGCTCGGCGCCTTCGCGCTTCACCGTGGCGATCAGATCCGCGACGTTCTCGGGTTGAGTCGGGTCGGGATGATGGTTCGGGAACCGGCCGTCGAGGTCACAGTAGAGCGGCGTGACCTCGAAGCCGATCCGTCGGTACATCGCGATCGCGGTCGGGCCGCCGGCCCCGTTGCCCGCATCGACCACGACGTGAAACTTGCGCGTCCCGAGCCGGAGCTGAGTCGCGGCGAACTCGACGTACGCGCTGATCATGTCGCGCGAGTACATCGGGAACTGCGGGTCCGGAGCTTCGATCACGAGGAGCTCGCTGACCCGATCGCGCAGCTCGGCGATCGCGGCGCCGTGGATGGTCTCTTTGCCGACCATGATCTTGAAGCCGTTATCCTCGGGAGGATTGTGGCTGCCCGTGATCATGACAGCGGCGGCGGGCTGGAGGTGGTGCGCCGCGAAGTAGACGACCGGCGTCGGCACCACACCGATATCAAGGACCTCGGCGTACGCGCGAATACCGTCGGTGAGCGCGGCGAACAGGCGCGGCGACGTGACTCGACAATCGCGACCGACGACGACCACGTTGCCAGGGACCTTCTTGCCGATCGCCATGCCGAGGGCGTGGACCATGCGATCGTCGAGATCGCGGTCGGCAACGCCTCGAATGTCGTACTCGCGGAAGACGCGTGGGTTCACGCGCGAGTCGTACCACTACGCCCAGTACGGCGTCACACCCCATTGCCGGTACACGCCGTTCGCGTAATCGAGGTCACTCAGGTCAGGCCAGTGCTCCTTGTCAAAACCTGGCATTCGCTCGAGTGCTTCCTTGGTCACGTTGACGAGGAACTTCTGCTTCAACTCGTCGATCGTGATGGCAGACCAAGGCATCGCGAACAGCTTGCCGCCGAAGCCCATCACGCTGCCGAACGACAGCACCGCGTACGCGACGCGGCCGGTGATGACATCGATCATGAGCTCTTCGACACGCCCGATGTCCTCGCCCGCCAGGTTCGTGACACGATCGTGCGTGAGCGTGCGCGCCCCGAGCGTTCGGCGGAAGTTCATGTTATTTCGCCGCGCTCGGACTGGGCTTCTGGAGGCCAGACGCCGTCTTGGCGTGAGCTTGCAGGACCGGCTTGGTCTTCGTCAGGATCGTGACGAGGTTCTTGTCGGTTGCTTGCGCGATGTCCGCGGTGATCCGCGTGACTTCTTTGTCGTGGCCCGCGGCCATCATGTCGATGAACATGTGATCGAACTCGGCGCCCTTCAGCGTCTTCAGCTTCGCCACCATGTCTGCTTTGTCTTTCTTGCCGGCTTCGGTTTCGCTCGCATCCGCGGGGATCGCCGGGATGCCCTTCGCCTTTGCAAATGCGATGATGTCCTTGTCTCCGGCCGTGTGATCCTTGACGAGCGTCGCGCCGTACTTCTTCACCGCCGGCGCGCTGCTGTTCGCTTGCGCGAGCTTGCCGAGCGTGATCTCGTCCTGATTCACCCCGTGCTGATGCGCGACGATCTGGGTATCGACCTCGACCAACTTGCTATCGGCGATCGGGACGGACGGGGCGGGCGAGGAGGGCCGGGAGGGCGTGCCGGCAACAGAGACAACCGGGAGGGCCAGCATCAAAACGCAGAGCAGCTTCGTCATGCTGCCTCCTCGTGCAACTGAGGTGCCGCCCGGGCGAGGCGGTGCCGTTGACGTGGTAAGGCTTTAGCGTGCGAGAACGCACGGCGTGGGGCGGGACCGCTACAGGTACTTCGTGAGGCCGCGCGCGTCGAGCAGTTCGATCACGAGGCGAACGTCCTGGGCACGATCCTTCGGGATCACGAGCACGGCATCCCCGCTCTTCACGACGATCAAGTCCGAGACACCCACCATCGCGACGATCGCACCGTCGGTCATGACGATATTGCCGCCACCGTCGAGCACGATCACCTCGCCCGCGATCGTGTTGCCGTGCGCGTCGCTGCCACGCACCGCGGGGAGCGCGGCCCACGAGCCAATGTCGTCCCAGCCGACCGACGCCGGCACGGTGACGACGTGCGCCGCCTTCTCCATCACCGCGTGATCGATCGAAATCGACGCGAGGGATTCGTAGCGAGCCGCGGCGGTCTCGGGATGGTTCGCGATCTCGCGAACCGCGGCGGCGGTCGCCGGTAGGTGGGTCTCGAGCTCGGCGAGCAGGCGTTGCGCGCGCGCGCAGAAGATGCCCGCGTTCCACAGGTAGCGGCCCGACGACACGTAGCGCTCGGCGGTCGCCAGGTCGGGCTTCTCGACGAAGCGCACGACGGGCATCACCGTATCGAGCATTGCCGGGCCTGCGAGCTCGAGGTACCCGAACCCGGTCTCGGCACGCGTCGGCGCGATGCCGATCGTCGCGATCGCGTCGGTTTGTTCGGCAGCACGCAGCGCGACATCGAGCGCGTGAACGAGGCCAGAACGATTCGTGACGTGTTGATCTGCGGGCATTACCGCGAGGACCGCATCGGGATCTTCGAGTACGAGCTTCGCGGCGGCGAGCCCGATCGCGGCTGCCGTGTTGCGACCAAGCGGCTCCTCGATCAACGAGATCCCAGGCACGACCTCGCGCGTCGCGGCGGCTTGCGAGGTCGCGGTCACGATCGTTACCCGATCGCCTGCAAGGTCCGCCCCGATCCGCACTGCGGTCGTGACCAGCGCATCGCCGGTCGGTGACAGCGAGATCAGCTGCTTGGGACGAGCGCGCCGGCTCGCCGGCCACAATCGAGTTCCACTTCCGCCTGCGAGGATGACTGCGTGTCGCACGCGCACATCTTAGCCCACGGCTACTTCACTGCGCGCTTCGGCAGCAGCTGATGGAGCGTCCAGGCCTGCGTCCGGAGCTCGCGGCACCCCGCGGTGATCACGGGCGTGACCATGAACGATCCCACGATCCGGGTGAACGCGAGCGTGATGAGCGGCGTGAAGAACAACGCGCGAGGCGCACTCACCACGCCGCGGCGCGACGACAGAAAGATCGCGCCGGTGGATGCGGCAAGGAACGATGATCTCAGGGCTCGGCGAGCAACTGCTTGGCGAGGTCAGGCGCGCGCAAGCAATCGTTGCCGACGAGCACGAAGCGCAAGCGACGCTTCGTGTCATAGACGTTGTAGTGAGGCAGTGCGGCGATGTCGTACGCATGAGCGACCTCGGTGAAGCCGTCGCCGACATCGACCTTGCGCAGGATCGCTTTCGGGTTGTCGGAGATGCCGGCTAAGACTCGGGTGTAAACCTCGACACATGCGCCACACGACTCGCTCCAAAAATCGACGATCGTGACATAGCCAGCGAGCGTCGAATCTTCGATCTTCACGAGCGCGCCGGCCGCGTTGAGCTGGACCTCTTTGGCCGGCGGCGCCACCGGTCGCGGTACCGCACCACCGCAGGCGACCAGCATCAGCCACGCGAGCTTCAGCCACGCGAGCTTCACCCACGCGAGCTTCATACACGGGAGCTTCACGATGCCTCGAGCATCGATTTCTGGAGACGCAGGACCTCGGCGCGTGACAGGCCCGCGTGCGCGAGCTGTTCGAGCGTGAGCCGCTCTCCGGAGACCAGCTCCGAGGCGCCGAGCCGGACCACGCCATCGGTATCGATGGTGACCTCGATCAGGCACAGCACGTCGCCCGAAGGCGCGACGGGTAGATCGACCACCGCGTAGCGGCCGAGGTGGCGATTGCGTGCTGGCTCCGGCGACTCGCCTTCCCACAGATCGAATTCGATCCGCGGTTGGTTATCGCTGCGCGTCGCGAGCAGGCGATGCTCGCGCGTCGGCACGACCGAGCTCTGCGCGATCACCATCTCGCACTCGCTATCGGCGGTCGACATCGAGATGCCGCGCGCGGCGACATCGATCAACAGCACGCCATCGATGATGCCATCGAGCCGCGCGACCTCGAGCGCTGCGCCGATCGCGACGACCTCTTCGGGGTTCGGAATCACGCAAGGATCGCGGCCGAGGATCCGGCCGAGCTCCTTGCGCACGATCGGAATCCGGGTCGACCCACCGACGAGCAGCACCTCGTCGACTGCTTCGCGCTTGCGACCCGCGCGCTCGAGCGCGGCGATCACCGGCGCTTCGATGCGCTTGACGAGCGGCGAGGCCCACAGCTCCATCTCGTCGCGCCGGATCGTGCGGTTATATTCGACGCCCTTGCCCGAGGGTAGCTGTGCGAGCTCGGCGATCGTGAGCTTCGCGAACGGCTGATCGGAGAGCTCGTGCTTGGTGCGTTGAGCAGCGAGCCGGAGCCGCTCGATAGCGATTGCATCCGAAGAAATATCGATGCCGCGAGTCTGACGGACATCGCGCACGAGGTTATCGACGATCGCGCGATCGACATCGTCGCCACCGAGGAACGGATCGCCGGTCGTCGCGAGCACTTCGAACACGCCGCCTTCGACATCGACGACCGCGACGTCGAACGTGCCGCCGCCGAGGTCGCACACGAGGTAGCGGCGATCCTGACCGCGGTGCGCGCCGTGACCGAGCGCCGCGGCGGTCGGCTCGGAGAGCAAGCGCGCCACCGAGAGGCCTGCGATCTGCGCGGCATCTTTGGTCGCCTGGCGCTGGGCCGCGTCGTACCAGGCAGGGATCGTGATCACCGCGCGCGTGACCGGTTCTTCGAGAAAGGCCTCGGCGGTGCGGCGCAGCTCGCGGAGGATCAGCGCCGAAATTTCTTCCGGGGAGATCGCGCGACCTGCCGCGAGCTGGACCCAGGTATCGCCATTCGGCGCCGGCGTGAGCTCGTACGGCAGCGTGCGCGCGAGCCTGCGAATCTCGGGATGATCGAAGCGCCGCCCGAGCAGGCGCTTCGCGCCGAACACCGTGCAATCGGGGCTGTGATCGAGTCCGGCACGTGCGGCCTCGCCTACGACCGGACCGTCCGGGGAGAACCAGACGAGCGAAGGCATCGTGGTCGAGCCCTCGGCGGTCGTGAGAATGCGCGGCGCGCCGTCGCGATCGATCACCGCGACGACGGAGTTCGTGGTGCCGAGGTCGATGCCGACCGCGCGGCTCACTGGAACACTCGGCGCATCTCGTCGGAGCGCTCGGCGCCGTACTTCTTGACGTGCTCGAGCAGCATCGTCGCCTCGATCGATTGCTCGTAGTGCGCGAGCGCGGTCTCGAGCTGCGAGATCGCGAGCATGACTTCGCCGCGCAACACGGCGACGATCGCGGTGGCGACGAGATACAGCGCGCGCAGAGACCGCGAGCGCGGATACACCACGAGCGCAGCCGCGAGCACCTCTCGCGCACTGTCGCCATCGCCGGTAGCGAGCATCGCGCGTGCCCGTGCCTCGAACGCTTCACCACCCTGGATGGTCGAGGGTGCCAAGGTCGGCGAGGTGCGCGGCCGCGGCGTGGCATCGGGGACCCGCTCGAGCCGCGGTTGCGAAGGCCGCACGATCGCACCACCGCTCGCGATGTCTTCGAACCCGACGAGCCAACCCGGCGGCGAGCTCAGCGTGGGGCCGACGATCGTGCCGTTGCCCTCGGCGACGAGCGCCGCACGCAGCCGATCGTAGGCGCGGTTCGCCAGGATCGTGAGCTCCTCGGCGAGGTGCGAGATCGCGGGCGCGGCGCGGCGCGCGACGAGGTCCGGATGATGGCGACGGATCAAGTTCTTCCAGCTCGTGCGGACTTGCGCGGCATTCGCATCGGCCGGGACGCCGAGCACGTCGTGGACCGCGGCGCTGCGCATCCGGCGGAGCTCGCTCGAGAGGTGCTGGAACAACTCGCGCTCGTCGGCCGGAAGATCATCGACGACCGCCGCGCTCGAGCGGCGCAGCGCAGGCGGCGTCGAGCCGAGCGGAGGGGTCTTGCCCTCTAGCTCTTCGGTCGCCATCGTGCGGATCCGGTTCATCACCTCGTCGGTAAGGCCCGTCAGCTCGACCTCGATCCACGTGCGCGACACATCCGGCTTCGCACCCGGCTCGGGATCGATCGGCGACGCGCGCTGGACGATGCCGTCGATCGCGACGACGAGCTGGTTGGGAAGCTCGAGCCCGAGCGTGAGCGGTGCACCCGCCTTGGTCTCGAATGGCACTTTCATCGAGAGCAGCTTGCCCTTGCGAAGCTTGCGCGTCGTGAACACGTCGACCTGCTCCCAGGTCGTGCAACGCACATGAAGGGTGCGGGCCTGGGCCACGTCAGTGCCCCTTCTTCTTACCGTCTTTTTTTTCGGGCGTTCTTGGAGCGTCGCCGGAGCCAGCGGCCGCGTTGGGATCCTTTTCGAGCGTGAGCGCCTTCGCGAGCGCAGACTTCTTCTTCGCGCGATCGATCGGCGTGTTCGGATCGCCGCCATCGCGCCACTCGTCGGCGGTGACGGTGACGTAGCCGGGAAGATATCCATCGGCGAGCACGCGCAGCTCGTACGGCATGCCGGCGCGAATGCCCTGGAGCTCGACGTTGTTCGTCATCCCGATGTACATCCAGACCTCGGCATTCGACGGCGTCGACTCGACGTGGATCGGACCGCGGCCGGGCGTGAAGCCGGTCGCATCGGGCGGCTTTGGCGGCATCACCGGCAACTTGACGGGAGAGGGCTTGCCGCTCTTGTCCTTGGTCGCCGGCTTCAACACGACGATGATCGACGCCTTGCGCACTTTCTGCCCCGCCATCGGCGCTGACCAGTGCGTCGGCACGACCTGGGTATCGACCGGATCGTAGCCCTCGATACCTTCGACGCGGAGCTCGTGCATCATCGACGACTCGAGCCCGATCGAATCGACCGGCGTCCGACCGATCTTCAACCACACGCCGGCTTGCGGCGGATCCGAGGTGACCCTGATCGAGCCCGGGTCAGGGAGGTCCGCGATCGCGTTCAACGTGTCCTTGTCGCGCTTCTCTTTATCCGCGGCCGCTTGCGCCTTGTCGTGCTCGTTGATCTCGTCTTGCTTCGTGAACGTCCGGTAGATCATGTAGATCGCACCGAGCGCGACCGCGATCACGAAGACGCCGAGCACGCCACCCATCCGGCTCTTGACGCGCATCGACGGGGCATCGAGCTCGACGTGCAGATCGGGGACCGGTGATGCGACCGGGCGCGCGAGCTGCTTGCTGTGACCGGTCTCGAGGCTCTGCGCGGCACGCTCGGCGCGCGCCGCGGCTTCTTCGAGCTTCTGCGCCGCGATCGAAGCTTGGTCGCCGGCGTTCGAGACCCGGCGCACCCCGTCATCGAGATCGCCGATCGCGGCGAGCGCGGCGGCTTCATCGCTCGAGCCTGGGCGCAGACCGGCGGGCGAGGATTGCGCGCGCGGCGAGCGACGCGGCGACGGCGCTTCGTAATCGAGGTCGCGTGCGGGAGGCGGCAGCGGCGTCGAATCGTCCTCGTCCGGATCGTCGAGCGAAGGCACGCGCGTCGCCGATTGCTGGATCGCGTCGCGCTTGCGCGGAGCGAGCGAGATCAACTCTGAAATGGGATCGCGGCGATACGGTTCGTCATCGGGAATCGTGACGCTCGTGTGATCGCTACCGAGATCTGCGAGCAGCGCGTCGAGCCGACCGCCGGTCTGCTGCGACTGGACACCGGGCGAGCTCTGGCGCAACGCGGCCTGCTCGGCGCGAAGGTCCATACTCACGCGTTGCGGCGTGACTTGCACCGCGGCACTGCCGAGCGAGGCGAGCAGATCTTCGGTCGCGTCGTCGATGTTCTCGTCGACCTGCGAGAGGCCGGCTTCCTTGATCAGCTCGTCGCGATCGGCAAGCTCCCAGCGGTCGTCTTCCATCGCCTCGATCAGGTTCTCGAGCAGATGGGTCGCGGTCTTGTAGCGCCGCTTCGGATCTGTATCGAGCGCGCGCTGGACGAGCCGCTCGACGGCGGGCGTGACGCGCAAGACACCGGGAGGCGCTTCGCCCGAGAGCATCGTGAACAGCATCGCGCCGACCGCGAACACGTCGGACACCGTCGCTGGCTCTTCACCGATGATGAGCTCCGGTGCGATGTAGCCGGTGAGGCCCCGCCACAGCGACGAATCGGCGCCTTGTGCGACCGCGGTCGTGAGCGCACGACCGACGACGAAATCACCGAGCCGGATGGTCCCGTCTTCATCGATCAGTACGCTGCGCGGATGCACCGCGCCGTGGATGACGCCCGCTTGATGCGCGGCCGCGAGCGCTTCGATCACCGACTTGCCGATCAGCCCGGCGACCGGGGTCGAGAGCTTGCCGCCGCTCTTGGCTCGGGAGCGTGCGGCGGTGATGAGATCCTGGACCGTGACGTAGCGGCCGGAGCCGCGAGTCACGACGACGACGTCGGAGCCACCTGATTCGACCGTGAAGGTCGGCACGATGTTCTGATGCTCGAGCGCGGTGACGCTCTCGATCAACGTGGCATCGGTGAGCGTGTCGCGAAACGCATCCTCGGCAAGGATTTTTGGATCGACGATCAGGCCACGAAGGTTGCGCTGGCCGTTGAATTGCGCGCGATGAATCGCGCCGTACATCGTGACGGCCAGGCGCTCCGAGAGGACGACGCCAGCGATGATTTGCTCGGCCGCTTGGCCACCCACGTTAGCCAACTATAGCCGGAAGTGGAGATCGATCCATGGTGCGGCGAACAGATAGAAGAGCGCTCCCATCACCAGGAACGGACCAAAAGGTAGGGGCGTCTTCATCAGAGACGTCGGGACCTGTTCCGCTTCGTCATCAGATGTGCGTTCACCGACGAGCTCGGTTCCCGGCTTGCCGAGCAAGTGGCGGACGAGCACGACCGGCAGGATCAGTACCACGCCGATCATCGACCCGCCGAACAGGGCGACCACGACGCCCTTCCAGCCGAGCAACGCACCGACCGCCGCGAGCAGCGTGCTGTCGCCAAGGCCGAGGCCTTCGCGCTCGGTGATCCTGAAGTAAATCTCGCCGATCAACCACGGGCCGCCGTAGCCGACCGCCGCGCCGATCAAGCCGTCGTACCAGTGCATGCCGGGGAAAACCCAGGTCGCGCCGTAGAAGATCACGACCGCGGGAGCGGTCACCATGTTGAGCACGAGCTGGGTGTCGAGATCGATGAACGCGATCACGACCATCACGAAGATGAAGACCGCATCGACGACGAAGCGCACCGCTCGATGATCGAGCGTGTCGAACATCCCTCCGGTGCCGAAGGTGAACCACCACGCGACGAGGAACAGCATCGCCATCGTGGCCTCGACCAGCAGGTAGCGCGGCGAGAACTCGACCTTGCACCGCCGGCAACGACCCCGCAGCCACAGGTAGCTGAGGATCGGGACATTGTCGTACCAGGCGATCGGCGCCTTGCAGCTCGAGCAGTGCGAGCCCGGTACGACGACCGAGCGACCCTTCGGAAATTCGTCGGTGGGCGGCCAGCGATAGATGCAGACATTGGCGAAGCTGCCCCACAGGAGGCCGAGGATGACCGCGAGCACCGCACCAGGGGTATGGGTCAGAATCTCGAGCTCGGCTTGCACGCCGCTAAACGGTAGCGTGGTTGACCGCAGCCGTCGAGAAAGCTAAGACCTCTGCGATGGTTCGCCCGCTGTTCGCGTGTGTTCTGGTCGCAGCGAGCTGCGGTCGGTCGCAAGGCGTGCCGGATCGCGACCTCCGCGGCCTGGTCGAGACCAAGGACAAGGGCCCGCAGAAGGTCGATGTCGAGCGCGCCGCGAAGGATCCCGAGGCGCTCTCGATCGCCCTTGCCGCGCCGCACCACGTCGTGACCGCCGCGCTCGGCGTGCACTCGGTGACGATCGCGAGTGCGACCCACGTCAAAGAGAACGGCAAGCCGACGACGGACCTCGACGACAAGACGCTGATCCAGGTCGGCGATAAGGGCGCGTTCTACGCCCTGTATACGAACTCCGCCGACTACGGTCGCGAGGCGGTCTTCGTCGGGGGCAAGCTCTACTTGCGCCCGCGCTACCAGCGCTGGCACGAGCGCGCTCCCGAGTCACCCGAGGAGCCCGAGCAACTCGAGAATCAGTTCGCCGAGCCGGTCGCCGCGACCTGGGACTTGCTCGCGCCGGGTGCGGAGCTCAGCGATCGCGGCGCGGTCCAGATCGCCGGGCGTGCCGGTCGCAGGATCGAGATCAAGCCGGCGGCGCCGCAAAGGAAGCCCGCGAACGAGCCGCTGGCGCAGCGCAAGTGGCGCGAGAGCCGCACGATCGAAGGCCTCACCGGCGAGGTCGTCCTCGACGCGGAGAAAGGCGTGCCGATCAGCGTGACGCTGTCCGGCACCGTCGGGTTCATGCGCGATGGGCGGCGGTTCACGATGCAGGTCTCGGTGCAGAGCGACATTTCTGAGATCGGCAAGGCCGCCGAGATCGCGGTGCCCGCGACCGAAGATGTCGTCGCGACGCCGGAGCGCCTGCGCGAGGTCGATGACCGCGATTTCCTGTTGCAAGGCATCGCACCGCCGCTGCGCAAGAACACCGATGGCACGGGCGTCGCGCCGCAACCGAGGGCCGCGGTGAAGAAGTGAACGAGCTCGTCCTTCGCCGCGACTACCTGACCGCGCAACGCCGCTCGATTATCGCGCGCGCGATCCTCGGTTCGCTCGCGGGCGCGGTGCCGTTGCCGTTCGTCGATGATTGGGCGATCGGCAAGATCATCGGCGGCGGCTACAAGCGGATCGCGGCGTCGCACCAGGTCGATCTGACAGACGAGGGCGCGATGCACCTCGTGTACGGCGAGAAGCCGCCACCGAGGATCTTCGACATGGCGGTCGCCGGCTTCGCGGTGCGGCTCGCCGGCAAAGCGGCGAAGCGCATGATGGTCGCGCTCGCGGCCGTGACCCGCGCGCGCTCGGCGGCGCGCACGTTCATGACGATGACGCTGTTCGACCACTACTGCGCGAAGCTCCACACCGGGCTCGCGATCGATGCCGCTACCGCGCTCGCGCTGCGCGGCGAGATCCAGCGCGCGATCGATCAGACGCCGGGCGCCCTCGCCTTCCATCCGTTTCGCCGCGGCGTGCTGTCCGCGGCGAAAGCGACCCTCAAGGCGCCGCTCGAGCTCGCGGATCTCGCGTCGCGCGGTGCGCTGCGCCGGCTCGTCGCCAAGAACCAGGTCGTCGCCGAGGCGCTGGAGGTCGACGAGACCGAGGCCGCGATCGAAGCCGTGCTCGCCGAGAAATCGAACTTTCTCGCGCGCACTGTGACCGCGGTCGAGATGCAGCTGTCGTCGGAGGTCAACCCGTACCTCGACGGCGCGATCGAAGCGCTCGATACACGCTGGCGGGCACGCCAGGCCGTGCGCAAGTGATTCCCGAGCGCGCCTCGCTCGCCGGCGCCAAGCGGGTCGTCATCAAGTGCGGCAGCCGGTTGATCGCCGAAGCGCCGGCGAGTCGCCCGGCGGTGATCGCGGACCAGGTGCTGGAGCTCCGCACACGTGGCGTCGAAGTCGTGATCGTGTCGTCGGGTGCGATCGCGCTCGGCATGACGCGGCTCAAGCTCGCAGCGCGCCCGACCGAGCTGCCCGGTCTGCAAGCCGCGGCCGCGGTCGGTCAATCGCGGCTGATGCAGCACTGGGAACACGCGTTCGGCGCGCACGGCGTCGAGATCGGCCAGGTCCTGCTCACCCATGACGATTTGGGCGATCGTCGGCGCTTTCTCTCGGCGCGGCTGACGCTGCGCGCGCTGCTCGATCACGGCTGCGTACCGATCATCAACGAGAACGACACGGTGGCCACCGAAGAGATCAAGTTCGGCGATAACGATCAGCTCGCGGCTCTGGTCTGCAACCTGGTCTCCGCCGATGCGCTGATCATCCTCACCGATGTCGAAGGCGTGCGCGATGCGAACGGCGTGCGGATGCCGGTGGTCCGCGACATCGAACGCGAAGCCGCGCCCGTTGCCGGTGGCCCCACGAGTGGCGTCGGCTCCGGCGGGATGGCCTCCAAGGTCGGCTCCGCGCGGATCGTCACGCGCTCCGGCGTGCCCGCGATCGTCGCGCCCGGGCGCGAGACCGACGTGCTCGTGCGCGTGCTTGCCGGCGAGGATCTTGGCACGCTGTTCGTGCCGCCGAAGCGCGAGCTCTCCGCACGCAAGCACTGGATCGCGTACGGCAGTAAGCCGACCGGGACGGTCGTCGTCGATGGAGGTGCAGCCAAGGCGATCGCCGAGAAGCAAAAGAGCCTTCTGCCCGCCGGCATCACCGATGTCACGGGCGACTTCCAAGCCGGCGACACCGTCTCGATCACGAGCGCTGGCAAGGAGCTCGCACGTGGCCTCGTCGCGTACAGCGCCGATGACTTGCGCAAGATCAAGGGCATGCAGTCCTCGGCGATCGCGACGCTGCTCGCGGTAAAATCCGCCGAAGAAGCGATCCATCGCGACGATTTGGTGCTGGTCTGACGCCTTTTTTGCCACCCTCGTGAGTCGCCCTCTGCCCCGGTCACATCGACGGTTGCATAGGGCTTGCAAACGGCGAGGTTCGAGGCCACGCTCGCCGACAGGTAGGCCCGTGCACACCAAGTGACCTCCTCGCTGGAGAGACAAGCGCTGATCCGCAGCGTGGCCGTAGCCGCCCGGGCTGCATCACGGATCGTCGCGCGGGCCACCGAAGATCAACGCAACCGCGCCTTGCTCGCGATCGCGGACGCGATCGAGGCAGGGACGGTCGATGTGCTGGCGGCGAACGTGCGCGACCTCGAGAGCGCCATGGACCTCGCACCCGCGATGCTCGACCGCCTCCGGTTGGACGAGGCGCGGATCGCCGTGCTCGCTGCGGCGGTGCGCGACGTGGCGGCGCAGCCCGCCCTGCTCGGTCGCATCGAAGGGACCGAAGTTCGCCCGAATGGGCTGCAAGTCTCGCGCGTGCGGATACCGCTCGGCGTGATCGCGATGATCTACGAAGCGCGCCCCGGCGTGACCACCGATGCCGCAGCGCTGTGCTTGAAGGCCGGCAACGCGTGCATCCTGCGCGGTGGCAAGGAGGCGTTCGAGACCAACCGCGCGCTGCTCCGAACCGTGCAAGCCGGGCTCGCCGTCGCCGATCTCCCGGCCGAAGCCGTGCAACTCGTGCCAATTACCGATCGCGAGGCGATCGCGGACCTCGTGAAGCTCGAGGACTTGATCGACCTCGCGATTCCGCGCGGTGGCGAAGGCTTGATCCGGTTCGTCTCCGAGCACGCGCGCGTACCGGTGATCAAGCACTACAAAGGTGTCTGTCACGTCTACGTCCATGCGGCAGCGGACCTCGAGATCGCGCTCGCGATCGTGCGCAATGCAAAGGTCTCGCGTCCAGGCGTGTGCAACGCGGCCGAGACCGTCTTGATCGATCGCGCGATCGCCGAAGCGTTCTTGCCGCGGATGATCGAAGCGCTGCCCGAGGTCGAGCTCCGCGGCGATGCCGAGGCGTGCGCACTCGCGCCCACCCTGCATGCCGCGACCGAAGAAGATTGGGCAGCCGAGTATCTCGATCTCGTGCTCGCCGTGAAGATCGTTGGCGACCTGCCGTCGGCGGTCGCGCACATCGAGCGCTACGGCTCTTCGCACACCGAAGCGATCGTCACGACCGAGCGCGCGAGCGCCGAGCAGTTCCTGCACGACGTCGATTCGTCGACCGTGCTCGTCAATGCCTCGACGCGGTTTGCCGACGGGGGCGAGCTCGGCCTCGGCGCCGAGATCGGCATCTCGACGACGCGCATCCACGCCTACGGCCCGATGGGCGCCGACGGCCTCACCACCACCAAGTTCGTAGTTCGCGGTACTGGCCAGATCCGGTCGTAGCCGCGACTGAAGGGACGAAGCGAGCGACGCATGACTAAGGGCAGCAGCAGCAAGAAGAGCGCAGGGAGCAACAGCAAATCGGCTAACGCGACGAATGCGCCGGAGGGCCGATCCTCCAAGCGTAGCGCGGCAGAGCCACCACCGGAACCAACCAACGATGGTGGTCTCGATAGCGCGATGCGCGCGCTCGAGCTTGCTCTCGAACGCAAGGGTCTCGAGCCCGTGTTGCTCGATGTCCGCGAGCTCTGCTCGTTCTGCAACTACCAGCTCGTGATCTCGGGGCGCAGCGATCGTCAGGTCGATGCGATCGCCGACGCGATCGAGAGCGGGCTCAAGGAAGACGGCCTGCGCGTGATCAGCGCGGAAGCCGCACGTTCGAGCGGCCGATGGGCGCTGCTCGATTACGGTGACTTCGTCGTCCACGTGTTCTTGCACTCGGCGCGCGAGCACTACGATCTCGAAGGCCTGTGGAACGACGCGCCGCGGGTCCCGATCGAGGTACCGGCGGATGCGCGGATTCCGCTCGACGAGCAGTACGAGTCCTCGCTCGTGTCGTGAAAGTCACGCTCGCCGCGGTCGGCAAGCTCAAGGAGCCGTACCTTGTCGCGGCGTCGGACGAATACACCAAACGCCTACGCCCGTTCTGCACGCTCAACGTCGTCGAGGTGAAGGATGAAGCGGCGCTGCTTGCCGCCATCCCGGCGAACGCTCATCTCTACGCGTTCGACGAGCGCGGTGAGATGGTCACGAGCACGCAGCTCGCAGAGATGATCGCGAGCGAGCAATCGCACGGCGCCGGTGCACCAGTCGTGTTCGCGATCGGCGGCGCTGATGGCCACAGCGATGCGGTGCGCAAGCGCGCGAAGAAGCTGCTCGCGTTCGGCCGGATGACGATCGCGCATCGCCTGGTCCGCGTGCTGGTGCTCGAGCAGCTCTATCGCAGCTTCAAGATCCTCCGCGGAGAGCCGTACCACCGCGACTAGCGAGCGCGCTTGATCGCGCGATCCATCTCCCGCTTGTCGTCGGCTTCTTTCTTCGTCGCGCGCTTGTCGTGCTGCTTTTTGTTCGTGACGAGGCCGAGCTCGACCTTCACGAGGTGGCCCTTGAAGTACAGGGCCGTCGGGATCAACGTGTAGCCCTTGATCTGGGTTTTGGTCTCGAGCTTGGCGAGCTCGTGGCGATGCATGAGCAGGCGGCGCGGTCGCGTCGGTGCGTGGTTCCAGCGATTCGCGGCCGAATACTCGTTGATCTGCACGCCGTGCAGCCAGCCCTGGCCCTTGCGAATCTCCACCCAGCCGTCAGAGATCACCACGTGCGCGCCGCGCAAACTCTTCACTTCGGAGCCGACGAGCCGCAAGCCGGCCTCGTGCTTCTCGTGGATCTCGTAATCGTGCGACGCCTTGCGGTTCGTCGCGATCACCTTCGTGATCTCTTCACGCGTCGCGCGCAATTACCACTCGCCCGTATTCTTCATCGCCAGCCACGGCTCGGCTGGCGCGAGACGCGGTGGCTTCTGCAGCAGCTCGATCGAGATCAAGTCCGGCGAGCGGACGAACGCCATGTGGCCATCGCGAGGCGGCCGCGAGATCGTGTAGCCGAGCTTCGCGAAGCGCTCGCACGAGGCGTAGATGTCGTCGACCTCGTACGCGACGTGGCCGAAGTTGCGACCACCCGGATACGCCTCGGTGTGATCCCAATTGTGGGTGAGCTCGAGCTGCGGCGAGTCGCCCTCTTTCTCGCCGAGATACACGAGCGTGAATCGGCCTTGTTCGTGATCGGTACGCTTGAGCTCGCGCAAGCCTAGACCCTCGCAGAAGAACCGCATCGCGGCCGGCAGGTCGAGTACGCGGACCATCGTATGTAGGTAGCGCATGGCGGTTGGTTAGCACTTCCGGGTATCCTCGCGCCATGAGCGAGCCCACCGTCCTGGTCAACTTCCGCCTCGACAAGGACAAACCCTTGCGCGTGCGGTGGCTCGCCACGGATGGCGTCCCCGGCGACGGCTACAAGGCGCAGGTCACCGCGATCAAGCTCCCCAAGGGGGTCTCGCTCGCGATGGATGCGAGCTCGATTCTCGAGCAGTCTCACGCGGATGTCAGCGGTGGACTCGGCGCGTATTCCGTGACGTTCCAGGGCATGGTCGGCTATGCGCACGACCATCCCGACCGCGCGCACGTCGACGGGTTCGAGGATCAAGAGATCGAGTACGTGCTCGAATTCGTCCATGAAGAATCGGGCCGCGTCGCGGTCGATAACGAGGACTACAAGGTCGTCGAGCAACCACGCGGTTGGGCGCACAAGCTGAACAAGCGCGCACCTTCGCAGCCCGCATCGGAATCGTGAAGGACGCGAGGCCGAGTCTCACGGCCGCGTGGGTCGCCGCGGCGCGCACGTTCGGCATGCTGTTGCCCGAGGAGCTCGAGCTCGCGCGCGATCCCTACGGCGCGGCGTTTGCGAAGATCCGCCTGCCCGCGCGGCTCGCCGGATCGCGCATCGGCCACGCCCTCGCGCTGCGCCCCGGGCTCGGCACCTGGGTGCTGTACATGCAGATCCGTACGCGCGTGCTCGACGATCATGTCCGTGCGTTTATCGCGGCCCACCCGAGGGGTCAGATCGTGCTGCTCGGTGCGGGCTACGATTGCCGTGCGATCCGCCTGGACGAGCTCGCCGGCGTGCCGGTGTTCGAGATCGATCATCCCGCGACGCAACAGCGCAAGCAACGCGTGCTCCATAGACTCTCCGTGACCTCGCCCGCGCACTACGTCGCGTGGGATTTTGAAAAACCGATGAGCGAGCTTGTCGGGGCGATGGGCAAAGCCGGCTTCGATCGCAACGCCCCGTCGCTCACGATCTGGGAAGGCGTCACCATGTATCTCAGTGAAGGTGCGATCGATGCATCGCTGCGCGCGGTCCACGCGTGGTGCGCACCCGGCAGTCAGCTCGCGATGACGTACTTCGAACGCACGCGGATCGAGAAACCTTCGCCGATGATGAAGCTCGTCCGGGCCGTCGTGCGCGCCGGCGGCGAGCCGTTCGTGTGGGGCTGGCAAGCGGAGGAGCTCTCGCCATACCTCGCGGCGCGTGGCTTCGCCGTCCGCGAGAACCGTTCGCTCGACGATGCGGCGCGCGACCACTGGCCGCCAGAGGTCGCGGCAATCGTTCAAGCGCGCGGATCGCGCTACTGCCTGGCGGAGCCCAGCTGATGGCACTTCAAGCAACGATCCGGCGCTTCGAGATCAACCTCGCAAACGTCGACAAAGAATTGTACGAGACGATCGATCTGCGTGTCGCGCAGCATCCCTCCGAGAGCGAGCGCTACCTGGTCGCGCGCGTACTCGCGCGAACGTTGGAGCACACCGAGGGCTTGGAGTTCGCCAAGGGCGGCGTCTCGGATGACACCGAGCCGGCGATGGTGCAGCGCAACTTGCGCGGCGAGCTTCAGGCGTGGTTCGAGGTCGGCTCGCCGACTCCCGATCGCCTCCACAAAGCGACGAAGGCCGCGAAGCGCGTCGTGGTCTACACGTGGAAGAGCGCAGCCGCACTGCGCGAAGCGATCGTCGAACGTGGCGTTCACAAGGGCGATGCAATCGAGATCGTGGAGCTCGCACCGGAGCTGCTCGATGGCGTGGCAGCGACCCTCGATCGGAACAACAAGTGGGACATTTCGGTCACCGGCGGCGTGATCTATCTGACCATTAAGGACCAGTTGTTCACGGCTTAGCCCTCCTCGGAGGAAGCGCGTCCAAGGGCGCTCGCCGTGCTACGGTTCGTGTGCGTCCCAGGAGCTTTATGCAGCGATTCCTACTCGTCATGTCTCTGATGTTCGTCAGCGCTTGCTACAGCGAAGAGCCGACCGTCGGCGTCGCATACGGCGGCGGGGTCAGCTACGGCGCGCCCTCGATGGACTATGTCTCCCCCGGCGTGCAAGTCATCTCCGACTACGACTACCCGGTGTTCTACAGCGACGGCTACTACTGGCGGTACGACAACAACGTCTGGTACCGCTCGGGTTTCTACAACCGTGGATGGGGCGTCTCGTACAACGTGCCGATCGGTGTGCGTGGCATCTCGCGTCCCGAGGGCTACGTTCACTATCGCGGCGGCAACTACAATCGCGGCGGCTACACCGGCTATCGCGGGTACAACAACAATGGCTACCGCGGTGCAGCTCGCTCCGAAGGTGGCGTTCGCGTAGCGCCTGCGTACCGCGGCGGCGGCGGCGGGTATCGCGCGCCGGCTCGTGGTTCGTCGCGTCCCGTGGTTCGCGATCACCGTCGCTAAGCTACTCGTTGCCTACGTCGCGTGTGCCGCGTGTTCAGCGGCGCTCGTGACGGCCAAGCCCGCCGGGCCGGTCCATGACCCGGACCATGCCCGTGGCGAGCTCCCGAGCAGGGAGACGAGGCGCAACGAGCTCGCCGAGCTCCGCCGCACGCTCGATGCGATGTACGCGCATCGCGCCGCGAAGCTCGCCCGCTATCACCTCGACGAGCAGGTGATCTTTCGCGACGCCGAAACCTCACTCCTCGCGGCGACCTCGTGGCTCGCGTACGACCGCGCGCTCTATGCCGCGCTTGCGGCCTTTCACGATGGCCACCTCACGTATCGGCCTCCGTCGACGGCGGCGCCCTCGCGGGGCTACACGAGCTTCCGGCTCGGACTCCGCACCACCGTCGCTCACGGTCATCTGCTGATCGCCGAGACCGATCCAGGCAGCGATGTCGCGAACGCGGGCACCAAGCCCGGCGACGAGGTCACGGCGATCGATGGTAAGCCAGTTACCGACGTCCTCGCGGCTCAAGTCGCGCTGCGCTCGGACGCGCGGCCCGAGTCCGCCCACGTCGCGTTCGCGAAGACCTGGACGAGCGCGCTCTATCCCAAGGGCATGGCACCGCGCGTGCGCACGATCGACATCGCGCCACACGATGGGGGTGCAGCGCTGCACGTCACGATCAAACCCCGACTTGCCGCCCCGGCCAAGCACGATGCGATCGCGATCGCGCACGTCGGCGACATCGCCATCGTGACGTTGCGCTCGCTCGAAGGCGGCACCGTGCACGCAGCCGCAATCGATACCGTGCTCGCCGAAGCACGTGGCTCCCACGCGATCGTCATCGATCTGCGCGGCAATCGCGGTGGCATCGACAAGGTCGGCTATCGCGTCGTCGCGGACCTCGCGGAGGGCACTGCGAGCCTCGGCACCTATCGCGTCCTCGCCGCGCCCGAGACTCTCGCGCGCCGCCCGATGTGGAAGGACCTCGCAGCCGAGAGCGACGGCTTCTCGTCCGTCCAGCACCTCACAGTCGACGCCTTGCCTCGCAAGTACGCCGGCAAGCTCGCGGTCGTGACCGATGCCGGCTGCATCTCGACCTGCGAGCAAGTCACGGCCGCGCTACGTGCCGATATCGGCGCGATCGTCGTCGGCGAGACCACCGGTGGCAGCTCGGGCGCACCCGTCTCCGTCACGCTCCCCGCGAGTCGCGGCACCGTCCAGATTCCAACCTGGAACCTCCTTGCGGCCGACGGTAGCCCCATCGAAGACGATGGCGTCGTGCCGGATGTCGATGTCGCCGCCACGGCCGATGCGCTCGCCCAGCAGATCGATCTCCCGCTCCAGACCGCGATCGATCGCACCAGGTAGTGCGCGCGAGGGACGGTCTCTCACTTCGGACGCTCGGGAGCCAAGGCGGGGCGCACGCTCTCCGTTCGTCGATCGGGCCGAGGCGCGAAGCCGCGAGTGAGTTACCGTCCCTTTTCGCGCATGTGATTTCGCAACGATAGCCGCGTGAAGTGACCACGGAGTTACCGTGCCTCTTCAGGGGAGCCAGAAGTCGCGCGGGTAGATCGTGAAGAGCCGGGTCGCTCTGCTCACGGCTGCGTGGAGGTAGTCCTGATAGGCGGCGAGCTGCTTGGTATTGCCGATCACGAAGTAGGTGACGTCGCTCGACGGCGGCGCGAGGCCGGGTAGGACCTTGCCGTAGACCGCGGGGATGCGCGCGTAGAGGTCCTTCGCGAGATCGGCGTGCTGGCTCTGATCGATGATCTTGGTGCGGAACTCGCGCACGAGATCGGGCGGGATGCCATCGACGAGGTTGGCCGCCATCGCCGCTGCGCGTTGCTCGTAGCCCTTGGCGATGCGCGAATCGAAGGCCTTCGCGACCGCATAGCGCACGATGTTCGGATCGGGCTTCTCGTGCTGGAGCACGTCGACGACGTAGCGCAGGGTCTGCGGCAGGAGCGGACAGCGCTCGGCGTAGTACTCGAGCTCGCCGGTCTCGACGAACGGATGGACGCCGTTGGAGTACGCGAGGCCCGCGGCCCACGTCTTCATGAACAGAGAGTGTGCACCGTGACCGGTGTAGAGGTTCGAGGTGAGGTAGTCGAGGATCTTTCCGGGTTTGTCGTCGGCGAAGGCGGTGGCCTTCGCGGTGTTGAGAAACACGCCGCTCGAGGTCGAGGGTGCGTAGAGACCGACGAACAAGGGCTGGTGCGCGGGGAGCTTGGTGCGTGCGGCGAGACGCGCACGGAGGCCACCCTTCGGAGCCGCGCCGATCGGCTTGTCGGGGTTGTCGGGCGCTGGCGTGGTCGGAATCGCGTCGACGAGTGCTTTGACGTCGGGCGCGATCGCCTGCTGGTTGGCGCTCGATGCGGTCAGGACGATGCGCGCACGCTCGGCGCGCATGATGTGCGAGCGCAGGGTCTCGAGCTTCGCGAGCGCGGCGGGCGCACCGAACGCGAGGTCCTTGGCCATCTGATCGCAGAGGAAGGCCCAGTCCGTCGCGAGTGTGTCGTCGGGAAGATCCGCGAGCAGCGTGGCGAGGTCACTACCGGCATCGCGCGCGATCGCCCGGGCTTTCGGCGAGAGGGACACAGCGAGAGGTGCGTGCGAGGGATCGGTGGCTAGTTGCTTCGCGACGGCGCCGAGCACGACGCGGTTGCCTTTGCTCGCCCCGAGCTTGGCGAGGAACGTCACGGCTTCTTTCTGGACGACTGGATCGCGCGGATCCTCGAACATCCAGCGCAGTCGATGGAGATCGAAGATCCTCGTCAGAAACGAGGCGGTATGGGCCTGCAGCGCATCCTGGAGAAACCAGGCATCGCGCGGATCCCAGATCCAGCTCTCTTCACCTTGGGTCATGCGCTGGCGCGCGGTCGCGAGAGATTGCGCGACGATGTCGCGCAGCCGCGGCAGGTTCTCGATCCGCCAATCGGGTGCGGTGAGCACGCGCTGGATCCAGGCGAGTGCAGCTCGGGTCTCGATCGCGCCGAGACCCGAGCCCGAGAAGGCAAGCTCGGGGCGCTGCGTGCGTCGAGGTTGCTTCGGATCGGTCGTATTGCCGATGTACCTGACGTCGAGGCTCAGCACTTCCTTGCGCAGCCGCTCCTTCATCTCGGCCGAGCTGATCGGCCCTGCTATTTCGATGACACCCGCGGTCGACAGCAGCTCGGGCAAGCCAGCGAGCAGCCACAGATCGGCGGGCGCGACGGTCTTGGCGAGATCGAACGACAGGGCAAGGTGTGCGCTCTGCATCGAATCGAATGTCGCAGTGAACGTGCGGACCGTCCCGAGCTCGCCGGTCTCGTATTTCAGGCCGTCGTCGAGCGTCATCGGCGGGCTCGCGACCAGCGGAGGCAGCTCGGTCGCGGATTGCGCTTCGAGCTCGGCGGTCGCCTTGTCGTAGTCGAGCTGATATCGCGCGAGCGTCGCCGCAGCGTCGGCGGTCTTGTACTGCGCTTGCAGCCGCCGGAGCTCGTCGGTGGTGCGCTGCATGCGTTCGTCGTCGAGCTGCTTGCGCAGCGCGAGGCTCGGCTTCGCGGCGACGCCGTACGGTACCTCGAGCAGACCCCACTGTTTGATCCGATCGCGCCACGGGTTGCCGCCCGCTGCGAGCAGCTTGTCGATCGCGGCGAGCGCGGGGCGGTCAGTCAGCGATTTTGCGAACGCAGGCATCTTGCCTGTATCGTAGAGATGGAAGAACCAATCCGCTTCCGTACCGCGAATGCCGAAGCCCGGCGGTGAATCGAGGAACTTCGCGAGGCGACGGCGCTGCGCGATCACGCGGCTCGCGACATCGCGATCGAATGCGACGAGCTCGGGGTCATTGGCCGGCAGCTTCGCGATGTGATCGAGCTCGGCCAGGATCAACGCGCGGACCTCACCAAGCGTCGGCTCGTCGAGCTTGTCGGCCCTCACGCCTTCGAGCTCGAGCATCACGGGCTCGCTCGAGCTCGTCACGTGAAGTGCCCCGCCGTCACCGAGTACATGTCCCGAGACCGTGCTCGCGCCGAGCTCCATCACGCGAGTCTTCGAATCGATCAGCTTCTTGTAGAGCGGCGTCGATTCATCACTCGCGAGCGCGTCGACGAAGAGACCGCGGAGCGCGAGCTCGGTCGAATCGAGAACCTGAGTCGCCGGCCACATGAACATCATCGGGCCCGGATTTGCGGTCTCGGCGTACGGATATGCGACGATCTTCAGCGTGCCCGGCGCAGCGGGGTTCGGCTTCGGTAGCTGCGCATCGATGTGCGGCTTGAGAACGTGGCGCGCCTGGCCGTCGAGGATTTTCGCAGTGTGATCGAGCACGCTCGCGAGCGGCATCGACGACGGATACGCGCCGATCATGCCCATGTTCGCGAGCTGGTAGTTGACGTCGTGAAACGCGCGAATATCTTCCGGCGTCATCGTGCGGATCGCCGCGGGTAACCCTCCCGATTCGAACGACAGCGGATGGTGCTCGCCGTAGGTGAGCTGGTGCGCCGTGCGCCACAGAATCGCCTCGGGGTCCTCGTACGCGCGCACCATCTCGTTGTAGACGGTGCCTTTCTCCTCGAGATGCAGCGTGCCGTTGTCGGCCTTGGCGACGCCGAAGTTACGGACCTCGCGGCGGATCTCTTCGTCGGTGTAATCGGGCGCGAGCAGCGCGTCGAGATGATTCTCGAACACCGACCAATACACGTCGGGACCTGCCACCGTGTGAAAGTGATATGCGGTGTGCCACTGCTCGGTGAACGCCGAGCTCTCGGCGAGCGCCATCGCTTCGGACGAGCCGAGCCGACGACCGCGCGCGCCTTTGCCGAGCAACAAGTGCTCCTGGGTGTGTGGCTCGCCCTGATCGCTCGTCGGATAGGTCTTCACCCAGATGTAGCCCTGCGGCGCGCTCTCGATCCGGAGGTAATCGAGCTGGAACCCGGTCTCTTCGTGGACGAGCTTCGCGCCGATCGGGTGATCCGCATCGTCGAGATAGAGCGCTGCGACCTTGAAGCCGCGAACGGTCGTGCCCTCGCGCAGCTGGTCGAGCTCCGCAGTAACTTCGGGTGCCACAGCCGAGCTCGTCGTCGCGGGTGGCGTCTCGAGATGCACCGGCTTGGCAGGTGACGAACATGCGACGAGGACCGAAGCAACGACGAGGCAACGCATGCCCCGGACTCTACGCCGCTAGACGAGCGTGAGGTGGAGATCGAGGAGCTCGAGCACCTGCGGCTACGTGACGATGATGTCCTGAAAACACGCGCGCCGGCAGGCGCAGCGCGACCGAGCTGCCGTTGCGTTCTCTGGGTCACTCACTCGAACGTCGATGCATCTCCATCCGATCCGCGCGCTGGTTGATTCACTCGATCCGTGAGGCCCGGTCTTCGCGCTCGCGATCGCGAGCGTGGCCTCGCCGCCGGTCGTGCCGAGCAACGACGTATCGGCTTCCTTTGCGCGCACGCACAACGCACGCTGCGGAGTCATCCGCGTGAAACGCGTGGCGTGTGGAGAGACTGCAGCACGAGCCGCGTGTAGGGCTAAATTAGCTCCATCGAGTCGCTGATATTAGGCCGTTTGCCCCTGGTCAGGCGCGAGAGACTGCTACGCCCGGGCCCTTGACCGATGCTCTCGGCGGCCCCATATTGCAGGTCGTTCTTTCAAAATTTGGGGGCGTATCGGATTCGACGAGGATGTTGACGTTCTGATCGCGCGTCGTGGCGCCCAAGGCCACGTAAAAATGGGCAAAAAACGCAACTGCGAACGATAACGCTGTTGCTCTCGCTGCCTAACTAAAATTAGGTAACGACGGGACTCGCAGCTTCCGTCTGTAGCCGCGAAGTACCGACACAATCAGGCTGGATCTCTCGAGGCGCCGGCGGCGAGAGATCGAGAAAAGTTGGCTTGTCGAGCACGTAGACTGGTCGTCGCCGGCGTGCACGAGACCCTTAAATGACGTACCTACACGCGTAGAAGTCAGTCCTGACGCATCTTCGGACCCGGGTTCGACTCCCGGCGCCTCCACCATTTCTGCAGCTATTGCACGGTCGTATCGGTCGTATCGGTCGTCGTGCAGCTGACGGCCGCCGTGAGCGGTGTGTTCGGCGCGGAGATCCGGGCTGGCAAATTGCCCTGTCGAGCGAGCCGTTCGAAAACTACGCAGACGCCATGCCCGATGCTCTGTTGGCGGGAGGTGGCGAAATCGCGCTCCCCGAACCATCGTGCGTCGCACACACCGAGACCGCCGCCGCCAACAACAAGAAGCAGACGAACAAAACTCTACCAGTCTTTGCTTCTCGTCCGAGCTCGATCCGTGTGACGTACGCACGTGCTGATTCCTGGGCTCGCCGCGCTGATCGATCCACTCTCGGTCGCGGAGCTCCGCGAACACCTCGCACGCGACGAGCCGTTCGTCGTACATGGCAGAAGCGACCTATTTGACATTCCACTGCTCGCCTCGCTCGAGGCGCTGCTCGGCGCCTGGCCCGATCAGATAGCGGCGCATCTCCCGGATGTCGCCGACGAGGCATCCTCGATCAGCGTGTCGCCGCACGACGCGCGCAAGATGTTCGCGAGTGGCATGGCGCTCCGCTTCGACGAGGTCGAGCGCTACGCACCGGCGCTCGTACCCTGGCTCGATACGATCCGCGGCGAGCTCGGTCTCTCGGCGCTGACCCGGCAGCGGTGTCTGGTCTACGCGACGCCCGCCGGCAACGGCAGCGCGCCGCACTTCGATCAGAACGTGAACTTCGTGCTGCATCTTCACGGCACCAAGACGTGGTGGCTCGCGCCGAACGTAAATGTGGATCGGCCGATGACCCGGCACACGATCGGGCAGCCGGTCGATCCCGAGCTCGCGTCGTACGCGATGCTGCCGATGCCCACCGAGATGCCCGCGGACCGCACCGAGGTCGTGCTCCAGCCCGGCACGCTGCTGTGCGTGCCGCGCGGCAGCTGGCACATGACGTACGCGTCGACCGATGCGCTCTCGCTGAACTTCACGTTCAGCCCGCCGACCTGGATCGACGTGTTCAGCGCGGCGCTGCGCAGTCGCCTCGCGATGGCGAGCGAGTGGCGCGCGACCGCCCTGCCACGGTCGGTCGAGACGCTCGCAGCATTACTCGCCGAGCTGGTCGCTGATGCGAAGGATTGGAACGCGATCGACATCCTCGCCGCGACCGAAGCCGCGGATCATTGACAGCGCTCCGAGGATCGACGGCGCTCTCACGAAACAGGGTAGCGAACGACTCTCAACGACAAGCGTAAAACGTGTCGATCATCGACCCGCTCTGTCTCACGAGTTGCTCATGAGTGTGCATTGCAGTTTAAAATGACCCGCTCTGAAACAAAGTGGAGAAGTCGTTGGCCGATGTCACCGATGCGAGCACCGCGACGCCGAGCTGTTCCTCGATCGACTTCAACATCGAGCTATGGGTGAACGCCATCGCCGACGGACCCGTCTTGACGTGCGGGCTGAACGCGAGGAACGGGATCGTCGTATTGTTGCTGCCCTCGTCCCAGATCAAGTAGACGACCGAGTCGTGCGTGCTCGCATACGTCAGGATCGCGGGAAGCTCGGCCGAGAGCCACGTGTCACCCGCAGCGATGTTGGCGGCGACCGCGGTCCCCGACGGGCACCCAAACGCACCGTGCATGTCGTGGCAGAGGTTCGGCGTGATGAACACGAATGGAGGCATCGTCCCGCCGGCGAGGTCGGCCGCGAGAGCGCTGTACGGCTTGTGGTGCGCCGCACAGTACGCATTCGATGCACTCGGCGTCGCACCCGCGACATCCTGGAAGAACACGAAAGGATCGTGTTTCGCCGCGTAGAACGTCCCCGTGATGCTCGCGACCGGACAGGTCCCTGCGGTGATGCCTTCTTGATAGCTCATCCAGCCGAGGTTCGCGGTCTTGAGTTGGGTCACGAGGTGTGCGGTGCTGGTCGTGCTGTTCGCGGCGCTCGGATCAGCGTCCGTCAGGAACGTGCGATCCGAGAACGCGTTCGTGCCGGCTTCCATCCACACGTAGTGGGGCTCGCTCGGAATTGCCGATGGCAGCTCGTCGCTGAACGCTGTCGCCGAGGCCGCCTCCGCCATCAACGTGTTGTTGATGTACGGGGCGCTGGGGTTCCCGTAGATCGCCGACGCCGACTCGTTCTCCATCGGGATGACAAAGATCGTCCGTCCGGTCGTGACCACGGCGCCGTCGGAGCCCGACGCTCCGTCGGTGTGATGGGCGCCATCGCCGCCGCCCTGGTTGGCGTCGTTGGTCGCATTCTGGTTGGAAGAGCCACACGCGGCGAGGGCCGCCACGAGACAAATCGAATGCTTCATCGGGCCCGACCAAACCACGCCCGACGATCCTCCAGCAATCGAAATCGATGGGTCGTCAAACGATCGACTCGATCGTTAATAATTTATTGGTGCGAGCGCTGACAGATGAGAGTTAGTGACTATCTGCCTCGTTCACGATCGTGAGATGAGAGCCCCAGCACGAGGCGGAATCGTCGACGAACCGTGTGAATCGGAGCATGAGAGCGATCGGATTCTAAGAATCCTCACCGCGCGAACGGCTGGTTGGTGTCAGTAGTATGACACTTGCGTTAGCACCTATCGTTCTTGAGATGTACCAAGCCCGGTCCTGCTTGCTCGTCGCGAGCCTGGTCTCCGCTTGTGGAGCGCCGGCGAATCGCGATCCGATGACGTTTCTCGATGCAGCCGTACCCCGCGATGGCGGGCCCCTCGTGGGCGACGGCGGAGTCAATGGTGGTGGAACTCCGGTCGGAGCGCCGATGAGCTGTCCGGGGCCCGGAACACCGAAGCCCGATAACGGCTCGTGCGGTAATGAGAGATGGGACGTCAAGACGGGAAGCGACTCGCAGGCCGGATCGGTGAGCCTCGCACCTCAGCCCAACACGATCGCCGCACTCGTCGCCTTGCCAGCGACTGGTGCAGGTACGAGCCGCGAGGCGCCCACCGAGACGACGGTGTGGGAGCTCAAGAACGTCACGTTGACGGAACTCAAGGCCGAGACCGACACCGACTATCACATGGTGTTGTCCGACGGCTCGAAGACGCTCATCGCAGAGATCCCTTCGCCGAAGTGCGGGGCTCCGAGCGTGTGGAAGTGCTTCATGTCGCGGGCCCGCTCGGAGGTCGACGCGCATTACGCGGTGAGCACGTCGCCGAGCTATCCGGCGGCGACGATCACCGTTCGCGGTGTCGGCTTTTTCGATTTCATCCACGGCCAGAACGGCGTCGCTGCGAACGGGATCGAGCTCCATCCCATCCTCGAGTTGTGTTTTGGTAAAGACTGCACGCCGTCGTAGCCCTCCGGTCTGGTGCCTTTCGTGATGTTCGATGCTCGCTTGTTCGAGGTGGCGATCCTCGTGGGTTGCATCAGCGCGACGAACTGCAAGAGCTGTCACGAGCGCAGGGACGCAGACGTCGATCGCGAAGTTGACGAAGACAACGACCCCGAGGAACAAGACGACAACCGCGACAACTTCTGGCGAGTCCAGATCGCGGTCGTAGGTCACGGAAACGTCGCTACCCGAGCCACGTTGCTCGACTGCACCTCCGACGGTGCGCACACCTGGGGCGAGTGCGGCCCTCAGCTCGTGAAGTTCAAGGAACGGACGCCACCGCTGCTCCGTGCGACCGGCGCGCCGGGCTGGCACTTCGATCATTGGGAGGCAGTGATCTCGACTCACGCGGGCTCGAATCGACCGCGTGCCGGTCCGATGCCAGACGGTGACGTGTATCTCGATGGCTTCGGATATGCGGATACCGGCGAGCTGGAGACCGTGACCGCGGTCTTCACGGCTGCGCGCTGACAACGGGCACGTGAGTACATCGCGGATCTGGGGCCCACCGTGTGGGCGCGGCTGCAATGGGACACCGCCCCACCGGTGTTGATGGGCGGCTCACGGTTCCGCGTGAAGGCGCAGGTCTCATATGGACCACGCGACGGCGCAGCCCACGTCGGTGGCGGGATCGGGACGGCACTCGCGTTCTAAGTGGCCGTTTTCGCCAGGCGGGTCGTCCAATCTAACGGATCCGCCGACGGTATGAACGGTGACATTTTTCGGCGAGGCATCACTATTTCTCGCGACCGCCCCGGCGACTGTGGCTCACTACTTCACGATGAAAATCCGCAACGTTCTGATCCTTGCCGCGCTGGCTTTCGCTCCGGCGTGCTCCAAAGACCCCGCCGAGCAGATGGTCTCCATGATGGAAGACATGGGCAAGGCAGCCGAGAGCGCCGGTGCCGACTGCGCGAAGATGGCCGACAACGTCGAGGCCGTCACCAAGAAGTACGATCTCCCGAAGCTCAAGGCGGACGCCGAGAAGATGAAGGGCGACAAGAACCAGTCGGCCGAGATGATGAAGAAGTACGGCGATCGGGTTCAGAAGGCGATGCCGGGCATGATGGCGATGGCCAAGTGCGGCGAAGACCCGAAGTTCAAGGCGGTCAGCGAGAAGTTCAAGGGCATGATGTAGTCGGCAGCGACTCCGGTCGTTGGTCTTTTCGTTTACTGGAGCGCGCCGGAGAACGTCAGTGTGTTCTGCACGCGCATCGTGCCGGTCGTCGCCGCGGCCGATTCGCCGATGATACGGATCTCGATGCCGCCATTCGTGGTGGCGTTCAAGGTCGCATTGGCCACGGCGCTCGTCGAGAGCGTGACGTGGGCCGCGAAGCTATCCGCGCTCGTCGCGAGGATCGCGGTGGTCGGCCCGGTACCGCTCGTCGTGATATCGACCGAGGCGCCGGTGACCGCGAGCTTGCAGCCCGAGGGCGGCGTGATCGTGACGGTGTAGAACTTGTCGAGCGTCGCCGCCGTCGGCCAGTTGCTCGAGTTGATCGAGCCGGTGCCGGCGGCCGACGTGAGCCCCGTGCTCCGCGCGATCGGACCGACCGTGACGCCCGAGGTGCCTGCGGTGCCGGCGGTCGAGGCCTGCGAGCCGGTCGCGCCAGTGAACGAGTAGGTCACGAGGACACCCGAGTACGGCGTGTTGCAGTTGCCCGTGTTCGAGCCGGAGCCGGAGCCGGATCCGGATCCGGATCCGGATCCGGTGCCGTCGCTGCACACTCTGACGCCCGCCGTGTTCGTCATGCACACGTAGCCGTCCGGACACGTTGGATCACCATCGCCGCATGCAAACGGCTCGGAGCCAAGCTCCGGCGAGAACGAGCTACACGCAACGAGACAACTTGCGAGGAAGAGGGCGACACGCACGATGCCGGAGCATCGTCGATTCGCGTGACGGTGCGCGCTCTAATGTGAGTGTTTCGCGCGTCACGGAGGCGGCCACGCGCTGGCGATGGTACGGTGGGCGCCCCTTGGACCCTGACGCAGCTGTACTGGACCGCTGGCGTGCGGGAGATCAGGTCGCGGGCCGCGAGCTGTTCGCGCGCTACTTCGATCAGCTCTATCGGTTCTTCGCGAACAAGTGCGAGGAGACTGACGAGTTGATCCAGGCGACGTTCTTTGCGATCGTGAAGTCAGTGGATCGGTTCGAGGGGCGCTCGAGCTTTCGCACGTACCTGTTCGCGATCGCGCGCAACGAGCTCTATCGTTATCTGCGCGAGAGGAAGCGGACCGCAGCGTTCGATCCGGCGCTGTCGTCGATCGCCGAGCTGGCGACCAGCGCCGGCTCGCAGATCGCGCGGAACCAGGAGCAGGAGTGTCTGTTCGCGGCGCTACGAACCCTGCCGGTCGAGCAACAGAGCCTCGTCGAGTTGCATTACTGGGAAGAGCTCGATGCGCTCGCTCTGGCCGAGATCTTCGAGCTCTCCGCGACCGCGGTCCGGAAGCGGCTGAGCCGGGCGCGCGCCGCACTTCGCGAGGCGATGGCGGCTCGCGGCGGCGCACCACCGGCCGCCCTCCAGTCCGATGACGCGCTCGAACGCTGGGCCCGAGGTGCCGCGACGATGCCACACATGCCTTGATCACAGCGACTTGCAGAAATTTCGTCACATTCGGGTGGTAGCCGACTCTACCCAGCCCATGCATCCGAGAGTTCTCTCCGTTTCCTTGATCCTGTTGCTCGCGTTGACCGCGTGCGTCGACGAGCTCACCACTTCGTCCGTGACCGCAGAGGTCGTCAACGGAAACAACGATCCGTGCCCGAAGACTGGCTGTGGCACCAACTCGCCGTTCCTGGGCCCGACAGAGTTTCACGAGCTCGAGTCGACCGGAACGTTCGCGAATGCGGAGGGCTTCCGGGTCCTCGGTCTGATCAAGGGCGGGTGGAGCTACATCCCGGACGTCACCGGCGCCGTCCTGAGCGGCAAGTTGTGGGGGATCTCGGTCCTCCAACATCAGGATCTTGTCGGTGCCGAGCTCCAGATCGTAAACGACGTGTCCAAGCAAGTGTTCCGCATCCGGATCGACCGGGTGGTCCAGGCGCAGCAGTACTGGCGGGCGCCGCTCGATACGTTCGAGACCTACGAGTTGTCGTGGCACATCGAGGGACCGGCCACGCACGCCACGGCCGTGTGCAACAATCCACCCGACCGCCTCGATCCGGATGGCAACTTCTACGGCGACGTGATGGAGGCGATCCTGTTCACGGGCGATCGCTACGACGCGACAAAGCTCACGGTCACCGCGACGACGAAGAGGGCATCCGGGACGTGGTTCAATATCGCGTGCGCCGGCAACGTGATGTCAAAGCTGTTCCTCAACCGCCACACCGACGCGAGCCAGACCGCGGCCTTCCCGACCAACCTCGAGCAGCGCCAGGCGATGCTCAAGATGTACACCTCGGATCTTTGCGGCACGGGCCAGGCGTTCACCGTCCAGGGCACGCCGCTCCACTGGGTTAGCTCGGCGGGCTGGTCGAGCATCGCCGGAAACTATCCGAACAAGGAAGCGCTGTGGACGTCACAGGGCGCGTTGTGTCTCGACACCCATCGCCTCAACAAGACGCTCAACGACATGAGCTTGCAGTACAACGCGGCCTGCACGCTCCGCCCGTGTACAACGAGCACCAGCACGCTGACGCTCGCGAACACCAACGCCTATCTCCAGACGTCGAGCCCGGCAACTCCTTAACGCCTGGCCCGCAACGTCGCGACCGCATCGAGGCGCGCCGCGATGTCGAGCGGCGGCGCGGCCGCGAGGTGATGACACAGGAACTCGACGTGCTCGAGATCGTACGAGCTCGCCGGATCGTTCGCGGCCTGGTGCGCGAGCGCGAGCCCGAGGGCCACGTCGATCGTGGTCAGCCGTTTCCACCACTGCGCGCCATCGCCGTTCGGCTCGATCGCCGCGAGTTCGCTCGCCGCACCGGCGGCGTCGCCCCGGGCGAGGCGCAAGAACGCATGCGCGCGCACGACGCGGCTGTCGCTATTCGAAGCATCGGGGTCGGCCGCGGCGATCACGCGCGCGGCCATCGTGGCGGCAACCGCGTCGTCGCCAGCGACCAGGGCACGCCAGGTGACCTCGTACGCGCACTCTCGAATCGAAGCGCGCTGCTCGGGATGGAGCGTCGCCATCGCCGTGCAGGGTGGCGCGAGCGCGTCGCGAACGCGTCGCGGATCACTGGCGAGCGAGGCTCGCATGATCTCGGCCTCGAGGGTCGAGGGATGATTCGGTCCGAGCACCGCGATGCGCGACGCTACGAGGCTCGCTCCAATCTGATCGCGCACGACCGGATCATCGACGACGATCATCAAGCCGAGCAGGATGCTCGTGAGCTCGATCGCGGCACCTCCGGTCAGGCCACTAGCCTCGCCGCGCGCGCGTTCGAACCAGCGGCGAGCGGCGACGCGGTCACCAGCGGCGAGCGCGACCGCGCCGATATTGTGATGGAGCAGCGCGCGCGCGAACGCGGCGCGGCTTCCGGCGCGCGTCGTGATCGCTTCGATCAAGGCGAGCCCCTCGGTCGCGCTCTCTGCCGAGGTCGTCGCGATCGCGTAGGCCGCACGCGCGTAGGCTTCGATCGCGAGCGCGTCGTCACCGACCGCGAGCGCGAGACGGGTCGCCTCGGTGAAGTCCCCAGCGCCGCGATCGCGGTCCGAGAGCGAGAGCGCGATCCGACCGCGGGCGACCAGTGCGCGCGCGAGCACCGGTGGGTAGCCGAGGCCGCGGGCCTCGACCATCGCGGCCTGGGCATCGCGCGATGCCTCTTCGGTGCGACCTGCGTCGCGCTCGACGTCGACGCGGCCGATCCGGTCGGCGACGAGCGCGACGCGGGCCGCAATCGCCGTGGGCGGCGGCGCGACCGGCGAGAGCAGCGAATCGTCATCGCCGCACGCGGCGAGCGCCGGGAGGCTCCCGACCGCGATCACGATGCCGGAGATCGCGGCAGCATCGGCGCTGGTCGCGAGCTCACCGATCGCCGCGAGCGCGCCGTTGCGTCGCGCGAGGCAGACATCGCGGCGATCGAGCATCGCTTCGGAGATCGTTCCGGCCTGGTGGGCCAGGCATGCGTCGCGCTGGACGTCGATCCACTGCGTCGCGTAGCGATCGAGGCCCTCGACGATGCGCACGCGTGCCTCCGGAGCATAGCCACTCGCGAGCGTCGCGAGGTGGGCGAGCGCACGTCCACGCACCGCCGGTCCCCAGCTCGGCGCGATCAATGCGGCACCATTTTCACACGGCGGTGCCGCGCGCCGCGCACGCCCGATCGCGAACGCGGCGACGATCGCGACCACGGCCGTCGAACTGCCAGCGATCAGCGCGCGTTGTCGCCACTTCGCGGCCGGCGTGAGAGCGAGTGCACGCACCAGCTCGGCCATCCCAGCGTAGCGGTCGCCCGTGTCGCGCGCCGAGCCGCGCGCGAGGATCGGGACAAGCCACTTCGGGACCGGCCCCCGCGACCGCAACGCCTCTTCGAGCGCGACACACAACCCGTACTGATCGACCGCGGGAGTCAGCGCGAGGCCATCCCGCTGCTCGGGCGCCATGTACCGCGGCGTCCCGGCGATCGTCGGGACGCCGGTGTCCTCGATCCCGTGCGCGAGCCCGAAGTCGAGCACGCGTACGCGGTCGTCGGCGCCGAGGATCGCGTTGTCGGCCTTGAAGTCGCGGTGAATGAGGCCGGCCTGATGAGCAGCCGCGAGCCCCTCGCCCGCCTGACGATACGCACGCAGCAGCTCGGTGACGCTCGCGGTCGCGGCAAACTCGCGGAGCGTGCGGCCCTTGACCAGCTCCATCACGAGGAACACGCCTTCGGGCGCATCGAGGACGTCGAAGATCGGCACGACGTTCGGATGGCTCAACCGGGCCAGTGCTCGCCCTTCATCGAGGACTTGGGCGCGCGTGCGAGCATCCCCCGAAGAGGCGAGCTTGAGTGCGACGCCACGCCCGAGCTCGGGGTCCCACGCGGACCACACCACCCCCATGCCGCCCGCACCGGCGCGTTCGATCATCCGGTATCTGCCGATCGTGTGCGCGGTCGCTTCGCCGAATAACCCGGCCTCGGCACGGGCGCGCGCGATGCCACGCGCGATTGGATCGACGTCGCCGGCCGCCGCGACGATCACGCGCACGATCTCAGCGGCCCCAGCGCCCTCGGCCTCGCGATCGCCTTCCGCGGGTTCGGCGCGCGGCCGGAACGGGACGGTGGGGGCTAGTGGATCGGCCATCGGGCGTGCGCATCACGTATCGCACGAAAATTTGTTGGTTACGTCTCGCATCCAGCTCGCTCTATCTGGTCGATGAAAACGATCCGCTTCGAATCACCTGCAGCCGTCACCGGACGGTTACCCGGTCTCCTGTCGCTGTTATTGCTGTCGCCCCTCGTCGGCTGCCTCGACCCGGGCGCCGAACCCGACCAGTCGAGCATCGAATCCGCGACCGTACCCGGCATCGCGACCCCGGCGGGCTATGGCAACTACCGACCCAGATCGCGGCGTTCGGCATGCCGTACCCGCTGGGGACGACGGTCACGCGGACCTCCGTCTTCGGCAACTACCTGTTCGGCGCCGATCCGCAGCATCCGTGGAACGCTGCCGACTTCGGCCACACCGGGGCCGACGCCTGTCAGATCGACCGCACCGGTACGTTGATGAGTACCTGCGCCGCGCCGCAGACCTCGCTCGGAAACCCGTACATCGCCGTCGAGGGCGCGTACGACTGGAGCATGCGGCAGGACACGCCGGTGCTCGCGGTCGCGGACGGCATCGTCCGCGCATCGTACGGTCGGTCGGTCGCGGCGTTCGGATGCACGCAATCGATCCCGGGAAGCGCACAGCAGGAGCTGTTCCTCGAGACCCAGGTCGGCAGTGGTCAGTACGCGGAGCACTTCGTCGCCGCGTACCACCACATGAACGAGCACCCCAACGTCGGCGACCCGAGCATCGCACTCAACGTCGCGATCTGGGGAGGTCGTCCGACGGCACCCGCGGGCACGAGCGTCAAGAAGGGTGACGTCATCGGCTACATCGGCTCGACCGGCTGCTCGAGCGAGCCGCACCTCGATCTCAGCACGATCCGGCTCACCAACCTGACCGGTGCACGCTCGTACGTGTTCGCGGCGCTGCCAAATGGCACGGCGGGCGTCAACGGCATCCAGGGTGGATTCGATGCGTTCGGCTGGGCCGCGCCCGCGGGCGTCGATCCGATCGCCTACAAGTTCATCGGCCGTGGCCTCCCATACAACGCACCCGCGGGCGTGACCGATGTCGGTACGTTCAGCATCAACCTGTGGGACGCCGTATCGTTCGGCATCCTGCCGCACAACGGCGGTTCGTCCTGGTAGCAGAGCGGTCGACGATTCAGTGGACGCTGCGCGGATCCACTCCAGTGCCTCGTGGTCAGCTACGATCATGAACGTCCGCGAGCTACGCGAAGCGCTGAGCACGATCCCCGATGCGCCGACCGTGAGCTTCACGGCTGCGATCGAGGACGGCATCGAGCAAGCAGCTGCGTACCTCGCGAGCGATGCCGCGGTCGCGGCGATCACCCAGGAGAGCTACTGGCCGAAGTGGGACGGTCCGTGGTGGCAGATGGTCCTGTTGTGGGAGCTCGGCGAGGCCGCCCGGCTCCCGCAGCGCGCCGCACGCGCGATGGTGGATGGTTTGAATGCACTGCCAGTGCATCTCTTTCCGATCCGCGAGAGCGACTGGCCGGAGGGAGTAGAACGCGCGCGCGGGGCTTCGTGCCATTGCGCGCTCGGCTCGATGGATCAGGTGCTCACCGCATGCGGCATCGAGGTCGATAAGGAATTGCCGTGGGTGCTGCCCTGGTATCTGCGCTACCAGATGAGCGACGGCGGGTTGAACTGCGACGAGACCGCCTATCTCGTCACCGACGAATGTGCGAGCTCGATGGTCGCGACCGTGCCAATCTTCGAGGCGATGTTGCGGCGTGGTCCAAGCGCCTGGCTCGATCGCGGCGCGGCGTTCCTCGTCGAGCGCGCGCTCTATCTCGGCTCGCCGACGCACCACAATGCCGACGAGCGCGGCGCGGCTGTGGTCTGGCCAGCGTCGATGTTCCCGCGATTCTATCTCTACGACGTGCTGCGGGGCGCGAGCGCACTCGTGCGGTGGGCCGAGCTCGCGCGCCTGCCCCTGCCCGTCCAGGCGCTCGCGATCTTGGAAAAGCTGCCGCGCGATCCAGTCATGCGCGTCGCGCGCACGGTGCCGGCGATGGGCACGTGGCGCGACCACGCCGGGACCTGGCAGCGCGAGCAGAACACCGGCACGTTCCCGTTGCTCGCGGCGGTGAGCGAGCTCGGCGAGCCGTCCGCGCGGCTGACTGCGGAGTGGCAGCGCACGCGGCACGCGGTGATCGCGCTGATCGACGCGAACCTCGTGACCGACTGAGCTACTTGGCGAGCTCCTTCCACGCCGCGTGCGCCTTCGCGTACGGTCCGTTGAATGGTGGCGGCGCACCGACCGGTCCCAGCACGTAGTCCGCGCGGCGGTTCGCGCGCTCGTCGGTGTTGTCCGGTGTGGTGACCTTGGGGACGTCCTCGCCATACCCCGCGAACGCGATCGGCAACGCGATGCCCTGCTTGCGAAAGTAGGCCGCGATCGCGCGCGCGCGCTCGAGCGAGAGCGTGCGGTTCTTGGCCCCAGGCCCGATGGTATCGGTGTGACCCGCGACGTAGAGCTTCACCTTCACGAACCTCTCCGACTTCTTCACGACGTCGTTGATCTTCGCGATGCTGGCCGCGAGCTTCACTTCTTCAGACGGTTCGATCACCGCGCTATCCGAGGCAAAGCTCACGTCCTCGTGGTCGATGCTGACCGACCACGGCACGAGCTCGACATCACTGATGCCGGCATCCGCCGATTCGGCGTGCAACTTCAGCATCATCACGCGCGCTGCTGCCGGCTGGGTCCACGTGATCGCGACCCACGTGTTCGGCGCCTCCTTCGCGTACATCGCGCTGCCCTTGCCGAGCTCGCTGCCGTCCTCCCCGATCACCGTGAGCGATGCACGGCCGGCGGGTCGCGACATCGTGAACCGGAGCTCGTGCTTGACGAGATCGAGGTGCTCGGCGTCGTAGCCGACCGCGAGCGGTGGGCGGACGAGGGTGGTGATCTCGAACGTGTTGACCCAGCGCTCTCCGCTCTCGGGTTGTGCCGAGATCGAGCCCTTGTAGGTCGCGGATCCTGCGGTGCCGTCGCCGACCGAGAGCGTCACCGCCTGGTCCTTCGCGAGCGCGGCCTGCTTCAGCGTGAACTGCTTGCCATCGCCACGCTCGAGCTCGATCCGAACATCCCTGACCTTGACCGCGGCGGTGATCCGGATCTGCGGCTTCTGACCGAGCGGGACCTCGGGTCGGACCTGGTAGCTCACCGGCTGCGCACGGGCGACGTGTGTGACGAGTAGGACGAACAAGATCGCGAAGCGCATCTCCGAACATCCTAACGCCACTGTGGCGGCGACGCTCGTGTGCGATGGCGACGTACGCGAATGGTAGCGACGACTTGGCGGCGACCACCGCGGCACACCGGCTGCACCGGTGGTCGCTACGATGAACACGTATCCGCGTGCTGCGACGCTCGAGATGCCGAACGACGTCCTCGACGATCTGCGGACACGTGCCTCGGTGGACGAGCGGCGGGTGACCGCGAAGATGCACGCGTTACCATCGGAGGGGCCACCCGCGGGTCTGTCCCGCCTCGGCTCCGAAGGTGAGTCCGACCGTGCGGCGACCGTCCCGGCGCCGCTCGCGGTCACGCTCCGTCCGGCCCGGCCCACCGCTCCGCCGACCGTCAGCGGTCACGTACCGCAGCGCAGCTTCAAGCGCGCGATCGTGATCGGCGCGAGCTTCGCGATCACGCTCGCGATCGGCCTCGCGATCGCGCTCTAGAGGTTCGCGTTGATAAACCCGGATCGACTGCGCCCGACCACGATCGCCGCGGTCGAGGCCGTCGACGTAGAGCCGTGCCGTGCCGGTCCACGCGAGCGTGATCGTCTCGGCCTTCACGGTGCCCCCGATCATGACCCAATCGCCGGTGCCATTCGCACGAAAGCTGCCGGCTTCTGGACCGCCGACGTAGACTTCGCCGGCGCGCAGCGCGGCCTCGATCGGAGGTGGTGGCCTGCGCTTCCGGCCATCACGGGCGTGTGGTTCGGCTCGCAGGCGTGCCGCGCGTGGCTTCGCCGCAAGAGTACGAAGCGTGGGTCGACCAGATCGTCGTCGATTAATTCGGTTCGCGCACGATATTGAAGTCGCTCCACGCGCCCACGTAATCGAGCGGCGCTGGCTTGCCATGGAGGTCTCGCTGGACCGCGGTACCGTTGCCGAGGTAGTGAGCTCCGGCGAGGTCGAACGACCGCCACGGCGTCGGCACCAGGTCGACGAAGCCATCTCTCGCCTTGACCCGCACCGCGAAGGTATTCTCGTCGTACGGATCACCGGGCGTGCTCGAGACCAGGCCTCCTGGTTCCGAGCTCCAGCCTGCGGGCAGCAGGCCGATCGCGAGCAGCAGCGTGTTGTCGGCGTCGACGATCGCGATGTGACCGGTACCGGGCCCCACGCCGACCGTCTCGGTGGTCACCGTCACGGTCGTGCCGGTCGCGATCGGTAGCGCGACCTCGGGCGGTAACATCATCACGTACGAGTGACGCTGCTCGGCATTGTCCTCGACGGCGAGGCTCCACTTGACCTCGTTGCCCGCAGCCTCCGAGGTGAGGTCGCGGACCTTGCCCTTCAACGCCGGATCATCGACGTGCTGGATCGGAAACACCGCCCAGCCATCGATCTTGGTGTCGGTCGTGGTGACCCCGCCGCCGGTTCCCTGGATCACGGTCCGTGGTGCATGCGCAGAGCACGCCACGCCAAACGTCAACAACAGTGCGCGCATCTCGGCTCGATCGTAGCGCGATTCCGGATCACCACGATCCATCTGATCAGTATCGCGGTGATCTCAAATACTGGACGTAGATCGCGGACCTAGGCAGGCTCTGTCGAGCTTGATGCAGTTCCATGAGGGTCTTGCAGCGCCAGCGCCAGCGCGCTGCGTGCCGTGTTTGAAGTTGTTCGCCGACACGTTGTACGTCGACGACGGGACCAAACACGGCGACGAGGTCAAGACGGCGATGATTCGCCTCGACTTCTCGTACGACGGTCGCCGCGTGCGGTCGCGCAATCCGAACAACGCCGGCCGCGACCGCGCTGCCGAGTTGCAAGCGGTGCGCGTGCTCGAAGGCCTCGGCGCCCTCGAGCTCGAGAGCCTCGACGATTGCGCGGTCACGCCGGGTGCACCGATCGACTACGTGCTCGCGGTCGATGGTGATGCGAGCTTGCTGTGCGGCTTTGCGATCCACGCCCTGCCCCAGCTCCGCGCGATGGGCTGGGACGTGTTCATCGATCCCGAATATCCGTGGCAGGTCGTGGCGAACGAGGCCGCGATGTACGTGTCGGCCGAAGCCGAGCCCGAGCGTCCGGACTGGTTTGGTCTCGAGCTCGGCATCGAGATCGATGGCCAGCGCGTCAACCTCCTGCCCGCGCTGCTCTCGTTGCTCGACGGCGCCGGCGACCTGTCCTCGTTGACCCGGTCGTCGCGGCGCTGCATCGCGATCCGCGTCGACGAGAAGCGCTGGCTGCCGGTCCCGCCGGCGCAGCTCAAGGTGCTCGGCAAGGTCCTGCTCGAGATGTATCGCGGAGGTCAGGGCAAGCTGAAGGTCCCGGCGATGCGCGCGCCGCTGATCGCGGAGCTCTGTGACTCGTTGCACGATGGCTCGCGTCCGCTGCGCTGGATCGGTGACGTCACGATTCGCGACCAGGCCTATGCGATGGCCTCCGGGCCGTGTCTCGCGACCGAGCTTCCGGATGGCCTGCGCGCCGACCTCCGGCCGTATCAGCGCGATGGCATCGCGTGGCTCCAGCACCTGCGCGAGCACGGCGTCGGTGGCGTGCTCGCCGACGACATGGGTCTCGGTAAGACCCTGCAGACGATCGGCCACATCCTGCTCGAGAAGCAGCACGGTCGGCTCGATCGGCCCGCGTTGATCGTAACGCTCACGAGTCTGATCGGCAACTGGAAGCGCGAGATCGAGAAGTTCGCACCGAGCCTTCGCGTCGCGATCCATCACGGTCCGGATCGCCACGCCCAGGTCGCCACACTCGGCACCTACGATGTCGTGATCACGAATTACCCGCTGGTCGCGCGCGATCGCGAGACTCTCGCGGCGATCCCGTTGCACCTGCTCGTGCTCGACGAGGCGCATGCGGTCAAGAACCACGACGCGCAGGCCGCCGAAGCGATCCGCACGCTCGATGCGCGCCACAAGGTTTGCCTCTCGGGCACCCCGATCGAGAATCACCTCGGAGAGCTGTGGTCGCTGTTCGATTTCTTGAACCCGGGCCTGCTCGGCCACCGCGACGAATTTACGGTCCAGTTTCGTCAGCCGATCGAAGATCGCGGCGATAAAATCCGGCTCGATGCGCTGCGTGAGCGCGTGCGACCGTTCATCTTGCGCCGCACGAAAGATGCGGTCGCGAAGGATCTACCGCCGAAGACCCTGCTCATCAACGCGATCGAGCTCACCGGCGCGCAACGCGAGCTCTACGAGAGCATTCGCGTCGCGGCGCATGCCGATGTCCGCGCCCAGATCAAGCAGCGCGGGCTCGCGGGCTCGACGATCGCGATCCTCGACGCGCTCCTCAAGCTGCGCCAGGTCTGCTGCGATCCGCGGCTCGTCACGAGCGAAGCGGCGCGCGATGTCCAGGGCAGCGCGAAGCTCCAGGTCCTACTCGATCTGGTCGACACCCAGCTCGCGAACGGGCAGCGCATCCTCATCTTCTCGCAGTTCGCTCGGATGCTCGGCCTGATCTCCGAAGGCCTGCTCGCGAAGGGCATCGGCCACGTGACGCTCACGGGCTCGACGCCAGATCGCCAGAAACCGATCGACGCGTTCCAGAACGGACGCAGCGACGTGTTCTTGATCTCGCTCAAGGCCGGTGGCGCCGGCCTCAACCTGACCGGTGCCGATACCGTCATCCACTACGACCCGTGGTGGAACCCGGCGGCACAGGCACAGGCGACGGATCGCGCTCACCGGATCGGCCAGACCAAGCCGGTGTTCGTGCACGACCTCATCGTCGCCGGTTCGGTTGAAGAGCGGATGCTCGGCCTGCAGAAGCACAAGCGTGCGCTCGCGAACGCGATCCTCGCCGACCACGCCGGCAGCTCGACCAGCCTGACCGATCGCGAGGTCGATGATCTGCTCGCGCCGCTCCGCGTGTAACAGGTGACGACCGAAATCATGCCGACCGCTCGTCGTGCGCTGGCGCTCGAGCGGCACTAGTACCAGTGGTGCTTCTTCCAGAACGACTGGGCACCATTCCAACCGCCGTAGCGATCGCTCACGTAGTGCGTCGCGGCCGCGTACAGCTTGTTGAAGTCCGTCGACTGGTAGTCCGCGCCCATGTACTGCTTGCGCGTCGACTGGATCATCTGGAACGCGCCGAACGCGGACGACTGATTCCCGCGCGTGCCATCGCCGCGACCCAGAGTGGAGGTGACCCGCCGTCGAGCTGCCGCCCGACTCGTGCTGCATGAATAAATTCGCGGCCGAGCTCAGGCCGCCATTCACGGTTTCGAGGTGGGCGTCGTCCAGTGTCTCCAGAGCCAGAGTCGCGGTCTCGAGGGCGTCGATCTTCATGACGGATACTCCACAGTGAGAGGGTTGGGAAAGCTGTTCGCTGACCACCGACCTGTGTGCAGCGTGAGTGCCAGGAATAGCGTGAATACCCGAGGCTTCACGGTGTCACCGGCAGGGCTCGATGATCTGCGATCGCCAGCCGTGAAGTGTGAGCGCGCACCCGCGTCGCGCGCTCGCGGTCCGCAAATCAAGCAAACCGTCGACCGCGCTCGACGGGTCCGCGAGTTGCCAGGCCTGGCAACTCGAAGCTACAGTCGTGACACGCAGCGCTCGGGCAAACAGCGCGGCGACGGTCGACTTGATCCCATCGCCGATCGATCATCGGTCGCGGCTCCTCGATCCGCGTCGTCGCGGTCACCGGGGCTAGCTGCGTCTCGAGCCGTCGCTGATCAGAAGCAGCCTTCGCGCGCGCGAAAGGCAATCGGGGTCGAAACTGCGTGGCGGCTCAACATCTGGCGTTCGCGGCTCTACGCGGGCTGCGCTACTTCGATCTAGATCGCGACTGAGGCTCGAATTCGCCGATGATGAAGTCCCAGACCGCGGCGATCCGCGGGACCTCGCGCAGCGCGCGGTGACCGACGAGCCAGAGGTCATCGGACGGCCACTGCGCGGCACTCGGCGCGAGCGTTGGCGAGAGCTCCACGGCCATCAGGCCGGTCGCCTCGGCATAGGGAATCGGCGCGAGCACCGCGCCCAGGCCGGTCCTCGCAGCCGCGAGCTGTGCGGGGAAATCACTCGTTCGCAGCGCGATCGCCTCGGCCGGGACGTGCTGCGTGATCCACCGCGCCGGTGCGAAGCTTGCGAGGTCGCGGTCCCAGTTGATCCACGCGATGTCGCTCCAATCCGTGATCGCGCCGAGCTTCTGCGCGACGCGCGGTGAGGTCGCCGCGATCCATCGAGCCGTCGCCAGCTTCACGGTGACGAGCTCCGCACCCGACGAGCGCACCGATCGTACGGCGAGGTCCGCTTCGTGGCGCATGAGGTCGCGCGGCTGGACCGAGGCATCGAGCTCGATCGCGAGCCGCGGATACTTCTTGCGCAGCCGCACGAGCGCCGGCGCGATGAACACGCTCGATACACCGGGTGCCGTACTGATCCGCACGATGCCCTCTGGCAACCTCTCCACGTCGCTCGCCTCCCGTGTGAGCCGTGCGTGCGCCGCCTCCATGGCCTCGGCCGCCGCGAGTACGCGTTCGGCCGCACGCGCTGGCACCAAGCCTTCGCGCGTTCGCTCGAACAAGCGGTCGCCGAGATCGGCTTCGAAGGCTGCCAACCGCCGGCTCACCGTCGAGGTATCGACGCCGAGCCGGACGGCTGCGGCCGCGAGCGTACGATTGCGATGGACGGCCAAGAAGATTCGCACGTCATCCCAACTGGCTTGCGTTTTTGCCATGACCAATTGCAATCGTGCTCGTTGCGTTGCATCGATGCAAGACTCAGAGTAACTCCATGACCACCGCGAACAAGCTCCACGTCATCTTCGGAACCGGCCAGATCGGGACGCGCGTCGCCGAGCAGCTGCTCGCCCAGGGTCAGCCGGTCCGCATGATCTCGCGCAACCCGAAGGCTCCCGCCGGCGCCGAGACCAAGGCCGGCGATGCGCGTGACCTCGCATTCGCGGCCGAAGCCGCGAAGGGTGCCGCGGTCATTTACGACACCACGAACCCCCTGTATCAGCACTGGAAACGCGATCTCGTCGACCTCGGGCGCGGCCCGCTCCACGCCGCCACCGCGAACCAGGCCAAGCTCGTCGCGCTCGATTGCCTCTACATGTACGCGGTCCCCGCGAACGGCGTGATGAGCGAGACCACGCTCGTTGCGCCCGTGTCCAAGAAAGGCGAGCTTCGCAAGCAACTCACCGAGCTCCGCCTCGCCGCACTCGCGGCCGGCACGCCCGTCGCGATCGCACGTGCGAGTGACTTCTTTGGTCCAGCGCTCCCCAACTCCTGGTTTGGCGAACGGTTCTTTCAGCGCGCGCTCGCCGGCAAGGCCACCGAGCTCAACGGCGACCCCGAGCAGCGCCACTCGTACACCTATGCCGACGATGTAGCGACCGCGCTCGTCCAGCTCGGCGCCGCCGAGGACGCCACCGGGGTCTGGCACGTGCCCACGCTCCCGGCGATCACCTCGCGCGAGCTCGCTACCGACGTTGGCAAGGCGCTCGGCATCGACATCCAAATGAAGCAGATGCCTCGCTTGCTCCTCCGTGCGCTCGGTCTCGTGATGCCATTCATGCGCGAGCTCCCCGAGATGACGTATCAGTGGCAGACCCCGTTCATCATCGACGACACCAAGTTCCGCGAACGGTTCCGGATCGAGCCGACGCCGCTGGCGAAGCAGATCGCGGTGACCGTCGAGTGGGCGAAACGCACGTACGGCGCGCAGAAGCTCGCAGCCTGAAAAGCACGACCAGGTCTCGACGCGAATCTCGGCGCGTAGCACAACCGGTTGACGGGCATGCGCAGCGTGCGCACGTTGAGCCCATGATCAGGACCTGCAGCGCGTGCGGCGCGCAAAACAGAATCCCCGCGGCGCGCCTCGCGCAGGTCGGCCGCTGCGGCAAATGCAAAGCGGAGCTTCCGGCGACCGCGGCACCGATCGACATCGCGGATGTCGCGATGTTCGATGCACTCGTGAAGGGTGCGACCGTGCCGGTGCTCGTCGACTTCTGGGCCGCGTGGTGCGGGCCGTGCCGGATGGTCGCGCCCGAGGTGAAGCAGGCCGCCGCCACCCTCGCAGGTCGAGCGCTCGTTATCAAAGTCGATACCGAGAAGCTGCCGGCGCTCGCACAGCGCTACCAGGTGCGCGGGATCCCGAACTTTGCCGTGTTCAGATCGGGCAGCCTCGCGACGCAGCAAGCCGGGGCAATGCGCGCGCCCGAGCTCGTGCAACTTGTCAGCTGATTTCTATTGAACGCGGTCCAATAGTGGATATGGTCGCCGACGATGCGGATGGGAACCGTACTACTGGGGTTGCTTGCGACGGGGTGCGGCTTTCTCCCGCACAGCGCCGATGACGCCGTCAGTCCGCCGGATGCGACCGTCCTGGTCACGCCGCCCGATTCGCCGCCGACCGGGCCGTACCCGATCGTGCTCGCGCACGGCCTGTTCGGGTTCTCGTCGATCGGTCCGCTCGATTACTTCTATGGCATCGGGCCAGTGCTCGAGGCGCAAGGCCGCACGGTGTTCACGCCGCAGGTCGATGCGATCGAGGACAGCGACGTGCGTGGCGCCGAGCTCGTGATGGCGATCGAAGCCGCGAAGCTCCAGACCGGGGCGGCCAAAGTGATCGTGATCGGCCACTCGCAAGGCGGGCTCGATGCACGCTGGGCCGCGGCCCACGATCCGGGGTCGGTCGCCGCGGTGGTCACCGTCGCGACACCACATCGCGGGAGCAAGGTCGCGGATGTCGCGCTCGGCGTGTTGCCCGGCAATTCGTCCGCGGCGCTCGACGCCCTGGCGAACTTGTTCGGCATCAGTGGTTCGGGCGCGAGCTTCGCGGGCGCGGTCCACGTGCTGTCATCGGACGGCGCCGCACAGTTCAATGCGGACGTGCTCGACGTGCAGGGCATGCCGTACTTTTCGGTCGCCGGGCGCTCGTTGCTCGCCGGCCAAGATGCGTGTCCGCCCGCGGCAGCACCGTTCATGACCACGTGGAATGGCCAGCGCGACCCGATCAAGATCGAGCTCGCGCCGGTTGCCGCGATCCTCGGGCTCGCCGAGCTGCCGAACACGCCCACCCAGGACGGCCTCGTCACCGTGGCGTCGGCGACGTGGGGCCAGTTCCTCGGCTGCATCCCTGCCGATCATTTCGACGAGGTCTGTCAGCTCGCGGGGCAAGGAGCCGGCCTCGGCAACGGCTTCGATTGCCTCCTCTTCTGGCGTGATCTCGAACAGTTTCTCGCCTCACAGAATCTCTGAGCGCGGATCTCGCTCGTGCGTGAGCGCGCAGCGGGCGCGCGCGCGGCGACGCTTTCGCCCTCGGCCCTAGTCCTATCGCCGATTTGCTGATTGGCATCGCGCGCGCAGTAGGGGCGTGCATGACTAGACTCATCCTGGCCGCGCTTGTCGCGGCACCCTTGATGGCGTGCGGCGGAGCCGCAAAGCCTGAAGCGCGAATGGCGTCGTCGGAAGGCGCGATCCGTGGCGCCCAAGAAGCCGGCGCTCAGAACGTGCCGCAAGCGACGCTCTACCTGAAGCTCGCGCAAGAAGAGCGCGAAAAGGCGCTCGCCATGGTGAAGGACGATGAAAATCATCGCGCGTCCTTCATGCTCGCCCGCAGCGAAGCCGACGCCGAGCTCGCCCTCGCGCTTGCTCGCTCGGCGAGCGCCGCGGGCGAAGCCGCACACGCGACCGAACAGGTCAATGACCTCAAGCAAAAGGCCGGACAATGAACGTCGCTACGCTCGCCAAGAGTCTCCTCCTCGCGCTGCCACTCGCCGCCGCCGCTTGTGCCTCGCACATGCCACCGCCCGAGCTGGTCGACGCGCGCTCCGCCTACGACCACGCTGCACAGGGCAATGCCTCCAAGCTCGTCCCCGCCGAGCTCCACGTCGCGAAGGAAGCGCTCGACGCTGCCGAACACAAGTTCTCCGATGATCCGGAGAGCCAGGACACCGTCGACACGGCGTACGTCGCGATGCGCAAGGCGCAACGCGCAGAAGCTCTCGGCAACGCCGCCGCAGCCGCCGACTCGACGCACAACGCTCATCGCGAAGAGTTCAAGACTCAAAAAGACATCATCGAGTCTCAGCAAGGTCAGATCAAGAACACGCAGGGTGACCTCGCAAAGACCCAAGGTGATCTCGCCAAGCAAAAGGAGATGACCGAGTCCGAGCGCAACGCGCGCGTAGCCGCCGAAAAGAAGGCGCAGGACGCGATGGATGCGCTGTCGAAGAGCCTGGCGGTCAAGGCCGACACTCGCGGCACCGTGATTACCCTCTCGGGTGGCGTGCTGTTCGCGACCGGGCAGTCGACGATCCTTCCGGGAGCGCAGGCGCAGCTCAACCAGGTTGCGGATGCGCTAAAGACCCAGGCGGAGCATCACTTCACCGTCGAGGGCTATACGGACAACCAGGGCACCGACAAGATCAACGAGGCGCTCTCGGCGGCTCGCGCGAACGCGGTGCGTGACTACCTCGTCGTCCGCGGGGTGGCATCGGCAGCCATCAGCGCGCAGGGCTTCGGCTCGGCCAAGCCCGTCGCTGACAACAAGTCGACCGAGGGTCGCGCGATGAACCGTCGCGTCGAGATCATCGTCGACCGCGCCGTCACCGCGGCGAACTAGCTCTCGATAACCGTGCTCGATTAGCGTTCGCCGCGCGGCTTGTCATGTGGAGCGCTCGACGAAGTCGTCGATCAGCGCCCGCGCGAGCGAGAGCTTCGGCGGTACGACTGGAAGCTCGCGCGGAGCGAACCACGCGGCCTCCGCGATCTCGACCGGATCCTCGGCGATTTCGCCACTCGCCCAGCGCGCGGTGAAGCCGATCATCAGCGAGCTCGCGAACGGCCATGGCTGGCTTCCGAAGTACCGGATGTCGGCGATCTCGATGCCGGCTTCTTCTTTGACTTCGCGTGCAACCGCTTCTTCGAGCGTCTCGCCAACCTCGACGAAGCCGGCAAGCGTCGAGAAGAACGGCATCCGCGTCCGCGCATTGCGCGCGAGCAGACACTTGCCGTCGCGTTCGATCAGCATGATCACGGCGGGGGATAGCCGCGGATAGGTGCCGAAGCCGCAGCGGCTGCACGAGCGTACGCGTGCGGTCGTGGACCGCACGGTCGGCGAGCCGCACCGACCGCAGTGTCGGTGATCGCGATCCCAAGCCGTGAGCCCGAGAGCGCGGCCCGCGACGGCGAACTCCTCGTCGCCGAGAGTGCCGAACAGCTGGCGCAGCGCGAGCGGCTCGGTGCCCGCCGGCGGCTCGTCGACGAGTTGCGCGAAGCACGGCTGACCGTTGAGGTCACCGAGGAACAACGCGCCGGTCGCATCCGCGACCGGGAGCGCGACCTCCGGCTCGTGCAACACGCACAGGTTTTGGCCCGAGATCGAGAACATGAGCCCGCGTGAAGCCGCGCTCGTGATGCCAGGAAGGAACGCCACGACGCGTCTGGTAGCACGTCGCGAGCGTGAGGCGGAGCAAAACGCTTCATGGAACGCGCGTTGCTTGAGCTTGGACAATGGACATCGTGATCATCGCCTGTGTGGCCACCATCGCGCTGTGCGCGCTACTGTCGGTGTTCAACCGAGGCGAGATCGCACGTGTCCGCAAGCCCGCGCGAGATCCGCTCGACTCCGCGGTCATGCACTTGATCGTCGAGGTCACGCGCGAACCGGCCGCGCGCGTGAATCCCAGCAAGCGCCAGACCTGGGTCTAGGTACAGCGAGATGTCCGTCACCACCACCAAGCTCTCGCTCACCACGGGCGCGAAAATCCCGCAAGTCGGCCTCGGCGTCTGGCAATCGCCGCAAGGCCCCGGAACGCGCGGTGCGGTCACGGCAGCACTCGAGCTCGGCTATCGCCACATCGACACCGCCCGTGTGTATCGCAACGAGCCCGATGTCGGCGCCGCGGTGAATCAAAGCAGCGTGCCGCGCAGCGAGATCTTCGTGACCACGAAGCTGTGGAACGACGACCAGGGGTACGACTCCGCGCTGCGCTCACTCGATGCGAGCCTCAAGCGCCTCGCGCTCGACTACGTCGATCTCTATCTGATCCACTGGCCCGTGCCGCACAAGCGTCGCGAATCTTGGCGCGCGCTCGAAGCAGCGTTCGCGAACGGCAAGGCAAAAGCGATCGGGGTGTCGAACTATCTCGTACCGCATCTCACCGAGGTGCTCGGCGAAGCGAAGGTGAAGCCGCACGTCGATCAGATCGAGCTGACTCCATTTCTGCAACGCCGCGAGACCCGCGCGATGTGCAAGCAGCACGGGATTGTCGTCGAGGCGTACTCCCCGCTCACGCGCGGTGCGCGCCTCGGGGATCCGATCCTCGGTGCGGTCGCGAAAGCGGTGAAGCGCACGCCGGCACAAGTGCTGTTGCGCTGGGGTATCCAACACGGCCACGTGATCTTGCCGAAGTCGACACAGCGCGACCGCATCGCCGAGAACGCGGCGCTGTTCGACTTCGCGCTCGACGCCCCGCAGATGACAAAGCTCGACAGCCTCGAAGAAGGCCTGGCGACCGGCTGGGACCCGGACGGGGCGCCATAGGAGAATGGCGTGGGACAATTTACCCACCTGCGTGCGTTGAATAGTGCCGCCGCAAATGACGTATCACTCCACGATGAAGAAACTGCTGGCTCCAATCGTCCTTCTGCTCGCACTGTTGCTCCCGAGCCTCGCGCTCGCCGACAAGACGAGCAAGCCCGGCCCGATCGTCACGTCGCCTGCGCCGGCACCAACCCCGCCCCCGGTGGCCCCGGTGGCCCCGGTGGCCCCGGTGGCCCCGGTGGCCCCGGTGGCCCCGGCGAAGACCGACGTGGTCGATCTCAACACCGCGACCGCCGATCAGCTCAAGGCGCTGCCCGGAATCGGCGATGCGTACTCGGCGAAGATCGTCGCGGGTCGACCGTACGCGAAGAAAGATCAGCTGGTCTCCAAGAAGATCGTTTCACAAGCGATCTACGACAAGATCAAGGATCTCGTGATCGCCAAGCAGGTCGGCAAGATCGACGCGTCGCCCGCGCCTGCGCCGAAGACCGCTGCGCCCGCGACCAAGCCTGCCAAGTCGTCGAAGTAGTCGCAGCCGTGCGGCGAGGGCCATCTCCGCCGCTACAGGCGACCGCGACAAAAACAGACGGGTCTGTCTACATGATTGACCGCGAACAGACTGGTCGGTACAGTGACCTTTGATGTCGCCTACCAAACCAGCAGGCACGGCCCGTGACCGGCTACTGGCTGCTGCCAACGAGCTGTTCTATGAAGAAGGCGTTCACACCGTCGGCATCGATCGCGTGATCGAGCGCGCAGGCGTCGCGAAGGCGTCGCTGTACAGCACGTTTGGCAGCAAGGAAGAACTGGTCCGCGCCTATCTCCTGCAGCGGGCCCACCAGCGCCAGCAACAGATCTCGGTGCGGATCGCGAACTACGCCGAGCCCGAGCAGCGCATCCTCGCCATCTTCGATCTGATGGGCGAGATCACCGCCGAACCCAAGTACCGGGGCTGCGCGTTCATCAACGCGAGTGCTGAAGGCCGGCGCGATGGAGGATCCAAGGTCTCGCAAGTCTGTCTCGATTCGCGTGGGTGGGTCCGCGGCTTGTTCGTCGAGTTGTCGCGCGACCTCGGCGTCGACGAGCCGGAGGAGCTCGGTCGTCAGCTCGTGATGCTTTACGACGGTGCCGCGGTCGCTGCGTCGATGGAACGCGACAGGGAAGCGGCCGAGCTCGCAAAGGCGTGTGCGACGATCTTGATCGCGGCGCAGGCGAGAGCCACGAGGCCCGGGAAGTCTGCGAGGCCTGCGAAGCGTCGCACCAGCGCCGTAGCCGCGCCGCGAGGTCGGCGCGAGAACCGCCGAGGTCGCGCAAATTGGCGCGGATCCTCATGAACCATCCGGGAGTAAAAATCTCCATAGGCGGATGTCAGGGCGGCGCAGTAGGTTGCTCGGCATGGCATTCGACGTCGTCGGCAAGCTTCATGTCGCGGGTGAGACCAAGCAGGTTTCCGAACGATTCTCCAAGCGCGAATTCGTGCTGGAAGTCGCCGATGGCAAGTATCCCCAGTTCGTCTCGTTCCAGCTCACGGGCGATCGCGTCTCGGCGCTCGACGACCATCAGGTCGGCGACCAGATCCGCGTGACGTTCAATCTGCGCGGTCGCGAGTGGAAGAACCCGCAGGGCGAGGTGAAATATTTTAATAGCCTCGACGTGTGGAAGCTCGAGTCGGCGCGCCAGAACGATCAGCGCGGCAACAGCAACAGCAACAGTGGCGGCAATGGCGGCAATGGCGGCAATAGCGGCAATGGCGGCAACGGCGCGCGTCGTTCGTCGAACGATGACTTCGCGTACCGCGATGACCCGCGCCCCGGCGATCTCGCCGGCGCGAGCGGTCGCGATGACGATCTTCCGTTCTGAGTGCCGATCTGACCGCCCGGATCGTCCATCACGCCGACGGCATCGCGTTCCTCGCGAATCCGTTACCTGGCGATCACGCGATCATCACGTCGCTACCTGATTCGAGCGAGCTCCCCGAGCTCGGTTTTGCGGGTTGGCGCGACTGGTTCATCCGCTCGGTCGCGCTCGCCTGCCGCGCCGTCGCTGACGACGCGGTCGCGATCTTTTATCAAACCGATGTGAAGCTCGACGGCCGCTGGGTCGACAAAGGCCACCTGGTAATGTCTGGCGCGGATGCCGCCGGCAGCCACGCGCTGTGGCACAAGGTCGTGTGTCGGGTGCCACCGGGCAACACGACATTTGGCCGGCCCGCGTATGCCCACTGCATCTGCGTGAGCCGGACCCGTACGCTCGATGCGGGTCGCTCGACGCCCGACGTCTTGCCCACGCTCGGCGCGATGAGCTGGTCGCGCGCGATGGGTGCGGCCGCTTGCGAGATGGCGGTGAAGTTCGTCGCGAGCATCGGTGCGACCACCGTGGTCGATCCGTTCTGCGGGGTCGGCAGCGCGCTCGCGGCGGCGAATGCGTTCGGGCTCGATGCCATCGGCGTCGAGATTTCGCGGCGACGCGCGGCGAAGGCGCGGCGCCTCGTCCACGGCGTCCCCGATCCCGACGACAAACCAGGGACCGACGAAGTCGAGCTCTAGCCTTGAGCCGAAGCGGGCTGCCACGCGCGCGCGAGCTGGACGAGCATCGCGAGGCGATGGCGCGCGCGCCCTGGCTCGGTCGGCGGTCGCGCACCACCGTAGCGCTCGAGCAGGACCTCCAGCGTACCGAACTTCTCGTGCAGCAAGCGATGCGCGCATGCACGAAGATCCAGGCGGTCGGTGCCGAGCGCGAGCCCGGCTTGGGTCGCGAGATTCAAGCCATGCGAGCCCCACGTGCAGATGAGGTCGGTCGGCTTCACGAACCGAGCGTACGCGGCGACCATCTCGGCGTGCGGGATGCCGTTGGCGAAGGTCTCCGGTGGCAACCTGAGGTGATAACTTGTCGCGGGCGCGAGGCCGTGCGTCGGCTTGACGACCGCGTCGAACGTCTCGCCGGTCGCGAGCCGATGCGCGGTGAAGTGCGCGACCTCGTCGGGCAACCGATCTGCGACGCCATCGTACGGCCAGGCATTCGGCTCGGCGGCCACGCACACGATGTCGCGGTAGCGCTGGAGAAACAGGTCCGGGAGGCGTCGCTTCGAGGCGACGCGCGGCTTGCGATACGAGCTGCGCTGGGGCGCAGACTTCTGCGCCTCGAGCTGCTTGTCGACCATCGTATTGAGCGGATCGAGCAGCGCGCGAAACTTCGCCGGATCGCCTTCGAGCACGCCGAGCACGTGCATCAGCGCTTCGATCGTGGAGACGTACTCGACCTTCGGCTCCTTGCGGATGCGGTACTGCGAGGGTTCGGGAGATGCGAACGCGTAGCGCGGAAGATCCTGGAGACATGGATTGTCACGTACGACCGTCTTGGCCTGCGACCACGTGCCATCGACGACCACGAGGGTGACCGGACCGACTGGAGGCTCCTTCAGGATGTCCTTCGCGGTCGGGCCCGGCGAGAGCAGCACCGCGGGGCGCGCCGGATCCGCGAGCGCGCGCATGAACGCCGCGTGCTCGCCCCACTGGATGCCGACGTGGAGCTCGGTATTCGGCAGCGCGAGCTGCGCCATCCGCGCGGTGCCGATCGGCATGTCCTTCTCGCGCGGATGCTGGAGGATCACGATCTTTGTACGAGTCTCGAGCGTCGGCAGCGCCTCGCAATAGCAAACGCGCAGCGGGCGCTTGCAGCGCGGGCACAGCGCTCGTGGCTCGGGAAAGACAGCCTCCACGGCGCGCACCCTACCCGGCTATTCAGCAGATTGCATCTGCGCCTTGGTGAACGCGACGCCGGCCGCGGATCGCGTGGCGAGATCGGGCTGACCGAGGACCTGCTGGATCGCACCCTCGAGCCGGAAGTTGGTCGCCGTGTGTCCCCCGAGGCTTGGACCAAGAGCTTGGCCTGACCGAGCGCGGTCGCGGAATGCGAGGCGAGCAGCTGGTAGAGACCTCGATCGAACCTGCCCGATCGAGTTGGATACGAGACATGCACGGAGTCTATCGCTACGATGTGGTGAGGGACGATGGCGTGGTACGAGCTCGACGGTGAAGCCTGGCAGATCGAACAGATCGGCAAGCAGCTCGAAATCACGAGCAGCGGCAAGGTCAGCACGCGCACGTTCGTGACCACCGAAGCCGCGGTGGCGCAGCGCGACAAGCTCGTCGCCGAGCGCACGCTCGCCGGCTATCGCCCGATGGTGCGCGATCCGCGCCATGTCGAGCTCGAGCGCTCGATCGCCGCGGATCCGGAAACCCCGGCGAGCTACTCGGTCTATGCGGACTGGCTGCAAGCCGAAGGTGATCCGCGTGGCAACGTGATGGCGGTCGCGATCGCGGCTGAAGCACGCGGCGACGACAAAGCGTTTCCGAAGCTCCTCAAGAAGCACGTCCACGATCTGCTCGGCCCGCTTGCCGACATCGCGGCGCGCCACCACGGCGATCGCGCAGGCGACCCTGATGTCTTCACGTGGCGGTTCGGCGTGATCCATCGCGCGTATCTCCACGCCGATCGCCAAAAGCCGCTCGATCGCGCGCTCGATCAGGTGATGCGGCACGCCTCGGGTCGCTTCCTCGTCGATCTCACGCTCGCCCAGAACGATCGGATCCAGGACGCTATCGATCTGCTCGCGGCTCGCCCGCCGACGAGCTTGCGCGGCTTGCGGCTGTGGGCAGTCTCGAACGTGAAGCTCGCGGGACTGTGGGCTGCGGTGCCGCAGCTGCGGCGGCTCTCGCTCTCGGGCCACGCGTTCAGCCTCACGGATCGTGGCCAGCGCTTCGAGCTACCAGAGCTCGAGCGGCTCGAGCTCGTCGATAGCCAGATGGCGGCGGCGAGTGCACGCGCGCTGCGCGAGGCGGCGTTCCCGAAGCTCGAGCAGCTGCGCCTCGATTTCGGCAGCGGTTATACGACCGGTGATGCCTCGATCGACGACGTGTTCGATCTACTCGGCCGCAAGGACATGCCGGCGATGCGCCAGCTCGCGCTCGTCCGCACGCGTTACATCCGCGAGCTCGTGATAGAGCTCGGCTCGAGCCCGATCGCACGCACGCTCGACGTGCTCGACCTCTCGCACAACCAGATGACCGACACGAACGCGATCGATCTCGCGCGTCGCCGTGCAAATTTCCCGAAGCTATCGAGCCTCGATGTCACCGGTAATCGCCTCAGCTCCAGAGGGCTCGAGGCGCTCGCCGAGGTCGCACCGCAGATCCGGTCGCTGGGGCAAGAACCGTAGCTATTTCGGGCGCGGCTCGACGAGCTCGCGACCGATCGGCGGCACGCCCGAGCGGAGCTGGCCGATCTTGTCGACGAGCGCGCCCATCGCCATGCGCACTTCCGCGACCAGCGCGGGCGTCTTGTCGAGCGCCTCGTGCGAGGTCGCATACGGCTCGAGGTAGCCGATGAAACGATCGAGGTTACCCTTGGGCCCCGAGGACTCGAGATCCAGATCGGTGAGCCAGTCGTGCAGGTTGCGCCGCAAGCTCTCGACACCTGCCGAATCGCCATGCGTGAACACCGCGAACGCGCGGCCGGAGAGGTGTTTGGGAAAACCCCAGCCCGCGAGCTCGATCGCCTTGGCCTGCGCCGGGTCTTTACCGTGCGTGGTCGTCGGGTCGGGATTGCCACCATCGCTGCACACCATGCGGTCGATCATGAGCTTGAGCGTCGCGGGCGCCTGGTAGTAGTAGGTCGGCGTGATGATCGCGACGCCGTGCGCGGCGACCCAGCGGGGATAGATGTCGCTCATCCAGTCCGAGGTCTGGCCGAGGCCGTGGTTCGGATAGCACGAGCACGGCCAGTGGCAGAGCGGCATCGCGGTCGACACGCACCCCTTGCAAGGATGGATCCGACGACCGTACTCGGCGGTCTGCTCGGATAGATCGAGTAGATCGACGTGGGCACCACGCCCACGCAGCTCGTCGCACGCTTCGCTCACGAGCCGCTGGGTCTTGCTCTGCTCGCCCGGGCACGTATGCTCGTTGCGCGCGCCACCCGCGATCACCAACACTCGATGCTCGACGGAGCCATCGTGAAGCCGCTTGGCCTGAGCCATGGCATCGCGCGTCGCGAGCCAATCGAGCGAAAGATCATAGGCCGGATCGGCGAACTCCTTGCCAGCCTTACGCGTCCGCGGCGCCTTGTGATGTGCGCGATACGATTCCCACGCGACATCTTCGATCGCACCGAGCTCGGTGGTCACGGCCTCGAACATCGGATCCATGAACCGCGCACGAAACCGCTCGCGGAACTCGTCGCGCGTGAGCTCGACGCTGGGAGATCCTTTGCGAACGTCGAGCGTGTCGGTCATTCACCGATGTGTTGCAAGCATCGCACCGCGCCGTAGCTCGAGCCTGCGCGGGCCCGGCGTGCTTGGAGAGCACGGTGTGTCGTCACACCTCGCGTGAGTCGCTCACGCGTAGGCGATCTGACGCACGAGCGCGGCGTAATGGACGAGCTTGTCGAGCGGCGCCTGGACGCTGACCGGTGCTAGCGTGGAGCGTTCGATCGTCGCTCCAGTCGTGATGTGCGCGCGCGCTTGCGCGAGGGCCGCGGTGACATCCTGCTTGACCAGCTCTGGCATCATGGGGCGCTCGTCGCCACGCGCTTCGGCGTGTGCCGTGAGTGCCGTGAGTGCCGTGGGTGCCGTGAGTGCCGTGGGTGTCGTGGGTGTCGTGGGTGTCGTGAGTGCCGTGAGTGCAGCGGTGAGCCGGCGGCCGTACGTGAGGAGCACCGCGGCATCGGCATGGCCTCGCCGGAGTGGCTTCGGCTCGGCGAGCATGCGCTCGAGCGAGACCTCCGCGTTCTCGAACGCGATGCCAGTCGCGCGCCGAGCCGCGGCGAGGGGTGCGCGATCCTCATCGGTCGGCACGATCTCGAACGTGAGGTCGAGGTAGCGCTGGATCGCATCGATCAACGC
>JAYVLQ010000122.1:0-4364 GCA_043759355.1 Kofleriaceae bacterium
TCCGCGCTGATGGAATCGCTCGAGACCTGGACGGCCGAGGAGCTCGCGATTCCGAAGCTCCGTGGCTCGGCAAACAAGCTCGCGAAGAAGCATGACATCGTCGCCATCGAGGCGCTTCCGCGGACCAAGAAGAAGCTCGATCACGATGCGACGTGGGACTGGGTCGAGGGCTTCGATCTGGTCGCCGGGAAGCCGATCCTGGTTCCGGCGCAAGCCGTGACGCTCGATACGACCCAGGTCGATCTGCCGAAATCGCCGATGATCTTCGACGTGTCCTCGAATGGGCTGGCGTCGGGCAACGTGCTCGTCGAAGCGATCGTGCACGGCCTCGCCGAGGTGATCGAGCGCGACGCCGAGGCTGCATGGCGCCGCGCCGGTGGCGATCGCAGGCTCGTGCTCGACACGCTCACCGATCCGGCATGCACCGAGCTCGTGTCTCGGATCACGCGCCGGGGCTCGCGCGTGTTCGTGTGGGATCTCACGAGCGAGATCGGGCTGTGCACGATCGGCTGCGCGATCGTCGAAGATCCGCGCGAGCCGAAGTGGCGCCCGCTCGGCTGCTATCAAGGGTTCGGCTCGCACCTCGTGGCCGAGGTCGCGATCGCGCGAGCGATCACCGAGGCCGTCCAGACCCGCCTCACGTACATCGCGGGTGGTCGCGACGATTTCTTCGCGGTCGACTACGAGCGCGCGACCGATCCGGAGATCCTGACCGACCTGTGGGCGCAGCTCGCGCAACCATGCGACGAGCCCGTGATGTTGGACGATCTTCCGAGCTACGCGCCGAGGAGCCTCGGCGAAGCGCTCGAGCTCCAGGTCGAGCTCGCGGTCGCCGCAGGCTGTGAACAGATCATCGTGATCGAGCTAACGCACCCGGAGCTCGGCGTGCCGGTCGTCAAGGTGATCGTGCCGGGCCGCGCCACCGACGTCGAGGCGCTTGGATGAAGGTCGCGAAGCCGAAGCAACGGAAGACGGTCATCTTTCTAGGTCCATCGTTGCCGGCAAGCGAGGTGCGGTTGCCGGATGCTGAGGTGCGTGGTCCCGCCGCGGTGGGCGACATCCTCGCGCTCGCGCAGGCAGCGCAGCCACCGGCACGGATCGCTCTGATCGACGGCTATTTCGAACGGATGGCCGCGGTCTGGCACAAAGAGATCCTGCTCGCGCTCGAACGAGGCATCGCGGTCTATGGCGCTGCGAGCATGGGTGCGTTGCGCGCGGCCGAGCTCGCTCGGTTCGGTATGATCGGGGTTGGTGCGATTTACAAATCGTATGCGACGGGAGAGCTCGTGCGCGATGACGAAGTCGCGGTCGCCCACTTACCGGCGGCGCAGGGCTATCGCGCGGTGTCGACCGCGCTCGTCGATCTGCGCTACGGCCTCGAGCTCGCGATGAAGGCCCGCGCGATCACGGCGACCACCCTGCGGCGATTGATCGAGCTCGCGGCAGCACGGTTCTATCGCGAGCGCACCTGGCCGCTCTTGCTCGCGGATGCGCGCGCCGCGAAGATCTCGACGACGAAGCTCGAAGCGTGGCTCGCGACCCCGCCCCCGTCACGCAAGGCCGCAGACGCCCGCATGCTGCTCTTGGTGCTCGCCGTTCCCAAGCGGCGCACCGGCCGCGGCGCCGTGGTCCCTCGCACGTGGGCGCTCCGTCAACTCATGAGCGGCGAGTGACGCCGCCAGCACTGGGATCCGATCGCTTCGAGGTGCGTGGCACGCTCGGAGCTGGCGGTGCGGGCACGGTGTACCGCGTCTACGATCAGGTGATGCAGCGCGAGGTCGCGCTCAAGTTGTTGCGGACGGCCTCCGGGCGCGATTTGTTTCGGTTCAAGCGCGAGTTCCGTGCACTCGCAGATATCGTCCATCCGAACCTGATCGCACTGCACGAGCTTCACGCCGCCGACGGCAACTGGTACTTCACGATGGAGCTCGTCGAGGGCGTCTCGTTCATCGATTGGGTGCGGCCGCCACGCACCGGCCACGATGGCCCGACGCGAACGCGCGCCGACATCCAGAGCTCGCCGCCGAGCGACGTCCGGTTGCGCGCCTCGCTGATCCAGCTCGTCGATGCACTGCTCGCGCTGCATCGCGCGGGTAAGCTGCATCGCGATCTCAAGCCCTCGAATGTGCTCGTCACGAAGCAGGGGAGGCTGGCACTTCTCGATTTCGGGCTCGTCGCGAGTGTGGCCGAGAACAACCCCGACAAGCTCGCGGTCGGCACGCCGCTGTACATGTCGCCCGAGCAGGCCTCCGATCGCACGTTGACCGAGGCGAGCGATTGGTACGGGGTTGGCGCGATGCTCTACGAAGCGCTCACCGGTCGTCGGCCTTTCGAGGGCGAGCCCGAGGATGTGATGACGCGCAAGCAGACCGATCTGCCGGCCGAGCCGGCGTCGCTGACTCCGCGTGTGCCCGCGGATCTCGGCGCGCTGTGCATGCAGCTGCTCGCGCCCGCGGCCGCGGCCCGGCCCGATGGCATCGCGATCCTCGATCAGCTCGGCGCGACGCCTTCGCAACGCACGCGCGATATCCAGCACAGCTCGCAGCTGCACACGTTTGTCGGCCGCGAAGAGGAGCTCGCGGTGCTGCAGCGCGCGTTCCTCGACAGTCGTACCCATGGCGTGACCGTGCTGGTGTGTGGCAAATCGGGCATCGGCAAATCGATGCTGATTCGCGCGCTTCTCAACCGCGTAGGCGAGCAGGTATTCGTCCTCGAGGGCCGCTGCTTCGAGCGCGAGCAAGTGCCGTTCAAGATGCTCGATGGCATCGTCGACATGCTGACCGGCGTGATCGTCGCGCTGCCTCCGGCCGTGGTCGACACGCTCGTACCGAAGGATCTCGCCGCACTGATCCGGCTCTTTCCGGTGATGCGCCGGATCAAGAAGCTGACCGAGCTCGCCGAGCACCAAGCGACGCCGACGGATCCGGGCGAGCTCCGGCGTCGCGGCTTTCACGCGCTGCGTAGCTTACTCGTGCGGCTTGCACGCCAGCGCCCGCTCGTGATCTTCGTCGATGATGCGCACTGGGGCGATAGCGATTCGCTGACGTTCTTTACCGAGCTCGTGCACTCGCCCGATCCGGCGATGCTCGTGCTCGTCGCGCATCGCCCCGAGGATTACCGCGGCGTGATCGCGAAGCTCAAGGCGCCGACTCCGCGGCGCGGCGACGTTCGCGAGCTCGAGGTCGCGGGCCTCTGCCAGGCCGATGCGATCGCGCTCGTCGAGAAGGTCGGGGGGCACGCGGCGCGCACCGACGCGCTGGTCAAGGCAGGCGCGGGCCATCCACTCGTGCTGACCGAGATGGCGGCGTCGCCAAGCCTCGTGCCCGGCGTGGCGAGCACGGCACCTCCCTCGATCGACGAGCTCGTTCGCGCGCGCGTGAGCCGGGTCTCTCCGGAAGCACAGGCGATGCTCGCGGTATCCAGTATTGCCGCGCGGCCGCTCTCGATCGCGATCGCCGCGCATGCCGCTGGTATCGTCGGCGGCCACGATGAAGCCGCCGAGCTCGCGGCCGAGCGGCTCGCGACGCTGCGTCGCGTCGATGGTCAGATGATCCTGCAACCGGCGCATGATCACGTTCGCCAGGCCGTGCTGGCCAGCCTCGATCACGAAGCGAAGGCCGGCTGGCACGAGGCGATCGCGCATGCGTTCCAGGAGCTTCAAGGCGAGACCGAGCTCGACTCGCAAGCGGTCGTCGAGCACTGGCTCGCCGCCGGGCATCCCGCGAACGCCGCCCACCACGCGGTCCATGCGGGGCAGCGCGCCGAGGAAGCCCTCGCGTTTCGTCGCGCGGCCGAGCTCTACGAGATCGCGCTCGCGTACGGGCCGTGGGACGCGGCCGGGCAGCGCGACCTGTTGCGCAAGAAGGCGAACGCACTCGTGTGCGCCGGCCTGCTCGACGAAGCGGCCGCCGTATACGCGCACGCGGCACAATTGCTCGACGATTCCGAGGCGATTGATCTGCAGCGCTTGCACATCGAAGCGCTCCTGCGTCGCGGCCGGCTCGACGAAGCCGTGCCGGTCGCCGCGCAACTTCTCGCGCACATCGGTGTGCGTAGCCCGCTCGCGAGGTTCAGCTCGAAGACCCGGCTCGCCGCGCAGTGGTTCACGCAGCGCTTGCGCGGGCTCGATTTTGCCGAGCAAACCCCGGAGCAGTGCACGCCGGCGGACCTGCTCCGCATCGATGTTCTGTACTCGATCGTCAGCGGACTCGCGTTCGCTGATCCGGCACTCGGGCGCACGCTCCAGGCCGAGTTGCTGCGCGCCGCGCTCGAGTGTGGCGAACCCGTGCGGGTGTGTCTGGCGCTCGCACAGGAGGTCAGCTACGCCTCGGGCGCGGGGAGTCGCAACGTCAATGCGGTCGACG
>JAYVLQ010000123.1:0-5723 GCA_043759355.1 Kofleriaceae bacterium
GTCGCAACCTGTCGGGCTCGTCACCGCGGACCGCGACTCGCTCGCCGACGCTGTCGCGCGCACCGTGCCGGTCGCGCCGAATGCCGGGCTGTCGGCGCAGCTCGCATCGTCGCCGTTCGCGGCCGCGTTCCGTCACGTGTTCCCGATCGCCGCCGCGCCCACGTTCGACGTGCGCGCGCTGTTCGGCGAGCAGCTCTCCGCCGCCTACCTCGCGGGCATGCTCGCTCCGGCGGCGCGCGAGACGGTCGTCGGTGCCGCGATCGGCCAATTGCCTGGCTTCGCGCAGGTGGCCGCGGCGACGCCGTTCGCGCCGATCGCGTTCGAGAATCGCGAGGCGATCGAGTGGTCGCCCGAGTTTGTCGCGCCGGTCGAGCCGGTCGCGGCCCAGAGTGAGGCGTCGTTCGAAGCACCCACGGCCGCGACCGGCCAGGTCACCCAGCAAGCGATCGAGTCGTTCACGACGATGCGCTCGGCGCTGCTGTCGTGGAACGTCGAGTCGATCGTCACGCCGCAAGCGACCTCACCCGCGATGGCACAGGCTCCGGCGACCCACGAGCTCCGCCTCGATGCACCGACGAGCATCCCGAGCATCCCGAGCACCCCGATCATGATGATGATGCTGTCGCCCGAGATGGCGCGGAGCTCGTCGGCGATCTTTGGTGGTGGCGCCCAGCTGAGCCACGCGATGGTCGACTCGATGAGCCTGCCGATGGCGGGTGACGCTGCGATGTCGCAATCCGGGTTCTACGCCGCCGCCGGTGGTGGTGACGCGCAGCGGGTTCCCACGTTCGCCGCACCCGGAATGATCGCGGATCGCGCCCAGGCGTGGTCGGTCGCACAAGAGCGCTCGGCCGCGGATCTGTCGTTCGATTTCGTGACGCCGGAGCTCGTACTCGCGGCACGCGTTTACGGGCTCGGTCCGGCGGAGGCAGCGCAGGCGATGCGCCTCGCGATCGCGGGTCCGGGGCAGCTCGCGGCGATGGCGAGCACTGTGAATCGCACGTTCGTACAGGCGCTCGCGATCGAAGCGGAGCGCCGCGATGCTGCGGCACAAGCGTCGTCGTTCACGTCGTCGTCTGCGTCTGCGTCTGCGTCTGCGTCTGCGTCTGCGTCGTCGTCGTCGTCGATTGGTGTTCCGCTTGCGGTCTCGGCGGTCACCGCTTACCCCACCACTGCCTCGGCGAGCGCGCTGCCTGCGAGCAGCGCCCCGTTTCGGATGCCCGCATCGACGGCCACGTTCGGCGTCGATCGCCGTACGCCTCGTGGCGCCTTCATGTGGCCGTCGGCGACCATCGCGGCGCTCGGCCTCACGGCAGCCGCGCCGGATGGAGATCAAGGCATGCCCGTCGCGGCGCTCGAGCTGCTCGCAGCCCAGAGTGTTGCTGCACTCGGCACGTACGCCGCGCTCGGTATCGGTTTCGGGCGCACCGGCTTTGCGGACGCAGAGACCGCCGATTCGAACCCTGCTGTCGGCCTCGGCGCGAGCGCGCCGAGCATGCCCTCCCTCGTGGGGGCCTCGACAGCGAACACCCCGAACATCGCGAGTAGCAGGGGCGCGCCAGAGATGATGGCGTCAGGCACGTCAGGCACGTCGGGCGCGGAGCCGAGCGAGTCCGACGTGATGGTCGCCGCGACCTCGCAGGTCGCGACCTCGCGGCGTGCGAAGTTCGAAGCGATGTACACCGCACTCGGTCACAGCGCAATCGCCCGATCGTGGTCGCCCGCCGCGCGGGCAGCGCGCGCGCTCGCCCTCGCGGGTCGCGGCGACGAATCGATCACCGCTGCCGAGCGCGCGCAGATCGCGTGGTCGGTGTTGCCGCTCGTGTCGCCGAGCGCTGCTACCGGCTTCGGTGGCTTCGATGGCTCGTCCTCGGGCGATGGCTCCGAGGAGCCCGGCGCCATGCAGTCGACCGGTACGCAAGCCGTTCGCGAGACCCAGCGCCGCCAGCTCGAGCTCGTCGCCGAGCGGCTCTACGGCACCGAGTCGCGGCCAGGCTTGTCGTCGCTGTCGTCACGCGCGGGTGAAGCGCTCGGTTCGTACGTCGCGTCGTCGGGGTATCGAGCGTCGCCGTCGTCTTCGTCCTCTTCTTCGGCGACGTCTTCATCCAGCTCGCGAGAGCACGGCGCGGTGTTGCGTGCGCCGACCGCGGCCCCCGATTACGTGCGCACCGGCAGCGTGGGCGGGGCGCGTTCGACGGGCCGCTTCGGCGGCGGCGAGGTCGAAGTGCCGACCTGGTTCGAGACCGCTGCGCGGAAGATGTTCGAGAACCAGAGCTCGAACCTCGGTGGCGACATCTCGCTCGCGGAGCTCACGCTCGTGCAGTCCGCTCCCAGCACGCACATCGCGGCATCGGAGCGCGGCATGCCGAGCGCCGCGCCGCCGAACGCGAATCCGAGCTCGCAAGCCGCACTTCAGACCTCGGCGCAACAGATCGATATCGAGCAAGTGGCAAACGATGTTTACCGGCACATCCTGGTGCTCATGGATGGCGCACGTGCACGTAACGGGGAGCCTTATCTATGACCTTCATTCCGCCCGGCGCAAAAATCTCGATTGGCAGTTACGACGAACCCACGATCCACGTCGAGGCTCAGTACAACCCCAAGGAGCTCCAAGTCGACAAAGCGGTCCCTTGGCAGAAGCACAACAAGGCAAACGCGAACGGGCTCCAGCTCGAGTTCACGGGCGCCGAAGGCCGCACGATGAGCGTCGATCTGCTCTTCGATGGCTACGAAGAGCAGTCGAGCATCCATAGCAAGGTCGCGACGCTCGAGACCCTCGCCTCCGTGCGTGACGAAAGCTCGACCAAAGACGAGATGCGCCGGCCGCACCACTGCGTCGTCGTGTGGGGCACCGTGATGGGTGGCGGCGACAACAAGTTCCTGTGCGTGATCGAGCAGATCTCGACGAAGTACACGATGTTCTCGGACCTTGGCGTCCCGCTCCGCGCCACGGTCACGTTGAAGCTCAAAGAAGCCGAACGTCTGTGGATGGCTCCCTCGAAAGATAGCGGCGGTGCGAGTGGTTCGAGCGGAGGCAAGACCGGATGAGCGTCGGAAAGGCGGGTGCCGTATCGATCCAGCTCAACCTCGACGGCACCCAGGTGCCCGAGGATCACGTGGTGTCATTCTCGGTCGAGCGAGACATCTACCAACCCGACATGGCGATGATCGTTGTCTACAACTCCGACCATAGCTACACGAACAACGTGAAGGTCGGGAGCAGCGTCGAGCTCAAGATCAGTGAAGACAAGACCACGATCTTCAAGGGCGAGGTCGTGGGGCTCGAGCCGTCGTACACCGGCGGACAGGTCGCGCGCGTCATGATCCGCGCGATGAACAAGATGCACCGGCTGACTCGCAAGAAGAAGTCGCTCACGTTCGCGGACAAGACGGATCAGCAAATACTCACGCAGGTCGTCCAGGACGCCGGTCTGACGCTCGAGTGGAAGCACGAGAAATCGATCACGTACAAGCACGTCTATCAGCACAATCAGACGAGCATGGAGTTCTTGCTCACGCGTGCCGCGCGCATGGGCTGTCACGTCTGGTGCGTCGATACGAAGCTCAACGTCAAGCAGCCCGATCTCGCCAACGATTCAGGGATCGAGCTCAAGATCAGCCAGTCCGTCGGGGATGGGCAGCAGCTGCGATCGTTCAGCCCGCGCGTATCGTCCGCACCGATCAACAAGAAGGTCACGGTCAAAGGTTGGAACCCCGAGACCAAGGAACTGATCACGGGCGAATACCAGAGCACCAGCTCACCACTCGGCTCGAACCACGCGGTCACCGCCTCGGGCGATCACGGCACGGAAGACACGTTCACCGTGGATCATCCGATCTGGAGCAAAGAAGAAGCCGACGCGCTCGCGAAAGCGAAGTTCACCGATAAATCACTGAACTTCGTCACCGGTGAAGCGGAAGCAGTCGGCGATCCGAAGTTCGAGCTTGGCACCACGATCAAGCTGACGATCAACCCGAAAGACTCAGCCGATACCTTCAACGGCAAGTACTACATCATGGGCTTGACCCATCGGTATAGCGGTGGCGGTAAGAACCGGAGCGGTGGCTACGTCACTCACCTGCGCGTCGCGCGAGATGCCCTGGGAGGCCAGTAGTGCGCGCTGGCGGACCCCGACAGGATTCGCTCGATAACACGTCGTATGGCCTGCACTACGGCGTCGTCGTGCAGAACAAAGATCCGGACGGCCTCAACCGGGTCAAGGTGAAGTTGCCGTGGCTCGATCAGGGCGACACCGATCAGACACACTGGGCGCAGCTGTTGACCCCGATGGAGGGCAACAAGTTCGGGTGGCTCACGCTCCCCGATGTCGATGATGCGGTCGTCGTGATGTTCGTCGCTGGCGATTCGAGCCAGCCCGTCATCCTCGGCGGGGTGTGGAGCAACAAGGACACCTCGCCAGAGCCCAATGAAGACGGCAAGAATAACTTCCGTGGCTATCGCAGCCGCGCGGGCCATCGGATGATCCTCGACGACAGCGACAAGACCAAGGTCGTCATCGCCGACAAGACCGCGAAGAACGTGATCGGCATCGGCAACTTCGCGACCGCGGGTGCAGGACCGAACAAGTGCGCGGTGTTCAAGCCACCGATGTCAGGTGACACCGGCGTCTCGTTCTCGACCATGGAGGGCGCGATGGAGATCACCTGCAAGCAGGGGAAGTTCTCGGTCACCGCGGAGAAGGCGATCAAGATCAACGCGAAGACCACGATCGAGGTCAAGGCGTCCCAGACGATCGACATCAATGGCAGTGCCACCGCGAAGCTGACCTCCGGCCAGCCCGCAAACTTCGACGCGCCCACGATCAAGATCGCTTGAATGCACCATGAGCTTTCTCTCTATCGACCGACCGAACCAGGTGGCGTCACGAGCCACGAAGTACCGCGGCGTCTGGCTAGCGATCGTGATGGAGAACAAGGATTCGCCACCGGATAACTCCGGCTACCACATCAAGATCACGATCCCGCACCTCTCGGAGGACGAGAAGACGTTCTGGGCGCGGATCGCGGTGCCGATGGGCGGCAAAGGCCGCGGCACCTATCACCTGCCCGAGATCAACGACCAATTACTCGTAGTGTTCGAGCACGGCGATCTGCATCGCCCGATCGTCATCGGCTCGTTGCACTCCAACACGCAGCCGCCGCCGGAGAAGCACGAGTCTGGCAAGAACAACACGAAGATGATCAAGTCTCGCTCGGGACACCGGATCATTTTTGACGATAAAGACGGCTCCGAAAAGGTCACGATTGTCGACTCGAAGCAGAACCAGATCATCCTGGATTCGGTCAAGAAGGTCGTCTCGATCATCTCGAAGACGGGTGACATCGAGGTCAAGGCAAAAGCCAACGTAATCATGCACTCGAACGCGCTGAAAATCGGCACGAGCGAAGGCATCACGGCGAAGGGGAAAGACGTTCTCACGCACGCGACGTCGTCGTTCGGGATCAAAGCCGCGGCCGAGATCGTGATCAGCGGCATGCAAGTTCAAACCAACGTCGTCAACTCGCCGGCCGCGCAAGTCTCGGGCTCGGGTTCCGGCAACCTCGGCGCTGCGGGCGCTGCTGCGCCGAAAGATCAAGTCGCCGCACAGAACAGTGGCGGCGCTGGTGGCACAGGCGGCGCTGGTGGTGCGGGCAGCGCCGGTGGTGCGGGCAGCGCCGGTGGCGCGGGCAGCGCCGGTGGTGCGGGCGGCGCCGGTGAT
>JAYVLQ010000124.1:0-42705 GCA_043759355.1 Kofleriaceae bacterium
CCATGCCTGAAGCCCCCGCCCAGCGCGCGCTCACCGCCGCCACCATCGCGCTGGCTGTGGCGGTGGTCTGCATCGCGATGTTCCTGCCACCGCTGGCCGAGCGCACGCTGGTCTCGGTGCTGCGCACCGTGGGCACCGGCGTGGCCCTGGCCGTGGCGGTCGTGCTGCACTGGGTGTTCCTGGGCATCGCCGCGTCGCGCATGCAGCGTTCCGTGGCGGGCTGGGTCGCGCTGTCGGCGCTGCTGTTTCCGGTCGGCAGCGCCGCGGCGCTGATCCTGCTGGGCTGGCTGGGTGACGAGGAGCGGGCCCGGCCGCAGCCCGCGCCGCACCCTGGTTGACCGGCGTGTCGCGCTGGGCTGCCTGGGTTGGTTGCTGATGGGCGCGGCCGTCGCCCAGGACGACGCGAGAGCCCGCCCGGTGGCCGATGCCGAACGCGCGTTTGCGCGCAGCATGGCCGACCGCGACCACGCGGCCTTCACGTCCTTCCTGTCCGAGCAGGCCATCTTCTTCGGCAGCCGGGGCCAGGTGCACCGCGGCAAGGCGTCGGTCGCCGCTGCGTGGAAGCCCTTCCTCGAAGGCCCGGCAGCGCCGTTCTCGTGGGAACCTGACCAGGTGCAGGTGCTGGCCGACGGCACGCTGGCCTTGTCGACCGGCCCGGTGCGCGACCCCAGCGGCAAGCAGTTCTCGCGCTTCAACTCCATCTGGCGGCAGGAAGCGCCAGGGCAGTGGCGCATCGTGTTCGACAAGGGTCAGCCGCTGGAGCCGTAGACGCCGCCTTGGCACTTCCCATGCCCGAGGTGCGGGGTGGACAACGGCGGGTGGGACTCCGCACACTCCAGATCCTCGTGCGAGTCCAGGGAGTCGCCATGCAACACCCCACCATCCTCGTCGCGGCCATGCTGGCTGTCGCCACATCCGCGCAGGCGCTGACGCTGGACTTCGGCGCGGGCCCGACCCCGCCGACGATCTGTACGTCCGATACCGGTGGCAACGGCGCCGCGTCGGTGTGCTCCACTTCCGTTTACGTCGCGCAGACCTACGGCGATGTGGCTGGCGTCGTCGACGTGAGCTACACCAACATCAACAATCCCGCCGAGTCGCTGCACTGGTGGGACAACGCCTACAACTCGCTCTACGGCGTGTTGTGGGCCTCGGGCGGTGACTCCAGTTCGCACGCCCGTATCGAACTGAAGGCGGTGTCGCCAGCCGACCCCGTGTTCCTGTCCGCCTTCGATCTCGGCGCGTACGCCTTCAGCACTCTGAACACGACGCTCAACGTCTACGCGCTGGGCGGCGGCCCGGCGCTTTACACCTACAGTGGCCCGGTGGGTCAAGGCAACGGGCCGGCGACGCACTTCACGCCCAGCGTCGGTGCGGTCGGCGGCCTGTGGATCGAGTGGAGCAACAGCGCCTACAACGTCGGCATCGACAACATCGAATTCAGCGTCGGCGCGGTGCCAGAGCCGGCCACCGGGGTGCTCTTGCTGGCAGGCGTGGCCGGGCTGGTGCTCCGCCGGCGTCTGGCGCGCTAAAGGCTCAAGCGCCCAGTCGCGCGCGGTGGCGAGCCACCTGCGCCAGCACCTGCGATGGCGCGGTGCCGCCGGCGACGTTGCGCGCGGCCAGTGATCCGCGCAGGCTCAGCACCTCGAACACGTCGTCGCCGATCGCCGCGTTGAAGCCCTGCAAGGTGGCCAGCGGCAACGCGCTCAGATCGACGCCCTGCTGGATCGCCACCTTCACCGCATGCGCCACCGTCTCGTGCGCATCGCGGAAGGGCAGGCCCTTCTTCACCAGGTAGTCGGCCAGGTCGGTGGCGGTGGCGTAGCCCTTCAGCGCCGCACGCTCCATCGCGTCCTTCTTCACCGTGATGCCGCCGACCATCTCGGCCATGATGCGCAGCGTGTCGGCCAGCGTGTCGACGGTGTCGAACAGCGGCTCCTTGTCTTCCTGGTTGTCCTTGTTGTAGGTCAGCGGCTGGCCCTTCATCAGCGTCAGCAGGCCCATCAGGTGGCCGACCACGCGGCCGCTCTTGCCGCGCGCCAGTTCGGCCACGTCGGGGTTGCGCTTCTGCGGCATGATCGACGAGCCGGTGCAGTAGCGGTCGGCCAGGTCGATGAAACCGAAGTTCTGGCTCATCCACAACACGATCTCTTCCGCCAGGCGCGACACGTGGACCATCGTGATCGCCGCGAAGCCGCTGAACTCGAGCGCGAAGTCGCGGTCGCTGACGGCGTCCAGGCTGTTCTGGCAGATGCCGTCGAAGCCGAGCGTCCTGGCCACGCGCTCGCGGTCCAGCGGGTAGCTGGTGCCGGCCAGCGCGGCGGCGCCCAGCGGCAGGCGGTTGGTGCGCTTGCGCACATCCGCAAGACGTTCGGCGTCGCGCGCGAACATCTCCACGTAGGCCAGCAGATGGTGCGCAAAGCTCACCGGCTGCGCCACCTGCATGTGCGTGTAGCCGGGCATCACGGTGTCGGCGTGCTGGGCCGCCAACTCCACCAGCGCGTGCTGCATGGCGGCCAGCAGGGCAGCGAGCTTGTCGATCTCGCCGCGCAGCCACAGCCGCACGTCGGTGGCCACCTGGTCGTTGCGGCTGCGGCCGGTGTGCAGACGCTTGCCGGCATCCCCCACGAGCGCCGTCAGCCGCGCCTCGATGTTCAGGTGCACGTCTTCCAGCGCCAGCTTCCATTCGAAGCGGCCGGCCTCGATCTCGTCCACGATCTGCGCCATGCCGCGCCGGATGTCGGCCAGGTCCTGCGCACCGATGATCTGCTGCGCGGCCAGCATCTCGGCATGCGCCAGGCTGCCGTCGATGTCTGCCCGCCACAGCCGCTGGTCGAAGCCGACGCTGGCGGTGTAGCGCTGCACCAGCTCGCTCATCGGTTCGCTGAACAGGGCCGACCAGGCCTTCTGCTTGTTGGCCAGGGGATCGTGGGAGCGGTCGTCGGACATGCGGGGCGGCCGGGCGGGGCCGTGAAGGGCCAAGGGGACTCCGTATTATCCGACCCACCCCTGCCACCACCTGCTGCATGAGCCGCCCGGCGCCCGACGCACGCGACAGCCCCGACTTCGCCGCCACCGCCACGCGCCCAACCAGCCTGTGGCCCGAGCCGACGCGGCCGGGCGAAGGCCCGCCGAGCAGTGCGCTGGTCACCCGCTTCGACCCGCTGGACGAAGAACGCGCCGGCCTGCAGGCGCGCACGCTGGCCAGCTTCGATGTCTGCCACCCGGCGCTGGCGCTGCGCGCGGTGCTGCTGGTGCAGGCGGTGCTGACGGTGGTGGCGCTGGCCGGCGCAGTCGATCTCACGCAGTGGCTGCAACGCCAGGCGGTGCTGGCCTTCGGCGGTGTCGCCGGCACCCTGGTCTGGCTGGTGGCCGTGTGCGCCCTGCGTCAGCCGCTGGCCGGCCTGGGCAACGCGGCGCGCAGCGGGGTGGTGCTGGGCCTGGGCGCCGCCGCGGCGCTGGCCGCGTGGGCGCCGCTGGCCTGGGCCGGCCTGGCCGGTGACAGTGCCTGGCCGCAGCTGGCGGCGACGCTGCTGGCCGGCACCGGCTTCGCGGCCCTGCTGTGGGCCTGGCTGGACCTGCGCGCCCGCATCTGGCACCCGGCGAATGCCAGCGCGCGCCTGGCCGAGCTGCAAAGCCGCATCCGCCCGCACTTCCTGTTCAACGCGCTGAACACCGCGCTGGCGCTGGTGCGGGTGGACCCCGAACGCGCCGAGGCCGTGCTCGAAGACCTGGCCGAGCTGTTCCGCGTCGCGCTGGCCGAGGCCGGCAGCTCCGTCAGCCTGCACGACGAGATCGAGCTGGCGCGTCGCTACCTGGCGATCGAGGAAGTGCGCTTCGGCCCGCGGCTGCGCGTGGAATGGCAGATCGACCCGCGCGTGCACGGCGCGCGCCTGCCGCCGCTGGTGCTGCAACCGCTGGTCGAGAACGCCGTGCGCCACGGCATCGAACCCGCGCCGCGCGGCGGCTTCGTGCGCGTGCGTGCCAGCGTGCAGCGCGGGCAGGCCGTCGTCGAGGTCAGCAACACGGTGGGCGACGAGCCCGGCAGCCCCGGCCACGGCATGGCGCTGCACAACGTGCGTGAACGCCTGCGCCTGCTGCACGACGTGGCCGCGCAGTGCGACGTGTGGCGCGAGCCGGGTGCCGGCGGTGGCGCCGACACCTTCCACGCCCGCATCAGCCTGCCGCTGCCCTGACGCTGCCCTGACTCCGCGATGAGCCTGCGCCTGCTGCTGGTCGACGACGAAGCGCTGGCCCGCCTGCGCCTGCGCGGCCTGATCGAGTCGCTGCCGCAGCTCGGCGCCGAGGTCGTCGGCGAAGCTGCCGATGCCGACGAGGCGCTGGCGCTGCTGCAGCACACGCCGGCCGACGCGGTGCTGCTGGACATCCGCATGCCCGGCCGCGACGGCCTGCGGCTGGCCGCGCTGCTGAAGGGCCTGCCGCAGCCGCCGGCCGTGATCTTCGTGACGGCGCATGCCGACCACGCGCTGAAGGCCTTCGAGCTGGAAGCCGTGGACTACCTGACCAAGCCCGTGCGGCGAGAGCGGCTCGAAGCGGCCTTGCAGCGCCTGCGCCCGCGCAGCGGTACGGCCGAGGCGCCGCCGCCCGAGGGGCCGGTGCTCGTCATCACCGACCGCGGCCGGCTGCTGCGGCTGCCGCTGGCCGAGGTGCTGCTGCTGAAGGCCGAGCAGAAGTACGTGACCCTGCGTACCGCCGCGCACAGCCATGTGCTGGACGGGTCGCTGGCCGAACTCGAACAGCGGCTGGCCGAACTCGGCGGCGACTTCCTGCGCATCCACCGCAATGCGCTGGTGGCCCGCCGCGCGATCCGCGCGCTGGAGCTGCGCGGCGCCGACGATGAGGACGGTGGCGGAGAAGGCTGGGCCGTGCGCGTGGCGCCGCTGGACGAGTGGCTGGCGGTGTCGCGGCGGCAGGTGGCAGCCGTGAGGTCGGCATTGGCAGAGGGCTTGTGACGGAGCGGACGGCTGGCCCGGCGCGGCGCGCCCGGTGGCTGCTCGTCCTGGGGGCCGGGGTCGTGGGAGGAGGCCTGTTCATTGCCCGCCAGATGGCCGAGCACGGGCCGTCATCGGACCCGCCCGGACTCGCGCCGACGCCCGCGACGCGGACTGCCGAGCAGCCTGCAGAAACCCCGGCGACAGCGGTGCCCGGGCCGCTGGCATCCCCCAGCGCCACGCAGCCGCGGCTGCCGCCGTCGAGTGCGCCGCAGGCGATGCTGCCGACCGCGCCGACCGCGCCGACCGCGCATGCGTTCTTCGAGTCGCTACCCACACCGCGCCGCGACGCTACTCTCGCGCGCTGTATCGCGCGCACCGTCACCGCCGGCACCACGGTGATTAGGATGGGCGAGATCGGCCATCCCCTGATCCTCGTTGTCCGTGGTCAGCTCGAGGTCCGTCAAGATCGTCCAAGTGGCGGGACCCCAGGTTCGTACGTGCCACTCGATACGATCGAGAGCGGCCAGTTCATCGGCGAAGCAGCCTTGCTCGCCCGTATGCCAGCGCCAGCGAACATCGTCGCGGTGACAGATAGCGAAGTGCTGTCACTACCTCCGCACGTGCTGTTCGAGCTCGCGGGCGCGCATCCGGAGCTGTGGGCCGCGCTCAAGGACAGTGCCGAGCGACGAGGACGCCAGTACGAAAAGCTGCTGCGCGGGAGTTAGCCGCGCTTCGCTTTGAGGATGCGCTCGAGCGCATCGCCGGCCGCGCGGCTCGCGAGCGCGAGCTGGTCGTCGAACGTGTGGCGCATGCGGTGCTCGCCGAAGATCACGCCGACGACGCGCTCGCGCACCGTGATCGGGACCAGCAGGATCTCCGGTGGACAGACGCCGAGGATCGCTTGCAAGAACATCCGGCTGGTCTCGTCGTGCATCGGTCCGCGATATGGCAGCCGCGTGCCGACGATATCGGCGAGCGTCGACGGCCGATCGAGACGCACGGTCGCGGTCGGCAGAGGCACGACGTTCGGAGTGATCGAGAACAGTGACACCTCGTTGCTGCGCACCGCGAAGAACCCGGCGCGGCGATGAGTCTCGGCGAGGTGGGCGATCATCACCGCGACCACCTCGTCGCGATCCACGGCGGTGCCGAGGTCGCGAATGAGGTCGAGCACGCGGATTGTCGCCTGCTCGAGCGCGCGCGCGATGCCGGCCTCGGTGTTCGTGTGCGCGCGATGCTCGGGCGGCGAGGGCGGCGCGACCATCAGCGGCGCGGAATCGACATCGGCGATCGGGATGATGCCGAAGCGCTGCTCGACGATGCCTGGAATCGCGCCGAGGAACGGTGGCGGGATCGTAGTGCCGGGTGCGCCCCAGGTCTCGTCGTCATCGTCGTCATCGTCGTCATCGTCATTGTGGTCGTCATCGTCGTCATGGATCTGCAAGGTCTGCATCACGATCGTCGGCTTGCCGCCGCGTACGTCGCCGGGCTCTGCCTCGTCGTCTTCTTCTTCGTGTGATAACGGCGCGCGCTGGACATTCGAGAGCTCGACGCGCCCACTTGGCGGTGGCACCGGCGTCGCGCCAAGCTTGGTCGGTGGTGACGCGATCGGGCTGGTGTCTTGATCGTGAACTGGCGCGGGCGGCGCGGCGATCTCGTCGGAGCTCGCGTCATCGTCGGCCGGCGCGATCAACGTGTCGACGCGCGTCGGGTCACCATCGATCGCTCGCTCGATCGCGGCTGCGAGCCGATGCTCGCCGGTCGGATCGTCCTCGAGCTGCGCGGGGATGCCTTCGACGGTGTCGCGATGCGCGCGCGCCGGAACACCTGCGACCGCGAGCCCGACCTCGGTGCGTCGCTCGGGACGTCGCTCGGGTCGCTTCGCCGGCGCATCCGGTTCCGCAGCGATGCGCGGTTGCGCGACGATCGCTATCGATATCGTCTTTTTTGCCGCGAGCTCGACGATCTCGCCGTCGCTGTCGTCGTTGTCGTCGTTGTCACCGCTGTCGTCGTTGTCGGCGTTGTTCTTCTCCGCGATCGGTGGCGGATCACTCGGCCGTTTGCGATCGAGCAGGATCGGTGCGGAAGGCTCGTCCTCGATGCGCGCGGGCCGCAGCGACTCGTGGATCATCACCGGGGCGCTGTCGTCGTCGCTCTGCGACACCGCGATGTCGGCGCGGCTCGTCGCCGGATCGCGCGGTGTGATCCGGATCTCGCCGGACACGTCGCGCAAGACGGCGATGTTGAACTCGCCGCTCAACTCGCGCTGCTCTTCTCTCGCGTCTGGTCGCATTTGGTGACCACGGTCGAGCGACAGGCCGTCATCGATCACGATGCTCGGCCCCGAACCGATCTCGCGGTCCGCACCGCTCTTGAGAGAGACCTCGCCCGCACGGGCGGCGAGCTCCGGTGGATCGGGCTCGGCGGGTCGCTTGCGCTTGGGCGCGGGTAGCGCGGCACGGTCGGTATCGTCCTCGGGTGGCGGGCGGGTCGGGGCGAGCGCAGGCGATGCGGCGATCTCCGGACCGCTCTCGCCCGCGGTGTCGTCGGGCTCCATCGTGATCACCGGCCCCGAGTCATCGGGCATCGGCGGGCGCACCGACTGCGCGCGCGGCTGGCGAATCTCCCCCGAAATACTACGCGGGCGCGGCTGCTTGATTTCGCCGTTGCTGGCGTCTGGAGTCGCCGGGACCACCGTCTCGCCAGGCACGAGGCCGCGATGGCGCATCGCCTCCACCTCACCGGTGATGCCGCGCTGGCGGGGCGGCGTCGAGACGGGCGTCGCCGCGGCCTCGGGGGTCAGCAGCCGCTGACCGAGCGTGGTGATGTGCCCGTAGTAGTGCGCGAGACACCACGCGATCTGCATCTGGGTCGCGACCGCGCGCACGACATACGCGCCGGTGAAGAATGCGATCTCGTCGACGGCGTGACGATCCGATGGATCACTCATCGCGACGGTCAGGTTGTTCTCGGGATCGAGCGAGACCGGAATCACCCGGAGCTCGATCGCCATCTCGCTCGGAATCACCGCGACGACCTTCGCGGACAGGCGCGCTAGCAGGTTCGGGTTGACCTGCGGGACGAGCAACCGCGACTTGTAGAAATCGGTGAGCAGCACGTCGCTGACGATGCCATCCGCGACCAGCTGCTCGCCGATCGTGCCACCGACCTGGACAGTGCGCGCACGGGCGCCCTCCAGGGCGCTGGAAGTAACCAGCCCCGATCGAACCAGGAGCGCCCCCGCGTCGTCGGCCACGTTCGTGCAATCATATGTCGGCTCCGGCACTTCAATGTCAACGCAGCGGCGGATCTACCTCGACTACAACGCGACCAGCCCGTTAGCACCGGCTGCCCATACCGCCATGACCGAAGCCATGAATGGGCTCGGTAACCCCTCATCGATCCACGAGGAAGGGCGGCGGATGCGGTCACGGATCGCCGTGGCGCGGGTCCAGGTCGCCAGGCTCGCCGGTTGCCCGAGCGACCAGGTCATCTTCACGAGTGGCGGGACCGAAGCGAACCAGCTGGGGGTGCTCGCGCTGGCCCGGCTCGCGGAGGCTCGCGGTCGACCCCGCGTGATCGCCACCACGCGGATCGAACATCCCTCGTTGCGCGGTGCGGTCGACGTGTTGCGTGCCCGGGGCTGGGAGGTGACCGCGCTCGACGATCCGCGCCCGCTCGGTGTTGCCGCGTTTGCGGCGGTCAACCACGAGCTCGGCACGATCGAGCCGTATGCCTTCGTCCCCGGGTTGCGCGACCGCGGTGTGCTCGTTCATGTCGATGCGGTGCAGGCGACGACGAAGCTCGCGCTCTCGACGATCCAGGCCGACGCGATCGCGGTCTCGGCGCACAAGCTCGGCGGACCGCAGGGCATCGGTGCGTTGATCGTCGCCGAAGGTGGCGATCAGGCGCTGCCGCTGGTCGAGGCTGGCCATCAGGAGCGCGGTCGCCGGCCGGGGACCGAGAACACCCTCGGCATCGTCGGGTTTGGTGCGGCGGCCGCCGCGGTCGACCTCGCTTGCTGGCCCGCGATCGTCGCGCTTGGCGCGCTGCTCGAGCGTGGCCTCGGAGCGCTCGGTGCGCGGATCCATGGCGCGGAGCGCGAGCGCGCCGGTGGCACGGTCAACGCGGCGTTCGAGGGCGCGCTCGGCGAATCGATCGTGATCGCGCTAGACCTCGCAGGCATCAGCGCGTCGACGGGTGCCGCTTGCACGAGCGGCAGTATCGAGCCGTCGCCGGTGCTGCTCGGGCTCGGTCTGCCCGCCGATCGAGCGCGCGAGGCGGTGCGATTTTCGCTCGGCCGCGACACGACAGAGTCAGAGGTCGAGCGGGTGCTCGCGGCGCTACCACGAATCGTCGACCGCGCGCGCCAGCATCGTTGAAAGATCAGGCGTTTATTTGTTTTAACGGTGCATGATTGCACTCTGATCGGGCGAGGTTGACGGGTCTCCTGGAACAGCGGTAACCCTTCTCATGCGCGACGTTGTCATCGTCGGTGCGGCCCGCACCCCTATCGGAAGTTTTCTCGGTTCCCTCAGCTCGCTGCCCGCCCCGAAACTGGGTGGGATCGCGATCAAAGCCGCGGTCGAGCGCGCGGGAATCAAACCCGAAGACGTCCAGCTCGTCCACATGGGCGAAGTGCTGCAAGCCGCGGTCGGTCAAGCGCCCGCGCGCCAGGCCGCGCTGTTCGCCGGCCTGCCGAACAGCGTCCCGTGCGTGACCGTGAACAAGGTCTGCGGCTCGGGGCTCGAAGCCGTGCTCGGCGTCGCTCGTGCGATCGCCGCGGGCGAGATCGAGATCGGTGTAGCGGGTGGCCAGGAGTCGATGTCGAATGCACCGCACGTGGTCAAGGGCCTGCGCGGCGGAGTGAAGATGGGCGCGCTCGAGACCGCCGATACGATGATCACCGACGGCCTGTGGGATCCCTACAACAACCAACACATGGGCAACTGCGCCGAGCTGTGCGCGAAGGAAAAGGGCATCTCGCGCACAGCTCAAGATGAATACGCGGCGGAGAGCTACAAGCGCTCGCTCGCGGCGCAAAAGGCGGGCGCGTTCAAAGCCGAGATCGTGGCGGTCGAAGTCGCGGGCAAGAAGGGCGCCGTCACGGTCACCGAGGACGAAGAGCCCGGCAAGGGCGCGATCGAGAAGCTGCCGTCGCTGCGCGCGTCGTTCCAGAAGGACGGCACGGTCACCGCCGGTAACGCGTCGTCGTTGAACGATGGCGCCGCGGCGCTCGTGCTGATGTCGGGCGACGAAGCAAAGAAGCGTGGCCTCGAGGTCCTCGCGAAGCTCGTGGCGTGGGGTTATCACGCGCAGGCGCCCGAGTGGTTCACCACCGCTCCGGCACCGGCGATCCAGAACGCGCTCGCCAAGGCGAAGTGGGATGCGAAGGACGTCGGTTTGTGGGAGATCAACGAAGCGTTCGCGGTCGTCTCGCTCGCGAACAACCAGCTCCTCGGCATCGACCCCAAGAAGGTCAACATTCATGGCGGCGCGGTCGCGCTCGGTCACCCGATCGGCGCCTCGGGCGCGCGCCTCCTCGTCACCCTCGTCCACGCCATGGCAGACAAGAACGTAAAGACCGGCGGTGCCTCGCTATGCATCGGCGGCGGTGAAGGCATCGCGCTCCTCGTGGAGCGCGCATGATGGCCGAGGTTCGTACACTCGGCGTCGTTGGAGCCGGGCAGATGGGCCAGGGCATCGCCCAGGTCGCCGCACAGGCCGGCGTCGACGTGACCATCGTCGATGCGGCGCCGGACTTCGCCAAGGACGGCGTCGCGAAGATCAAGAAGCAGCTCGACCGGCTCGTCGAGAAGGGCAAGATGGAGGCCGCGGCGCGTGACGCGACGATGAGCCATCTCAAGCATGGCGCGACGCATCGCGATCTCGCGAACTGCGATGTCGTGGTCGAAGCGGCGCCCGAGAAAGAGGAGATCAAGCTCGCGATCTTCAAAAGCCTCGGCGAGATCTGCAAGGACGAAACGATCCTCGCGTCGAACACGTCATCGATCTCGATCACGAAGATCGCCGCGGCCTCCGGTCGTCCCGATCGCGTGATCGGGATGCATTTCATGAACCCGGTGCCGCTGATGAAGCTCGTCGAGATCGTGCGTGGTTTGCCGACCTCGGATACGACGAACGAGACGGTCACCGCGCTCGCGCAACGATTCGGCAAGACCACGATCGGCGCACGCGACATCCCGGGCTTCATCGTCAACCGGATGCTCATCCCGTTGCTCAACGAAGCTTGCTACGGCCTCTACGAGGGTCTCGGTACCGCGAGCGACATCGACACCGGTTGTCGCCTCGGCCTCAACCACCCGATGGGGCCGCTCGAGCTCGCAGACCTCATCGGCCTCGACACGTGCCTCGCGATCGCCGAAGTGCTCCATCGCGAGCTCGGCGACGACAAGTACCGTCCGTGCCCGTTGCTCCGGCAGTACGTCGCGGCAGGCTGGCTCGGCAGGAAGGTCGGCCACGGCTTCTACGAGTACAACCCGCAAGGTCAAAGGAAGACGCCATGACGTACGAGACGCTTCGGTTCGAGAAGCAGGGTTCGCTGGCGATCATCACGATCGACCGCGAAAAGGCCTTGAACGCCTTGTCGAGCAAGGTGATGGCCGAGCTCGTCGCGGTTGCGGGCGAGCTCGAAGCGGATGACTCCGTCCGTGTCGTCGCGCTGACCGGCGCAGGTGCCAGAGCGTTCGTCGCGGGCGCCGATATCGCCGAGATGCAGAGCAAGACCCATCAAGAAGCCGCGACCTTCGTGATCGCTGGCGCCAGGGTCGGCACCACGATCGAAGCGTCGAAGAAGCCGTGGATCGCGGCGGTCAATGGCTTCGCGTTTGGCGGCGGCTGCGAGCTCGCGCTGTGTTGCGATTTCATCTACGCCAGTGACAACGCGCAGTTCGGCCAGCCCGAAGTGAAGCTCGGCGTGATTCCGGGCCTCGGCGGCACGCAGCGACTCGCGCGTCGGGTCGGCGTCGCGAAGGCCAAGGAGCTCGGGATGACCGGCGACACGATCAATGCGCAAGAAGCGCTGCGCATCGGCCTCGCCGACGCCGTGTTCCCGGCGGCCGAGCTAATGGCGAAGGTCACGGCCGTGGCGGAGCGGATTGCCGCAAACGGGCCGCACGCGGTCGCCGAGGTCAAGCGCCTGGTCCAAGAGGGCCAATCGCTCTCGCTCGAAGCCGCGCTTGTCGCGGAGCAGAAATCGTTCGCGGGCTGCTTCGCGACCGCCGATCAAAAAGAGGGCATGGCCGCGTTTCTCGAGAAGCCGCGCCGCAAGGCGAACTTCACCGGTAAGTAGACGGCCAAAGATCGCGAAAGGTGGATGAAGATCATGGGTAAATTTCTAATTATCAGTGCGCTGCTGTTCGGTTGCCATCACAAGCAGGCGGACACGTCGACCGAGCCGACGACGCCGATGGTCGACAACACGCCCCACCCGACGCCAGGCAACGACGGCAACATGATCCCACCCGAGAAGATGGACGAGGTCCAGACCAACCTCTCGCGTCGCAACATGATCGTGTCGCGCTGCCTCGCGACCGCGATGGAAAACAAGGAGATTCCGAAGGGCACGCACGGTCGGATCACGTTCGAGATTCGGATCGGCACCAACGGCAGCGCGGAATCGGTGAAGGTCATCAAGACGAACATCGAGTCGAAGGCGGTTGCTGACTGCGCGACCAAGCACGTTCAGGAGACCGGCTTCCCGACGCTGCCGGCGCCGTACGAGACCTCGTACACCTACTCGATGGAAGCCAACTGACCATGCGCTCGCTCGGTGCCGTCGCGTTGGTGGGGTGGGCATGTGGCTCGTCGCCACCACCCGCGGCCCCCACGCCGGAACCCGCGCGGCCGGTCGTCGTGGCGAAGCGTGTTCCGATCGAGGACGGTACCGAGCCCGAAGAGGGCGTGACGGTCAGCAACGCGCACGGCCACATGGAAAAGGAGGCCGTCGAGGCGGGCCTCCAGCCCCACAATGAGGAGCTGTCGGCCTGCTACATGAAGAATCCGAAGCTCAAGAAGTGGATCGGTGGTCACGTCCTCATTCACTGGGATGTCACGAAGGACGGCACCGTGAAGTCGGTGAAGCTGATGGGCGAAAGCAATCTCGGCGCGTGGCCGATCGAGAAGTGCTTGCTCGAGGTCGCGCGCTCCGCAGCGTTTGGCAAGCCGATCGGTGGCGATGCGGACTTCACGCTGCCGCTCGATTTCACGGCGAAAGCTTCGTCGCTGCCGTGGACCGAGGATCAGGCGCTCAAGGCCGTCGGTGGTCAGCTCGTGAAGCTCGAGAAGTGCGATCAGAAGAACGGCAAGCCGCGCGACCTCACGATCACGCTGTACGTCGGGCCGCATGGCAAGGCGCAGTCGATCGGATTCTCCTCCGATTCGTCGGAGATCAAGGACAAGTGGGCGGAGTGCGCCGAGAAGCAGGCGATGGCGTGGCGGCTGCCGGATCCGAGGGGCACCGTCGCGAAGCTCGCGGTTCGACGTCCCTGATGCGAGCCTGGCCGCTCGTGCTGCTCGTCGCGTGCGGTCAGCCACTGACATCGGCGACATCGGCGACATCGGCGACATCGCGTGTAACGCGCGATGCCGCTGTGGTCGATGCACTCGCGGTCTCCGACGACGAGAAGCTCGCCGCGATCCAGAAGGCGATGAACGAGCTCTCGCCCGCGAGCCAGCAATGCTGGGCAGCGGCTGCCGCGATCCGATTCGATGTCGAAGGCGAGCTCGCTGCGCAGATCGAGGTCGGGCCGCCAAACCACGTCACGGTCGTGCGCGACACGACGAAGAACCCAGCGCTCACCGCGTGCATGCAGCAATTGCTCGCCGCGTACCCGTGGGCCCCACCCCTGCACGGCCAAGCGATCCAGCTGCCGTTCAAGTTCTCCGCGCCCGCAGGGCAGAGCGTGATCGATCGCCGCCTCGTGCCATTCGCGGGGCAGGGCAAGGTGTCCGTGGCGGTGTTGCTCGATGACAACAATACGAGTAACCCGAACGTGTCGATGTTCGAGCTCGCGATCGCCTCGGGCGGCACGACCGGCTTGCGCACCGCCCCGCGAGCGGAGTTGTGGTGGTTTCGTGGCGAGGCGACCGTGAGCTCGGCGGCTCTCCCCGCGACGCAGGTCGGCGCGGACACGATGATGTACGTGCCCGCGGGAGGCGCGCGGGAGGTCCGTGCCACCGGTGCGGATGTGCACGCCGTGATCGTGGTGGTGCCGGGCGGTCCTGAAGGTGCGGCGCGTGCCGGTGCACTGCCGACGCCGGAGCTGAGCTCCTGGAGCGCGGCGCCCGCGAAGCCCGTGATCATCACGCCCTCGCACGCAATCCACGCCACGGATCACGAGATCTTCGTCGACGCGACCACCGTTTCCGGGGCGCCGTTCTCCGCGTCGATCGCGACCATTCCTGCGCGCGCCACCATCGGCGAGCACGTGCACGTGAAGGAGACCGAGCTCCTCTACACCACGAGCGGCGAGGGCACGCTGACGGTGAACGGCGTGACGCTCGCAACGACCGGGACCTCGGTCGTGCAGATTCCACCGAACACGAAGCATTCGGCGACCGGCACGGTCACGATGCGCGCACTCCAGATCTACGTACCTGCCGGACCGGAGCAGCGGTTCAAGTGAGCGTCGAGACGATCCTCGCGGGAGACGTGCCGGCCGCGGCGCGGCTGATTCGTGATCTCGATGACCGTCGACCCGATGCGATCGCGATCGTGAAGGCGCTGTGGCCGCACACCGGTCGCGCGTACATCACTGGCATCACGGGGAATCCCGGCGCCGGGAAGTCCTCGCTCGTTGATTCGTTGATCTCGCACTATCGCGCGGCGGGCGATCGAGTCGGGGTGATCGCGATCGATCCGAGCTCGCCGTTCTCGGGCGGTGCGCTGCTCGGCGATCGCGTACGCATGCAACGCCATGCGCTCGATCCGGGCGTGTTCATTCGTAGCCTCGCGACGCGAGGTCACCTCGGAGGCTTGTCGCGCTCGACGTTCGAGGCAGCGCACGTGCTCGACGCGATGGGATTCGAGCGCATCCTGATCGAGACGGTCGGCGTCGGCCAAGATGAAGTCGACGTGATGGACGCGGCGCACACGACGGTCGTGGTCTCGGTACCGGGGCTCGGCGACGATGTGCAGGCGATGAAGGCGGGCCTCCTCGAGGTCGCCGACGTGCTCGTTGTCAACAAGGCGGATCGCGAGGGGGCGGATCGCCTTGCGGGTGATTTGCGAACCATGCTTCGGCTTCGCGCCTCGCGCACCCACGAGGTCGAGGTGGTCTCGACCGTCGCGACGCGAGGCCTTGCGCATGGCAGTGGCATCGGCGAGCTCGCAGCGGCGATCGAGAAGCATCGCTCCACCGCGTGGACGGGGCCTGGTGCTGCTGCGCGCGCGACGGCCAGAGCTCGCGCACAGCTCGAGAGCCTCGTGAGAACACTCGTGGCCGAGCGTGCAAATCGGCTCCTCGTCTCGCATGTGAGCGATCCTGCAAGAGATCCGTGGACGGTCGCGGAAGAGCTCGTCGCCGCCCACATGTCGCCTGGGTCACGTTAGTAGGTGGCTTCGCTGGAGGGTGCTAGGCTATCCCCACCTCGTTAGTTCTTGGGGTCCTTGCTTATGATGTTGTTCCGTCACGCGTTCGGTATGATCGCCCTGTCGGGGTGCGGGTTGATCAGCTCCAACGCTGTCACCTACGACCTAGATCTGCCCGCGCAGAGCTTCTCCGTCGATGCGTCTGGCTGGCAGCTCAGCGTGAGCGCCGCATCTTCATATCTCTCGAAGAGCTGCGTCGATGCGCCGAACCTGTGCGCGACCGCTGCTGCGAGTGCCTGCCCGATGAACTGCACGGGCACGTGCAACGCGAGTGCGAACACCTGCGATCTAGGCCTCGAGATCGCGGTCCACCAGACGATCGATCTGGTCTCGCAGAAGCCCGAGCTCAAGAATGTCGACTCGGCGACAAGCATCCTGCAAGTGACGGTGGACTCGGTGACCTACGAGGTCACCGCGAACACGCTCGACTACGACACGCCCGCGCTCGCGGTCTACGTCGCCACGAGCTCGGTGATGAATCCCGATGACCCGGCGGCGCATCAGATCGGGACGATTCCGCTGATCGCGAAGGGCACGACGCGAACCACCGTCGAGATGCAGTTCACCGATGGCGGGCAAGACCAGCTGACCGCCACGCTTTCGAACTTCAAGAATCCGTTCAACGTGATCGTGGGTGGCGCTCTGAATCTGTCCGCTGGCGATCCGATTCCACACGGCAAGCTCGATGCGAACGTGACGATCAAAGCGCACGCGAGCCCGTAGTAACGCTTTGAAATAGTCTTTTAGTTCGTGCGGGTTTTCAACGACGAGCGTCGTGTCTCCGCGCCCACACGGTCGCACAAGTTAGCGTCGCCGTTCGGCATCCGCGTGGCACGCGCGATGCTCTTACGACTCGTCGAGAAAGAAGGAATCCCGATGATGTCTATCAAGCGTTCGATGTTGTGTGCCCTGCTGTTTTCGATGGCCGCGTGCGGTAGCGACGAGCACGCGATCGACCTCCGCGCATTCATGCCAAGGCCGCCGGTCGCAGCCCCGCCGGTGGCGATTGCGCCCGTGGTCATCGCGACACCGGCGCCGACGAAGTTCGACGACGCGATGGTGCAAGGCAAGGCGCTCGTCGCGAAGGGAGATGCCTCGAACGCGAGGTTGATGTTCGAAGCCGCGATCAAGCTCGACAAGAAGCGAGCGGAGCCTCACATGGAGCTCGCGAAGCTCTACATCTCGAGCGGCGAGCGTGGCCTCGCGATGGCAGCAGCGAACAAGGCCGTCAAGCTCGCGCCGCTGTCGGGCCAGGCGTGGAACACCAAGGGCCGCGCCGAGCTCAATCGGTTCGCGTACGACGACGCCATCGAGGCCTTCACGAAGGCTGTCGAGATCAACAAGGACAACGTTTGGGCGTGGAACAACCTCGGCTACACCGAGCTCCAGCTCGCGAAGTATCAAGAAGCGGCGGAGCACCTCGGCGAGGCTGTTGCGAGGACCGGTGCGACCGGCTACATGTTCAACAACCTCGGAACCGCGCTCGAGCATCTCGATCGGCTCGACGAGGCGCGAACGGCCTTCGAGGGCGGCGCAAAGCTCGGCTCGAAGGAATCGGCGGCGAGCCGCAAGCGCCTCGAGGGTGTGGACACGATCGCTTTCATCGAGAAGGCGACCAAGCCCGACGTGCGTCCCGAGGCGAAGCAGACCTATGACGACAACGAAGGTCCGACCGAGCCGACCGAGCCGACCGAGCCGACCGAGGCCGACGTCAAGATCGAAGATCCGAAGATCGAGAGCGCGGCGCCGGATGCCGCGAACACCGCTGCACCGCTCTCCGCGCCACAGGTCCCCGAGGCCTCGGCGGCCCCGGTGGCGCCGGCGGCCCGAGCGGCCCCGGCGACCCCGCCGGTCCCGGCGACAGGCGTGCCGACCGATGCGGGCATCCCGACGACGTGAACCGAGCCCACACGGTAAAGCCGGCCCATGAGAGTAGGCCTGTTTTCTCCTGTGGACGAGTCGTGATATAGCCTCGCGCGAGATGCCGAATTACTCGAAGCTGCACGACCTCGTCAGCCATCGCGTGACGATCGAGTACGACACCGGAGCGCGGGTCACTGGATACCTCGCGTCTTGCCAGCCCAGCTCGGGTCCGGTCGAGTTCGTAACGCTGTCCGACGCGAAGATGATCGATTCTCGCGGCCGGTTGCTACGCGACTTCTCCGAGCTGACGCTGTGCCCGAACGTGCTCACGTCGATCGCGCTGGATGAAGGTCCGCGCGGTCGCGACGTCGCGAAGTCCGAGTAATTACGACGCGCCGAGCGAGCCGCCGAACCGCGCGACGAGAACGTCGTCGTGGTGATCGGCCGATGTCGTGATGTGCTGGATAAGATCCAGGACCTCGCTGCGATCGAGATCGAGCGTCGAGCGTTCGGCAAGTAGCAGCACGTGGTCGCCATCCGTGGCGAACGCAGCGCCCGCGAGGGCCGCATTGAGATCGAGGAGGTGGTTGAACAGCTCCATCCGATCGACCTTCGCATCGAGCGTCATCACGGTAGCGCAGACCCGGATGTGCGTGAACTCGGCGCGATCCGCGAGCGTGATCCGCGAGGTCGCCGAGCCCTTCGCGATCTGCCACGCGTGCGTGGCGAGGGGGTCCTTGACCCGGCTCTCGACCGCGGGATGGCCGAGCTCGCCGAGGACCTCCTCGACGAGCGCGATCGTCGAGGAGAGATTCGACTCGCGCTGATTGGCAAACAGAGCCTTCGCCATGACCAAGTCAGACTAACATCTTGCTGGACGATGAGACCACCGCCAGCGCGCATCGCGATCGGAGCCGGCCTCGGGCTGGTCGTGATCGCGATCGTCGGCTGGCTTGCCTTCCACCGCCGGCATCACCCCGGCGAGCTGGGCACAGGTGCAGGGAGCAGCGGCTCGGGTAGGCCCGCGCTCCACGCGTCCCGCCCGCCACGCCTTCCGGGGGCGCGCGATGGCGCACGTCTGACCGGGTTTGTCGTCGACGGAGCGGGCCTGCCGGTCGAGGGCGCTGACGTGAGCGCGGAGCTCGAAGAGGGTGCTGCCGATAAAGCGGTCGCACTGGCACCGAAGCAACCGCCGAAGCAACCGCCGAGGCAACCACCGAAGCAACCACCGAAGCAACCCGACGCAGTTGTCGCCAGTGCTGCCGGCATCGAGCACGGTGCGAGTGCAGCAGATGGCCATTTCACCGTCGAAGGGCTGGTCCCCGGCCGCTATCGGCTTCGGGTCACGGGGACAGGGCTGCTTGCGGCCGAGGTCCGGTTCGTACCGGTACCGTCGGACGAAGCCCGGATCGTCGTCGCTCGCCAGATCGGCATCGCGGGCACCGTCACCGACGGCGGCAAGCCGGTCGCGAATGCGAACGTCGGCATCCGTGGCGAGGCGATCGGCGGCGCGCTCGACGTCAAGACCGATGGCTCCGGCGCGTTCTCCGTGCCGAACCTGCCCGAGGGTCGCTATCAGGTCTACGCGTGGCAGGCCGCGCTTGCCGCTCGCACGGTTCGCGTCAGCCGGCTCGGTGCCGGCCCGTTCGCGCCGGTCGAGCTCCGGCTCGAAGCAGGTGCGATCGTCGTCGGCCGCGTGATCGACCGGGGTGAAGGCATCGGCCTCGTCGCGGCGATCGAGCTGCGGCCTTCGGGCGACGATCAGGCACCGCGCTACGCGCGTAGCGGTGAAAATGGTGTGTTCCGGATCGAGGGCGTGCCGAACGGCCGCTGGATCGCAGATGCGTATGCGCCTGGTTATCAATCGCCTGGTGGCGTGGAGCTCGATGCTGGCAAGGGCGTGCCGGAGCTCGCGCTCGTGCGCGGCGCGATCTCCGAAGGCAAGGTGATCGATGCGAGTGGCAAGCCGATCGCGGGCGCGACGGTACGAGCGGTCACGAGCGGGACGAACCCGGTCGAATCCTCGGCGGAGGTCGAGGCAGATCGGCTGCGCCGGTTCTCCGGTCGCACGGCAGCGCCGACGCTCGACACGACGATCGCGATGGGCAGCGATCCGCAGCTGATCGCGCGCGGCGAGCTCGGTGTGATGATCGGTCCCATTCCGCCGCTGCCTCCACCGGGCGGCGCGATCGCGCGCGCGGCCTCGGTTGTCGATCCGACCGCTGCGAGCGCCGGGCTGATCGGCGAACCGCCACCGCTCGCGAGTGATCCCGCCCGCGCCTCGATCTGGACCACCGCGAGCGATGGCCGCTACCGCATCACCGGCCTCGCGGCAGGCAAGGTCAGCATGCTCGCGGTCGCGAGTGGGTTCGCGGAAGGTCGCTCGAAAGCGGTCAACGTCAACGTCGGCGAGCTCACGCAACACATCGACGTCACGCTCACCGCGGGCACGTTCATCGTCGGCAAGATCAGCGACCAACACGGCCAACCCGTGATCGGTGCGGAGGTCTCCGCGCAGCCCGAGGTCGGCTCGCCGTCGGTCAACTTCACGGATGCCGACGGGCTGTACAAGATCGGACCCGTATCGGGCCAGATCGAGCTGCGTGCGAGCGCGTACGGTCACGTCGAGGTTCGCAAAACGATCACGTTGCCGTCGAGCAAGGCCGCAGCTGACGAGCATCGTGAAGACATCACGCTCGAGGTCGCCGATGCGACGCTCGTGGGCACCGTCGCCGATGCTTCCGGTCTCCCGATCGGAAGTGCGCAGCTCGAAGTCCTCGTCGGAAGCAACGGCGATGCGATCCGGCGCGGCGTGTCGAACCAGGACGGCACGTTCTCGCTCGACATGCTGCCGCGTGGCCATCTGCGCGTGCGCGTCATGCACCCCGAATATCCGGCGGTCGAGCTCGATGCTGTGGCTTCGAGCAGCCGCGAGCGCGTCCGGCTCGTCGTGCCGCTCGGCGGCGCGGTCGAAGGTGCGTTGCTCGATGGCTCGCGCGGCGTACCCCTCGCCGGGGTCACGTTGACTGCGAAGGGTCCGGGCAATGCGACGATCGAAACGTCGACCGAGGCCTCGGGACGATGGAAGCTAGGCCCGGTCGAGAAGGGCCACTGGAAGATCGAGGTGAAGCTGCCGGGCTATTTGCCGTTCGCGCGAGAGCTCGACGTGCCCGCTGCGACGCGCGCCGGCACCACCACCGTGCGCGATCTACGCATCGATCTCGCACGCGGCGCGCTCGTCGGCGGCACCGTGCGCGATTCGCGGGGCCAGCGGGTCGCGAACGCCCATGTCGTAATACGATCCGCGACGACCTCCGGCGAAGGCGATGCCGACGCGAAAGGTGAGTTCCGGATCCACGATGCGCCGACCGGCGACGTGGTCGTCGAAGCGCAGAAGGGCGACACGACCGGCACCACGCGGGTTTCGGTGAGGGCCGGAGATGAAGTACTCGGGCTCGCGATCGAGCTGCGTTAGTTAGCGCTTCGCGCGCTGCCCCATGCGGCCGATGTCGATGATCATCGTCGGCGCGGCGTGCAGATCTTCGTCGAAGATCGGGCGCACCGTCGCAGGGTGCTTCGGTGGGGGGGGCGGAGGAGGTTGCGTGCGACCGCGGGGCCGCGGGGTCGGCTGCGCGGCACGCCCGCGGTCCGTGAGGATCTTGGTGTTCTCGTCGTGGACACTCGGCGCGAGTTCCGCGACCGATTCGCCGCGACGACGGTCGTCGGGATCGACCTTCGGCATCGTCGTGAAGTTCGAGTCGCCAGAGAAATCGTTATCGCGCAAGGCGGCGACCGAGACCGAGGTCGGCTTCGGCTGGAACGGCACCTCGGGCGGCTCGAAATCCTCGTCGGGCTGCATCAGCGACTCGCCGACATCATCGGACGGCTCGTCGGTCATCACATACTCCTCGAGCATGCGGAGCTCGCGCTCGATCTCGACCGCGAACATCTTGCGAACGAACCGACCGAGGTGGCTGCGCGAGTAGTTCGGCATGAACTTGCGCAAGAACGCGCGCAGGTCGCCCTCGACTTCGGCTGCGGTCTGGTAGCGGTTCGCACGACTGCGCGTGAGGCACTTGTCGGTGATCGCCTCGAGCTCGGGCGGAATGCCTGGCTGGAGCTCGGAGACCGCGCGGTACTTCGCGTCGCGGACCTTGATCAGGAGGTCCATCTCGTTCGTGGCGGTGAACGGCGGGATCCGGGTTAGCATCTCGTAGAGACAGCTGCCGAGCGAGAACACATCACTGCGGTGATCGAGCTTGCGGCCGAGCGCCTGCTCGGGGCTCATGTACTTGACCTTGCCCTTGATCACGCCGGTCTTGGTCTGTACCCGCGATAGCGTCGCCTTCGCGATCCCGAAGTCGCACAGCTTCACTTCACCCGCGTAGCTGCAGATGATGTTCGAGGGCGAGACATCGCGATGGATGATCCGCAGCGGTCGGCCACGCGAATCGACCGCGGAGTGCGCGGCATGCAACGCAGCCCCGACTTCGCCGCAGATATACGCGGCGTGCTCGGGTGGAATCGGCTTCTTCTTGGAACGGCAGCGCTCGAGCACGGTGCGCATGTCCTTGCCGTCGACATGCTCCATCGCGATGAAGTACTCGCCGTGGGCGCGCGCGAACTCGTACACGCGCGCGATCGATCCGTGGCGGAGAACGCTCGCGATCTTTGCTTCATCGACGAGCATCTGGATGAAGTCGTCGTCTTCGGCGAGGTGCGCGAGCACGCGCTTGACCGCGACCAGATGCGGCTGGCCCGTCGCATCGAAGGTCTTCGCGCGATAGATCTCCGCCATGCCTCCGAACGCGATGCGGTCGAGAAGGTGATAGCGGCCGAGCTGTTGAGCCCTTCTCACCGGTCGCGCAAAGGTAGCATGTTCGTGCGTAAGCGCCGAGATCCGCTATGCTCCTGGTCATGTCGCGCGTGATCTGGCTCGTCCCCCTGTTTGTTGCTGCCTCCTGCTCGACCTCGGGCAAGCAAGACAAAGACACCGCCCCGGGCAGTGGTCCGGCTCCGACGGGCGCGGTCGAGCACATCGACATGGGAAGTCCGCGTGGTCCTGACGGAGTCGCCATCGGTGGTGGCGCGCGAGGTGGTGCCGCCGCTCCCGTCGCCGACGACGTGCGGTTCCACCTACATGCAGACGAAGGCACCCTGACGATCGCCAGGGCCGCGGGGAAGGCTGGCAGCGAGCTGGTCTCGAACATCAGCGTCAAGCCGGCGAACGAGTTCCACGTCAACACCGAGTTTCCGGTCAAGCTCACGCTCGAGCCCACCGACGGGCTCACGTTCGCCAAGAGCGAGTACACCGCCGGCGGCATGAACAAGGCAGTGGGGGATGCGTCGGAGTTCACCGAGAAGGGCCTCGACTTCGCGGTCAAGGCGACCGCGGCCAAGCCTGGCATCTACGAGGTGAAGGGCACCTTCAAGTTTGCGGTGTGCAAAGACATCCAGTGCTTCCCCAAGAAGCAGCCCATCACGATCACGATCGACGCGACTTGAGCGTATCTTCAGCAGGTGCCTGCTGATCTGCCTGATGTGGTGAAGTCCACGCTGGCCGGCCTTCACGAGGCCGTGCGAGAGGATTTCACCCGCAACCGTCGGGTGATGTCGTTCGCCGAGTACCTCGCGTTGGTGTTCGCCGAGCCAACCCGCCAGCTTCGTTCATCGACGCAGTACATCGTCGATTGCTTCGATCACTACGGCACCGAGAAGGTGAAGTATCCGTGGGGCGAGGTCACCCGCTGGAAGCTGTTCGACGCCCCGTGGGCGAACGGCGAGGATCAGCTGTTTGGCCAGGAGATGGTCCAGCTCGAGACCTACCAGGTGCTCAAGAGCTTCGTGCGCGACGGGCGGCCGAACAAGCTGATCCTCTTGCACGGCCCGAACGGCTCCGCGAAGTCGACGTTCATCCGCTGCCTCGGTCGCGGGCTCGAGCACTACTCGACGCTCGAGGCAGGCGCGCTGTATCGGTTCTCGTGGATCTTTCCGGCGCAGAAGAGCACGCGCGGTGGCATCGGGTTTGGTGGCACCGAGGCGATCCTTGGCGCCGACGGCGTCGAATCGTTCGCGTATCTTCCGGACGACGTGATCGACGCGAAGCTCGGTGACGAGCTCCGCGATCATCCGCTGTTGCTCATCCCTCTCGAAGAGCGGCCGAAGTTGATCGCGAAGCTGCTCGAGAGCCATCAAGGGTTCTCGCCCGGCGACTACATTCGCGGCGGCACGCTCTCACCCCGCAACAAGGCGATCTACGAAGCGCTGCTCGCGAGCTACCAGGGCGATTACGTCCAGGTCTTGCGCCACGTCCGCGTCGAGCGGTTCGAGATTTCTCATCGCTATCGCCAGGGCTGGGTCACGGTGGAGCCGCAGCTCTCCGTCGATGCGAGCGAGCGCCAGATCACAGCGGATCGCACGCTCGGCTCGTTGCCGCCATCCCTGCAATCGGTCTCGCTGCACGAGTACGGTGGCGAGGTCGTCGGCGCGAATCGTGGCATGATCGAGTTCGACGACCTCCTCAAGCGGCCGCTCGAGCACTACAAGTATCTGCTCACCACCGTCGAGCGCGCCGAGCTCTCGATGACGAGCGCGACCTTGTTCCTCGATCTCGCGTTTCTCGGCAGCTGCAACGATATCCATCTCTCGGCGTTCCGCGAGATTCCGGACTTCCAGAGCTTCAAGGGCCGGATCGAGCTCATCCGCGTACCGTTCATCCTCGACGTACGGCACGAAGAGATGCTCTACGCCGAGCGGTTGCGCGAGGCCGCCGGTGGGCGTCATGTCGCGCCGCACACCGCGTACGTCGCTGCGTTGTGGGCCGTGCTGTCGCGCATGCGCAAACCGCAGATCGAGCGTTTCCCTTCGACGCTCGCCGAAGCGATCGGCGGGCTCACGCCACTCGACAAGGTCGATCTTTACTCGACCGGGCTCGTGCCAGAAGATCTCTCGCCCGATCGCGCGCGCGAGCTCACGTCGCACATCGAGGACCTGTTCCACGAATCCGACATGTATCCGATCTACGAGGGTAGGGTCGGGGCCTCGCCTCGCGAGATGCAGACCGTGCTGCTCGCGGCTGCGGGCTCGAATCGCTACACGTATGTGTCGCCGTTGATCGTGCTCGAGGAGATCCAAGAGCTCACCAAGCAGGCGAGCACGTACGAGTTCCTGCGTCAGGATATCCAGCCCGGCGGCTATCACGATCACAAGCAGCTCGTCGATGTTGCACGCGGCCGCCTGTTCGATCGGATCGATGACGACGTGCGCGTCGCGGTCGGCCTCGTCGAGGAGACCGAGTACGCGCGCGTGTTCGAGCGCTACGTCCAGCACGCGATGCAAGCCAATCGCAAAGAGAAGGTCCGCAATCCCTCCACCGGGCAGATGCAAGACCCCGACGAGATCATGATGAAAGAGGTCGAGAAGACCCTCGAGGTCTCCGGCAAACCCGAAGACTTCCGCCAGGGTCTGATCGCGAAGATCGGTGCCTGGTCGCTCGATCACAAGGGCCAGAAGCCGGTGCTCGGCGAGATCTTTGGCGACATCCTGCGCAAGCTGCGAGACGCCTACTACGAGAAGCACAAGAAGGTGATCGCCAAGGGGATCACGGATCTCGTCGCGTTGCTCTCGGGCAACGAGAGCCATCTCAACGCGGATGCGAAGAAGCGGGCAGAAGCAGGGCTCGAGACCCTCATCACCCGCTACGGCTACAACCGGGAATCGGCTCGCGATCTTGTCGGCGCACTCGCCGGCATGCGATATCGGGCTTGAGATTGCAGCGATGAGGTGGCTCTGCGCGCTAGCGGCGACGTGCCTGACGGCCGTCGCAACAACCGTCACCGCCGCACCTAAAATGCTGAAGGGGCCCTATCTTCAGGATCTCGCACCGACCTCGATCACCGTGATGTGGGAGATGGACGAAGAGGTCCCCGCGAAACTCACGATCAACGGGCCTGGCGGCGAGCGCACGATCGAGGTCGGCCCGAATCATATCGTCGAGGCGCGCCTCGACAAGCTCGCCCCCGCGTCGCGCTATCGCTACAGGGTCACCGTCGGCGACGGGACGTGGGAAGGCGAGTTCGCGACCGCCCCGCCTGACGGCACGGACGTACCCTTCGAGTTCGTGGTCTACGGCGACTCGCGCAACGGCGTCGAACAACATCGCCGCGTGATCGATCGCGTCGCGCAAGAAGTCCCCGACTTCGTGCTCGGCACCGGCGATATGGTCGACGAAGGCTATCGCCAGGATCAGTGGCAGCAGTTTTTCGACGTCGAGAACCGCCTGCTCCGTGACAACGTCTACTTTCCGGCGCTCGGCAACCATGACCGCCAGGGCAGGGGCCGCACCGCCGATACGTACCGCGCGTACTTCTCGGTGCCGGAGAACGGCGGCGATACCGAGCGCTACTACGCATTCACGTACGCGACCGCGCGGATCCTCGTGCTCGATTCGAACGCGTATTCGTTCGCGCTCACCGATCAGACCTCGTGGATCGAGCGCGAGTTGATCGCGGCGCGCCAGGATCCCGCGGTCCATCACATCTTCATCGTGATGCACCATCCGCCGTTCTCGATCTCGTTGCACGGCGGCAACATCGATCTGCGCGAGCGCTGGACGCCGCTGTTCGAGAAGTACCAGGTGTCCGCGGTGTTCTCGGGCCACGATCACGTCTACGAGCGCGCCGATCACAACGGCATCCACTACTTCGTCTCTGGTGGCGGCGGCGCGCCGCTCTATCCGCGCCGGTCCAAATCGAATCCGATCGATGTCGAAGCGGTGAAGAAGTTCGAGCGCGTGTTGCACTACCTGCGTGTCAATGTCAGCGGCAACCGTGTCGAGGTCAGTGGCATCCGCGCCGACGGCACGATCATCGAGACCCAGAGCTGGACCGATGGCCCGGCGATCGTGGCGGCGATCACCGTGCCCTCCGCCGGCGCGGGTACACTGCCAACACCAGCAACGATCGGGCCCGCAACCACGCCCGCGCCGGTACCGAAAGACCGGGGCTCGATCCTTTGGTGGGCGCTCGGTAGTGGTGTCGTCGTCCTCGGTGCAGCGGTCGTCGTCGTGCGGCAACTTCGCTCTTAGTGTGCTAGGCATGGGCCCCATGCCGGTCCAGCCTCGCACCACGCAGGGAGTGCTCGAGCTCCTGCCGTCCGATCAGATCGAGTTCCAGCGGATGCTCGATACGATCCGGCGCGGCTACGAGCGCTTCGGGTTCTTGCCGATCGAGACCCCCACGTTCGAGCTCGTCGATGTGCTCCTCACCAAGTCCGGAGGCGAGACCGAGAAACAGGTCTACTTCGTCCAATCGACCGGTGCGATCGAGCAGCAGAAAAAGCCCGAGCTCGCGCTGCGCTTCGACCTCACCGTGCCGCTCGCGCGCTATGTCGCCGAGCACGAGCACGAGCTCAACTTCCCGTTTCGGCGCTATCAGATCCAGCGGGTCTATCGCGGCGAGCGCGCGCAGAAGGGCCGGTTCCGCGAGTTCTATCAGGCCGACATCGACGTGATCGGCAAGGACAAGCTGTCGATCGCGTACGACTCCGAGGTGCCCGCCGTGATCTACGGCATCTTCAGCGAGCTCGCGTTTGGCAAGTTCACGATCTTCGTCAACAACCGCAAGTTACTCAAGGGCCTGCTCGAGTCCAAGCAGATCGAGAACCAAGCCGGGGTGCTCCACGAGATCGATCGCCTGCGCAAAGCCGGGCGACCGAAAGTCGAAGAGCTGCTGACGCCGATCTGCGGTGCCGAGACAGCCAAGGACGTCCTCGACGTGCTCGCGCTCGACTGGAAGGTCGCGTGCGACCAGCTCGCCGCGGTCGACAATGCCACGCTGCGCGAGGGCATCGACGAGCTTCGCCGGGTCTACGACAACACGCTCGCGCTCGGTGTCCCGCCCGCGTTCATCCAGGTCGACCTCTCGATCGTGCGCGGTCTCGACTACTACACGGGCACGGTCTACGAGACATTTCTCGACGAGCACCCGGACTACGGCTCGATCTGCTCTGGCGGCCGCTACGACAACCTCGCCGGGCTGTACACCAAGTCCAAGCTGCCGGGCGTCGGCATCTCGATCGGCGCGACGCGGCTGTTCTCGCAGCTGCTCGCGACCAAGCCCAAGCAGAAGCGCTCGGTCGCCCACGCGATCATCCTCAACGTAGATGGCTCGCTCGCCGGGGAGTACGCGCAGCTCGCGGCCGAGCTGCGTGCCGCGGGGTATGCGATCGAGGTCTACGGCGACGACGACAAGCTCGGCAAGCAGTTCAAGTACGCCGATCGCTCGGGCATCCCGTATGCCTTGATCATCGGCTCGCGCGAGCGCGACGCCGGGGTCGTGAAGATCAAGGATCTCCGGCTCGTCGAGAATAACGAGCGCGAGCTCCAACGCGCCGACGTCGTCACGGCGCTGCGAGGCTAGCCGACCGACTGCGGCGCTTCGGTCCGGACGAGCTGCGCACCGAGCTGTGCGCTCAGCATCTCGAACGCCGCGGTGACCTCGGCGGCGGCCGCGCCCTCGAGCGTGAGCAGCACGCTGAAATCTTTCTCGGTGAACCGCGGATAGCTACCGAGCTTGACGTTCGGATAGGCCGCGACGACCGCATCGAGCTTCGGCGCGAGGTCGCCCTCTTCGCCGTTGGTATAGATCCGAGCCGCCCACACGGGCGTCGCGCGAAACCGATCACGGATATCGATGAACTTGCGGCGGAACAGGGTCGGGACGCCGGGCAGGATGTAGACGTTCTTGAAGCACAGCACCGGCCAGACGTGGTCCTTGCCGCCAGGATGGAGCGGCCCGGATTCAGTCCGGGCCGCGGGGTAGACCAGCTCGCTCCCGGCGGGCATGTCGGCGAGGCGCAGGTTGGCCTCTGCCAGCTTGTCCTTCCAGTGGCGCCGGATCTTGGCCTCGAGATCCGGATGGCGAGTCACGGCGACCCCGAAGCCATGCGCGATCGAGGCGATCGTGATGTCGTCGTGGGTCGGGCCAACCCCGCCCGAGGTGAACACGTGATCGAACCGGGCCGAGGCCTCGGTGACGGCGGTGGCGATATCCTCCCGGTCATCGGCAACGACGGTGATTCGGCGGAGGTCGACGCCCAGGCTGCGCAGCTCCCCGATCAGGAACGCCGCGTTTTCCTCGACGAACTTACCACTCAGGATCTCGTCTCCGATGATGACGATCCCAGCGGTCGGCATGACGGGATGATAGCTCGGCATGGTAAGACCCGCTTCGATGGATCTAGGGGATCTCGTCTTGCGCGGTGGCCGGGTGCTCGACCCGGGCGCGCAGCGTCCCGTCGACCAGCTGGCCGACGTCCGTATCCAACAGGGCCGTATCGTCGAGATCGGGCGAGGCCTCACCGTGCCCGCCGGCGGCCGGATCATCGACGTCACCGACCTGTGGGTCGTGCCGGGACTGATCGACCTTCATGTCCACCTGCGCGAGCCGGGGCACGAATACAAGGAAGACATCGAGACCGGCACGCGTGCGGCCGCTGCCGGCGGGTTCACCACGATCTGCTGCATGCCGAACACCAAGCCCGTGAACGACCAGCGCGCGATCACGGAATTGATCGTCCGCCGCGCACGGGAAGTCGGCTTGGTCCGGGTCCGCCCGATCGGCGCCATCTCGCAGGGCCTCGAGGGCAAGCTGCTGGCCGACATCGCCGAGATGAAGGAAGCCGGCATCATTGCCATCTCCGATGACGGCCGCCCGGTGATGAACGCCGGTCTCTTGCGGCGCGCGTTCGAGTACGCCAAGACGTTCGATCTGCCGCTCGTCCAGCACGCCGAGGATCTCGATCTCTCCGAGGGCGGCGCGATGAACGAAGGCGCTGTCGCGACGCGCATCGGCATCAAGGGCCAACCCGCATGCGCCGAGAGCGCGATGGTCGCCCGCGATCTCGAGATCGTCGAGTGGACGGGCGCGCGCTACCACGTCGCGCATGTCTCGACCGCGCGCACGGTCGCCTTGGTGCGTGATGCGAAGCGCCGCGGCTTGCCCGTCACGTGCGAGGTGACGCCGCACCACCTCGCGCTCACCGACGAAGCGTGCAGCCACTACGACACGCGGACCAAGGTGATGCCGCCCCTGCGCACCATCGCCGATCAAGAGGCGCTGCTCGAGGCGCTCGCCGACGGTACGATCGACGCCATCGCGACCGATCACGCCCCGCACTCGTCGGTCGAAAAAGATGTCGAGTTCGAGTGCGCCGCGCCCGGCATGCTCGGCCTCGAGACCGCGCTGCCGATCCTCCTCGATTTCGTGCGCATGGGCACGCTCGACGAGAAGCGCGTGATCGCGGCGTTCACCGGTGGTCCGGCGCGCGCGTTCGGGCTCTCGGGCGGCTCGCTCGCCATCGGCTCGGTCGCCGACCTCACCGTGATCGATCCGGAGCGCGCGATGACCCTCACGCCGGACGCCTTGCTCTCGAAGTCGAAGAACTCTCCGTTCCTCGGCCAGAAGCTCGCGGGACGTGCGGTGCTGACCTTCGTCGAAGGCCGTGTGGTGTACGACCTCGACGGGAGAATGAAATGACCGACTCTCGCTGGCCTGCGGCGCTCGTCCTCGAAAACGGTCGGGTGTGGAAGGGCGAGGGCTACGGCGCGCGCGTCGAGTCGATCGGCGAGGTGGTCTTCAACACCTCGATCACCGGCTACCAGGAGATCGTCAGCGATCCGTCGTACGCCGGCCAGATCGTCGTGATGACGGCGACCCAGATCGGCAACGTCGGCACGAACCTCGAGGATACCGAAGCACGCCGCGTGGTGTGCGCGGGCCTCGCGATCCGCGAGCTCTCGCCGCTGACCGCGAGCTGGCGCTCGGAGCAAACACTCCCCGGCTGGCTCGAGAAGTCCGGCATCCCCGGCATCGATGGCATCGACACGCGCTCGCTGACGCGCTGCCTGCGCGACGAAGGCGCGATGCGCGGCACGATCACGCCGCACGTGGATACGATCCCAGCGGTGCTTGAGCGAGTGCGCGCGGCACCGAAGATGGACGGCCAGGATCTCGTCTCCGGCGTCACGTGCGCCGCGAGCTACGAGTGGACCGAGCCGTCGTGGCGCGCCGAGGACGACGGCCGCGCGCTGCCGGTCCCGCCGATCGAGTTTCACGTCGTCGCGTATGACTTCGGCATCAAGGAGAACATCCTTCGCCAGCTCCGCGACCTCGGCGCGCGGGTCACGGTCGTGCCCGCGAAGACGCCGGCGCGTGACGCCATCGCGCTCGCCCCGGATGGGTTCTTTCTCTCGAATGGCCCCGGGGATCCCGCGGCGGTCGACTACGCTGTCCTCGCCGCGCGCGAGCTGTGCGCGAGTGGCAAGCCGGTGTTCGGCATCTGCCTCGGTCACCAGATCCTGGGCCTCGCGCTCGGCGGCAAGACGCTCAAGCTGCCCTTCGGTCACCACGGTGGTAACCACCCGGTGCTCGACAAGACCACCGGCAAGGTCGAGATCACGTCTCAGAACCACGGCTTCGTCGTCGATCCGGCGTCGCTGCCTTCGGGCGTGCACGTCACGCACGAGAACCTGTTCGATCACTCGAACGAGGGGCTCGCCGTCGAGGGCAAGCCGATCTTCAGCGTGCAATATCACCCGGAGGCGAGCCCGGGGCCCCACGACGCGAGCTACTTGTTCACGCGGTTTCGCGAGCATCTGAAGAGGGCGCGGTGACCAGCTCGGTTGCCGCAGACCTCGATGCGGTGACCGAGGAGCTCTACGCGCGCCACACGGCCGATGCCGAAGCGGCCGCCACCGCGCGCGCGGAGTACGAGCAGCGGCGTGGCAAGGTGCATCAAGAAGACGAGCTGTGGGAGCCGTGGAGCGCGGCGTTCGTCGAGTGGTTCGTGGTCGAGCGCGTGGCGCCGGGCGGCGAGCTGCCACCTGCGGTCCAGACGCTGCGCGAGCTCGGTGAGGATCCGCGCGCGCCGATCGTGCGCGCGCTGGTCACGTCGCATCGCAGCCTCTACGAGATCCAGGCCATGGCGCCGGGCCGCATCGAGCTCCTCGACCTGCTCGGCGGTGCGGAGATCCACGTCAGCGAACAGCGGGCCTTGCACGGTGTCGATGTCGGCGATGTCGCCGAGCTCCGGCTGTGTGGCGTCGGCGGCGAAGTCCGGTTCGGGCGCACGTTCATCTATCACCCGAAGGCAGCGCGCGCCGCGATCGTCGAGCGCGCTCGCGCGATGCTCGCGAAGGGAGCGACGCGTCGCGACGTGATCGACCAGATCGCGCAGCTTCGCGTGCAGGTCACGCGCTATCGCCACATGCCACCGGCCCGCGTCTACGAGCTCGGCTCGCGGATCATGGGCTGATGAGCGTGATGCGCGCACTGATCGTAGTCGCCATGCTCGCGGCACCGGTGTCCGCGAACACGCCCGTGACGCGTCCCGAGGCGATCGAGGTCGATCGCGATACGACGCCTCCCGGTCAGGCCGAGATGGGGTTCGATGGCGGTGCGCCGATCGGCGATTTCGCTTTCGGGCTCACGCTGACCGACCTCGAGCGGCCACTCCAGCTCCACACGATCGATCTCGAGACGTATCCCGTGAAGCGGCGCGAGACCGCGACCCTCGGCGGCGCGATCGCGCTCGGCGACGACGTGATCGCCGACGCGAAGCTGCCGCTGTCGCATCAAGTCGGTCGGCGCTATCAGTACCTCGGCGATGATCGTCCGCTCGACACGTGGGTGCCGAACGACCTCCAGATCGGCGCGCGCGTGCACGTGATGACCCGAGGCCCGGTCGCGGTGTTCGTGCGCGGCAACCTCACGCTGCCGACCGGCGACGATCACGACTTCGCGGGCGACGCGCGCTGGAGTGCGGCGTGGAGCGGGATCGCGCGGATCACGCTGCCGCACGACATCACGCTCGCCGCGACCGGCGGGATCCGGATCCGTGGTGCGGAGGTTCAGATCGCGGACCTCGTGGTCGGTGACGAGCTATTCTGGGCCGCCGGCGCGACCGTCGGCATCCCGCCGTTCTGCTCGCTGTGGTGCAAGGCGGATCAACTCAAGGCCGAGCTCGAGGTGGTTGGCGTGGTCAGTGATCGCGTCGATCACCTGAAGGGTCCCGCGCCGATCGAAGGGCGGATCGGGCTCGTCGGGCGGATCCGTCCGCAGTACGCGATCGCGGCGCGGGTCGGCACCCACCTCGACGACGAGCTCGGTGCACCCGAGCTCCGCGTCACGGTCGACCTCGTCTATCAACAGCGCTAGGCAACAGCGCTAGGCAACAGCGCTAGGCAGCAGCGCTAGCTCGGCGGATCGAGATGCAGGCGCACGATGCCGGGCTCGGCCTCGAGCGCTTCGATCAACCGCTGCTCGCCATTGAACGCGGGCAACTGGAGCGCGAACACGAGGTGGCGGCGGTTGCCTTCTTTGTCCCAGCCTTCGAGCGTCGCGGCGAGCTGGCGATCGAGGAGCTTCGCGAGCAACTGATCCATCGGCACCGCATCGTCCGACAATGTGAGGTGGAGCCGGCGGCGGATCATATCCTTGTGCTTGCCCTCGAGCCTGCGCAGCATCGTCAGCGTCGCGATGCCGATGATCGTGGCCGCGACGCTCTCGACGTACATCCCACCGCCCGCGCACAACCCGATCGCCGCAACGAGCCACAAGCCGGCCGCCGTGGTGAGCCCTTGCACGTTGATGCCGGTGCGCAGGATCGCGCCACCGGCGAGAAAGCCGATGCCCGAGACGACCGACGCAGCGATGCGAGAGCCATCCACCTCGGCGAAATCGCCGGCCTTGTAGTGCTGGAAATAGACCATGTGGGTCGACACGACCATGAACGTCGCGGACGCGAGCGCGACGACCGCATGCGTGCGCACGCCGGCGGGGCGACCGTGGATGTCACGCTCGTAGCCGATGATCGCACCGAGCGCTGTTCCGACGAGGATCCGGATCACCAGCTCGATCTCGACCGACGTACTCATGCGATCGAATATGGACGCGTGAGCGAGTGTGTCAAGTTCGCTTCAGCGTCTGGCGCGATCGCGTAACGCGGCCCAGGCCGCCGCACGGGCGATGGTGCCGAGCCCGAGCAGCTCGCGAACGTGCACCCACGCGGGATGATCGCGGGGCAACGTGCGGCCACTGATCGCCGCGGCCATCACGCGCGCGCCGATCGGTTGCGAGGGAGCGACGAGTGCAGCAGTGGCTGCCGCGGTATGGGGGGTCGCGACGCGCAGCTCGCCGAGTGCCGCGAGCAGATTGGCGGCATAGCCGTCGGTCTCGACGAGCGCGTCCGCGATCACGTCGGCGAGCGTGACATCGCCGGCCGAGACGTGCGCGAGCAGACCGAGCGCGAGCGTACCGAGCTCGGCGCCGGCCTCGGCATCGGTCGCCAGCTTCAGCGCGGCGGTCGCGAGCCGACCGCGCGGGCCGGGCGGCGCGAGGACGGCGATATCGCGCTCGGCCGCGACGCCCTCGATCACCGCGAGCGCGAACACGCCCGTCGATTCGGGAACGCCAGCGATGAGCTCGGCGAGCACGTCGAGCCCCTCGCTCGAGGCGAGCAGGCACTCGGCGGTGAAGCGCGCGAGCGGCGATACGCCAGGCGCTTGACCCGCAGGATCTTCCAGATCGATCGCCGCGAGCACCGCGCGGACGAGCTCGCCGATCACGGGTGTAGCCAGGTCGCCGAGGGCGGCCCGCGCGATCGCGCTGCGGATCGGATGAGCCTCTCGCTCGGCATGCGCGGCGATCAGATCGCGCCGACCGCGAGCGATCAGGGACCGCGCCGCGGCCGACGCGACATCGGAAGATGGATCGCCAAGCCGCATCGCGAGCGCCGGATCGACCGTCTCGTCCTCGAGCAGCTCGACCGCTGCGCACGCGAGCGCACGATGCTCGGCGAGCTCGGAATCGAGCTCCGCGACGAGCTCGGCGGTCAAGCCGTCGAGCGGCAAGGCGGCGGCGAGCGTGAACGCCATCGCGCTGCCGTCGGGACTCGCGCCGAGCACCTGAGCGGCGAGCTCGGTCGCAGCCGGGACGTGCGCGGCAGCGACGAGCCCTGCGAGGAAGCCCTCGAACAAGCCGCTCGGATCCGGGCGGTCGAGGACGAGCGCGCGATACCCGCCGAATGCCTCGCGATCGATCGGTGCCGCGACGCCGAGGATATACGCCGCCGCCGCCGCGGCTTCCCGGCCGGCTCGTGCGAGCCAGTGATCTCGATCGCGGAGCGAGCGCGGCTTGCCGATCGCGGCGACCTCGTCGGCGAACGACACCGGCGCGGCTTGGGTCGTGGCGTCGATCAACGCGAACGCCGCATCGCGGACGCGTTGCGCGACCGGTCCCGCCTCCGCGGCGATCGGGCCGAGCGCACGTGCGACTTCGTCGAGCAGCGGCTTCGGGCGGGTAGGCGAGAGTAGGTCGAGCAGCGCGGCTACCACGCGGGCTCCGATCGGCGTGGCGAGCAGGGTCGGCGACCACGCGATCACGCGGCCGCACTGGATGGTGGCGAGCACCTGCCGATCCGGATCGGTGACAGGCGCGAACAGCTGCTCGAGCGCTGCGACCTTGTCGTCCAGGACCGAGACCGCGAGCGCGATCGCATCATCGGCGCGCGGCGCGAAGCGGTGCTCCAACGCGAACGCGGAGAGCGCGCCACCTCTCGCGAGGATCGGCGCGGCCACGAGCGCGGCGATCAGATCGTCGACGAACGCGCCGTTGCCGGGTCCGACCTGGATGAACAGCGGCCCCGCGATCCACGTGGCGCGTGCGTCGCTCGTCGCGAGGATCGCGCTCGCCGACCGGTCGAAGAGATACCCGAGCAGGAGCTCCGAGAGCTCGCTCGTGGGCAGCCCACTCGCGGCGAGCGCCTCGGCGAACGGTTGCGCGAGCGCGTGCTGGCGGGCATCGGGGACCAGGGCGAGCGAACGACGAATGGCGGCAGACGATTTCAAGCGAGAAAGCCCATCTCGCCGTACTCGAGCTCGGCGGCGCGAAGCAGGTGACGCTGCATGATTGCACTCCCATCGGCCTGCGCGTTGGTCGCGGCGCGCACGAGCGCGTTCATGATGTTGCCGCCGGCGAGCGGGAACTTCTGCGCGATCATGCGGAGATCGAGATCCGGTCCGAGCTGCGCTTCCTTCGGGATCATGCCTTGCCAGAGCGCGAGCCGCTGCTGCTCGTCGGGCGCCGGGAACCGGATGCGGAAGCGAATACGACGGCGGAACGCCGGATCGATCGCGGTCTCGCTGTTCGTGGTCATCACGACCACGCCCTCGTGCGATTCCATGCGCTGGAGCAGGTAATTCACTTCGAGGTTCGCGTAGCGATCGTGGCTCGATTTGACCTCGGTCCGCTTCGCGAACAGCGAGTCTGCCTCGTCGAAGAGCAACATGACCTGACCGCGCGCCGCTTCATCGAACACGCGGCCGAGGTTCTTCTCGGTCTCGCCGATGAACTTGTTCACGACCTGCGATAGATCGATGCGATAGAGCTCGAGTCCGAGCTCGGCCGCGAGCAACGAGCAGATCATCGTCTTGCCGGTGCCGGGGGGGCCCGCGAACAGGGCCGAGAGTCCGCGGCCGTACGGCAGCTTGCGATCGAAGCCCCAGTCCCCGAACACCTTGTTGCGATGCGCGGCGTAGTTCAAGAACTCGAACACCGGCGAGAGCACCTCGTCGGGCAGGATCACGTCGGACCACACGAGCGTGGTCCGCACCGGCGATGCGAGCGCCGCGAGCCGATGCGCGAGCCGCGTCCGCACGACATCGACGATGTTCTGCTCGGTCGCGAGCCCGCCGCGCTGCAACACGGTATCGAGCCGGCCGAGCTCTTCGCACGCCTCCTTGATTCCGGCGCCGGTCGCGGCGTAGCGCTTGACGAGTGCTTCGAGCGAGAGGTCGGGCGCGAGCCGCAATCCGGGCGGAAGATGGCGGACCCACAGCCGGCGCTGGACCTCGGCGGTCGGGAACGGAACATCGAAGTGCATCGGCACGCGGCCGATCCGCGAGAGCCACGGCGGCGATTTCTCCGACGTGATCGCGAGCGGCGTGTGGACCCGGCGTAGGAGCTCGGTCAGCCGCAAGTAGATCCATTGCTGGCCGTCGCTATCGGCGTACTCCTGCGCCTTGTCGATCACGAGGACCGCGCCCTGGAGATGCGCCTCGCGGATCAGTGGAATCATCGCGGCGTCGAGCCCGCGCTGGTCGACGGGAAGCTCGGCGAGATCGATCACGAGCACGGGCTTGCCGAGCGCGCGCGCCGCTGCCCCGACGATCGCCTTGCGACCCACGCCGGGTGCGCCGATGAGCTCGACCACCTGATCGGTGGTCGCGAGCGCGCGCTCGACCTGATCGATCAGCGCCGGGTCCGGGAGCAAGACCTCGTCCGCTGCCATCGGCTCGGCGATGAAGCTCGCGACGGCGCCGAGGATCGATGCGGGCGGCTCGTGCGCGCCCTCGAGGTAGTCGAGGATCCGATCCGCCAGACGCACGCGCTTGTAGACGAGCGGTGGATCGTTCGCCCATCCGGTCGAGGCAGCGATCTCGACGATCCCGCGCGAGACGAGCGGTGCATCGGCGGAGAAGCGCAGGCGGACCTCGCTCGAGGTGAGCTGGGTCCCATCCGCGATCAGCGCGACCAGGAACGCGACGTCGGATTGCATCGGCTCGGCGTTGCCCGACGTGTAGGGATTGAACGCGGCGCCGCGCTCGATCGTCGCGAGCGCGCCTATGATCTGGATGTCCGCTTCGGCGAGCGTGAAGCGGTCGCGCAGGGTCTCGAGCGGTAACCCCACGCCGAGCCGGCGCGAGAACCGCACGCGCGCGGCCATGCCGTCGAGCATGTCCGCGATCAGCTGATCGAGGCGAGCGAGCGCCGGATCGGAGGCGAGTGCGCGGGCGCGATCCGCCTCGGACAGGATCGCTGCGCCGCGCGGTGCACGCGCCTTGAGAAGCGCGACGCGCTCGCCCATCCGCGCGAGCACGTCGCTCCACTCGGCGAGGTGCTTGCTCGGATCGTCGTAACCAGGGCTCGGGTCGGCGGTGACCACCATCGCTATCCTAGCTCCGCGAGGATGGCGTGCGCCATGTCTGCCAGTTCGGCATCGCCCAGCCCGTCGATCGCGGCCACGAGTCGCCCGATCTCGGGTCGCGCGGGCGGCTTCTCGACGCGGGCGGCGTCGTCGAGAAGATCGAACAGGAATGCGCCGAGCCGCGCGGCGGCGCGCCGAGGATCGAGCGCGAGGGCGAGCTCGACTGCGACCTCGAGGTGCCGCGCGCGTTCGCGCGCATCCGCGGAGGTGCGGACCTGGCGGAACCGCGCCTGGACGATCAGCTCGCGCGCATTCGGCCCGCGCGATGCCTGCGCGCTCTGCGTCGCGAGCCCACACGCGGCCGCGGCGTGATCGGGCGTGATCCGCAGCGCGAGATCCGCGAGCGCGCCATCGGTGTACGCGATGAGGTCCGCCCGCTTCGCGCGCTGCGCGGGCCCGACGATCGCGGCCGCCCGCTCCTCGGCGCGCGCCGGCTCGTTCGCGCTCGCCCACGCGGCAACCGCGATCGCATCCGCTTCGAGGCTCGCTGCGTGGCGCGCGTGGCGCAGAAACTCGGCCGCGAACTCGAAGCAGGTAGCGGCCGCCGCGGGATGATCCTCGCCGAGGTCGACCCACGCGAGCTCGGCAAGGGCGAAGCCGGCGAGCGCATTCTCGCCGAGCCGCGCCGCCGCACCGCGCGCCGCATCGAGCAACAGCCGCGCGTCCGCGAGCCGACCCGCGCGGCGTTGCGCGGCCCCGCCGATCAAGCGCGCCATCACTTCGATCCGAGCTCGCTCGGCCGGAGCCGCATGCTCGATCGCGGCCGAGCTCGCGCCGAGGGCATCGCCCAGCGCGTCGGCGGCGAGGAGCGTGGCCGCGAGCACGACGAGCGGTCTCGCGAGGGGTTCGCCACGTGCGCTCGCGAGTCCTGCGGTCTGCCGGGCGCGGAGCAGGGCATCGGTCGTGAGCCCCGCGCCGAGGTCCGCGCGGATGAGGTCGCCGAGCAGGCCCTCGACGAGCTCGTAGTGGCCGCCGCGCGCGAACGCCGCGATCCGGCCGCGCAGCTGCGCGATGCGCACGAGCGCTGGGCCGTCCACGGTCACGCACGGAGCATAGGCGAGATGGTAGGTTCGGATCGATGGATGAGGCCGTTGCGTTAGCCGCCGTCGAGCACGCCGAGCAGGAGCCGCTGCTCGGTCATCGCGTCGCGCCGGTTCGCGCGGCGATCGATGCGGCCGCGGCGATCCTGGATGCCGTGGAGGTTCCCGCGCTGCGCGCCCGGTTGATGCTCCGGCTCGCGAGCGTGAAGATGGTCGAGCAGGATTACGACGGCGCGGATCAGGCGCTCGAGGCGGTCGGCCGGCACGTCCCCGACGATCCGGCGCTGCGCTTTCTGTGCGGCGTCCGCGCGTGTCGCGTCGCGATCCGGCGCGGCGCGGAACCGCGCAGATTCGCGCGCGAGACGTTGCTCGCGGTCGCGGACCGGCTCGATGCGTTCGAGACCGTCGGCCCCGCGTGGGGGGGCGTCACGAGCGAAGTCGCACTCGCGATCGCCGAGCTCGCGCTCCACGACGACGAGCCGGATTCGACCGCGTTCGAACCGATCGCGGCGATGGCCAAGGGCCTGCGCGCAGATCCGCGGTTCGCTGACCTGGCATTCGCGGGCGACCAGCTCGTCGCCGCGTTCGCGATCCAGACCGCGGATCCCGAGCGCGCCGCGCATGCCTTGCGCAGCGCCGTCCAGATCGCGAAGGCGGCGGAGTCTCCGCGCGACGAGATCGAATCCCGCCTCGCGCTCGCGAGCGTGCTCGCGTCGCTCGCGACCCCGATCGCGCTCGACGAAGCCATGAGCACGGCCCAGCACGCGCACGACCGAGCGATCGAGCAGAAGCTCACCGACCTCGCGGGAGCGGCGCTCGTCGCGCAAGCGGGCGTGCTCGCCGCCGATGGCAAGACCGCGCAAGCGATCGATCGCGTGCTCGAGCTCGCGCGCGCCGCGGTCGCGAAGCAGGACGTGCACCAGTACATCGCGGCGGTCGCGATCATGGCCGAGCTCTACACGAAGAGCGGTGATTACGTGTCCGCGTTCCGGACCGTCGCGGAGTCGCATCGGGCGCTGGCCGAGGCGACCAAGGGCGATCCGATCGAGCTGTTTCGGCCGCTGCTCGTGCGCTTGCGCGACCACATCGGGCCGGAGCGGTTGGACAAGATCGCCGCCGAAGTCGCGACCGCGAACCAGCTGCTCGCGCAGATCGGCTTCCGATCTGTCCCGAAGAGCTAAAATAGCCCAGCGATCTCCAGAGGTTGTCGCCGAGCAAAACGCCCTTTCCGCGGGGGAGTTGGGCCCTGTGATTTCCGTATGATGGAGATATGTCGGACGCCCCTGGTGGAGGAGCAAAGGTCGAGCCTCAAGCTGCGATCGCGAAGCACGCCGCGATCACCCAGGCGGGTGGCCCCGGCGACGCCGCGATCATCGCGCGCGTAGAGAGCTCGATCCAGCACTCGCCGATGGGCTGGCTGCAGGGCGTCCTCGGCGAGACCAGCTCGCGCTCGTCGGCGGAATCGGGCGAAGTCCACGGCAAGATCGCCGAGCACGAGCAGCTCGTCTCTTCGAATCAGAAAGACGCGCCGAAGGACGCGGGCACTGCACCCGCACCGGGACCAGCGGCGCATCCCGCGGTTCCCTCACCCGCGACCGCTGCACCGGCGGCCGCGGCTGCACCGAAAACTGCAGAGGCTGCAGGCGGCGCCGCCGCGAACCACGCGGTGCCCGCGCACCCCGTCACGGCCGCGAAGGGCGCAGCAGCTCCGTCTGCGCCCGCACCGACGGTCGCCGCGGCCGTCTCGGGCGCAGGCGATGGCCAGATCGACGGCATCCTCAACGCGTACACGCCGAAGAGTCCGCAGGCCACGCAGACGATGGGCCGCATCAAGCAGATGGGCGACGTCGCGCAGGGCTTCAACGGCCAGCTCGATACCTATGTCGCGCAGGGCGGCAACATTGAGCACGCGGTCGCGGCGTCGGCGAACTTCCTCGGCGTCGGCAAGGACGCCTCGGCGGTGTGGGCGAACAATCCGTATCGCAAGGTCCACGGCGTCCTCGGCGGCATCATGACCGGCCTGTCGTCGGTCAAGAGCGTGTGCGCGATCGTCGGCAGCATCTGCGGCAAGATCGGCATGGTCCTCACGGTCATCGGCTTGCTCGGCATGATCTTCCCGCCGATCGGCGCGGCGGTCTCCGGCATCGCGCGCATCCTCAACGTCGTCGGCGTGATCTGCGATGCGATCGCGTTCGTGCTGTCCGGAATCCTGACGGGCCTCAACGGCGTCGTGCTCGCGCAGCAGATCGGCGCGGGCGCATCGGCCGAGGAGAAAGCCGCAACCGCTGACTTGATGATGACCGAGGCGAACGATGCCGCGAGTGGCTTCGTCAACCTCGCGATGATGTTCGGCCCGAAGTTCATGAAGGGCATGCTCGGGAGCTCGAAGGGTATCGTCGCATCGCTGTTGAAGCGCGCGCGCGCGACGATCGGTCGGATCTCGCTGAAGGTCTCGGCCAACGTCGGCCACTTCGCGAACAAGATCGTGCGCAAGCTCGGCTTCGGTGGCGCGGGCGGCATGGCGCGCGTCGGCGGCGCGTGGAAATCGACGAGCTTCATCTCGAGCGCGAAGGAAAAGTTCGCGGCGTCGGCCGCTGGCAAGGCGTTCAACGGCGCGCCCGGTCACATCCAGGGCGTCCAGGACAAGCTGATGGCCAAGTACGGCAACACCGGCTGGGCCAAGAACATGGACCGCATGGGTGCGTGGGGCGGCAGCGTCGCGCATCGCTTCGATCTCGAGGACAAGGTCGGCAAGCTCGGCGAATCGTCGGGCAAAGCGATCGGTGGACTCGGCGCGGAGTCGGCGTTTGGCAAACGGCTCGCCGCCTCGGCGGAGCGCTCCGAATTCCAGACCCGCGAGCTCACCATGAAGATGGGCGCGCGCGATGCGGCGCACCTCGAAGAATCGCGCTGGAAGCGCGAGCTCGATCGCCGCGGGGCGAGCGCACCGGAAGGGCGAATTCGCAGCAAAGAAGCGGAAGGCACCTTCGTCGCGAGTCGCGGCGACAACGTGCGGCGCGAGGAGGCCGAGAAGTTCCAGCACGCCGAGCGCGGGCGCGAGCAGGCCGAGCACGTCGAGCGGATGAAGGCAGCGCGCACCGATCGCCGCAACGACGAGTACCTCGACAACAAGACCAACGGCCTCACGGGGGCGAGCCGGCGCGACGAGATGATGGGCTCGGTCCACGGCTCGCGGCAGAAGCGTTGGGATCTCGAGGCGCAGTTCAAGGCGCAAGAGACCGAGCGCAAGGCGCTGCTCGGCAAGGCGACCAAGACCAGCGAAGAGCAGGCGCGGTTGACCGCGCTCAACGGCGAGCTCCGCAGCCTCGACGAGGCGCGCCGGATCAACAAGCTCTACGAGAAGGACCTCTCGGGCCTATCCGCGGGTCACGAGCGCGAGCGCGAGCAGTTCTCGAACTGGAAGGACGTCGGCTCGAACGCGTGGGAAGCCGTCGAGCCGATGGGCGAGATGATGGGCCTCCAGAACAAGGGCGAGCGCCCCGAGGACATCGACAAGAAGAAGTGGCACCAGGCGGGCAAGTACAACAAGGGCACCGCGAAGAGCACGGCCGCCGGTCGCGGTGGCCACGGGACGTTCGGCGACATCGCGAAGGAGCAGCGCGACGAGAACCTCCAGTCGGTGACCGAGTTCGTGCGCGCGGGCAAGAAGCCCACGTCGGTCAGCGGCAGTGTGCGCGGCATGCTCTCGGGCATCACGAGCCGCGGCGCCAAGCCGCAGCAGGCGGCGGCTTCGCAGGCCGCGCCGACTGCCGCGCAACCGCGAGCGACCGCGCCCGCGCCGCAGGTGTCCGTGACGCCACAGGTGACGGGCGAAGCGCATCCCGCGCCGTCGATGGCGCAAGAGCCCGAGCAAGCGAAGGAAGCGCCCGATGCCGATGCGGGCGACGCGCTGCCGTACTGGCCGGCGTTGCTACCGGAGTTCGATCAGGCGTCGCACGACTTCGGGTGGATGCGAAAGGTCGCGACCGAATTCAAGAAGGCGCAGATCGAGGGCAAGCAGAAGGCGGTCAACACGCTCGCGGTCTACGGTCGCTACAAAGAGTACGCGCAGGCGCGCGCCGCCGCCGCCGCGAAGAATCAACAAGGCGCGCAGCAGACGGGCGCGGCCACGCAGCAGAACGTCGCGCACGCGTCGCAGACCGAGGGTCAGGCCGGGCAGGGCGAGGCCAAG
>JAYVLQ010000125.1:0-25308 GCA_043759355.1 Kofleriaceae bacterium
ACGTCGTGCACGCAGGGTCAACCCTCGGTTCTGGCTCGGGATCTTGGCGGCCTCGTGGCCATTGACACACTCATACTCGGTCGGCAAAGTGCGCTCGAATCCCGATGCACTCTCATCCCCACAGACCTCAGGGGACCCCTCCGAAATATAGGAATTCCGCGGCGTTCTATGACGTCGACGGCACGCTTATCAAGATCAACATCGTTCACGCGTTCGCGTACTACGCCGCGCGTCATCCGGGGTTGATCGATAGCGCGCGACGGAGCGTGAAGACCGCGCTGTCGATTCCGGTGTTCTGGGCGGCCGACAAGCTCAGCCGCAAGTGGTTCAACGAAATCTTCTATCGCTCCTACGAGGGCGCGAGTGAAGACCGGTTGATCGTGCTCGCCGAAGAGCTGTTCGAAGACGTCATCAAGCCGAACATCTATCCGCGTGCGAAGGCGCTGATCGAAGAGTCCAAGCGCGCCGGGATTCGTCAGGTGCTGATCTCGGGCGCGCTCGACTTCACGATGCGTCCGCTCGCGACGTACCTCGGCGTCGACGACCTGATCTCGAACAAGCTCGAGTTCGTCGATCACTACGCGACCGGCAAGCTCGAGAAGCCGTTCGTCGCGGGCGCGACCAAGGCCGACATCATGCGGTCGTACGCCAAAGCGCACTCGATCGATCTCGCCGAGTCGTGGGCCTACACCGATTCGTTCTCGGACTATCCAATGCTCGCGGTGGTCGGCCATCCGACCGCCTGCAATCCTGACTTTCGGCTGCGCTCTCTGGCGCGCAGCTACGACTGGCCCGTGCTCGATCTCGACGAGGAGGTGACCCGCTCGGTCGCTCGCCGTCCCCAGGGTCTCGCTCGGCAGATTCGGAGGAGAACCTAATGCGCGCCATCCGTCCCAAGCTCCGCTCGAACCCGCGCGAGCACATCGTCACCATCGACAACGATTCGGCGCCGCGCATCATGTGGTCCGGCGAGAACCTCATCATGGAGGATCTCCCGGTCGGCACGCGCGTGATCTATCCAAACCGCCCGATGACGCCGGTCGCGAATCCGCAGGCCGCGATTCGCTACGCGCTGAACCATCCCGAGGCGAGCGACCCGCTGCACGCGATGTTGAAGCCGGGCATGAAGGTCTCGATCGCGGTCGATGATATCTCGATGCCGCTGCCGATCATGCGCACGCCCGACGTGCGCCAGATGGTGCTCGAGATCGTGTGCGAGATGCTCGCCGATCACGGCGTCGACGATGTGCACATCATCATCGCGCTCGGCCTCCACCGTCGGATGCACGACTGGGAGATCAAGCGGATGGTCGGCCAGAAGGTGTGGGACGAGTACTGGCCCGATCGCCTCTACAATCACGATGGTTGCGATCCGGACGGCATGGTCGTCCTCGGTCACACGCCGCACAAAGAGCTCGTCGAGATGAATCGCCGCGTCGCCGAGAGCGATCTGACGATCTACGTGAACCTTAACTTCGTGCCGATGAACGGCGGCAACAAGTCGATGGCGGTCGGCCTGTGCGGTTACGAGTCGCTCAAGGCCCATCACCATCCCAAGGCGATCGTCGAGTCCAACTCGTTCATGGACCCGCCGAAGTCGTACCTGTCGCACTCGTTCAAGCGCCAGGGAGACCTCGTCGAGAAGACCCTCAAGGTCTTCCACATCGAGACCGTCCTCAACAACCGCTGCTTCGACGGGCCGCTCTCGTTCTTGCAAAAGAACGAGGACGATTTCACCGAGACCGATCGGTTGAAGTTTCAGGGCATGAAGTGGGCGCTCGATAGATTGCCCTTCGCGGCGCGCCGCGAGCTGTTCATGCGGACGCCTGCCGCGTACGAGATGATCGCTTGCTACGCCGGCGCGGTCGATCCGACCCACGACCGTACGATCGCGAAGCAGAACGAGCAGAACGTCGTTCCCGTCGAGGGAGCTGCCGACATTCTGATCATGGGCATCCCGTACATCTCGCCCTACAACGTCAACTCGAAGGCGCTCAACCCGCTGCTCGTGCAGGTGATGGCGCTCGGCTATTTTTATCACATGTACAAGAACAACCCGATCCTGCGGGACGGGGGCGTTCTGATCCTCACGCATCCCGTGAGCGATCGGTTCGATCCGGTACATCACCCGAGCTACATCGAGTTCTTCAACCGCATCCTCACGGAGACGACGGACTCGTACACGATCGAGACAAAGTACCAGGACGAGCTCGCGTACAACCCGAGCTACGTCGAGATGTACCGCCGCGGTAATGCGTATCACGGCGCTCACCCCTGCTTCATGTGGTACTGGGGCCAGCGCGGCCGCGAGAAGACCTCGCGCGTGATCGTCGTCGGTGCCGATAACGCGACCGTGCCCGCGATCATGGGCTGGGAGACGGCCGGCTCGATCGCCGAGGCCGTCGCGATGGCGCGCGGCACGATGGGCCGCAGCGCTCAGATCACGATGATGCATCACCCGCCGTACATGATCTGCGACGTGACCTAATGAGCAAAGACAGCGGTTACTTCCCGGAGACCGAGGAGCAGTGGGGCGCGCATTCCACGGGCAAACCGTGGCCCGATGCGATGAAGAATCCCCTGCCTCCGCTGCGCGCGCCGATCACCGGCAAGCCGCGGCTCGATGTCACCGCGTCGCTGCGCGGTAAGCACATGTTGCTGATCGGCACGACCGGCTTCGTCGGCAAGGTCGCGCTGTCGATGCTGCTGCATCGCTATCCGGACATCGGGCGGGTCTACTGTCTGGTCCGGCCGGGTGCGGGCAATACCGCCGAAGAACGGTTCTTCCGCAAGGTCGCGACCAGTGAAGTCTTCGATCCGGTTCGCGAGGTTCACGGCGAGGGCTACGAAGCGTTCATGCGTTCGAAGATCGTCGCGCTCGCGGGCGACATCGGTCGGCCGCTCTGCAACTTCAGCGAAGAGCTGTGCGCGGAGATCAAGGTCGACGTGATCTTGAACAGCGCAGGCTTGGTCTCGTTCCAGCCGTCCCTCGAGAGCGCGATCCGGATCAACTCTCTTGGCGCGAAGAACGTGCTCGATCTCGCGCGCAAGCTCGGCGCGAAGCTCGTGCATGTCTCGACCTGCTACGTCGCGGGTCAGCGCGAAGGCGACGTGTGGGAAGACGAGCCCGTGATCGGCTACTTCCCGCGCAGCTCGACGATCTCGCGCGATTGGGGTGGTGACAACGAATTATTGGATCGCGATTTTGATCCAGCCGCGGAGATCGCGGATTGCCTCAAGCTCATCGAGCAGGCGCGTGAGAAATCGAACGACCGCCAGCACATCTCGGAATTTCGGGAGCGTGGCGCCGAGATGCTGAAGACGCAACGTCGCGATCCGGACGATGAAGACGATCTCAAGATCGCCGTCGCACGCGAGCGCAAGATCTGGCTCAACGACGTGCTCACCAAGCAGGGCATGGAGCGCGCCCGCCACTGGGGCTGGACCAACACGTACACGTACACCAAGAGCCTCGGCGAACAGATCATCCTGTCAGACTCGTCGGTGTCCTCGACGATCGTCCGGCCGGCGATCGTCGAGAGCTCCGTGCGCTATCCGTTCCCGGGCTGGAACGAGGGCTTCAACACGAGCGCGCCGCTCATGTACTTGATGCTCAAGGGCCATCGCAACGTGCCGATGGGCGAGGACCACGCGCTCGACGTGATTCCGGTCGACTTCATCGCCGCAGGCATGCTGCTCGCGGTTTCGGCGATCCTCACCGGCGACCACGAGCCGATCTATCAGATGGGCGCCTCGGACGTGAATCGCATCACGAGCAAGCGGTTGGCCCAGCTCACCGGGCTCGCCGTGCGGCGGGTCCACCTCGACAAGGCGGATCGCGGCGAAGACGAATTCCGCGAGCGGATCAAGGCGCGGCTCGAGAGCCACCCGGTCACGTTCGAGACGTTCGACAGGTATTCGGCGCCCGCGATCAAGCGCGTCGCCGATCGCCTGATCAAGATGATCGACGAGCTGACCCCGAAATGGGGCGCACCGCGCGTCGAGGCCTTCGCCACGCGCGCGCGCGAGGAGCTCACGAAGGTCTCCGTGTTCACGGGCCAGGTCAACGAGCTCGTCGAGCTGTTCAAGCCGTTCACCTGCGATCACGACATCGCGTTTCGCTGCGACAACATGCGTGCGCTATGGGCGCGTGCGACGCCCGAAGATCAAGATCGCCTGCTGTGGGCGCCGCACCTGGTCGATTGGCGCAAGTACTGGCTCGATACGCATTTCCCGGGCCTCCAGAAGTGGACGTTCGACAAGCTCGACGAAGAGTTCGGGGCGAAGCCGAAAAGCGTCTACACGTACAAAGAGCTCGTCGAGCTGTTCGAGGCCGCGGTGCGGCTCAACGGTCATCGCCCGGCGCTGCGGTTGCTCCGCAAGGTCGGCGAGGACGACGAGCCCAAGGATCCGATCACGTACAGCTACGCGCAGGTCGGCGAGCTGGGCTGGCAAGGTGCGGGCGTGCTCCGCCAGCTCGGCATCGGCGCAGGCTCGCGCGTGATCCTGATGAGCGAGAACCGCCCGGAGTGGGGCATCTCGTTCTTCTCGATCATCCTCGCGGGTGCGGCCTCGGTGCCGTTCGATTCGGCGCTGACGCTCGCCGAGGTCGTCAACCTCACGCGCGTGAGCGGTGCAAAGGCGATCGTGCTCTCGCGCAAGGTCGCCGAGCGGCTCGCAAACGAAGCAATTATCGCGCTGCCGGTCGCCGACGATGTGGACGTGATGGTCGTGTGGTCGCCGGCGCACCCGGCGATGCAGGACTACTTCGCGAAGCAGGGGCTCGAGCTCGAGGTGCTCGCGTACGACGAGCTCCTCACCGAGCCCGATGTCTCGGTCGGTGCGGTGCGCCCGGAGGTCAAGGGCGACACGGTCGCTTCGCTGATCTTCACGAGTGGCACCACGGGCACGCCGAAGGGCGTGATGCTGACCCACAAGAACTTCACGTCGATGGCTAGCAAGCTCTCGGCGCTGTTCACGCTGTACAAGCACGACAAGCTGCTCTCGGTCTTGCCGTTGCACCACACGTTCGAGTTCTCGGCTGGCTTCTTGATGCCGCTCGTGCACGGCGCATCGATCGATTATCTCGAGGAGGTCGAGGCCGACTCGCTCGCGAAGGCGCTCGAGGACGAAGGCATCACCGGCATGGTCGGTGTGCCGGCACTGTGGCAGTTGCTCGAGCGCAAGATCTACAAGAACGTCAGCGATGCGGGCGTGCTCGTCGAGAAGGCGTTCGACGCGATCGTCGACGTCAATCGCACGCTGCGCGAAAAGCTGCCGTGGGACATTGGCACGGGTAAGGCGATGTTCTTCCCGGTCCATCGCAAGCTCGGCGGGCGGATGCGGCTCCTGATCAGCGGTGGTTCGGCGTTGCCGGCCGACACGATGAAGACGTTCCAGGGCCTCGGCTTCAATCTGTACGAAGGCTACGGCATGACGGAATCGTCGCCGGTGCTGACGGTCACGCGACCGGGCGAGAAGGTGATCCCAGGCTCGGTCGGCCGGCCGCTGCCGGGCATCGACGTGAAGATCGACCAGCCCGATGCGAACGGCATCGGCGAGGTCATCGCGAAGGGCCCGAACGTGATGGCGGGCTACTTCGAGAACGCCGAGGCCACCGCGCAGACGATCGTCGGCGGCTGGTTGCACACCGGGGACCTCGGCAAGTTCGACGCCGACGGTAACCTGTTCATCGTTGGCCGCAAAAAGGAGATGATCCTCGGCTCCTCGGGCGAGAACGTCTATCCCGACGAGCTCGAAGAGCTCTACGGCGATACGGACTACATCAAGGAAGTCTCGGTCGTCGGCCTGCCGAGCGAGAGCGGCGGCGAGACCGTGGCGATGCTCGTGGTCCCTGACTACGAGGAGAACAAGGACAAGGATCGCGAGCAGCTGCGCGAGGCCGTGCGCGAGCACGTCAAGAAGGTGACCAAGACCCTCGCGCTCTACAAGCGCGTCAAGATCTGGCACCTCTGGGACTTCGAGCTGCCGAAAACCTCGACCCGGAAGATCAAGCGGCGCGAGGTCATCAAGGAACTCCAGCGGCTCGAACGCGCCACGAAGCAGGGCGCCGAGGTCAAGGAGCTGGCGGCAAGCGGTGCCGCCGGTACCAGCTGGATCCACGACATGCTCGCGGACGTGTCGCAGAAGAAGCGCGGCACGGTCACGAGCGCGACCTTGCTCGCGGATCTCGGCTTCGACTCGCTGATGTTTACCGAGCTCGCCGTCGCGCTCGAGGCGGCCGGCGTCGAGGTTCCGGATCCGGCGGAGATCACGGGGCTCGAGAGCGTCGCGGATGTCGAGAAGCTCGTCGCGCGGCTCGGTGCGAAGCAACGCACGGAGAAGCCGAAGCGCGATCGGTTGCGTCGCGAAAAACTCGCGCGCGACAAGGCCGATGCCGACAAGCTCGATGACGATATCGACGTGCCCAAGCCGCTGGTCTCGCTCGGTCGGCTCGCGCTGCGCAATGGCATGAAGGCGCTGTACTCGCGCGTGCTCGAGACTGACATCTACGGCCAGGGCAACGTGCCGCCGTTCGGTGGCTACATCGTCGCGGCGAACCACGCGAGCCATCTCGATACCGGGCTCGTCAAGTACGCGCTCGGCGATCAGGGTGAAGCCCTCGTCGCGCTCGGAGCGAAGGACTACTTCTTCGACGATCCGGTCCGCCGGATGTACTTCGAGAACTTCACGAACGTAGTACCGATGGAGCGCCACGGCTCCTTGCGCGAATCCCTGCGGCTCGCGGGCGACGTGATTCGGGATGGCTATATCCTGTTGATCTTTCCCGAGGGCACGCGCAGCGACACCGGCGTGATGGCGGACTTCAAGCCCTCGCTCGGCTACCTCGCGATGACGAACAAGTGCGGCATCTTGCCGATGTACCTGCACCGCACCCACGAGGCGATGCCGAAGGGCCGCTACCTGCCGAAACGCGGCGAGCGCGTCGCTTCGTACGTCGGGCCGTATCTGTCCTACGAGGACGTGCTGAAGCTCGCGGCGGGCAAGCCGCGCAGCGAGCAGTACCGCGCGATCACCTATCACGTCGAGAGCATCATCCGTCGGCTCGCGCCTGGCGATGCGGCGTGGACGCTCGGCGATTCCGGCGTGCAACCGATGGCCGAATATCTCGCCGAGCGCGGCGAGAAGGTCTCCGACGAAACCGAGGCTCAGCCGTGAAGACTTCCGTCCTCGTGACCGGTGCGACCGGCTTTCTCGGCGAGCACCTGTGCCGCGTCCTCGTCGAAGAGGGCCACATCGTCCGTGGTCTCGCTCGCTCGCGCAGCGCGGTGCTCGAAGACCTCGGGGTCGAGCACGTGCGTGGCGACGTGCTCTCGAACGACGACCTCCAGCGCGCCCTCGATGGCGTCTCGGCGGTCTTTCACCTCGCCGGTGCGGTCTCGCGCGATCCGCAAGACGCGCAGCGCATGATGCGCTTGCACGTCGATGGCACGCGCAAGGTGATGGAGCAGATGGCGGCCTTCGGCATTCGCCGGATGATCCTCGCCTCGACCAGCGGCACGATCGGTGTCTCGAAGGAGGAAGCGATCATCGACGAGACCGCCCCGTATGCCGAAGAGATCGTCGCGGGCTGGCCCTACTACGCCTCGAAGATCTATCAGGAGCGCCTCGCGTTCGAGCACGGCGAGCGCCTCGGCATCGAAGTCGTGGCGGTCAACCCGTCGCTGCTTTTGGGCCCCGGCGATCGCCGCCTGTCTTCGACTGGCGATGTCCGCAAGTTCATCAAGCGCCAGATTCCGACCGTACCCGATGGCGGCATGAACTTCGTCGACGCGCGCGATGCGGCACGAGCAACCGCCGCCGCGCTCTCGAAGGGTCGGGCAGGCGAGCGCTACCTCCTCGGCGGCCCCAACTGGACGATGAAGGAATTCTTCGATCGCCTTGGTCGCGTCGCGAATGTCTCGCCGCCGCGCCTCAAGGTCCCACCGAAGCTCGCCAGGTGGGGCGCCGGCATCGTCGAAGAGCTCTATCGTTGGCGCGGCAAAGAGCCGCCACTCGAGCGCATCAGCGTCGAGATGGCCGAGCACTACTGGTGGATCGATTCTTCCAAGGCGATTGCCGAGCTCGGCTTCGAGCCGCGCGATCCGCAGCTGACGCTCGTCGACACCGTCGACTACTTGCGCCGCGGTGTCGACGCCGGCTGAGCGCCGATGAGGGACGATCGCGACGATTCCCAACATCGGCCTCTGCGCGGTACGACGATTTGAGTGACCGTCCCTCTGCGGCCGTGGAGTTACCGTCCCCATCCGAGGACGTTCGTGCGGCATTACCGTGGGACTGCCGCTGCTCGGCTCGCACGGGCTCCGGACGACGGGGGCAAACGCTGTGGGACCTGCCGACGATCTTTTGGTGGGATGCGTCGGACGGCGCGCTGCAAGGCTGGGCGCTCCTCGATGACTGCCCTGATCAGTTGCTCGCCGCGATCCTGCACATTCATTGGCGGCCGCCCAACCACCCCGCGTAAGCTTGGCGAGTGAGGTGGTTGCACGCAGCAGCGCTGCTCGCGGCGTGCAATTCGCCTGCGAAGGTGGCGCCGACGGATACGCCGGCGTCCGTACCCGCGAAGCTCGCCGGTCCCAAGGTGACGGCCTTCACCGATGTCACGGTCGTCGCGATGGACAGCGACAAGCCGCTGCTCCACCACACGGTCGTGGTCGAAGGTGGCTCGATCACGAAGCTGTGCATGACCGACTGCGATCTTCCGGCCGGTGCCGAGAAGATCGATGGCCGGGGCAAGTGGCTCATCCCGGGCTTGCACGACATGCACGTCCACCTCGACGGGACCAAGGGCATGCTCGCGCTGTTCGTGATGAATGGCGTCACGACCGTGCGCAACATGGCGGGCAGCCCGCGCACGATCGCGCTGCGCGATCGGATCGCGAAAGGTGATCTGTTCGGGCCAACGATCTACACCGCGGGGCCCTTTGTCGACGGCGAACGTCCACGGTGGGAGGCCTCGGCGAGCGTGGTTACCGCTGCGGATGCGGAGCGCGTGATCGCCGACCACGTCGCCGCGCACTACGACTTCGTCAAGATCTACAACGGGCTCACGATCGCCGCGTTCGATGCCGTTGCGGCCGCAGCGAAGGCTCACGATCTCCGGCTCGTCGGTCACGTGCCGTTCAAGGTGCCTCTCTCGCACGTGCTCGAGCTCGGCCAAGCGTCGGTCGAACATCTTTCGGGCTATGCCGAGGCGGTCGAACGCGCGAATTCGCCGGTCCGCCATCAGCGCAGCAGCTCGGCTGTCATCAAGCGCTGGATGTTTGCCGACCCCGAAAAGATCACGCAGGTCGTCGCGGACGTCGTCAAGCACCACACCTACAACACGCCGACGCTCGTCACGGCGGCCGCCTACGGCGAGCTCTATCGCGGGCATCTCCCCGAAGGTGCCAACAGCGATCTCGAGGATGTTTCGCCGGATTGGCGCGCGCGCTGGGATCCGAAGAGGTCGCCAAAGCACTACGACCGCTCGATCAAGAAGGCGATGGACGAAGCGCACGACAAGGCGCTCGCGACCGAGGGCCTGATCGTCAAGGAGCTCTCCGACCAGGGCGGCCTGTTGATGGCGGGCACCGACACGCCGAATCCGTACGTGGTACCCGGCCCGAGTCTTCACCAAGAGCTCGGCATGCTCGCGGCCGCAGGGCTCTCGCCCTACGACGCGCTGCGCACCGCGACCTCGGTGCCCGCCGACTTTCTCGGCGATCGGCACGACGGGCGGATCGCGGTGGGCGCGCACGCGGACCTGGTCCTCCTCGATGGCGATCCGCTCGTCGATATTCACAATGTCGACAAGATCGTCGGCGTGATGGTGCGAGGTCGCTGGCTCGCACCAAAGGACCTCAAGGCGATGCGGGACGCGCTCGTCGAGAAGTACAAAGCGCCTTCGTGGGAAGCGCCGATCGATCTAGGCGCCGATGCCGCCGGGTGGCCGACCGTGCAGTACATCGTGAGCGACAACGGCGCGCCGGTCGGCGCCTACGCGATGAGTGCTCACGCCGGTACGATCGTCGAGCGAGAAGCGCTCGAGGACGAAGTCACGAACATCAAGATCCTGCCGAGCGAGCACCACGCGCGCACGATCATGCTCGATGTCGATCGCCCGGAGGGCACGACCCACGCGACGTTCTCGCGCAAGGACCGCTCGCTCGTCGGCTGGTTGTCGCCTGCGACCGCGATGGCGCTCGTCGCGCCGGTCGTTGCCACGCTCGCGGTCGGCGACAAGACAGAGCTGTCGATCGATACGCCCGACAGCGATGCGCCGAGCACCCTCGAGCGCGGGTCGATCACGATCGAGCGGCTGCCGGGCACCGATACGGAGCTCGAGTTCAGGCTACGGCTCGTACTCGATCGCGTCGCGCAGGTCGGCCACCTCACGTTTGAAGAAGGCAGTCCGATCGCGCGATCGTTCAAGGTCTCTTCGACGACACGCCCCGTGTTCCGGACCTGGAAACGGCGCTGAACGAGCCGTTCCTCGCCGTCGATGTGACCTCGATGACGTGCGAGGCGAAAAGTGAGGAAAGCATCACCGCCCCTATTTCAGGGGCTTGCCGTAATAGACCTCGACGAGCTTGTTGCCGGCGAACGTGCACATGATTCGCAGGGTCTTGCTCATCGTGAAGTGGTCGTTCTCTTCGTAGGATTTCGGCTCGCCGAGGAGCTTCGCGACCGCGGAGCGGGCCATGCCGAAGGCGAGCTTGTTCGGTAGCGCGCCGGGGTAGGCGAGGAACTCGAGGTCGGTGCCGCGGATGTAGGCGCGACGCTTGGGTCCGTAGAACCGAACGGTGTCGACGACGAGCTTGGTGCGGCCATCGAACTTCTGGTTGACGGCCATGTACGAGACGCCGAGCGTGGCGTTCGCCTGTGGCTCGACGCGCTTGCTGATCTCGAGCCCGGCGCGGCCGAGGAACGCGCGCACACCCTTGTCGGTGAGCGGCGCACCCATGCAGGACACGAGGTCCTTTGCGAGCTCGTCGTCGGCCGTACCCGCGACGAGCTTGACTCGCTCGGGCTTGATCTCGACGGCGTCGCGGAGCTCCGCGGCCTTCTCGTAGAGCTTGATGTTGGGGGACTTCTCGAAGGCGGTCTCGGCGAAATCGGCCCAGCGCGCATCGAGCACGGGGCCGATGCGGTCGACGGCTTGCCAGCTATCGGGCACGTAGAACGGGCTCTCGAGATCGCTGAAGGTGCCGAGGAAGTCGTCGGCGTAGGCGCGCTCGTCTTCCTGCTTGTCGGCCGCGTCGAGGCGGAGCAGGGCGTGGATCTTCGCGTCGATCGTGTCGCGTGCACCGTCGTCGGCGCTCATCCACATCCGGTGCGTGTAGCCGTAGAGGAAGTTCTCGAGATCCGGAGCGACGTCGTTCGTGTTCAGCTTGCTATCGCACGCAGCGACGAGAAACGCGGTCGGTGTGATCGCGCGCTTCGCGAGCTGCGTGCCGGGCTCGCTGCCCTGGTGTTTCTTTGCTAGCCCGAAGCGATCCGTGGACCAGGCGACGAGCAGCGCCATGCCGACGAGGCCGGCATCGGCGCGGGCATCGGTGGGCTTGGTCCCGAAGTGCAGCGGATTGTTCGAGAGGTCGCGACCGGCGTTTGCATCTTTGGCGAGCGTGACCTGCATGCCGCGCGCGGCGCCATCGCGATAATCGATCGTGATGTCGTAGCCCTCGATCGACCATTGATCGTGATCGGGGTTCTTGGTCGTGACCGGCACCTTGCCCTTGCCGATCTTCCACGTCTGCTTCGGCGCGGGCAGCGCGGCGAGGAGATCCGCGCGCGCCGTGAACGTGAAGCCGGCCGGGAGATCGATGAAGCCGCGATGCTTGTCGCGACCTTCGGCGTACAGGAACAAGCAGGTCAGCTGCTTCTTCGCGCCGCGCTTCGCGTCCTCGAGTCGGCCGAGCGAGAAAGCGAAGCCGGCTCCCTTCGCGACGATGTAGTCGGGCTTGACGGTGACCTTGCCCGCCTTCGCGAGCAGCGCCTTGACCGCCGGATCGTCGACCTCCTTGCCGAGCGCGCCTCGGAGTGCCTTGAACGCGACCTTGACTGCGGGTGCCGGAGCTTTCGCCATCGCGCGCGAGCGTAGCAGCGCGGTGCTACGCCACCGAGGCGAGGCGCCTCTTCTTGAGCGCGATCAGCTCGAGACTCGAAGGCACGCGTGCACGTGGTCCGGTCGGCACCACACCGCGCGCGACGAACGCGCGCTTGTATGCGGCGAAGCTGCCACCCGCGTGATGGGCGTCCATGATCGCGAGGCCCGCGCTGCTCTCGCCCTGCGCGATCATGTACTCGACCCACGCCCAGCGCGCCGAGGTCGGCCGGACTTTGACTTTCTGCGACAGGCCGAGCTTCTTGAGGCCCTTCGCGAGCCGTTCGAGCCGATCTTCGACGAGGCCGATGCCCGCGAACGGCGAACCATCGAGCGGAGTGTTGCGCTTCGCGACGAACGGCGCGAGCCCGTACGCGACGCGCGGATGGATCGCGGCGAGCCGCGCCGACATTTCGATCAGCTCGTCGACGTCGTCGTCGGTCTCGTCGGGCACGCCGAGCATCATGTAGACCTTGAGCGTGCGCAGGTTGTGGTCGCGCGCGAGCTCTGCCGAGCGGATCAGATGCTTCTCCTGGGTCGATCGCTCGACGACGCGTCGCATGCGCTCGCTCGCACCATCCGCGGCAACCGTGAGCGTGCGATAGCCACCACGCGCGAGCAGGCCGACGAGCTCGTCGTCGAGCTTGTCGGCGCGCAGGCTCGAGATACCGACCTCGCGACCGCCATCGACGATCGCGCGCACGATGCCGCGGATATCGGGATGGTCTGTGACCGCCGCACCGACCAAGCCGACGCGCCGCGCGTGCTCGGGAATCGCATCGACGATCGTCGCGCGATCGACCACGCGCATGCCGCCGTTCGTCGAGCGCCGCATCACGCAGTACGTACAACCGCGCGAGCAGCCGCGCGCCGCCTCGGTCATGAACATGTTCGCGAGCTCGGTGTGTGGCGTGATGATCACCGAGCGCGCGGGTAGCTTGTCGTCGTGGACCTGCGCGACCGGCGGGACCCGCTCGCCATGCGATGGTAGGTAGTAGCCGGGCTTGCCCTCGAGCAGCTTCCACAGCGCGCTGCGGCGGAAGCCGACCGAACGCGCGAGCTCGATCAGATCGATGATCAGCTCCTCACCTTCGCCGACGATGATCACGTCGCAGAACGGCGAGAGCGGGGCGGGGTTCGAGAACGTGAGCGGACCACCGGCGATGATCAGGGGATGGCGGTCGTCGCGGTCGTCGCGCAGCACCGGAATACTCGCGAGCTCGAGGGTCTCGACGACGCCGGCGATCTCGAGCTCGTAGGCAACGGAGTACGCGAGCATCGGATAGCTGCCGACAGGCTTGCCTTCTTCGAGCGTGACGAACCGCTCGTTAGGCGGTGCATCATCATCGGGCAGCATCGCGCGGTCGGCCGCGACGTGCGGCATCGAATGGAGCGCGCGATAGATCACCTGATAGCCAAGCGAGGACATCGCCGCGCGATACGGGCTCGGATACACGAGCGCGATCCGGACCTCTGCCTGTTTGAACAGAGTGCCGTGCTCGGACGCGAGGAGCTCGTGACGGTCCATCAATAACAATTCGACAGGTGATCGGCGTGCAGACGTTCGAACATCTGGCCGGACGCGTACCACATCTCGATGCACGTCGACGGAATGTTGGTGGCGCTCGGCGACGGCACCGTGTATTCGCCCCGATCGTCGCAAAAAAACGCCAGGAATTCGAGGTCGCGGCGGCCATCGCCATCGACATCGAAGCCGGTCGCACCCTCGAGCGGGCGATTGGGAGGCACTTGATCGACAGGCACGATCTTCGCGGCGTGCGGATCGATCGTGACGTCGAGGAGGCCGGTCGCCGAATCGCCGGCGGCGAAGTCGAACGCCGCGTTGGTGCGGTAGTGAACCATCCACATCGTGTTCGAGGTGCCTTTGCATGCGGGGTCGGCCTTGTCGATCGTGGCCTGACCGAGCGTGTGAGTCGCATCCATGAAGCTGACCGTGTCGTTGGGCTGCGGCTGGGTGCCGTAGCAGTAGCCAACCATGCCCGTGGTCACGCTGCACACCCGGGGCTCTCCGCCGAACCGCTTGGACCGGCGTTCGACGCGCACCACCTTGCCCGCCTTCGCAGGCGGGCCGGCATCGGCTTCTGCACCGAAGAGCGCGGCTGACCCGAGGAGGGCGAGGAGGGCGAGCCGCATCCCGGAAAGCATAGCAGCTGAGCTACCCACCACCCATGTCGCTGCGTTACTCGGGCTACATCGCGGCCCCGAGGGGCACACCGTGCAGGTCACCGGCCGCCTTACCCACGCGAATAGCTACCCGGTGCGCGCACAGCCTTGCGACAATCACGACGACGGCACGGTGGGGATGACCCTGCTAGACTTCTCGGCGATGACGCGGTTCGTTCTTCTCGTGGCGCTCTTATCGGCTTGCTCGAAGAAAAGTTCGGAGCAGGGACTCGCTCCGGCACAGGACTGGGGTGCGGCGCCCGCGAGTCCAGAAGCCCAGCTGGCGATGCCGTCGGCCGCGGACCTTCCTCGCATGCCGAGTGCGATGCGCGGCGAGTCCGCCGCGACGGGCGAGATCCCGGATGTCGTCGACGAGAACGGCAACAACCCGCACGCCGGGCTGAAGCTGAACGCGCAGGGTGGTACGGCGCCCGGCGGCATCGATACGTCGAAGATGGGCGCGCTCGCGCCCGATCCGAATCGTAAGATCGATCCCACGCATCGGATCATCGGCGTGATCGCGGTCCATCCGAAGGCGGCCGACAGGGCGAAGGCCGGCGGTGCGATCTTCGTGATCGTGAAGAAGGCCGATGCCTCGGGCGCCCCAATCGGCACGCCGCTGGCCGTCGACAAGCTGGTGTGGAACGGTCAGCCTCTTCCATTCGAGCTGACCGAAGGGCAGGCAATGATCGCCGGCACCGAGCTCTCGGGGGATGTCGTGATCACTGCGCGCTATGACCAAGATGGCGATGCGATGACGAAGCAACCGGGCGATATCGTCGGCACGCTGCGCGTGAAGGTGCCCGCCGACAAGGCGAACATCTTTCTCGACGATATCCTGCCTTAGAAGCGACCGACGACGGCGAAGCCGGATTGGTGCGGCGTCACGATCGGAACCAGCCGCGCGTGTTCGGTGCTCGCACTCGAGTCGCTCCTGCCGTGACCGACCACGAACATCGTGATGCCGGCGATGACCGCGGCGCCGCCGATGATCGAGGAGATGTACGCGTCGCGATTCCACGCATCGCCTTGGCTCTGCCAATCCTTGATCGGCACGCCATCGATCGTCGTGGGCCACGGATCACCGGCAACGTGCGCGTCGATGTCTCGCGAGAGGTTGCGGCCGTTCAGCGCGTAGTGGACACCGAGCGCGATCGAGACGCCGCCGACGACGGCGACCGCGACGCCCGCGATCTCGAGCGACCGACCGGGATGCGACGCCGGTTCCGTCGAGGGTCCGTTGGCCGGACCGAAGACGGTGAGCGGCACCTCGGGGCTCGGCGGTGGCAACGGTGCGGCGGGCTTCGGTTTGGCTTTGCAGACGTCGCCTTCCTCGGTCTCGACGTTCTGTTGTGCCTGGAGCGACTTGACCTGGCCGATCACGAACTGCGAGTTCGCGCCGCCGGGCTCGGCCGCCAAGTACTTACAAAAGTACGTCAACGCATCGCCGGGCTTCTGTGCGATCTGGTACTCGGCGCCGATGTTCGAGAGCAGGATCGGCTGCGGGATGATCGTGAAGGCCTGCTGATACAGCTCGATTGCGAGCATGTGATCGCCCGCCTGGCTCCTCGCTATTGCCTTCTTGACCAGGTCACCAGCGGCTTGGATCTGAACCTGCGTCGGCCGGGGCTGCGCCACGGCGAGCGAGCTCGACGCCAGCGAGGCTCCCAGTGCCCCGATTAGCGCCCACGACGCGGCACGCGACGACCCCATGAACGAAACGGTATCACGAGCCCGCGTGGCGCAGCGCTTCGAACAGCGGACCGATCTTTGCGACGACTTCGTCGTGGATGTGGCCGTTCGACGCCACGAGGCCGCGCGGATGATTGAGCGGCCCCGTGTAATCGATGGGCGCGCCGAACAAGTCGCTGAGGCGGCCACCCGCCCCGACGAGGATGGCTTCGGGTGCGCAGGTATCCCACGCCTTGGTCTTCGGCCAGGGATTGACATACAGGTCACGCACGCCCATCGAGATCAGCGCGAGCTTCACGCCCACCGAACCGACATTCTGCTCGTCGTTGATCCCGAGCGTCGACTTCACGCGATCGATGTCGTCGGATCGATGCGATGCCGAGGCGACCAGGCGCGCGGCCGCGACATCTCGAACTGCATCGACGACGAGGCGCTTACACGCGCCGTGGTGATCAACAAACGCGCCCGCGGGCGTCGCGAAGAACGTGCGATCGATCGTTGGCTGGTGAACGACGCCGAGCACGGGCACGCCGTCGATGACCAACCCGATCATCACGGCGAAGCCATCCGAGCCCCGGATGAAATCCTTGGTGCCGTCGATCGGATCGACGAGCCAGTGGCGCGGGGCCGACAACGCACCAGGTTCGATCGGTAGTTCTTCGCTGATGATCGGATCGTCCGGAAACGCGGCGCGCAGACCCGCGACGATCATGTCCGAGGCGGTCTTGTCTGCGATCGTGACCGGCTCGTCGCCGGGCTTCATCTCGATCCCCAGGCCGCCGCCGTTTCGGATCCGTACGACTTCCAGGCCCGCCGTCCGGGCGAGGGCAGTCGCAACCTCGAGCTCGCGTTCCAACATCGGCCGCAGCCTAGGCGATTTCGTGCGACCCGGCCGTCTGTAACGGCTCGTACCCGCGTGAGCGATCGTCAGACGGCGCAAAATACTCGTGGTGGCCGGGATAAGAATGTGGTTAAAGCCCGCGTCATGACTCGCGCTTTGGCATTGTTAGGGCTGTCAGTCGCGGTTGGTTGTGCCGGGCAGACCCATCCCGATGGCCTGCACATCAGTGATGTTCCGTTCATCCACGGGCCGGCGATCGCGTGGTCGGATGACCCCGCGAACGGGTATCGCGTCGAGCTCACGGTCGCGCTCCAGCGCAACCTGATCGCGCAGGACGACCTCGCGTTCGTGGTGCGGGTTGGCGCGGATGAGGTCGGCCGCTATCCGATCACGAGCGGTGTGGTCGGCACGACCGTCCATCAGAAGATCGAGCAGCTCCCGATCGGCGATTACACGGTCGAGCTCGAGTACAACCACACGCGGTTCGCGGGTGAGCCGTTCCGGATCGCGGTCGTGCCCGAATGGGGCGGCACGAAGAACCTGCATCTGTTCCGGCATCACGGCACCCGGATCTCGCTCGCCGAGAAGAAGCTGTGGGTCCTGCGCTGGTGGGCGAACGATGCGCCGGCGCTGCCCTGGATCGTCGAGTGGCGGCACGAGGGCAAGCCGGTCGCGACGACGACCGGTCGCGAGCGCAAGTGGGCAATCGCCGATTCCAACGAGATCGTGAAGTACGCGATGCAGCCGGCCGCGCGCCGATCGATCTGGCAGCTCGGCGAGGAGTACTCCGTTCCCGAGCAGATCGCGAAGATGCCCGGCTCGTGGGAAGCTCGCGTCGTGCACGCGGGCGCCATGCCGGTCTCGGTTGGATTCACGGTCATGCCGAACGGCACGATCGGCGAGGCCGATCCGCAGCTCGTGGCCACAGACGATGGGTGGAGCCACACGTGGTCGCAGATCCTTCCGCTGCGTCCGCTCGCCGCCAAAAACATCGCCGAGCTCGACTCGCGGTTGCCGATGGTCGCCGGAGCGCAGCACCTCGATGAAGGGCCGATCGAGCTCACGCCGAATGCGGTGCGCGCGCTGTTCCGCTCGAAGAGCCTCGCCGATCAGTGGTCGAAGTTCCTCGGCGGTTCGCGCGAGCTGCGCGGTCAGGTCGAGAAGATGATCAAGGCGCAGGGCGCGCCGTGGAAGCCGGACGAGTTTCCGAAGTCGTAATGGCAGCGGATCCATTTCACGGCGTCACGCTCGAAGCGATCGTGACCGCGCTCGTCGAGTTCTACGGCTGGCCCGAGCTGGGCGAGCAGGTGAAGGTTCGTTGCTTCATCGAGAATCCGAGCGTCAACTCGAGTCTGAAGTTTCTGAGAAAGACGCCGTGGGCGCGCGAGAAGGTGGAGAGCTTGTATCTCTTCATGTTGCGCGAGAAGAAGCGCCAGGCGAAGCCACCAGGGTGATTTGTCGTCGCAGCTGCTTCTTTCGCTCGACGGCGAGCGCGTTCATCGCTCGAGACTCGTCACGAACGTGATGCCGCGTCGAGCGAACAAGGGTTCGAGCTCGGGCAACGGGCGATTCGAAGATAGCGTCCGGACCATGCCGATCGGGAGTGTTTCGAGAATCAGGCGGACGTATTCGCGCGACGCCTTGGCCGTGATCTCGACGATGGCGTGGCGGCCCGTGACCGTCACACTCATGACGTCGATCGGCACCAGCTCGAGCGAGCGGATGCCGATCCGCTGCACGGCGGTCACGTAAAGCGGAAGCAAGCCGCCGGCGTTATCGGGAAACAAGCGCGGAACCCACCGCGTTGCGTCGTCGACCGCATGGATCGCGATCCCGACGCCGATGCGAAGGCGTTCGAGGCGCAGTGGTGCGAGCTGCGCGATCGCGCCGACATCGATGCCCATCGACGAGGTGAGATCGATCGTGCGCAGCTTCGGGAACTTCGCGGCGTGCGCTCCGAGCAGCGCGAGTGTTTCGTTGCTCGGGTAGAGTAACCCGAGCTCGGTCCAGGCGACCGGCCCGTGCGCCGCGATGAACTGCACGTCGCTATCGTGGATCCTGCGCACGCGACGCAGCCCGCGCAACGTCGGCAACCAGCCGGCAAAGATGGGCCCCGAACAATCGGTGATGTCGAGCGCTTCTAACGTGTGCCACGCGAGCCCCGCAGGTGCGGTGGTGAACGCGGACACGGCGAGGCGCGCCTCGGCGAGAAACCCGCGGCGGTACACGAGACCCTGCTTGAACAGAAATGGCTCCAACCCGTCGAGCCAGATCTGCTCGTGAATCTTGCGGAGCTCGTTCTCGCGGCGACTCGGTCGGGAGGTTGGGCCTCGCGCGCACTGCAACGTGATGAATTCGCCGCGCGGGTCACCTGCATCCTGGAGGACATCGGCGTAGACGAGGCGCGCGGCGGTGTCGTCCGGGCGGCTGTAGATCTCCGCGAGCAGTGTCTTGCGATCGGCAGCCGTCGTATTGGTGGGCGTCGGGCGCGCGAGCGCGCGATCGACCGCCTTGATCGCGGTGTCGAGCAGGGCGCTGCTCTGCGGCATGCGCCGGGCCTCGAGCCTGGTGCGGATCGCCATGACCGCATCGATTCGCGCGCGTTTTTTGGTCAACCGCTCGCGTCGCGGGCCGAGCGCCTCGGCGCAGTTCACGATCAGGTAGCGATAGCGCGGATCATCGATCGCATCGAGCGCCTCGACGATCGCGAGATCGAGCCGGTTCTCGAGGTTGCGGAACGGCGCGAAGGCCGCGAGCAGGGTCGCTATGCGCGGATCTGGCTCGCGCGCGATCGCGAGCTCGAGCCCGAATTGCATCGCCGGGGGATGCGTGAGGACCTTGCTCGCGAGCGTTGCCACGATCGCGGTGACATCGGTATCACTTGCTACGGCGATCCGTGCGGCGAGCGTCCCCGCGTCGGGGCGCACGGCGGGCACCGGTATGTGAGCGCTCACCCGATCGATCAGCTCGGCGAGCGCGGACTCGCGCTTCGGCCGCCACGCTGCGAGGAGGGCGGTCAGACACGCGGGCCACGCTTCTTGTTCGGCGGCAGCGACGGCAGCTTCTATCATTGGCGGCTGCGATCCGGTGGAGGCACGAGGGTGATCGCGATGCCGCGCGAATCGAGCGCCGCGGTGAGCTCGTCGCCGAGCGCATGGTTCGTCGTGATACTTCGGATCCAGGCTGGCGGGAGGCTCGGGATGAAATCGCGAAGGTTGCCGAGCTCCTCGGGCGTCCGGATATCGAAGGTGGCGTGGCTCCCAGCGATCCGGACCGTGTTCGACGTCGAGAGTGGTTCGAACTGGAACTTGCGCGCGAACTCGAGCTCGAGCTCGCATCCGCCCGATCCGAGCCGGGCCGCGGTCTCGCGAATTCGAGTGATCTGGGTGAAGTCAGCGACGCGGAAACCCACGAGCTTCAGCCAGGATCCGAGCTCGAGCTCGGTGCCCGGCTCCAGGAGACCGTGTGTCAGCGTCCCCAGGCGAAGGACCTCGAGTGCGGGGAAGGTCGCGCGGTGCTGGTGCAGCTCGCACGTCTCCGTGCGCAGCCCGAGGTGTGTCCATGGAACCGGCCCGAGCGCAACCTGGAGCGGGAGGTCCGGGCCATAGAACCGATCGACGCGACGGAGCGCGTGCATCCTCATGCGTAGCTCCACGAATGGCGCGCCCCAGCCGTCTTCGCTGTCGAGGTGCTCGAGCGTCTGCCACTCCGGCGCGAAGGTCGTGGCGCTGCGAGTCCCGCCGTTCCAGATCGCAGCCGCGACAAACCCGCGCCGATAGACGAGGCCTTGTTTCTGGAGATGCGGATCGATCGGGCCGAGCCACGCGCGTGCGTTGAGCTCGAGTAGCTGGCGCTCGCGCTTGGTGACGGGACCGCCCGCGCATTGCAGCGCGATGAATTCACCACGCGGATCGCCGGCCTCCTGTAGCGCGTCGGCGTAGATCAGGCGCGCTGCGCTGCTCTCGGGGTCGGCGTAGATCGCGGCGAGCAAGGTCGCGTGATCGTGCGCGGGCGCAGTGATCGTCGCGAGCGAGGCATCGATCGCGGCGATCGCGGCGAGCAGTGCGGCGCTGGCCGGCGCGATTGGACGGCGACCATTGATCTTCGCGGCGATCGCGACGAGCCGATCGATGCGCGGTCGCTTGGAGATCAGGCGACCGCGTCGCGGCAGCAGCCGCGCACACGCGCGGGTCAGCAGCTCGCGATAGCGCGGGTCGTCAATGCCGTCGAGTGCATCCGCGATGCCGGGCTCGAGCGCGCCGTCTGCTCTGGCGTAGCGCGACTTCCCGAAGAAGTTTGCGATCAGCGTCGCGACCCGCGGATCCGGGGCGTGCATGGTTGCCAGCTCGATCGCTTGGCGCACGAGATCCGGAACGGTGCGTGCTTGGCGCAGGATCGTCTCGACGATCGGCCCGATATCGACATCGGTCGCCGCTCGAATTCGCGCGGCGATCACCGGAGCTCGCGCCTCGACGACAGGCGCGGAGGTTCGCGCCGCGACCCGATCGATCAGCGTGGCCAGCTCGGGCTCGCGCTTCGGTCGCCACGCGGCGAGCAGGGCACCGAGGCACGCGGCCCAGTCTTCACGCGCGGCGGCAGCGACGGCGTCCGTAATCATTTTTCGTGCTGAGCGTACACGCCGTCCCAATCGGCGGCGGGTGGCTTGCGCTCGAGATCGGCGCAGCGCTCGGCCATCCTCGCGGCGGCGTGGTCGTGCTCGATCGCGGCAAACTCGGTGCGCGCGGTGGCGAAGTCGCGCGTGCGATACGCGGCGAGCGCGGTGGCGAAGCGTGGATCGATCTTCGCGCCGGCGCGGCCGACGAGCTCGAACACTGGTGCGGCGGCGTGGCGGCCCTTGACGCGCACGAGATCGATCTCGCGGAATGCGTAGCCGGCGCCAGCCGCCTTCATCGTGCCTTCACCGACGAGTATATCGACGCCGTACTCCTTCGTGAGCGATTCGAGTCGCGCGCCGAGGTTCACTTGATCGCAGAGCACGGTGTAGTCGAACCGCGCCGCGGTGCTCATGTTGCCGACCGCCATCGCGCCGGTGTTGAGGCCGATGCCGATCGTGCGACCGCGGGCTTGTGCTCCTTCTTCCAGCGCTGGTTGAGCCACAGCGATCCCGCCGCGCCGAGTGGCACGCGCTGATCGCCGCGCACGAGCGGCGCGTTGGGCATCTCGTCGTCGAGAGGGGCGGCGGTGCGACGCTCGGCATCGGCGGCGCGGACCTGCGCCGCGATCGAATCGGGCAACAGTACCTCTGGCGCGCTGAAGAATAGATCGAACGCGATCACCTTGACGTCGTACTTCGCGAGCGCGCGGACGAGCGCGGCATACCCGCGCCGGGTCTGCATCAAGTCGGGGTAGCGCGCGCGTGTGTCATCGTCGATGCCGATGATCACCACGCGATCGGTGGCCGGTGCACGCGGGCCGCGGACCTCGAACCGCGCGTCGATCACGAGGTTCTCGATCGTCGCGAGCGCGGGCAGGGGCTCGATCCATAGGTGCACCGAGGTGATACCGAGCATCACGATCGCGGCGACGATCGCGACCAGCAGCGGTGCGTTGCGCGGGCGGTCAGCCACCCGCGAGCTCCTCGCGCAGCGTCGCGACGAGCTGCTTGCGCATGCGATCGCGGATCAGATCGCCATTGCAGATCAGCTCGAGGCTCTCGACCTGCGCCCAGCCGATCACCGGAATCTCGACGAGCTCGCCGGTCCGAATGTGCCGGCGCGCCGCGATCCACGGCCCGAACGCGACGCACCTGGAGCGCACCGCGAGCTCGAGCGCGGCCCCAAAGGTTTGGACACGATGCACGATCACCCGCTCGGCTACGGGCAGCGGGCAATCGTCCTGGATCGGGACGAACCGGCCGCCCATCGACGAGAGCGTGCCGACGAACGGCAGCTCGCGCGCCTGATCGATCGTGATCGGCATCGCGCCGAGCGCAGCCACCAGCTCCGGAGGGCCGACGAGCACCAAGCGCAACCCCTCGACGAGATCGGTGGTCCAGGTCGCCGGCACGCCGTGCGCGCCGCCCGGGCACAACCCGAGGTCGAATAAGCCCTCGGTCATCGTCGCGCGGATCTGCGACGGCGCGAGCTCGAGCCCGCGCAAGCGCAGGTCCGGCTGCGTCGCCGCGATCGCCGCGACGGCGATACCGACGAGATACGAAGGCCCCGCGATCGTGAGCTCGCTCGCGACATCTTCGGTGACCATCTTCGACGTCACCGCGAGCGACTTCACCGCGGCTTGCACGTTCGGCATGATCTCGCGGCCGGCCTCGGTGAGCGCCATCCCTTTGGGACCGCGCGTCAGTAACTTCACGCGGTAATGCGCCTCCAATCGCGCGAGTGCCTTGCTCGCCTGAGATGGCGTAACCTTCATCTCGCGGCCCGCGGCGGTCACCGATCCGGTCCTCGCGACGACTATGAGGACGACAAGATCGGAAAGTCGCAGATCACCTAACGCACCGGCTTCTGTCTCGTCCGACAAGTCCCGATGATGCGCCCACTTAGGCCTCCGTTTCCAGTTGGGCAACATCCATGGCGAACATCGCGGATTCCGCCGATCGGCGGCCACGGCTATTGAGCCGACATGAACCAACTCCTTCGCCTCGCCCTGATCGGTTGTCCTCTCCTTGCCGCCTGCGCCACCACCGGTTCGACCGATGATGTCTACTCGGGCGCCGACTCCTCGGTCGAAGAAGGCGCGGCAGACTCGCCGACCGCGAAGGTCGTCGTCGGCTTCAGCGAGGTCGATCTCGTCTCGGACCGCGCCGGGGCGATCACGAAGGATGCGAACCTCCTCAATCCATGGGGCATCGCGTTCAACCCGGCCGGCCCGGCCTGGATCGCGAATAACCACAGCAACACCTCGACGGTCTACGACACGGTCGGCGCCCTCAAGCTCACCGTGACATTCCCCGACCTCAACGCGGGCGATGGCGCGCCGACCACGGGCCAGGTGTTCAACGCGGTCACCACCGACTTCCACGGCGACAAGTTCATCTTCAACGGCGAGGATGGCCGATTCTACGCTTGGCAGCCCTCGACCGGCACGACGATGCGATTCGACAACTCGGCCGCAGGCGCGAGCTACAAAGGTCTCGCGATCGCGACGAACAGCGACGGCAAGCAGCTGATCTACGGTGCGGACTTCGCGAACAACAAGGTCACCGTGCTCGACGCAACCTACGCGCCGGTCGCGCTCGATGGTGACTTCAGCGATCCGAAGATTCCGGCTGGTTACGCCCCGTTCAACGCGCAGACCATCGAGGGCAAGATCCTCGTCGCTTTCGCGAAGCAAAATGGCACCGGCGATGACGCGCACGGCGCCGGCAACGGCTATGTCGATATGTTCGACACCGATGGCCACTTCGAGCGTCGCCTGATCACGCGCGGCGCGCTCAACTCGCCATGGGCACTCGCGGTCGCTCCGGCCACATGGGGCCCGCTCGCGGGCACGCTCCTCGTCGGCAACCAGGGCAACGGCCACGTCCACGCGTACGACATCCACGCTCCGGCGTCGGGCGGCCAGGAGAAGGTCGTCTCGAAGGGCACGCTCGCGATCGGCTCGAAGTACCTCACGCTCGAGGGCCTATGGGCGCTCACGGTCGGCCCGGACAACCAGGTTTACTTTACCGCCGGCTCGAACCACGAAGCGAACGGTCTGTTCGGCCGCCTCGCGCACTAACTCAGTTCGCAACAAAGCCCTGCCGGGATGTGGCTCGTTGTTGCTGCTGCACGCCACCATCGCCGCGAGGAGGACCAAGCACCGCGCTGGCCCAGGCCTTATGTCCGATGAGATAACGGAGCGGATTCCCGCGCTGGCCGAAGTCATGTCGAGGCAGGAGGACATGGTCTACGTGAGGATCGCCGAGACGGTGTTCCCCGAAATGCTGGCGATGTCGTGGCCGATTGGGCCGCCAAGTCTTCGTGTTTGGCGGCTTGACCAATCAAGAAGCCCGTACTAAAAGGTGCGGGCTGACAACTTGATGCGGGGTGGAGCAGCCTGGTAGCTCGTCGGGCTCATAACCCGAAGGTCGTAGGTTCAAATCCTACCCCCGCTACTGTAGTGTATCTACCGGTAACCATTGACTTGGTTACCGGTAGTTGCCTTTTCGGGTTTGTTCTTGGGATAGATCGCAGACGGCGCGCTCTTGCGTGCGAGTGCATCGACGTCCGCGAGCGCGAGCTTCGAGCGTTGCGCCACACCTTCGTGGCCGAATACTTTCTTGACGCTGTCGAGCTGCCTGGTCCAGTAGTCCGCGAGCGCGACGACATCCGCGTTCGTCGAGCGCGGAATCGACCGTTTGAGCCCGACCATGCCGGGTTCGGGATCCTTGTCGTTCGCGCCGCGTTGCTCGCGCAGGTAGTTGAACTGCGGAACCTGTCAACGAGTTTGAGACACCGGTGTGCAGTAGTTTAGTGAGCTAATCTGCTCTGGTCAGGCTGATCAGCGCTCGAAGTGATCGGCTTGT
>JAYVLQ010000126.1:0-2386 GCA_043759355.1 Kofleriaceae bacterium
CCTACCTGGCAACCGCCCACACGGTCCGCGAGGCCCAGCGCGGCGTCAGCGATGCGATCGATTCGTTCGGGATGCTGTTCGGCGCGAGCTCGCGCGAGGCGGGCAAAGCGCTCGCAGACGTGCTCGGGGTGGATCCGCTCAGCGAGTCCGGACTCGCGAAAATCGGGGTCGATCCGGGCGGGCCGATCGCGATCTTTGCCGAGGACCCGTCGCCCACGCTCGTCGTCCGGCTTGCGGCGCCCGAGGCCGCGCAGGCGTTCTTCTCGGACATTCGCAATCGGATGGCGACCAAGTCCGTCGTCGTCGACCGCGTCGAGGTCGTGACCGCGCCGTTCATCGTTGGCACCACCGCGAGCTGGGCGATCGACAAGAATTGGCTGTGGGTCCACTTCGGCATGACGGGCAAGGACCCGAGCGCCGACTGGTTCTCGCACTCGCATCACGCCACCGGTCACGCGTGGACGACCGGCCTCGCGTGGGCCAAGCACGTGCGCGACAGGCTCGCGTCGAAGAACGGCCTGATCGGGTTCTTCGATACGCATGCGTTGCTCGCGCTCGCGCGCGCCGCATCGCCCGACTTGAACGCGTGTCTCGATCGCTTCCAACCGATCGGCTTCGCCGGCTTCGCGATCGAAGGCGAGGGCAAGCACGTCGGAGGCAGCCTCGCGTTCGAGCTCGGTCCCGCGGCCCAGCGCATCGCCGCCGCGGTGTTGCCGCCCCCCCCCGGCTTTGACGCGATCGCGGCAAAGGCGCCGATCGCGATGCAGTGGAACCTCGATCTCGGCGCGATCGCGAGCTTCATCGCGCCGTGCGTGAAGACCGCAGGTGGCAACACGAGCTTCATCACGAAATACGGGGTGCGCACGATGCGGCTCGCGGTCCAGACCTTGGACCCGTCCGACAAATCTGGCAGCGGTGTGATAGCCGCCGACCTGGCCGACGAGACCTTCCTCGCTCAGCTGCTCGATCAGATCCCGAAGCGCTCGTTCTTCGAGAGCGACCACACCTTCGGGCCGTTTGCGGGCCATCGCATCTCGGTCCCCTTTGTCGCGAAGCTCGATTACGTGCTCGACGCTTCGCACGGGTTCGCCGCGATGGGCGATGGCTTGATGGACAAGCTCGTGGTGGGCGCGAGCTCGACCGCCCCGCCGGTGTTCTCGCTCGATCTCCTCGTCTCGGGGTTCTCCGAAACGGTGTGGAATTTTGTCATCTCGGCGCTCACCGACGAGCGGTTTGCTAAACGGGCGAGCAGCGAGCTGCAGGGCTGGCAGGATGGCCATCTGCGCGCGTCGATCGATCACGCTTCACTCGTGATCGATGCATCTGGCAATCGCCGGTAGGAGGTCTGTAGTGCTCCCGAGCGTGTGGTAGGGTCCGACCGCCGTGGTAACGAAAGACAGTACCGGCCCCGTCGTGCGCTTGCGCGACGTCGCCAAGGCATATGGCACCGGAGCCGCCAAGGCGCACGTGCTCCGCGGAGTCAGCTTCGATATCGAGAAGGGCGAGCTGATCGCCTTGGTCGGTCAATCGGGCTCCGGAAAATCTACGCTGTTGAACGTGATCGGCGGGCTCGACAAGCCAGATAGCGGTGAGGTCGAGGTGTTCGGCGTCGATACGCAGAAGGCGAACGACGCGCAACTCGCGCACCTGCGCAACGACAAGATGGGCTTCGTGTTCCAGGCGTTCAACCTGCTTGATCACCTGGACGTCCTGCGCAACGTCACGTTGCCGGCCGCGTTTCAGAAAGACAACCGAGAGACCGAAGGCCGCGGTCGCGAGGCGCTCCGCAAGGTCGGGCTCTCGGACTTCGCGCATCGCCGGCCAGGCGAGCTCTCCGGCGGACAAAAGCAGCGCGTCGCGATCGCACGCGCGCTGTTCGGTTCGCCCGAGCTGCTCTTGTGCGACGAGCCGACTGGCAGCCTCGATTCGGATACCGGGCGCGAGGTCATCGAGTTTCTTCGCGAGCTCAACGCCAAGGACGGCGTCACGCTCCTCATCGTGACGCACGAGCGTCGGATCTCGAGCGTCGCGAAGCGGGTGATCGCGATGCGCGATGGCCTGATCGTGGAGACCACAGACGAAGCGCTCGCCAGCGAGCACGTGGCTGGTCCAGCATGATGCCCGTCAACAAGCTCGCGTGGATGGTCGTCGCCAACACGCTGCGCTCGCGCCGTCACTTCATCCTCTCGGCATTTGGCATCGTCATCGGCATCGCGACGTTCGTCGTATTCCTGGCGTCGACCGAGCAGGTCGGCACCGTGCTCGAGAAGATCTTTCCGCTCGAGCAAGTCTCGGTCGTGGCGCCCCGCGCGTCGCTCGCCGGCATGGATGTCTCGAAGAAGCTCGACGACACGATCGTCAAGACGATCCTCGCGCGCCCAGAAGT
>JAYVLQ010000127.1:0-59134 GCA_043759355.1 Kofleriaceae bacterium
GAAGGAAACGCTGGTCGCTGTCCGCTTCTCGGAGCGTCAGCTCGTCGTGCTTCAGCGCCGCGCAAAGCACGACGGTTCCTCCCTGTCGGAGGCAATCCGGCGCTGCGTCGACGAATGGGCGGTCATCCAACCGGCGCGAACTCGTCAACCCACGCCTGCTGAACGTGAGACCTTCAAGCAGCTCGCAGCAGCATTCGAAAAGCCGGCGCGAAGTCGCACACGCCGGAAGCAGTAGCGGCGACACATCCAACCCGTCTACGGGAGTGGATCAAGCCCATGCGCATCTCCTCGACGCGAAACGCGTGGCGCAGTTCGTCGGCGCTCGGGCTCTCGCGCCCGACGTGCGGGCCGCGAAGAAACCGCTCGGAGCGCGCAGGCCGGGTCTCCGTCGACGTTCGTCGACGGCTCCATTGAAGCTCTGCTTTGCCGTATGCCGCGTCGTGCATCATGCGAGTCTCCGTCGACGTTCGTCGACGCCTCCATTGAAGCGTTGCTACACCATTGCAACGGGCGTCGAAGTGCCATGTCTTCGTCGACGTTGGTCGACGGCTCCATTGAAGCGCCACAGGCAAGCACGGCACCACCCACGGTAAGATGGTACACGTCGCCTGTGGCTACCGATGCCGAGCTCGAGCTCGCGTTCTACGAACAGTTTTTGTGGGGCAAGGGGCTCGAGCCGTATCCGGTCCAGGAGCAGGCGATCAGCGCGATCTTTGCTGGCAAGAGCGTGATGGTCACGGTGCCGACCGGCACCGGCAAGACGCTGATGGCGAAGGCCGCGCTGTTCCGCGCCTTTCATCGCCGCGAGAACGCGGTCTACACGACGCCGCTGCGCGCGCTGACCGAGGAGAAGTTTCGCGAGCTCGGCGAGGACTTCGGCGAGGGCAACGTCGGCTTCGCGACCGGCGACTACAAGGTCAATCGCGAAGCGCCGATCCAGGTCGAGGTCGCGGAGATCCTGTGGAACAAGATCGTCGCCGACAAGGCGGTGGCGCCGGCGGATGTCGTGGTGATGGACGAAGGCCACTACTTCAACGATCCCGAACGCGGGTACGTGTGGGAGCAGTCGATCATCGGGCTCGATCCGCGCGTCCAGCTCGTGATCCTCTCGGCCACGGTAGGGCACCCGGAGAAGTTCTGCCACTGGGCCGAGCTCACGCGGCGCGTGCCGCTCGAGCTCGTCGAATCGCGCGAGCGCAAGGTGCCGCTCGTCCACGAGTTCCGCGAGGAGATGATCATCGACACGGTCAAGGGCCTCGCGCACTCCGGCGACATCCCCGCGATCATCTTCGTGTTCGGGCGCGAGCAGTGCTTCGAGCTCGCGCGGTTGTTGAAGTCGTGCCGCCGATTCACGACCGATGAAGAGAAGGCGCAGATCGAGAAGCTGTGCGACGAAGCGCTGCTGCCTAGCGGTGCCGCGAAGGAGCTCCGGCCGTTACTCGCGCACGGCATCGGTATCCATCACGCCGGCATCCTGCCGCGCTACAAGCAGCTCGTCGAGCAGCTCGCGCTCGAGCGCCTGATCAAGTTCGTGGTGTCGACCGAGACGATCGCCGCGGGGATCAACCTGCCGGCGCGTACGGTCGTGTTTCCATCGCTGCGCAAGTTCATCAAGAAGGAGCCGCGGATCATCACGGCCGCCGAGTTCCATCAGATGGCAGGGCGCGCCGGCCGGCCGCAGTTCGATGATCGCGGGCTCGTGATCACGCTCGCGCCCGAGGAGATCGTCGTCGATCTCAAGAAGGCGCTCAAGGACGCGGCGAAGCGTCCGGCCTTCGATATCGAGAAGGTCAAGCGCTCGGTGTACGGCACCGCGCGCATGGATGCGCAGAAGCGCGGCGACTTGATCTGGACGCCGGAGACCCACAAGGAGCTCGTCGAGGGCGAGCCGGCCGAGCTGCGCAGCAAGACCAAGATCACGGCCGAGCAGGTCCTCGCGATCGGCTTGCCGGATCTCGAGAGGTCGACGCTCGGGGCTGACAAAACGACAGACTCCGACGCGCGCATGGCGGCGGTCGAGGCCTCGCTACCGCCCTCGATGCGGCTCGATATCGTGACCGTGATCGATAACTTGCTGCTCGGCGATCACGATCGCAGGGAGCTCAAGAAGGTGCTGAGCTACCTCGTCGACAACATGAAGGCACTCGGCGTGCTCGACGAGCACGGTGCGCAGGTCAAGGGCGAGATGATCCGTTCGCTCCAGGGCATGGATGGCCTGCTCATCTGGTACATCCTGATCAATCACCAGCTCGAGTACATCGAGCTCCGCGAGCTCGTCGAGTACCTGATCGATCACGACATCATCCAGCGCCAGCTCGATCGCAAGGGCGAGGACGAAAAGCGCGAGTGGATGCGGACCAAGCTCCGCGAGATGCGCGACGCGAATCCCCAGGTGAGCTGGGAAGACGTCGAGGCCGAGTGGGAGAAGGCGCATCCGCGCGTGCTCACCAAGATCGAGCTCATCCATCAAGAGTTCTCGTCGAAGGTCCCGCACCCCGAGCTCCACGGCGGCAAGAAGCCAAAGTCCACCTGGGCGCAGCTCGAGGAGAGCGGCGCCGGGTTCTCGGAGTTCGTCGACAAGCACGGGCTCGAGCACGAGGAGGGCAACCTGTTCTCGTACCTCATCCGCGTGATGAACTTCGCGAACAAGCTTGGCGGGGCTTCGGGGCTCTCGGAGCTCAACGACATGGCCGAGCGCGTTCGCGTGATGCTCGCGCGGATCGATCTGCGGATGACGCAGGGCAACAAATGGATCGGCTGATCCTGGTCGCCCTCGCGCTGACGGCGTGCTCGACCCCCCTGCCGCCGCCACTGCAAGATGGTTCGGGCGCGGCGCGAACGGCGTGGGCTCGCTCGGCAATGTTCGATGCTCGCGTCGCCGCCGCACGTGATACCGAACGTCTGAGCGAACCTCGCCGATCCGCGATTGGGTAGGTTTCCGGCATGCCCGCGTTCCTGTCCGATCCGTGGTTCGCCGAAGTTCAGAAGCTGATCATCGCTGCCGGCGATCTCGAGTTGCCCGAGCCGATGAAGGCCGTCGCCGTCAACGCGACGATCAGCCGGCGGGTGGGTGGGGATGTGCAGGTGTTCTTGAAGGACGGGGTCGTCGCGCAAGGCCATCGCGATTCGGCCGACGCGACGATCACCCTCGACGAGGTGCTCGCGAAGAAGCTGTTCGTTGAAGCAGACGCCGTCGCAGGCGTACAGGCATTCATGACCGGCGAGCTCAAGATCGAAGGCGATCTCGCGAAGGTCGTCAGGATGCAGACCGCCGAGCCAAGCGCCAAGCAGAAGGCGCTCGCACAGCAGATCGCCCAGATCACGGAATAGGCCTTTCCTGTAAGCCAACCAGTTCGAGCAGATCGAGCGCGAACATCGGAACGCGGCATCGTGCGCACCCTGGAGATCGATAGCTCGACGTTGTATCGGCGACGCGAGCGCTAGCGCTACTCGTCCTTGAGCCGGTAGCCGATGCCGGCTTCGGTCGTCAGCCAGCGCGGCCGCGCCGGATCGGTCTCGAGCTTGCGCCGGAGCGCGGCCATGTGGACCCGCAGGTAGTGGGTCTGGTGCGCGTTGCCCGGTCCCCACACTTCGTTGAGGACCTGGCGATGCGTCATCACCTTGCCGGTATGGCGTGCGAGCAAGGCCAGTAAGCGAAACTCGATCGGCGTGAGGTGCACTTCGGTGCCTTCGACGGTCACCACGTGACGCGCCTGATCGATCGCGATCGGCCCGATCACGAGCATCGGATTATCGGCCGTCGCCTGGCCGCGCGCGTGGCGCAGCGCGACCCGGATGCGCGCGAGGAGCTCGCTCGTGCCGAACGGCTTCGTGAGGTAGTCATCCGCACCTGCGTCGAGCGCGAACACCTTGTCGTCCTCGCGATCGCGTGCCGAGAGCACGATCACCGGCGCGGTCGACCACTCGCGCAGCATGCGCAGCAGCGTGAGGCCATCGCCATCGGGCAGGCCGAGATCGAGCAGGATCGCAGCCGGGCGAGCCGCGGTCGCCGCGCGTTCGGCTTGCGCGAGCGTGCCGGCCTCCGTGACCCGAAAGCCGTGACTCGTGAGTGCCGAGCACAGGAACCGACGCATCGGCACTTCGTCTTCGACAACGAGGATCATGTCACCGCTCACGAGCCACTCGCGAGGCGTACGGGTTCGCCTTCATCGGGGACCACGGGGACCACGGGCAGCGGCCCTACATCCGGGAACCACGCGACGAAACGCACGCCCCCACCGACGCGCGCTTGCGCGTCGATCCCACCGTGATGGGCCGTGACGATCGCGCGACACACCGCGAGTCCGAGGCCTGCGCCCACTACGGCGGCAGTGCCGCGATAATACTTCTCGAACACCTTGGTGTGCATGCCGGGCGCGAGGCCTGGACCGCGATCCGCGACCTCGAGGATCGCGCGATCGGCTTCACGCCGGACCGTGATGTCGATCGGCGTGCCGGCAGGCGTGTGCTTCGCGGCGTTCTCGAGCAGATTCTGGAGCAATTGCTCGACAAGGATCGGATCGACATGTGCGAGGGCGGTGGGCGGTACGTCGACCGCGACGATTCGATCAGCGAGCTCGGTGTCGAGCCGGGCGAGGGCAGGGCCGACGATCTCCTCGAGCGGGACCCAATCGCGCCGCGGCTCCGCGCCGCTCTCGACCTTCGTGATCGCGAGGAGGTTCGTGAGGATCCGGCTCAGCCGCTGGGCTTCTGCGATGATCGTATCGAGCGCCTCGGTCGTGCTCGCGCTGCGTGGCTCCTTCGCATCGCGCAACGCGGTCGCCATCCCCGTGATCGCGGCGAGCGGGGTGCGAAGATCGTGCGAGACCGAGGACAGTAGCGTACTGCGCAGCTCTTCAGCTGTCGCGCGTAGCGCCGCTTCGCGCGCGACGGTCGCCAGTTGCAGCCGGTCGATCGCGATTTCGGCCTGGCGTGCGACGGCTTCGATGAACGCGTGCTGGTCGGAGGTGATCGACGGCTCGCCATGGAGCCGGATGCCGACGGTAGCCCCAGCGCCGCGCTGGACGTGCGCACCGGCATGCACGGCCGCCCGCACGTGCGTCTCGGCGGCGGCGATCACGCCGGCTTCATCTACAGCCTCGATTGTATCGCGGGTGAAGGCGAGCATCGCCAAGGTGCGGCGCTCGCGATCGTGGCTCGCCGCTTCGGCGACACGTGACCGAGCGACGAGCGTGCCGATCGTCATGCCGACGCCGAACATCACCGCGAACGTGATCAGCGAGCGCGTATCGGAGACCGCGAAGGTGAAGCGCGGCTCGATGATGAAAAAATCGAACGAGCCGACCGAGAGTGCGGCGGCAGCGAGGCTCGGGCCCCGGCCACCGAGTGCGGCGAGCAGGATCGCCGGCAAGAACAACATCGCCTGGTCGGTGACCGTGATGTGGTCACCCGCCAAGGCACCGAGAAGCGTTGCCGTGGCCACGCCGAGCGCGGCGGTCGCATAGGCACGCAAGCTCGCGCGAGTCACGGCTCCCAGGCTAGCGCGAACGTGCGCGACCCGTAAGGCCGAGCACGCCGACCCCGACCATCGGGTAGCTCACCGTCACACCCGAGCCGACCGCGAGCGCCGCTGTCAAGGACAGCAGCCCCGCGAGGATCAGGATCACGGGTGTCGAGCGATCGTCGGGTTTCACGCAGCATCGATATCCCCCCTGTATCACGACGGGATCGAGTTCACGGATGCATGCGAATGGGCAGGACGATCATCGTCAGGCCTGCGAAATGTAGCCGGCGCTCGACCGACGCCGCCGTGCCGTTGTGCAGCAATCGCTGGTACCAGCTCTCGTTCTGGAACACGAGCTTGCCTGCGAAGAACACCGAGCGAGGAAACCGCAACGCGACCTCGCGGCACAGCCGGTCGAGCTCGGCGACGGCCTCGGTCCCGATCGCCGAGTCGCAGTCAGCCGCCCAGCCCATGTGGTTGCGCGCAAACGCGACGTACTTCGCGAGATCGCTCTCGATCTTGGCGCGCATCGCATCGACCTCGTCCTTGCCCTTGAACACGCCCGCGTCGATCACGCCGGCGGCGACAAATACCACCTGCTCGAACTGGTTGGGGAACACGCGCGGAATCTGCATCAGCGTGTGCAGCCCGAGCCCACCGTAACCACCAGCGAGGACCACGGCGGTCGACTTGCTCGGATCCAGTTCGGCGGGTGCTTGAAGCTCGGTCGGCGGCGGCGTATCGAGCTCGAGCTCCTTCGAGAGCTGCGCGACCTTCGCGCCGACCGTGCGGTAGTGCGAGCGGATGGCGATGCAGATGACGACGAGCGTCGCGGTGATGAGACTCGTGATCCATCCACCCTCTGTGAATTTCTCGACGAGCGTGACCACGAGGATCATGCCGCACACCAGGGCCGCCAGGCTGTGTACGAAGATCGCACGCTGCCACTTGCCCTGCCGGTTGTGCGCCGCGTGCCGGATCATCGCCACGTTCGACAGTGTGAACGTGATGAAGACGTTGATGCTGTACATCACGACGAGCGCATCGACCGAACCATGCGTATAGAACAAGACGACCGCCGCCGCTGCCGCCATCAGGTACACGCCGTTGCGCATGGTCAGCTGCTCGGAGAGCGCCGCCATCCTGTGCGGCAACCACTGATCGAGCGCCATGTTCGACATCACGCGCGGTCCGTCGACGAATCCCGCTTGCGCCGCCACGAACAACAGCGTGCCTTCGGAGACCATCGTCACGATCACAAAGATCGTGCCGAGCCCACCCTCGCCGATGAACTTCGTTGCGAGCAAGCCGTTCATGGTCTTGCCGCGCTCGGGGACGATGTGGAGCAACAAGTACGCGAGCAAGATGCCACTCGCGGTGATCGCGAGCGACACGGCCATCAGCATCATCGTGCGTTTCGCGGTGCGGACCCGGGGCTCGCGCATGATCGCGATGCCGTTCGAGACTGCCTCGATCCCCGTGAACGTGCCGCCGCCGAGCGAGAACGCGCGCATGAAGACCAGCGCGACCCCGACGAACCCGGCCGTACCGAGATGCGATTTCGCGCCATCGTGGACCGTGGTCGCGATCTCGCCGACCTGGCCGATGTTCTGGCCGATCGCGCCAAAGATCAGGATCGCGTGCGTGATCAAAAACACGATGAAGATCGGGGTGAGGATCGTGACCGATTCCTTCACGCCGCGCAGGTTCATCAGCGTCAGGAGTGCGAGCACGCCGAGCACCGCGACGAGCTTGTACGGCAGCCATGTTTCGGGCAAAAAGTTGAAGATCGCATCCGCGCCCGAGGCCAGAGAGATCGCGATCGTCAACACGTAGTCGACGAGGAGCGCGGACCCGGAGACCGCGCCCACGATCGGCCCGAGATGCTTGGTCGCGACCATGTAGCCGCCACCGCCGTGAGGAAACTCTTCGATGATCCGGCGATAGCTCCACGAGATGATGAACACCGTCGCGGCAATCGCTCCGGCGAGAAACACCGCGAGGTACGCGTGATCGGGGATGAACGTGCACGCGCCCTTCACGGCGTTGTTGCAGCCTTCGGGCGACCAGTGTCCGATCGCCTTGAACGCTTCCTCTGGACCGTACGAAGACGATGACAGGCCATCCGCGCCGAGGCCGACCCAGGCCAGGAACGCGACGAGTGTCATCTGATGAAACACGCTCGGATCGCGAAGGTCACGAGCGCGTCCGAACAACCTGTGGAGAAGTCGCATGTAGATCGCGTGAGCATTAGCGGCGGCGGCATCAAGAAACCGTAAAGAGCGCTGGTCTCCGCGATGCGCCGCCCGGGTGCGTCAGCTCGCGCTCGCGAGCGGAGGGCGCGCTTTGCACGATCGCTTTGCATCGATCAGGCGTAATGCACGGGCACCCAGGCAACAGCCCTGTAGTTTCAGACACCTGCCTTTGGCACCCCGACTGCACGAGTGCGGTGAAAATGGCAGAGCTCTTCTTCTTCGCACTGACTGGTGGGTTCTGCCTGGTCGGCATTCTTTACGCGAGAGCACTCGAACGGATGGCGTCGTGACCACCGAGTACCTGCTCGCTCTCGCGGTCGCGATCCTGGTCACCGCTTACCTCGTCTACGCCCTACTCAGGCCGGAGCGCTTCTAATGACGTTCAACGGCTGGCTCCAGATCATCATCTTCTTCCTCGTCATCCTCGCGCTGACCAAGCCGCTGGGCGTCTACATGTTCCGCGTCTTCGAGGGCGACAAGCAGCCCTTGCCCCGCGTGCTCGGCACACTCGAGCGCGGGCTGTTGCGCCTGTGTGGCTTGAAGCAGCCCACGGAGCAGACCTGGGTGCAGTACGCGATCGCGATGCTCGTGTTCAGCGCGCTCGGCCTGCTGGTCACCTACGTGATCCAGCGTGCGCAGGGCTCGCTTCCGTTCAACCCGCAGAAGCTGCCCGGGGTCGCGCCGGCACTCGCGTGGAACACCGCGAGCAGCTTCGCGACGAACACCAACTGGCAAGCCTACGTCCCCGAGACGACGATGAGCTACTTCACGCAGATGGCGGGACTGGCGTGGCACAACTTCACGTCGGCGGCCGCAGGCCTCGGCGTCGCGCTAGCGGTCGCACGTGGCCTCACGCGCCGTCCTGGACCCGACGGATCCAGAGGGGTTGGTAATTTTTACGTCGACCTCATCCGCGGCATCGTCTACGTGCTGCTGCCGATCAGCATCCTTGTCGCGCTGTTCTTCGTCTCGCAAGGCGTGATCCAGAACCTCTCGGCATATCACTCGATCACCACGCTCGAAGGCGGCAAGCAGCTGCTCGCGATGGGCCCGACCGCATCGCAAGAAGCGATCAAGCAGCTCGGCACGAACGGCGGCGGCTTCTTCAACGCGAACAGCGCGCATCCGTTCGAGAACCCGAACGCCATCACCAACTTCATCCAGATGGTGCTGATCTTCGCGATCTCCTCGGCGTTGACCTACACGTATGGTCGGATGGCGAAGGATCAGCGCCAAGGTTGGGTGCTGTTCGCCGCGATGTCGGTGCTGTTCTTCGCGGGAGTCGCGACCCTGTACTGGGCGGAGTCCCATCCGAACCCGGTGACGCAAGGCCTCGCGGTCGCCGCGCAGCCCGGCAACATGGAAGGCAAGGAAGTTCGTTTCGGCGTCGCCAACACCGCGCTGTTCGCAACCGTGACGACCGATGCCTCGTGCGGCGCGGTCAACGGCTGGCACGATAGCTTCACGCCACTCGGTGGACTCGTGCCACTCGCGAACATCCAGCTCGGCGAAGTCGTGTTTGGCGGTGTCGGCGCCGGTCTCTACGGCATCCTGATCAACGTCATCCTCACGGTCTTCATCGCTGGCCTGATGGTCGGGCGCACCCCGGAGTATCTCGGTAAAAAAGTGGAAGGTCGCGAGATGAAGCTCGCGATGCTCTACGTGCTCGTGTTCCCGTTGCTCATCCTCGGCTTCTCCGGCTGGGCGGCGGTCTCGAGTCACGGCTCGTCATCGCTCAACAACGCAGGTGCCCACGGCCTGTCCGAGATGCTCTACGCGTTCACGAGCGGCGCCGGCAACAACGGCTCGGCGTTCGGTGGTCTCAACGCGAACACGGATTGGTGGAACCTCACGCTCGGCTTCGTGATGCTCGCGGGCCGGTTCTTCATGATCATTCCAGCACTCGCGCTCGCCGGCGCGATGCTCAACAAGAAGACCGTGCAACCAGGTCTCGGGACCTTCCCGACCAATGGCTGGCTGTTCACGGTTCTGCTCGTCGCGGTCATCCTGATCGTCGGCGCGCTGACGTTCTTTCCGGCGCTGTCGCTGGGCCCGGTCGTCGAGCACTTCCAAGCGCTGCGCGGCGAGGTGATGTGATGCCGAATCCAAACTCCAAGACGTCGATGTTCGATCCAGCGCTGCTGCGCGGCGCGGTGAAGGACAGTTTCACGAAGCTCGATCCCCGGCTGCTTTACAAGAACCCGGTGATGTTCGTCGTGATGATCGGCTCGATCCTCACCTCCGTCTTCGTGATCCGCGATCTGGTCGCGGCTCCCGAGGGCGCGGCCCCGCGCTGGTTCTCCCTAGCGATCACGCTATGGCTGTGGTTCACGGTGTTGTTCGCGAACTTCGCGGAGGCGGTCGCCGAGGGTCGAGGCAAGGCGCAAGCGGACTCGCTGCGCAAGATGCGCCAGGAGACCAGCGCGCGAAAACTCACGGGTGACAAGGAAGAGCTCGTCTCGGCCGCCACGCTGCGCAAAGGCGACCTCGTCGTGATCGAAGCGGGCCAGCTGATCCCCGGCGACGGCGAGATCATCGAGGGCATCGCCTCGGTCGACGAATCCGCGATCACCGGTGAATCCGCGCCCGTGATTCGCGAATCTGGTGGTGATCGCTCGTCGGTGACCGGTGGCACCAAGGTGCTCTCGGATCGCATCGTCGTGAAGATCGCCGCGGACCCCGGCGAGAGCTTTCTCGACAAGATGATCGCGCTCGTCGAAGGCGCGTCGCGCCAGAAAACGCCGAACGAGATCGCGCTGCACATCCTGCTCGTCGGCCTCACGATCGTGTTCATGATCGCGACTGTCACGCTCGTGCCGCTCGGCATGTACTCCGGCGTCCACCTCACCGCGACCGTGATGGTCGCGCTCCTGGTGTGCTTGATCCCGACCACGATCGGCGGCCTGCTCTCGGCGATCGGGATTGCGGGCATGGACCGGTTGATGCGCAAGAACGTGATCGCGATGAGCGGCCGCGCCGTCGAAGCGGCGGGCGATGTCGATGTCCTCCTGCTCGACAAGACCGGCACGATCACGCTTGGCAATCGCATGGCAAGCGAGCTCATCCCTGCCGCGGGCGTGCGGATCGAGGACCTCGCGGAAGCGGCGATGCTCTCGAGCCTCTCGGACGAGACGCCGGAAGGCCGCTCGATCGTCTCGCTCGTCAAGGACCGCCACGGCATCCCGCCGCGTGACGTCAAAGATGCGGTGTTCATCAAGTTCACCGCGCAGACCCGGATGAGCGGCGTCGATCTCGGCGAGCGTCAGATCCGCAAGGGCGCGGTCGATGCGATCCGCATCCACACCGGCGCGCTGCCGGAGGATGTCGCCGAGGCGACGAACAAGATCGGTGACTCGGGCGGCACGCCACTCGCGGTGTGTGACGGCAAGCGCGTGCTCGGCGTGATCCACCTCAAGGACATCGTCAAGCAAGGCATTCGCGAGCGGTTCTCGCGGTTCCGCGCGATGGGCATCCGAACCGTGATGGTAACCGGCGATAATCCGCGCACCGCCAAGGCGATCGCGGCCGAGGCCGGCGTCGACGACTTCCTGGCGGAAGCGACGCCGGAGACCAAGATGAACCTCATCAAGAGCGAGCAGGCCAAGGGCAAGCTCGTTGCGATGACCGGTGACGGGACGAACGACGCGCCGGCGCTCGCGCAAGCCGATGTCGGCGTCGCGATGAACACCGGTACGCAGGCCGCGAAGGAGGCCGGCAACATGGTCGATCTCGATTCGGATCCGACCAAGCTCCTCGAGATCGTCGAGGTCGGCAAGCAGTTGCTGATGACCCGCGGTTCGCTGACCACGTTCTCGATCGCGAACGATGTCGCGAAGTACTTCGCGATCCTGCCGGCGATGTTCATGGGCGTGTATCCCCAGATCGCGCCGCTCAACATCATGAACCTCGCCTCGCCGCTCTCGGCGATTCTCTCGGCGGTCATCTTCAACGCGCTGATCATCATCGTGTTGATTCCGCTCGCGCTCAAGGGTGTGAAGTACCGCCCGCTCGGAGCCGCCGCGATCCTGCGACGCTCCCTCGTGCTGTACGGCGGCGGTGGTGTGATCGCGCCGTTCGTGGGCATCAAGTTGATCGACCTGCTGTTGCAGGCCGTTGGAGCTGTGTAGTCATGGAGACCTTCCTCACCGCGCTTCGCGCCACTCTCGTGACGCTGGTCTTGACCGGTTTGGCGTATCCTCTCATCGTCACCGGTGGTGCGCAGTTGCTGTTCCCGCACCGGGCAAACGGCTCGATCATCACCGACGACAAGGGTCGAGAAGTTGGCTCCGAGTTGATCGGCCAAGGCTTCGTCGCACAGGAGTATCTGTGGCCGCGGCCCTCGGCGACCAGCTACGACGGCGCGAGCTCGGGTGGCACGAACCTCGGGCCGACTTCGAAGAAGCTGCGCGATGGTCAGCCGGACGACCCGGCGACGAAGGATGTCGACGAGTCGTTCACCGGCGTGGCCAGGCTCACGATGGATTACGCGACCGCAAACAACCTTCCGGCGGGCACGCTCGTGCCGGTCGATGCGGTGACCCGCTCGGCGAGCGGTATCGACCCCGACGTGTCGCCGGAGAACGCGCACACCCAGGCCGCGCGCGTCGCAAAGGCGCGCGGGGTCGACGTCGCACGCGTCGAGGCCGTGATCGACGCGACTCTCGAAGGCCGGACGTTCGGTATCCTCGGCGAGCCGCGCGTCAACGTGCTCGCGGTTAACCTCGCGCTCGATCGGAAGTTTGGGCGCCAGTTTGGGCGCCAGTTCGGGCGCCAGGTTCACCCGACGGCGGACACCGGAGCTACGCTGACCAAGTGACTGCAGCCCGCCCGCGCGCCGAGGATTTTCTCGAGCTCGTCAACCGTGCTCGCCGAGGAGGGCTCAAGCTCTACATCGGCTTTGCCGCGGGTGTCGGCAAGACGTACCGGATGCTCGAGGAAGCGCACGCGCTCCAGAAGCGTGGGGTGGATGTGGTGCTCGGCTTCATCGAGCCGCACACGCGCGCCGAGACCCTCGCGCTGGTCCCCGGGCTCGAGGTCGTGCCACGCCGCCAGGTCGAGTACCGCGCGGTCACGATCGAGGAGATGGACGTCGATGCGATCCTCGCACGCAAGCCAGCGATCTGTATCGTCGATGAGATTCCGCATACGAACGCACCGGGTAGCAAGAACAAGAAGCGGTACCAGGACGTTCAGGAGTTGCTCGCCGCCGGCATCAACGTGATTGGAGCGCTGAACATCCAGCACCTCGAATCGCTCAACGATGTCGTGACGAAGGTCTCCGGTGTCGCGATCCACGAGACCGTCCCCGATCGGTTTCTGAAAGAAGCGGTCCAGGTCGTCAACCTCGATCTCGCTGTCGAGGATCTGCTCGAGCGGCTCAAGTCCGGAAGGATCTATCAGCCCGAGAAGGTGCCCTGGGCGCTCGATCACTTCTTCAAGGATGCGAACCTCGCCACGCTGCGCGAGCTCGCCCTGCGCGAGGTCGCCGAATCGATCGAGCGGCAGAGTGAAACGAAGGCACGCACCGCAGCCGGCGAAGCGCGCGGCGTGCACGCGCGCGTGATGGTGTGCATGTCATCCTACCCGCCGCACGCCGAGACGTTGCTCCGCAAGGGCTCGCGGATGGCCGGCCGGCTCTCGGGAGATTGGTTCGTGGTCTATGTCGAGACCCCGAAAGAGACCCCCGAGCGGATCGATGCCGAGGCCCAGCGTCACTTGCTCGGCAATATCGAGCTCGCACGCGAGCTCGGTGCCGAGGTCGTGCGGTTGCGCGCGCGCGATCCGGTACCCGCCCTGATCGATTTCGCGCGTTCGCACGACGTAGGCCACATCGTGATCGGCCGATCGGCGCAGCCGTGGTGGCGCCAGTGGCTCGGTCGGTCGGTGCCCTTACGCTTGCTGCAAGAGGCCTGCGACTTCGATGTCCACGTCGTCGCAATGGCGAAGGAGCCGCGGTCATGAGGATGCGTACAAAGCTCGTGCTCGCCCAGCTGCCCCTCGTGATCGCGCTCGGGCTCACGATCGTGATCGGCAGCATCGTCACCGTGGATCTCGGCCGCGGGTCGCAGACGATCTTGCGCGATAACTATCGCAGCGTGCTCGGTGCCGAGCGGATGAAGGAAGCCGCCGAACGCGTCGATAGCGGCCTGGCCTTTGCGAGCCTCGGTCGGCAAGCTCAGGGGTTCGCACAGATCACCGACCAAGTGCCGCGATTCGAGGCCGAGCTCGTGGCCCAAGAAGCGAACATCACCGAGGTTGGCGAACGTGACGCGACCGTGCGGCTGCGAGCCGCCTGGACTGCGTACCGCGAGAGCGTCGACGAGCTCGTGCGCGCCGCCGATCTTCGCGAACGCTATTTCGATGTCGCCCTGCCGAAGTTCTTGGAAGTCAAAGCCGCTGCCGATATCGTGCTCGCGCTCAATCAGGACGCGATGTCCGCGAAGAGTGATCGCGCCGGCGAGCTCGCAAATCGCTCGAACTCGTGGCTGATCACGATCTCGCTGCTCGGCCTGGTCGTTGCGATCGCGGCCTCCAGCATCATCACGACTCGCGTGCTGCGCCCGCTCTCGGTGCTCGGCCAGACCGCGCGGCGGCTGGGCGAGGGTGACCTGGTGGTGCGCGCACGCGTCGATAGCGGCGATGAGATCGGCGAGGTCGCGCGCGAGCTCAACACCATGGCGGAGCATCTCCAGAAGTATCGAGATAGCTCGCTCGGCGATCTGCTAGAGGCGCAGCTCGCGGCGCAGGCGACGATCGATAGCTTGCCGGATCCGGTGCTGGTCGTCGCGCTCGACGGTGCGCTCCGTCACGCGAACGACGCCGCCGAGACCGTCCTCAAGACCCACGCCGAACAAGGCTTGAACGGCATGACAACCGCAGAGCCCGCCGTGCGCGCGGTGGTCGAGAAGCTCCGGCTGCACGTCGCCGGTGGGCAAGGTGCGTACGTTCCGAAGGGCCTCGACGAGGCCGTGCGCGTGGTTGCGAGCGAAGGCGATCGTTTGCTGCTGCCGCGGGCCGCGCCGATGTACGCCGAGGAGGGCAATGTCGTCGGCGTGACGATCGTGTTCCAGGATGTCACCCGCCTGCACCGGTTCGAAGAGCTGCGCAACGACCTCGTCGCGACTGTCGCGCACGAGTTCCGCACACCGTTGACCTCGCTGCGCATGGCCGTCCACATGCTCGCTGAGGAGATCGTCGGGCCGCTGACCTCCAAGCAGGCAGACCTGGTCTTTGCCGCGCGCGAGGAGTGTGACCGGTTGCAGTCGATCGTCGACGAGCTGCTCGATCTCTCGCGGATCGAAGCGGATCGCGTCGAGCTTCACAGGAGCGAGCAGGATCCCGAGGAGCTCGTGACCACGGCGTTCGAGGCTCAGCACTCGGCCGCGACGACCAAGCACGTGACGCTGCGCTCGGCGCTGTTGCCAGGAATGCCGAAAGTCGAGGTCGATCGCGAGCGCATTGGCCTCGTGTTCGCTAACATCATCAGCAACGCGATCCATCACGGCCCGGCGAACAGCACGGTCACCGTCAGTGCGAGGACCATCGGTGATCACCTCCGGTTCGAGGTCAGCGACGAGGGCCCGGGCGTCCCACCGGAATTCCGCGAAGCGATCTTTGACAAGTACATGCGCGCACCAGGGGCGGCGACCGGCGGCGCAGGGCTTGGCTTGTTCATCGCGCGCGAGAACGTACGCGCGCACGGTGGAGAGATCGGGATCTCGAGCGAGCGGCCCGGCACCACGATCTGGTTCACGGTGAAGGCCGCGGCTCAGGCGCCATAGCGCTTGCGCTTGCGATACAGCGTCGAGGAATCGATGCCGAGGATCTGGGCCGCGTCGTCGAGGGTCGGTGTACGCGCGACGATACGCTCGATGTGATCGCGCTCGACCTGATCGAGCGTGAAATCGCCACCAAGCCGCGCGATCGCCTCGGCATGAGGGACGATCCGATCGGGGAGGGCCTCGAGCCCGAGCGTGCGACTCGGGAACAGGATCGTGGCGCGCTCCATCGCATTGCGCAGCTCGCGCACGTTGCCGGGCCACGTGTACGTGCGCAGTGCGCGCTCTGCATCGCTGGAGAGCAAAGGCGTCGCGCGATTCGCAGCGCGAGCGAAGAACTCGAGGAACTTGCGCGCCATCGGCAGGATATCTTCTCCGCGTTCGCGCAGCGGCGGCACGTGAATCTCGACGACGTTGAGCCGGAACAGGAGGTCTTCGCGAAACCGGCCGGCCGCGACATCAGCATCGAGATCGCGGTTCGTCGCGGCGACGACGCGCACATCCGCATGGCGCGTCCGGGTCTCGCCGACGCGCTCGAACTCCTTGTCCTGGACGAAGCGCAGGAGCTTTGCCTGGAGCGGCGGCGTGATCTCGCCGATCTCGTCGAGCAGCAGCGTGCCACCTTCCGCCGCTTCGACGCGCCCGGGTTGATCGCGCACCGCACCGGTGAACGAGCCGATCGCATGACCGAACAGCTCGCTCGCGAGCAGGTCTCCCGACAGCGTCGGGCAGTTGACCGTCACGTACGAGTGCGTCGCGCGCTTGCTCCGCGCGTGGATGAAGCGCGCGAGCACGCTCTTGCCGGTCCCGTTCTCGCCACGTAGCAGGATCGGTGCATCGCTCTGGGCGGCTCGCGCGGCGAGCTCGAACGCGGCAACCATCTTCGGCGCATCGGAGGCGACTTCGATGCCAGGCAGCTCGGTCGCGACCTGCGACTCGAGGTCCGCGAGCTTGCGCTCGGTCGCGCGGCGCGCGAGCACTTGCTCGACGACGTGGCGGATCTGGGCAGGCGTGAAGGGCTTCGCGACGTAATCGATCGCGCCGAGCTTCATCGCCTCGACCGCGGTACCGATCGTCGCGTACGCGGTGACCACGATCACCGCGAGCCCGGGGCGCGCGGCGAGCAAGCGAGGCAGGAGGGCCAGGCCATCCTCGGTGCCGAGCCGCAGGTCGAGGAAGACGAGCTCGAACACCGAGCGGTCGACCGCCGCGAGCGCGGTCTCGGTCGAGCTCGCCGCGGTCACGGTGCAACCCATGCTCTCGAGACACATCGTCAGTATCGCGCGGATGTTCTTCTCGTCGTCGACGACGAGCACGCGTGCCGAATGCTCTCGCTTGCCGGACATCCCGCGCGACCTTAGCACCGTGGTACCGTATTGGCCGCAGGGCATAGCGCTTGCGAGGGCCGTATGTCCGACATCGAGATCGCGGCGATCATCCTGTGCCTCACGGCGGGGCTCGCCTACATCAATGCGCGCTTCGTGAAGTTGCCGACCGGTATCGGCCTCATGGCGATCGCGCTGGTCGGCTCGATCGTGATGATCGTGCTCGACAACATCGGCGTGATCTCGGCATCGCGCTTCGAGCACATCGTCGCGCGCGCGAACTTCGGCGACACGTTGCTGCACGGCATGCTCGGCCTGATGTTATTCGCGGGCGCGATGCAGCTCGATGTCGGAGCCTTGCGGGAGCAACGCGTGCCCGTCGTGGTGCTCGCACTCGGCGGCACGTTGATCTCCACCGTGCTCGTGGGCGGTGCGGTCTATGCCGTGTTCGGCGCGCTCGGCCATGCGCTGCCGTTGCTCGATGCAATGCTTTTCGGCGCCTTGATCTCGCCGACAGATCCGATCGCGGTGCTGTCGGTGCTCAAGGTCTCGCACGTGCCGAAGGATCTCTCGACCCAGATCGCGGGAGAGTCGCTGTTCAACGATGGCGTGGGCGTGGTCGTGTTCACGGTCGTACTCGCGATCGCCTCGGGCGATCGTGTCACTGCGAGCGGCGCGGTGTGGTTGTTCGTCAAGGTCGCGTTTGGCGGCGCCGCATTCGGGTTCGCGATGGGCGGCCTCGGGCGCTACCTCTTACGAGGCCTCCACGATTACGCGGTGCAAGTGTTGATCACGCTCGCTCTCGTGATCGGCGGCTACGCGCTCGCCGAGGACCTCGGGTTGTCAGCGCCGATCGCCGCGGTCGTCGCGGGACTCGTCGTCGGTCGGGTCGAACGAGCCGCAGACGACCACCTCGTGGTGTTCTGGGAGACGGTCGACGAGATCCTCAATGCGATCTTGTTCCTGATGCTCGGGCTCGAGGCGACTCGACTGGTCGTCACCACGCCGCTCGTGGTCGCGGCGGTGGTCACGGTGCCGCTCGTGCTCGCGGCGCGGCTGGCCTCGGTCGCGGTCTCGGTCACCGTGATTCGCCCGTTCAGTGGCAAGGCAAGCACCCACGCGCTCGCGATCCTCACGTGGGGCGGACTGCGCGGTGGCCTCTCGGTCGCGCTCGCGCTCGCGCTTCCCGTGGGACCGCATCGCGACGAGCTGCTTGCGATGACCTACGCGGTCGTATGCTTCGCGATCCTCGTGCAGGGACTGACGCTCGCGAGGCTGTTGCGCCACTTCGGATTAGCGACGTAGCGTTTAGCGAGCGAGCATCGGAATCAGCGCGAGCACGGCGTAGCGCCCGGCGCGGCATCCAAACGTGACGAGCGTGAACGGCCAGAACCGCATGTGCAGGATCGGCTTCGCGATGAACCCGATCAGCCACATCGGCGGCAGGCCGACCGAGGCGGCGAAGAAGAACATCGTCTTGGGATAGCGATTCCAGCGCTCGATGCGGGGTCGCCAATTCTCGAGGACGGGCTTGACCTTCGCGTGCTCGAGCCCGCGCGTGCCGGCGTAGTAGCAAACGGTCTTAGAGATCTGGTGGCCCGTCGCAGAGAGCAGCACGAGCGCGACATACTCCGGCCAGGTCACCGGGCGGAGCGCGCAATAGCCGACCAGAAAGGCCTCGACGCTGATCAGCGGGAACATGCCCGCGCAGAACGAGATCACGAGGCTCGCCCCGTAGACCCCGAATAGCTCGAGGATGTGGCCGGTCATGTCATTTTACCGGGCACTGCCTGCGGCCGTGCTGCGCGCAGGAGGCAGCTCCGGCTGGCTCATGAGCTCACGAGAGTGCGCCAGCGCCGGCTGGCCTCGACTTCGGCGCGATACTCCGCCAGCTGCAACGCGATCATCGTGGCGGGCAAGCCGTGGACGGTCGCGAGCATCGTGGCGACGCGTTCGCACACGCCGAGCCCTTGATCGCGCGAGACCAGGAGCAGCGGCACGCGGCGCGCGAGGACATCCTCGACCGTGCGTGCGAGGTCGTGGCGTGCTGCGAACTCGATCTCGGCCCACACGTACGACAGCTCCTGATCGATGCGCTCGCCGAGGCTGCGATCCGCGGCGATCATCGCGCCGAGCTGTGGTGCGCGTGCGCCGTATACTCCGCACAGGTGCGTCGCGGCGTCGACGTCGAGCCCGAACTCCGTCATCAGGCGGCGGCCGATCGCGGCGACGCCTTCGAGGTCCGAGGTCTCGAGCCCGACCGCGCCAGGTAGCGGGCGATGCTTGGTGGACTCCTTGTGATTCGTCGGTTCGTCGTCGAGTGCGCGCAGCAGATCGAGCGTCTTGCCAACGGTCTCGCGCGCCATCCGGCGATAGGTCGTGAGCTTGCCGCCCGCGATGATCACGAGGCCGTCGTTGCGCGTGAAGATCTCGTGCTCTCGGCTGACCGAGCTCTCGTCGACATCCGAGGGCGGCGCGATCAGTGGGCGCAAGCCGGCCCACGTCGCGATCACATCTTCGGGCTGGAGGTTCGCATCGGGGAAGTAGCCATTGCCGCTGTCACACAGGTACTTCACGTCGGCGGCATCCGCGGCGACATCGTCGGCGGTGCCTTCGAAATCAGTGTCGGTGGTGCCGAGCACGCTGCGGTCGCGCCATGGCAGCGCGAACATCACGCGGCCATCGACCGGCGAGATCAACGTGATCGCGCGCGCGAGCGGCAGGCGTTCGCGCGGCAACACGATGTGCACGCCCTTGGTGCGGCGGAGCAGCTGGCGCGGCTTGCCGCCATTGGTGGACAGCTCGAACTTGCGAATCATCTCGTCGGTCCACGCACCGGCTGCGAGGATCACGGCGCGCGCCGTGACGCTCCACTCCTTGCCAATCAACCGGTCGCGCACGGTGACGCCGGTGATCCGGCGGTCCGCACCGCGCTCGAAGCGAATTACCTCGGTATAGGTGTGGCACTCGGCGCCGAGCGAGATGGCATCGATCGCGTTCTCGAGCACCATGCGCGCGTCATCGGCCGCGCAGTCGTAGTACTCGAGCACGCCGCGCAGCCCCTGCGGCTGGAGCTGGGGCTCGAGCGCGAGCGCGGCCTTCGTGCCGCGGAACGCCCGGTGCAGGCGCGGCACGCGGAACATCGCCAGCGAATCGTAGATCCACAGGCCGAGGTTCATGATCTCGAAGCCGGGGCGCACGCCTTCGTAGATCGGGATCAAGAACGGCAGCGGTCGCACGAGGTGAGGCGCGACGCGGGTCTGGACGTTGCGCTCCGACACCGATTCGAACACGAGGCGAATCTCACCATGCTCGAGGTAGCGCAGGCCACCGTGGATCAACTTGCTCGACTTCGAGGACGTACCCGACGCGTAGTCAGACTTCTCGAACAGCACGACCTTCATGCCGCGCAGCGCAGCGTCGCGCGCAATCCCCGCACCCGTGATTCCGCCGCCGATCACGACGAGGTCATACGCAGGTGCAGTCGCTGCCACGCCTTACGATGGCGCCGGTGGCCTAGTGCGTCAAGCCTGCGCCGAGCTACTTCGGTTACTTCGCGACGAGCGTGACTCTGCGCTGACCGTTTTTGGACCGTTTGGCGAGCTCGGTCGCGAGCTGTTGCGCGGTCATCTCGCCGTTGACGACGAGCTTGTCACCGCCGGCGAGCGCGACCGGAATCGTTCCAGTGAGGTCCCAGCCTTCGGGGGCGCCGTGCGCATTCACCCCGAGATAGACCGGCGCGACCTTCGCGGCGGTCGCCACTGTCGCGACCAGTTGCTGGGCCGGTGCCGCGACCGGCGCGAGGATCGTGATCGAGGTCGCCTTATCACCGGCCGCGAGCTTGGTCAGCGCTGCGCCGAGCTGGTCGGGCTTCACCGTCTCGCCGGGGTAGTTGCCGAGGTCGACCGTCAGGCCGGTGCCGCTCATCCGTGCGCGTGGCAGCTTCGCGACATGGATCCCGTCCCCCATCACGGTGATCGCGAGCGGTCCCGCGGTCGGTGACACGCCATCTTCGAGATCTGGCAACGTGAGGCCAGAGCCCGAGATCGAGATCGCAGGCAGCGGTAGCTCGAGCGCCGCGAGGAGGTTCGCGGTGTCGCCACCATGTGCGGCAGCAGCGCGGGCGATCCGATCGAGGGCGTAGAACGGCGCGTTCGTGAACCGGCTGTCCGGCACCGCGCTGATTTCGGCCTTGCACAGATCGCCGAGGTTACGCCACGGTGTCCGCGAGTTCGTCCCACGCGCCGCATCGAGCGTGCCTAGGAAGCGCTGCTTCGCATTCGGGCTGCAGTAGCCACACGTCGCCATCGCGGTCTCGATCTGGAGCCGGGTCGGCCCCTTCTCGGTCGCCGGGCGATTCCACTGGAGGATCGGCATCCAATCGCCGCACACCGCGCAGCCCTCGATCACGAGCTGCGGGCGAACATCGAGCGGTTCGGTCGCTGCTTTGCGGAGCGCCATGTTGCACGCGGTCCAATCGACCGGAGGTGAGATCGGCGCATCGGCGATGATCGGATGAACGAATCCTCCGGATCCGGAAGACCCGCTGCCCGCGTGATCGTGCGAGCCCTTGCACGCAGCAGCTAACGCGAGAGCTACCACGCAGCGCCCCAGGTCGCGGCTCCGCATCAACTGCGATCGACCTCGAGGTTGTACTTCTTGACGAGGCGATGGATGTAGTTGCGATCGATGCCGGCTTCGGCAGCGGCGCGCGAGATATTGCCGTGATGACGCTCGATCAGCGCCTCGAGGTAGTCACGCTCGAACGCTTCGACGAGCTGAGCCTTCGCCTCTTTGAACGGCAGCTCGAGCACGTCGGGGTTCGACTGGCGCTGCCGTTGATCGTCGCCACCAGCCGGCTGCGCCGCATTCGGCATCGGGGTCGGCCGCGCGCTATCGCCGAGATCCGCGAGCGCCGAATCGCCGAGTGAGAGCGCACGCTCGACGACGTTACGCAACTCGCGCACGTTGCCAGGCCAGTCGTGACGCTGCAGCTGGTCGATCAGCGCCGGTGATTGCGCGAAGTTGCCGCGGCCCATCTTGTCGGCGAACCACGTGACGAGCGCCGGGATATCGGCCTTGCGATCGCGCAGCGGCGGGACCGGCGTCGCGACGACGGCGAGGCGGTAATAGAGGTCTTCGCGGAATTGACCGGCTTTGACCATCGCGCGTAGGTCGCGGTGGGTCGCTGCGATCACGCGGATGTCGACATCCACCGACTGGGTCTCGCCGACACGACGGACCTGGCGACGATCGAGGACGCGCAGCAGCTGCGGCTGGAGATCGAGCGCGAGCTCGCCGATCTCGTCGAGGAACAGCGTGCCGCGGTTCGCCGCTTCGATCAGACCCTGCTTGTCGTTCGCGGCGCCGGTGAAGCTGCCCTTCGCGTGACCGAACAGCTCGGAGGCGATCAGCTCGTGAGGAATCGATCCGCAATCGACGACGATGAACGGGCCCTTGTTGCGCCGGCTGTTGTGGTGGACCGCTTCCGCGATCGCTTCCTTGCCGGTGCCGGTCTCGCCTTGCAGCAGGACCGTAGCGTCTGTCGGCGCCGCCTTCGCGAGCAGCGAGAACAGCTTTCGCATCGGCTCGGTCGTGCCGAGCACGTCGCCGAAACGATCGGTCGGCCACTCGGTGAGCTCGACGTTGTGATCGATCGGCTCGACGTCGACTTCGGTGTGCTTGCCAAGGCGCAGGCGGGCGGCGCCGGTCAGGATGATCTGCGTGACCCGTGCACCACCATGCTTGGTGCCGTTCGTCGTATCGAGGTCGCGGATCTCGATGCCGTCGCGGCGCACGCGAACCTCGAGGTGGTACCGCGACACGGTCGTATCGGCGAGTACGAAATCGTTATCGGCATGCGTACCGACCATCGTGGTGCCCTCATCGAGCATGTGCTCTTTGCCGACATCCGGGCCCGAGATCACGCGCAGCCGGAAGCTGCGCTCGAGCAGCATGCCGCTCGTGTCATCGGTGAGTAGCTGAGTATGGACCGAGCTCACGTCGCCTCGGGCGATTGTACCGCGACGGCGCCTCGTGAACCAAGCGACGACGCCCGCAAGTCCCGCACGTCCGGCAAGTTCGACACAGGTGGGGCGATCGCGCGGCCGGCGCTGCGGAGCGGGTCCATATCAGCGCAACGCGCCGAGCTCGCCAGCGACCAGCACGCGCAGATCGGAGTGGACGTGGGAGATTGATCCGGGGTGGCGCGAATCCGGGCTGCTGAGCGCGACGCCAGGGCCACCGCCGTAGACGTACGGTCGGCGCTCTCGATATTCCACCACGGGTGCCCCCATTCCGACGGCGGTCAGCGATGCCATGCGCCCAGCTTAACGCAGCTCGATGACGCACGTATCAACAACGCGCACAGCTGGCGAACCGGCTCGAGCGGCGATGATCCCGAGAGCACGAGCAGGTCCTCAGCTCGGATCAGTTCGCGATGATCGTCGCGCCGGGCTTCACACGCACGGCCATCTGATGCGTACCGGCTTCATCGGAGACCACGAGCTGGTGCGGCCCGACTTCGAGGGTCAGGTGCTGGACCATCACGCCGGGCGCCGTGACGATCTGCTTGCCAGGACCCGCGTCGACGAAGCCGAGCTCGATCCGCTCGTCGTGATCATGGTCGCCGAGCGTGACCTTGTGCGCGACCTTCGCGGCGCCCGAGAACTCGATCGTGTAGGCACCCTTCGCGAGCACGCAATCGGCGGGCAGCGTGAGCGCCTGGCAGTGTGGCGCGCCGGTGATGGTCACCTTGCCGTCGACGTTCGCTTCGACGTGCAGCGTCGCACCATCGGCGAGCTTGACGTGCTTCTCGATGCCATCGGCGCCGCGCGGCGGCGTGAAGCCCGCGATCACGGCGGGCACCTTCTTCGGCAGCGCGATCACGAACCGCACCGGCTTACCGCCTTCGACGAGCACTTCGGCTGGCGTGACGACACCTGCGAGCAGCTGACCGTTCTGCGTGATCGCGGCGCCGCTCGGCTCCGAGCTCAGCTTCACGCGGGCGAGCTCGTCGTTGACCGCGAGCGGTTGAACGATGCGGACTTCTTGGCCAGGGCCTGGCACTTCCACCTTCGTGGTCGCCGCCTGATACCCGGACTTCTTGAACGCGATCGTGACCGGCGTGCTCGGCTTGAGCGTAGTGAGAGCGAGCGGCGTCTGACCGAGCGAGGCGCCATCGATCTCGACCGTCGCGCCGGTCGGCGAGGTGTCGACATCGACGGTCGCGGCGAGCGCGGAGAGCTGGATCGCGACCTGCGTGCCGCCCGCTCGCGGCTGGACGACCTCGTGCTTGGTCAGGTAGCCATCGAGCCGCGCGACGACCGCGTACGCGCGGCCGACTTCAAGATCGCGAACCGCGAGCGTGCCGCCAGTGGTCGAGCCGATGTTGTGGCCCTCGAGATCGATCTGAGCGCCTCTGGGCACGGTCGTAAACATGACCTCGGTAGTCCTCTTGGCGCCGAAGATCCGGCCCCACGCGACGAACCCTATCAACCCGCACATCACGACGATCGCCGCGACGAGGATCCGCACGAGCATCGGCGAGATGCCGGGCGTGGCCTCCAAGCGACGCTCGACAGGGTGCTGCGCCGCGCCCGTCAAGCGCTTCGAGGGTCCGGTCGCGAGCCGGCCCGCGGCATCGATCTTCTCGTGGAAGAACCCGATCTGCTCGAGCTGCATCTTCGGCATCTCGAGATCGAAGATGCAGATCACTTCGGTCGCGACCCCGGGCAACACGTTGAACAGGACGCAGCTCGCCGCATTGACCATCATGTAGAGGCCGAGGCCCGCGCCCCCGACCTTGCGATCGATCTGCTGCTCGCTGTGCAGGCACTTGTGGAGGTAGCGCAGCACGGTCGCGCGCTCGAGCGTGCCGAAGGCGTCGCGGACCGAGACCGCGAACCGCTTGCCGTCGCACGCGTACTGGACCACGACCTTCTGCTCGACTCGCAAGGAGATCCGGGTCTTGGTCGGAATCTCGGAGAACAGCGGTTGACCGTGCTCGTCCACCGGCGCGTCGTAGAGCGCGTTCATCAACATCTCGTCGACGCATTGCTCGATCGATTCGCGATACTTGCGGCGCACGCCCATCAGCTCGGCGAACTCCGAGACCTGCGAGATAGCGACTGCCTTCTCCTGGTAGTCACCGACGAGCTGGCTGTGGACCAGCGTGCCCCAGTGGATCATCTTCTCGAGCCCGAAGATGTCGCCAGCGAGAACGCGCGTCGCGAGGGCCGAGAGCTCGCGCGAATCGAAGTTCTCGGTCGTGAGCAGGCCCGCGACGCGTTCGGAGGCCTGCATCGTGTCGACCACCGCGGCGAGGTTCGAGCGCGGCAGGATGCAGATCACGCGCGCATCGCCGGTCAACCGCGGCACCAGCTCGGCGGCGGCACTCGCGAGGTCACCTTCGAGGTGAAGCACGACGAGCGCGGCTACGAGCTCGGACGTCCCGAGCTCCTCGATCGTCGTGTGCAAGTCAACCGCACCACCGGCCGCCTTGAGTGCGATCGCTAGCTGCTTGCCGAAGCTTTTATCCGGCGAGACCGCGATAACCCGACGCGCGAGCACTAAAAGATCACCTGCCCCGACACGCCAAGGACGATGCCAAAGTTGTCCTCGGAGTGATAGCGATGGCCGACCAGATCGATCCCGCCGACGTGCAGCGGGTTGACCTCGACGGTGCCCGGGTTGACCACGTCGTTATTCGTGGTCTCGCAGTGGGTCGTCTGGCCCGATCCGCAGGTCGGTAGGTCGACGCCCGCATCCGCGAACGTGATCACGTGATCGGTCTTCCACACGATGTCGGCGCCGACGATGAAGCGCACGTGCGGCCCGATCTCGGCGCGGACCGCGAGCTTCGCGGTGGTCTCGAGGTAGTTCTCGATGTTCGAGATGCCGGGGTACGAGGTGGCCTGGACCCCGGTCTTGACCGGATCGCTATCGAGGATCAGGGGGCCCGTGCCACGGCTGTCGCCGGCGAACGCGAACACCTCCCACATCTCGGAATAGTCGCGCCCTTCGAAGTGCGCGATCGCCTTGCCACCGATGTCGATACTGATCCGATTGCGCTCGGTGACGTTGTCGAGCGCGGAGATTTCGCAACCAAACTCGACGCCTGCGATCTGGCTCTTCGCCGTGTTGACCGCGCCGAAGCCGGGCTCCTGGAACAGCGAATCGCTCGTGGTCGCGAGTGGGACTTGCCAGAAGATCTGGACCCACGGCTCGACCCAATCGAGCTTGCGATCGAACGACGTCCACAGCTTGAGCTCGTGCACGCCGCTGCTGATGCCGCTGTTCGCGCTCGGTGCCATCGGATCGAACTTCATGACCTGGCCGATCGCGAGCCGGAGCTCCGCGCCAAGCTTCCAGGTCGGCTTCGTCTCGTCGCGCTGCTGGTTCATCGGCGCGAAGCCGAGGCCGAGCTGGATCTGATCGATGCCGTGGCGGGTCGGCCCGCGGAACATCACATCGCCGCTGGGCGGGGTCGTCGAATCTTGCGCGTCGTAACCGGCGGCGGGGAGCAGGCCGCTCTGGACCGTGCTGCTGCCCTCGCGGGTGACCCCGGTGTCGAGGTGGAGCTCGCGCGACTGGGTGATCACGACGGGCAACGCCGCGGTGAAGAACGTATCGTGGAAGATGCCAACCGCGAGGCGTGGCGTGATCGTGTGACGGTCTTGTCGGAATCCAAGATCGCGATGCCTGGGCAGCGCACCCAGCGGATCAGCGGTGGTGTCCTTGTCGCTCTCGCGCCAGATCGTCGAGGTGTCGTGCTCGTACTCGTAGTCGACGGCCCCGATCACGTCGACACGCGATTGCGCGAGGAGTTGGTCGCTACCGCTGACCGAGTCGACGCCACCCGGGACCAAGCTCGCCGGGTTGGCGTACACGGTCACGCTCACCAGCATCACGGTCGCGAGAGACGCGAGGGTCTGGCCCGGCACTACGCTGACGGTATCACGACGACGAATCGCTACGATCGCGGAGCCCGAACTCCTTCATCTTCATCTGCAGACTCTTGCGGCTGATCTTGAGCAGGCGAGCCGCCTGAGTGACGTTTCCCCCAGTCTCGTCGAGCGCCTTGACGATCAGCTCGCGCTCGACCCGTGCGGTCTCGGCCCGGACCGCATCCTTGAGGGAGCCCGAGGTCTCGGTCGCATCGCCGTCTTCGTCGTCCCCGACCGGGAGGATCGGCAGCGGTTGCGAGTTGTTGGTGACGTCGGTCGTGATGGTGCGCGGCAGATCGGGGCCGAGGCCGAGCTGAAGATCAGCGCGCTCGATCCGTTCGCCTTTGGTGAACAAGATCGTTCGCTCGAGCACGTTCTCGAGCTCGCGGATGTTGCCGGGCCACGTGTGGCCCTCGAGTGCGGCGAGCGCATCATCGGCGATACCGGTGATCGACTTTTTCAGCCGCTCGTTGAACTTCTTGATGATGTGAGTGACCAGGAGCGGGATGTCGCCCTGGCGGCGACGAAGCGGCGGAATCTGCAACGGCACGACGTTGAGCCGGTAGTACAGGTCTTCGCGAAAGTTGCCGTTCTTGATCTCCTGTTCGAGGTCGCGATTGGTCGCGGTGATCAGCCGAACGTCGACCTTGATGGTCTTCAAGCCACCGACGCGCTCGAACTCACTCTCCTGGATCGCGCGCAACAGCTTGACCTGCATCTCGACCGGAATCTCGCCGATCTCGTCGAGGAACAGCGTGCCTTGATCGGCGAGCTCGAAGCGGCCAGGCTTGCTCGAGGTCGCGCCCGTGAACGCGCCCTTCTCGTAGCCGAATAGCTCCGACTCCATCAGGGTCTTCGGGATCGCGGCGCAGTTGATCTTGATGAAGGGCTCGTGCTTGCGGCTCGAGTTCTCGTGCAGCGCCTTCGCGACGAGCTCCTTGCCGGTGCCGCTCTCGCCGGTGATCAGCACGGTCGACGGCGTGTCTGCGACCTTGTCGATCACGTCGAAGATCGTCTGCAGCTCGAGCGAGCCACCGACGATGCCGTAGCGGCCCGTGACCTCGCCGGTCGGCGGATACAGCGTGGGTTGTGGCGCGAGCTTGTTTGCGGCGGACTGGCCGATCGCCTTCTCGACGATCACGCGGATCGCGTCCTGTTCGAACGGCTTCTCGATGTAGTCGAATGCGCCGGCCTTGATCGCTTCGACCGCCTGGCCCACCGAGCCGTACGCCGTGATCATGATGACGGGCGTGTGGGGATGGACGCGCGCGGCGGTGCGCAGAACTTCCATGCCATCCGCACCTGGCATGCGAAGATCGGTGATCACGACATCGACCTCGGCGAGCTTCTCGATCGCCTCGAGCCCACTCGCGGCCTGGATGACCTCGTGGCCTTCTCGGCGCAACAGCGCGACCAGGACGCGTCGCAGGTTCGGCTCGTCGTCGGCGACGAGGATCTTGGCCGTGGTCACGCGCTTACCCTACACGATCCGCGACGACTTCGACGTCCTCTGACTCGGACAGCTTGTCGATGGGCTTGGTCTCGAGGCGACCCGTCTCGATGATGTCTTCGATCTTGTGCGACGGCACCGGCTCGGCGGCGGGCAAGAACACCGAGAATGTCGAACCTTGCCCGATCGTCGAACGCACCTCGATCGTGCCGCCGTGCTGGTTGATGATGCGATGCGAGATCGCGAGGCCGAGACCCGTGCCTTTTTGCTTCGTCGTGTAGAACGGAATGAACAGCTTCTTGAGCCGATCACGAGGAATGCCGACACCCGTATCGCGGAACCGGACCTCGCTGAATTGCCCGTAACCGAGGCGGGAGCGGCGGCGCCGCGTGGTGAGGATCTCGAGCACCCCACCTTCGGGCATCGCCTGGAGCGCGTTCTGACCGAGGTTGAGGAACACCTGAAGGAGTGAGTCGGGGTCCCCGGCGACCATCGGTAACTGCTCGTCGATGCGGACGCGGAGCTCGACCGACTTCAACGGATCTTGCTGCTGCTGGAGCAGCTGGATGGTCTTCCGCACGACGTTGTTGAGATCGACCTTGTCGGCCCCTTCGCCGCCCGGGCGCTCGGAGCGCGCGTAGTCGAGGAACCGCGTGACGACATTGTTCAGCCGGTTCGCTTCCTCGATGATGATGTTGAGGAACTCGATGTTCTCTGGGCTCGACGCCGATTCCGAGGTCACGAGCAGCTGCGCGGCACCCTTGATCGCGCCGAGCGGATTGCGAATCTCGTGCGCGAGACCGGCCGACATCTCGCCGAGCGCGGCGAGGCGATCGCGCTCCTTGACGCGCTCATAGGCTTGCGAGGATTCGATCACGCGCGCGGCCGCGATCGCGAGGCCGCGAAAGCTATCGAGATCATCGGCATCGAATGCCGTATCGGTGCGGTCGTCGCGCACGCAGAACAAGCCGAGCAACCACGGGCCTTGCTCGGTCTCCGCCGAGCCGAACAGTGGAAAGATCACGGATGCCGAGAGCTCCTCGACGCGCGTCCGCAAGGCGACGAGCGCGGTCCGCTTCGCCTCGAGATCGGGTGGCGTGCGTTCGCCGGCATGCGGGGTCTGATCGAGCTCGCGCTGGAGCTGCTCGAGATCGAGATAACCGGTGCGCACGCGATCGAGCAGGATGCGCTCGGTGTTTGCATCGAGACGCTCGGGCGGTGGCGTGCCAAGAAAGCTCGCGCGATCGAAGCCGGCACCGTCGGCATCGAGCAAGTACATCGAGGCGTCGGTGACGCGCCTCGATTCTTCGATCGCCGCGGTGATTTTCGTGACCATATCGGCGACATCGACGACGCCAGGCAGCTGCTTGCGGACCGCCTCGATCTTGCCGCGCAACTCGGTGCCCTGGCGCAACAGCCAGCGGTTGATGCTGTTCTCGAGCCAGCTGCGGATCGGCTCGAACAAGATCAAGATCACGAACGCGGCGACGAGCGCGTTCAGCAGATACAGGCCTTGCTGGCCGCTGCCGACCCAGTACAGCAAGAAGCCGTACACCGCCGAGAGCAACACGACGAGCGAGCCGAGCACCGCCATCTTGCCGACGAGCTCGTTGAGATCGAGCAGGCGGTTGCGAAACAGCGTCTGCGACAGGAAGTACAGGTAGAGGATGCCGAGCACGTTGCCGATCGCCGGCCACGCGATGCCGAACCGCGGCAACACGTCGGTCAGGGTCAGCGTGGTCGCGACAAACCCGCCGAGCGCGAGGTAGCCGACGCGCGTGCGCTCGACACGTTTTGCGGTGGCGCGGTACTGGCGCCATAAATCCCACACGCAGCGATAGAGGCCGCCGAACACGTACGTGCCGAACGGCACGAGGAACCACGTGCTCTCGTGGATCGGTTTGTAGATCGCGGAGGTAATCAATCCGGCGTACGCGAGCATCGTCCACGCGAGCGTGACGCGCGGACCGCGATTCGGGCCACCGATCGAAGGTTGCGCGAGGAAGATCCGGAAGAACCGGATCGCCGTCGGCGGAATCGTGGCGGCGGCCCATAGCGCGAGCCAGCGCATCACCGGGCTGCCTGTCGCGGCATCGATGAACGAGCACAGGTGCCACGCGGAGACCGTGAACGTGAACGCCGCGAACGCGGTGTACATGCGGTCCGAACGCGAGCGCAGCAACACCGACGCGCCGATCGCCAGGATCAGGAGCGCGGCGAGCAGTGCCGAGACGGCCTGGACGTCCATGATCTTTGAGCTACCGCCGGTAGTCTAACCGACCGCGGCGAGGAACGCTCCGCGCATGGCGGTCGCGTTGGCGAACCGGTCGCCCGGCAGCTTCGCGAGGGCGCCCGCGAGCACGCTGCGCAGGGCCTCGGGCACCAGATACAGCGGTGGCGGCGTGTCGATATGGGCCTGGCATACCTTCATGAAGGTGTTTCCGGTGAACGGCAGCTCGCCCGCGAGCGCTTGAAACAGCGTGATTCCGAACGCGTAGAGGTCCGCGCGCGCGGTGAACGGCTCGCCCTGGATCACCTCGGGCGCGGCGTACGACGGCGACCCGATGCTCATGAACGAGTCCTGCGGGTTGACGGGCAATAGCGCGAACCCGATCCACACCGCGCGATCGGCGAGCATCACGTTCTCCGGGCGCGCTTCGCCGTGCACGCGCCCCGCGGCGTGGATCGCGGCGAGCCCGTCGAGCAACTCGACCACGATCGGTTTGAGCGCCGCCACCGGCTTGGGCAGCTCGGTCGCGAGCGTCGGGCCGTCGAGCCATTCGTACGCGAGGAACGAGCGGTCGTCGCCCGCCGTGCCGACTTCCATCAGCTTGCACACGTGCTGATTGCGAATCGCGCCGACCGTCATGTGGTACTTCGCGAGCTGGGCCTCGGTCGGCGCTGTGTGATGGACGAGCAAGGCGACCTGCACACCGGTGATGTAGTGATGCGCCTGCCACATCGTTCCGGTACCGCTGGTCGCGACTAGCCGATCGATGAGGTACGGCCCGATCGACTCCGCTAGCTCCACCCATTAATCGTAGCCTGGTACGCTGCAGCCGTGGTCGATTCAGCGTTCGCGAAACTGCCAGCCGTGCACGCCCTGGCAGATCGAGCCGCCGAGGTGCCGAGGTGGGCCGCGATCGAAGCGGCGCGCACGCTGATCGCGAAGGCGCGCGCGACCATCGCCGCGGGCGCGACCGAGGTCGAGATCTCCGACGACGACCTCCATGGGTTGGCGAACGAGCTCTGTCGCCCGTCGTTACGGCGCGTCGTCAATGCCACGGGAGTGGTGCTCCACACCAACCTCGGGCGAGCGCCGCTCGGGAGCGATGCGCAGCAGGCGATCCAGGAGCTCGCGAGCGGCTACTCGAACGTCGAGTACGATCTCGCGAAGGGCCAGCGCGGCTCGCGCCACGATCACCTTCGCGAGATGTTGCGCATGCTGACCGGCGCCGAAGACGCGATCGTGGTGAACAACAACGCCGCCGCGACCGTACTCGGGCTCGCGGCGCTCGCCCAGGATCGCGAGATCGTGGTCTCGCGCGGGGAGCTGATCGAGATCGGGGGCTCGTTCCGCTTGCCCGACATCCTCGCGCTATCGCGCGGCGTGATGGTCGAGGTCGGCACCACGAACAAGACCTACACGCGAGATTACGAACAAGCGATTCGTCCGGCCACCGGACTCTTGCTCAAGGTCCATCGATCGAACTTCGCGATGGTCGGGTTCACGGCGGAGGTCTTGCTGGCCGACCTCGTCGCACTCGGGCGCGCGCGCGGGATCGCCACGATGATCGACCTTGGCTCGGGCATGTTGATCGAGCGCGATCAACAACGCGAATGGGGCTTGCCCGAGGAGATCACGGTGAAGGAGGCGGTCGCGAGCGGCGCCGACCTCGTGACATTCTCGGGCGACAAGCTGCTCGGCGGCCCGCAAGCCGGCATCTGCGTCGGTACCGCGGCCGCGATCGAGCGCACCCGCAAGCACCCGCTGATGCGCGCGCTGCGACCCGACAAGCTGACGCTCGCCGCACTCTCCGCGACGCTCACGATGTATCGCGACGGCCGCAGCGACGAGCTGCCCGTGATCCGGATGATCTCGAAGTCGCAGACGCAACTGAAGGCCGCCGCCGACGCCGTCGTTCAATCGATCTGCGTGGTCCTCGAAGGCGAGCACACTCACGGCATGGCGATCGAAGGGCTCGATGTCGCACCGTGCGTCTCGACGATCGGTGGCGGCGCGATGCCGACCGCAGAGCTACCCTCGTTCGCGGTCCGGTTGCCGAGCGAATTCGAACCGCTGCTGCGCGCGGCCCACGTCATCGGTCGCGTCGCCGACGGCAAGGTCTGGCTCGACCTGCGGACCGTCGCCGACGAAGAGCTGTTCCAGCTGATCGCGGCGGTGCAGTCCTGTGTTATGTCGCGAGCGTGACTCCAAGGGTTGTCGCCATCGCAGGTGGCAAGGGTGGTGTCGGCAAGAGCCTCGTCGCGGCCAATGTCGGCATCTTCCTCGCGACGCTCGGCAAGCGCGTGATCCTGGTCGACGCCGCATTCGGCACGCCGAACCTCCACATCTTCGCAGGCGTGCCGCGCCCGACCCGCAGCCTGTCCGAGGCGTTCGCGAGTGGAGATGCCGCGCCGGTGCCACTCGCCGACCTGGCGGTCGCGACCCACGTGCCGAACGTGCGGTTGATCGGCGGCATTTTCGATCCGCCGAGCGTCGCGAACGTCACGAGCGAGCAGGTCGCATTGGTCGCGGGCCAGCTCCACACGCTGCCCGCCGATTGGGTCGTCGTCGATCTCGGCCCCGGGCTCGGCTCGGCCACCCTCGATCTGTTTCTCGAAGCGGACATTGGCCTGATCGTCGCGGTCCCGGATCCGACCTCGATCGAGCTGATGCATCGGTTCGTGCGCGCCGCGTTTCTCAAGGCGCTCGAGCGGCGCGGCCTCGGCGCGCTCGCGGCCAAGGTCGCGGCCGGACCACACGAAGGCGGGGCACCGAGTGCGCTCGATGTCTATCTCTCCGCGGTCGCCACACCGGATACCGACGTCGAGCGGCTGCGCGAAGCGATCCTCGGCTTCTCGCCGCACTTGATCATCAACTCGGCGCGTTCGAAGTCTGACATGGAGCTCGGCCGTGCGGTCGCTTCGGCCGCCCGCCGCCGGCTCGGCACACCGATTCGCTACCTCGGTCATCTCGAGTACGACGAGGCGGTGTGGTCCTCGACGCGGCGTCGCCGGCCGCTCCTGATCGAGCACCCGGAGACCCGGATCGCGAAGTGCTTCGAGCGCGTCGCGCGTGGCCTGCTCGCGGTGCGTTCGCCCGATCACGGCGACGTGTTGCCGAGCGATTCACACTACGACCTGCTCGAGGTGCCGCCGACCGCGAGCTTCGAAGATATTCGCCGCGCGAACCGCCGGATCCGCGATGTCTACGGTGCCGAATCGATCGCGGTCTCGGGGCTCTACGATCCCGCGAGCCTCGAAGCCGTGCATCGCCGGCTCGACCTCGCTTACACCACGCTGATGGACGCGGCGAAGCGCAAGGACTACGACAACGAGCTGTTTCCCGACGGTGTGCCGATGCCGGTCTCGGCGCCGGTTCACGACGCGACGGCGCCGACCCCGCGCTCGGTCGTCAAGAGCGAGGATCCCGCGACGCTCGCGGCTCGCCCGCCGATGCCCGATATCGGACCGCGCACCGAGTTCAGTGGCCCGCTGCTCCGCCAGATCCGCGAGGCGGTCGGGGTCGAGCTGCGCGAGATCGCCGAGCGTTCGAAGATCGGCATGGCTTACCTCCAGGCGCTCGAAGGCGAGGTCTTCGCGAAGCTGCCCGCCCACGTATACGTCCGAGGCTTCCTCGCCGAGTACGCGCGGGCACTGGGCCTCGATCCCGAGCGAGTCAAGCAGACCTACCTGGATCGTTACCGAGCCGCGCGCCTACAGGCCGCCGATGCGCCTCGGGAGCCTGCAACTCGTGACGACGACGAGGCCGCCAAGCCTTGATCGCTTCGGGCTGCACCACTACGATCGCGGCATGGCGACTCTGATCGACAATCCCAAGCGCGCGCGGCAGCTTGCTCGTGCGATCGCCTCGGACCTAACCCTGTATCACGAGCCGAAAATTCTCGAGGGCATCGCCAAAGACAACCTCTTCGAGGTGATGGCGGACGAGATCACGGAAGGCCGCGAGCTGTTCAAGAGCCGCGTCACCGAGGACATCTTCGGCCAGCACATCTACGAGCGCGCGATCGTCGACGTACTCGTGAAGTCGAAGGGCCACGTCAAATCGAAGATCTGGTGATCGGACCCGGCGAACTCGAAGAGGAAGCCGAGCCTTCAACGCTTCATCGGATCGAGGTCGTCACGGCGAGCCGCCTCGATGCGGCAATCACGGCGGTGCTCGCGGAAACCTCGCGCGCCCAGGTCCAGCGGCTGATCGAAGACCAGCGCGTGCAGCTCAACGGCAGCATCGTCACGAAGACCGGGCAAAAAGTTCGGTTCGGCGATGTCATCGACGTCACCGTGCCGCCGCCCGTTGCCCTCGAGGTGCTTCCGGAGAACATCCCTCTCGTCGTGCTGTACGAGGATGCGGAGTTGATCGTGATCGACAAGCCGGCCGGGCTCGTCGTCCATCCCGCGGTTGGTCACGCGACGGGGACGCTGGTCAACGCGCTGATGTTTCACTGCAAGGACCTCTCGGGCATCGGCGGCGTGATGCGACCCGGTATCGTACATCGGCTCGACAAGGACACGAGCGGGGTAATGGTCGTGACCAAGACCGATCGCGCGCACGCACATCTGACCGAGGCGTTCGCGGCGAAGTCGCGCGGCGACAAAGGTGGCATCGAGCGCAGCTACCTCGCGATCACCTCGCCCGCACCTCCGCAGAAGCGCGGCGCATTGCGCACGCTGTACGGTCGCCACGCGACGAACCGCAAGAAATTTTCGTCGAAAGTCGCGACCGGCAAGACGGCGGTCACGCACTGGGAGACCATCGAGCCGCTGCACGATGCGGCGCTCGTGAAGTTCGTACTCGAGACCGGGCGCACCCATCAGATCCGCGTGCACTCGAGCGATCACGGCTGGGCGCTCGTCGGCGATCCGGTCTATGGCCACAAGCCGCGCGACGAGCGGCTCGCCGAGGTCGCGCGCGTGCTCGATCGCCAGGCGCTGCACGCTGCGGCGCTCGCGTTCGATCATCCCGTGACCGGCGAGCGCCAACGGTTCGAAGCGCCGCTACCTCCCGACCTGATCGCGGCGAAGGCCGCGCTCGCATTGCCGTGATCATTTACTTCGAGCCGCAGCCGCCCGATGCCGGCGCCATTCCGGCGGTGTTCCCGAGTCCGTTCGCGGTCCCCCCCCATCCGATCGCGATGCGCGCGATCGCGGAGCTCGAGCTCGAGCCGCTCGCGGAGGGCAAGATGTTCGGCGTGCTCGTCGTGCGCGATCGCGTAGGTCGCCTCGGCTATCTCCGCGCGTTCAGCGGCATGCTCGCCGGTAGCTGGCACCACGCCGGGTTTTGCGGCCCGGTGTTCGACCACGCCGCGCGAGAAGCGTTCTGGCCCGCCGGTGAAGCTGAGCTCGGCGTACTCGCTGCCCACCAGCGCGAGGTCGATGCGGATGGGGCACACGCCGCGCTCGGCGCGCTCGTCACGGCGCAGGTCGCGGAGCTCGCCGCCCTCGATGCGCGCCATGCCGAGCGCAAGGTCGCCCGCACCGCGGCGCGTACTGCCGGTGCGAGTGCGAGCGGGCTGGATCACGAGAGCCGTGGGGACTCGGCCGAGCGACGCCACCAGAAGGCCGCGCATGCCACGGTGCTCGCGCCGCTCGCAGCCCGTGCGAGCGAGCTCGCCGCCCGCAGCGCGGCGCTCGGAGAACGTCGCGCGGCTCGCTCCCGCGAGCTGCTCGTAGCGATCCAGGACACGTATCGATTCGCGAACGCACGCGGCGAGGTGCGCTCGCTGCGCGCCATCTTCGCACCCGATTCACCACCAGGTGGAGCGGGCGATTGCGCCGCGCCCAAGCTGCTCGCGCACGCGTATCGCGAGGGGCTTGTCCCGATCGCACTCGCCGAGGTCTGGCTCGGGCCACCGCCGGTCGCGGGCGATCGCCGTGCGAACACATGTTACCCGGCGTGTCGCGGCAAGTGCGCGTCGATCCTCGCGCACGTGCTCGAGGGTCTCGCCGCCGAGCCCGCACCGATCTTTGGCGACGCGACTCTGATCGCGAGCGACGAACCGCGCACGGTGTTCGAGGATCGCTGGCTCGTCGTCGTGGCCAAGCCGATCGGGCTGCTCTCGGTGCCAGGACGTAGCGGCCTGCTCACCGACTCGGTCGCGACGCGGCTCGCGGCACGTTACGGCGCAGCGCACGTGGTCCATCGCCTCGACCTCGACGTCTCGGGCTTGATGCTCGTCGCGAAGGACGAAGCGACCTACGTGATCCTCCAGCGCATGTTCGCGCGCCGCGAGATCACGAAACGCTATGTCGCCGTCGTCGATGGTGTGGTCACCGGTGACCACGGATCCATCGAGCTCGCGCTGCGCGTCGATCTCGAAGATCGCCCGCGCCAGATCGTAGATGCCGTCCACGGCAAGTCGGCACTCACGACGTGGCGCGTGCTCGTGCGCGATGCGCGGACCACGCGCGTCGAGCTCGTGCCACACACCGGCCGCACGCACCAGCTGCGAGTTCATTGCGTTCATCCCGATGGGCTCGCGAGCCCGATCGTCGGCGATCGGCTGTACGGCACGCCGGCACCGCGCATGTTGCTTCACGCCGAGCACCTCGCGTTCGCTCACCCTCACTCGGGCGAGCGGATCACCCTCGATCTGCCGGCAGCGTTTTAGGTGCCCTGTGGCCCCCCGGGAAGGCGGTTTTCGATATGGTCCGCGGAATGAAAGACGTTTCGATCGTTCTCCTCGCTGCTCTTTCCTTCGCGGCCTGTAAGAAGGGCGGAGGCGCGAGCGAGTGCGCGTCCGTCGTCCCGGCCGCCATCGACCGCTCGATGCCGGACATGAAGAAGGAGATGGCCGGCGTGCCCGACGACAAGCTCGCGGCATTCGGGACGTCCATCAAGGGCGTGATGGTCAAGCACTGCACCGAAGACAAGTGGTCGGCCGACGTCCTCAAGTGCCTCTCGGCGGGCAAGACCGGCGACGACATGCAGAAGTGCAGCAAGGCGATCCCGAAGGATCAGCAGGACAAGCTCGACAAGGACATGGAAGAGGCGATGAAGCCGCTCATGGCCGACATGATGAAGGCAGCGGGCGGCGGCGCGCCCCCGGCCGGCGACATGGCGGGCTCGGCAGCGGCTCCGGCCGGCTCGGCCGGCGAGACGGCGGGCTCGGCGGCGGCGGGCTCGGCTACCCCGTAATCTCGGCGCCTCGTTGCGACTAGACCGTGCCCGGCTTCAATCCGCGTCGAGACCGTACTGGCGCAGCTTCTTCCACAGCGTCGTGCGGTTGATGCCGAGCATCTGCGCGGCCTTCGTCTTTTGATTCTCGCAGAGCTCGAGCACCTTCAAGATGTGCGCGCGCTCGAGCTCGTCCAAGGTCGGGACGTGGTCGCCAACAAACGTCGCGAACGCGGCACCTGCAGCGGGTGCGCGCGGTCCCGCGACATCGGCGACTTCGAGGATGTCGCCCGCCGCGAGGATCACGGCGCGCTCGATCGTGTTCTCGAGCTCGCGCACGTTGCCGGGCCAGCGCTGAGTCGCGAGGTGGGCAAGCGCGGCATCGGAGAGCACCACCCGCCCGCGCTCGGCGCGCAACGCGGCTTGCTCGGCGAAGTAACGCGCGAGTAGACCGATATCGCCGGGACGATCGCGTAACGGCGGCACTTCGATCGTGATCACGGCCAGCCGATAGTAAAGATCTTCGCGGAACGCGCCCACCGCGATCTGATTCTGCAGCGTCCGGTTCGTTGCCGCGATCACGCGCGCGTCGACGCGGATCGCCGCGTTACCACCGACCGGTTTCACTTCGCCGTCTTGCAGCGCACGCAACAGCTTCGGTTGCAGCTCGAGCGGCAGCTCGCCGATCTCGTCGAGGAACAGCGTCCCGCTATCGGCCGCGACGAACAGCCCGCGCTTCGAGGTGTCGGCCCCCGTGAACGCGCCGCGCACGTGACCGAAGAGCTCGCTGTCGAGCAGCGTTCCGACGAGCGCACCGCAGTTGACCGGCACGAACGCCTGCGCCGCGCGGCGACCCGCGAAGTGCAGGGCGCGCGCGACGAGCTCCTTGCCCGTGCCGCTCTCGCCGGTGACGAGCACGGTCGCATCGGAGTGCGCGACCTTGTCGATCGTCTCGCGGAGCTGTCGCATCGCCGGCGAATCGCCGACCATCGAGCCGTACGCGAGGCGCTTCGTGAGCGCGTTGTGGGTGTGGCGTAGCTCGTCTTCGGCGAGCGCGCGGTTGACGCACAAGCGCAGCTCGTCGGGGGAGAACGGCTTGCCGATGTAGTCGCGTGCACCGAGCTTCATCCCGCGCACGGCGGTATCGATCGAAGGGTACGCGGTGATCAACAGCACTGCCGGGACCGGATCGCCGACCAAGAGCTTCGGCAAGAGCGACACGCCATCCTGGTCGGGCAGGTTGATGTCGCAGAGGATGAGATCGAACTTCTTGCGCGACGTCGCCGCGATCGCGCCGGCCGCCGAGTCGACGGCGTCGACCTGATGCCCGGCTCGGGTCAGCACTTCCGAGCACAGGCTCCGGATGCCACGCTCGTCGTCGACGACCAGAATGCTGCTCACGCTATGTTGGGTATCACGACCCTGAACTCGACACCACGACCGTTCGGACCGTCCACCAGCTCGATCGAGCCGCCGGCCGTGGCCACCAAATGCTTGCAGACGGCCAGGCCGAGGCCGGTGCCCGTGCCGGGGGCCTTGGTCGTGTAGAACGGGTCGAACACCTTCACGCGGGCCTCGACGGGAATCCCCGGACCGTCGTCGGAGACCGTGATGAGCGTCGCGATACCACCGGGCATCGCCTTCGCGGTCACCTTGATCGTGCCGCCATGCGTGAACGCCTGCGCGGCGTTCTGGACCAGGTTGACCAGGACTTGCTGGAGCTGGCTCGCCTCGATCGAGATCAGCACCTCGGTCGTGACCTCGGTCTGAAACGCGGCTCGGACCTTCTTGAGCTGCGGCAGGACGAGCCGGCCGACATGCTCGATCACCACACTCGGTCGCGAGGTCCCCGCGGTCGCACCCGATCCGAAGGCTGGCTCGCTCAACCGCGGCGCACGCGAGTATTCGAGCAGCGTGCCGATGATCTTCTTCATCCGCTCGGCTTCGTCCGCGATGAGCTCGAGCGCGCCGCGATCCGGATGGTCGACGGGCTTATCTTCGAGCATCAGCTTCGCGTAGCCGAGCACGGTGGTGAGCGGATTGTTGATCTCGTGCGCGACTTGCGCAGACATCACGCCGACCGACGCGAGCCGATCACCGCGCGCGAGCGCGGAGGTGAGCTCGGCGCGCTCAGCGATCCGTTTTGCCATCTCGTCGACCGATCGCGCGAGTGTGCCGATCTCACCGGGGCCTTTGACCGGCGGTTCGTCGGGCGTCATGCCAGCGGCGATCAGGTCGGCGCGACGCGCGAGGTCGGCGAGCGGGCGGGTGAGGCGACGTGCGAAGTACGCACCGAGCGCCAGGGCGACCGCGAGTGCGGTGATACCGATCGTGAGCGTATCGCGGGTCGTCCGGCGAGCCAGCGCGTAGGCCTTGGCCTCGGGCTGGCGATGGATGATCGCCCAGCGCACGCCGCGCAGGGATTGATAGCTCGACAGGTTGCGGTATGCGCTGACCCAGCCGTTTTGCGAGAGCGTGCCTTCGACTGTCGACGACAGCGCGCGATCGACGACCGGATCACCGGAGAGCGCCGTCGCCGAGATGCCGGTCGGATCGCTCGTCGCTACCGGCACGCCTCGGCCATCGAAAACGATCACTTGAGCGCCTGGCCCGAGCCGTGCGGCCGCGATCACGTCGTGCACGAACGCGAGATCGAGCGTCGCGACGAACACGCCCATCAGCTCGCCGGTGCGACCGCGCGCCTGCACCACCATGTGGATCTCGGGGTGCCCCTTCTCGAACACCGCATCGCCGATGTATCCGCCGAAGCTGTGCGAGCCGATGTCGAAGCCCCCGGGAATCGGATCGCCAGACACGAGAGCACCTTCGGGCGACAGGATCGAGAGGGTCTTGACGATCGTGAGGTCGCGCCGCAGGCGCCGCGCGAGCAGTTGCGTGCTGCGTCGGTCACCGGAGGCATCGGCCCACTGTGACGCCGCAAAATCGACGGTCCGTCGCGCATCTTGCAACGTGCCATCGAGCGCCGCCCCGAGCGCGCGGATATGCGCGAGCGCGCCGCGCTGGACCTCATCTTCGACATCGTGACGCGCACGCGAGATCGCGAGCGAACCGACGACGACGGTCGGCACCACGGCAGCGAGTGACAGGACGATCAGTACGTTCCAGCGCAGCGACGATTTCTTCGTTTTCACTTCGTCGCCTCCAGGCGACGCCATCCGCGGCGGACCCCCGCGATCGCTTCTTCCGGTGTCGCGTCCCCCGCGATCACTGCCGCGACGGCCGGGTTGAGATCGTCGAACAACAGGGGCGTGACCACGGTGTGCGGAAGGCGCTTCGCATGCGCGAGCGCGGCGAGCGTGTGTTGTACGAGCGTGGTCGCGTGACCTTGGGCAGCCTCGAGCGTGGGAATCGTCGCGAACGCATCGCTAAAGATCAGCGACACGGGCTCGGACGTGAGCTCTTGCGCGAGCCGCCACCCCGCGGCAGGCTGCGGCGCGCAATCTGGCACGACCAACAGCTGACCACCGCGTGGGGCGTGCGCGAGCTCCGAGACTTCGATCTGATCGCGATCGCGAAGATCCGCGAGCTGCCACGGGCCGGTGACCCAGTACGCGAGCTCGTGCGCATTCCAGCGGCGCAGCTCGTCGGGTGCTTCGCTGCCCGCGCTCGGGGGCGTCGCGGCGAGTGACCCGAACAAGCTACTGAACTCGCGCAATGCGCGGACCGCGCCGTCGCTCTCGACCTGCGTGGGCTCGAGCTCGACGCCTTCGGCGCGCAACCACGGCACCATCCAGTACCCGTCGACCCGCACGCCGAGCGGGTGCGCGAGGCCGCCGACCTGTGCGCGCGACGCGGCTCCGGTGAGCTCGGCCACGCTCGGCCCCACTGGTGGCGTGCCATTCAAGCGCACGACGACGAGCCCGTCGATCGATTGCGGCACTGCCCATAGCGCGCCTTCGGCGAGCGAGAGCTCCTTCGCGATCGGCGACCACCCGGCATTCGCGAGATTCTCGGGCGGCGATCGCAACAGGTGCGCGGCGACGAGGCCGGGCAACCACGTCGCGTCGATCCGGATCAGGTCGGGGCAGTCTTTGCCGCCACGCAGCAACTCCGTGATCACCTGGTGACCGCGCGCGAACGGCACGAGCGACGCATCGACGACGAGGCCACGCTCCGCGATCGTCGTGTTGAACAACTCGGTCTCGCGCGGGTTGAACGTGTGGAGAAAGCGGATCGCGTGGCTGCTACTCGGAGCGGGCGGCGAACCACATGCCGCTACAGCCGCTGCAAGCGCGAGGCACCGCACATCCACACTCTACGTGTTATTGATGGCGCGTGCGCAGCATGACCGGGTTCGGACGCGGGGTTGCAGAGCTCGGCGCCATCCGCGCGACGGTCGACCTTCGCAGCGTCAACCACCGCTTCCTCGATCTCAAGCTGCGCGCCACCCTCGGGCCCGCGCTGGAGGAGCAGGTCGGTGCAAAGATCCGCGCCGCGATCGAGCGCGGCAGCATCGCGGCGTCCGTCCACGTCGTGCGGCCCGTAACGCATGCCTCGGCGCTGCGCATCGATGAAGCCGCGGCACACCACGCACATGCGACGCTGCGTCACCTGTCGACCACACTCGGGCTGCCGCCGCCGGATCTCGCCCTCGTCCTCGCGCAACCCGGTGTGGTGATCGCCGGCGACGAGGAGACCGAGGCCGACGTGCTCGATGCGGTGGTCCTCGGGGCGCTCGAGCAAGCGCTCGCCCAGCTGCAGGAGATGCGCGCGACGGAAGGCCGTGCGCTCGAGCGCGAGCTCGTCGCGCGGGTCGACGAGCTCGCGCGGCTGCGTGCCTCGATCGAGACCCACGCTGCGGGCGTCACCGAACAACTCCACAAGAAGTTGCTCGAACGGCTCGCGCGGCTCGTCGGCGACACGACAATCGATCCGTCCCGGCTCGCGCAAGAAGTCGCGCTGCTCGCGGAGCGCGCGGACATCACCGAGGAGCTCGTGCGCCTTGCCTCACACCTCGAACAGGCGCGCGCGATCATCGCCGGCCCAGCCGCGGCGGGACGCAAGCTCGACTTCTTGGTCCAAGAGCTCGGACGCGAGCTCAATACGATCGGCTCCAAGGCGCAACGTACGGAGATCATCTCGACGATCGTCGACGCCAAGTCGGTGCTCGAGAAGCTGCGCGAGCAGGTTCAGAACGTCGAGTAGCTACCTTCCAGCGCGACGGAGAATCCGGGAGAACGGCGCGCCGGCCCCGCAGGTCAACGGCGGCGCGTCGGGATCGACGCGGTCGACGTGAAAGGCGACGTCGCATCCGACAAATCCGATCACGAACGCTATGCGGTACACCGGTCGAATCTCCCGCAAATCATGTTACATGAAGCGGGTGAGTGACCGTGGAGTCCTCGTGATCGTGTCGTCGCCTTCCGGGGCCGGCAAGACCACCCTGACGCGCCGGTTGATCACCGAATTTCGCCCACAGCTCGAGTTTTCGGTGTCGTACACGACCCGCGCGATGCGCCCTGGCGAGCTCAACGGCCGTGACTACTACTTCGTCACGCCCGAGAAGTTCCAGGCCATGGTCCAAGCCCACGAGTTCGCGGAATACGCGAACGTATTCGGCAACCGCTACGGCTCGGCGCAGGACCAGATCGACCATGCGCTCGATGCCGGCCACGACATCATCTTCGATGTCGACTGGCAGGGCGCCCAGGAGCTTTCGAAGCGCTGGCCCCAGGATTCGCTGAAGATCTTCATCCTGCCACCTGACATGACGACGCTCGAGGCCCGGCTGCGTTCGCGCGCCACGGATTCTGCCGAGGTCATCGAGCGTCGCATTCGCAAGGCGAAAGACGAGCTCGGTCATTATCCCGAGTACCAGCACCTGATCGTCAATGACGAGCTCGAGCACGCGTACGCCGCGCTGCGGGCGACCTACCTGACGCGCCGGTATGGCTCGGTCGACCGCGCCGACATCTCCCACCCGCTCACCGAGCTCGCCGCGAAGGTCAGCGATTTGACTGCCGCGATCGCGCACGCTCGCTCGTTACTGGCCTGAGTTACCGTTCGGCTAGTAGGGCACGTTGCGCGGTGCGTGGTACGCTGAGTTGCGAACGCGCCGTGTCGCACCAACTCGACCAGATCGTTTCAGAAGTCGCGGGTTACGATCCCAATGCCGACCTGGCACTCGTCCGTCGCGCGTACGAGTTTGCCTCGCAGGCACACGCAGGTCAGACCCGTAAATCCGGTGATCCGTACGTCACCCATCCGATTTCGGTCGCGCGGATCATCGCCGAGCTCAAGCTCGATGTCTCGTCGATCTGTGCCGGCCTGCTGCACGATTGCGTGGAGGACACGTCTGCGACCGTCGAGCAGCTGAGCGAGACGTTCGGCAAAGAGATCGCGTACCTCGTCGACGGCGTGACGAAGCTCGGCAAGCTACCGTACTCGACGCGCGAAGAGCAGCAGGCCGAGAACTTCAGGAAGATGTTGCTCGCGATGGCGCGCGATATCCGCGTCATCCTGGTGAAGTTGTGCGATCGCCTCGACAACATGCGGTCGCTCAATCACCTGCCGCCCGAAAAGCAGGAGCGCATCGCCGCCGAGACGATGCAGATCTACGCGCCGCTCGCGAACCGCCTCGGAATCCAGTGGGTGAAGATCGAGCTCGAGGATCTGTCGTTCAAGTATCTCTATCCCGGCGAGTACGATCAGCTCGCAGCGGAGATCGCGAAGACTCGCGCGGAGCGGCTCGAGTATATCCATCACGTCGAGAAGCTCATCGAGAAAGAGATGGGCGATAACGGCGTGCCGAGCGAGGTCACGGGCCGCGCGAAGCACTTGTGGTCGATCTATTCGAAGATGAAGCGCACGCAGCGCCCGTTCGACGAGATCCACGATGCGATCGGTTTTCGCGTCGTCACCGACAACCAGATGCACTGCTATCAGGCGCTCGGCGTCGCGCACTCGACGTGGACGCCGATTCCCGGCCGGTTCAAGGACTACATCGCGCTGCCCAAACCGAACCTCTATCAGTCACTGCACACCGCCGTGATCGGTCCGCGCGGCGAGCGAATCGAGGTCCAGATCCGCACGAACGACATGAACCTCGTTGCCGAGAGCGGTGTCGCGGCGCACTGGAAGTACAAGGAAGCGGGCGTGGATGGCGGTCGCGAAGGCGTGCGCCCCGAGGACGACAAGAAGTTCGCATGGCTACGCCAGTTGATGGAGAGCCACAAGGAGCTCCGCGATCCGACCGAGTTCCTCGAGTCGGTGAAGATCGATCTGTTCGGCGACGAGGTCTACGTGTTCACGCCGGGCGGGGACGTGAAGGCCTTGCCGAAGGGCAGCGTGCCCATCGACTTCGCGTACGCGGTGCACAGCTCGGTCGGTGATCACTGCTCGGGCGCGCGCGTCAACGGCATGATCGTGCCGCTCCGCTATCAGCTGCGCAACGGCGACACGATCGAGATCATCACGAACCCGAACCAGAAGCCGAACAAGGATTGGCTCAAGCTGGTCAAGACCGCGCGCGCGCGCACGAAGATCCGCTGGCTGCTTCGCCAGGAGCAGCGCGACAAGGCCGTCGCGCTCGGCAACGATCTCGTCGAGAAAGCGCTGCGCAAGCACGACATGTCGATGGCGCGCGCGGAGAAGGGCCTCGGCGTCGCCGCGAAGGCGCTCAAGTGCCAGAACGTCGACGAGCTGATCGTTCAAGTCGGCTACGGCAAGATCACGCCGCAGCAAGTGATCGATGCACTGCCGGGCATCGTGAAGAAGGGCGACGAGCCCGCGGCGAAGCCAGAGGGCGTGTTCAAGTCGCTGATCCGGAAGGTCACGACGCGGCGTACGCAGTCGCAAGGGATCAAGGTCGCCGGCGAAGAAGATGTCCTCGTGCGGTTCGCGAAGTGTTGCTCGCCGTTACCAGGCGATCCCATCACGGGCTTCATCACGCGCGGTCGCGGTGTCACCGTGCATCGGCGCGATTGCGACAAGGGGCTCGATCTCGATCCCGATCGTCGCGTCGAGGTCGAGTGGGACGGCGCGAGCAAGGCGCAACACGAGGTCGCGATCCAGGTGTTGTGCACGAACAAGCCAGGCCTTCTCGCGCACATCTCGCAATGCTTCACCGACCAAGGGGTCAACATCAGTCAGGCGCACTGTCGTGCGACCGACGATGGACGCGCGGTGAACACGTTTCACGCGCTCGTGCGTGATCTCGATCAGCTCAAGCAGGTGAATCGCGCGCTGTCGCGAATCAAAGGCGTGTACTCCGTTGACCGCGTCGCTGCAGAAGCGACCTGAGAATCCGCTAGTGGAGGCTGTTACTTGGCTTTGGGTGTCGCCGTGCCGGGCGCGCCCATGCCGGCGAACAGCTCGACCGCGCTCGCGGTCGACTTGCGCGCCAGCTTGTTCTTACGGCGGCGGCCGGCCTTCTCGTGCTTGTTCTTCCGCTTGACGGTCGTTGCTTTGGTGTTCGAGGCCATGACGGGCCAGTTTCTAGCCCCCAGTAACCCGACGTGTCAATCGTGTGCTACGTTGCATTTCGCTTGCCAGCGGGCTCCGCTGAGGGATTCCGACGATGAAGCTTTGCCCGAAGTGCCAGAAACAATTCAGCGATGACGCCAACTTCTGCCCCGTCGACGCGGCCAGATTAGCTCCGCTCGAGGCCCAGCCGTCCGGCACGGACAGCTTGCTGGCGCGCTTCGAGTTGGGCCAGCGGCTCGGCGGTAGTCGCACCGGTTCTGTCCTCCGGGCGACCGACAAGACAACGAACCAGCCCGTGGTCGTCAAGCTGGTCGCCCCGGCCGTCGTCTCGCCACCGGGCGTTGCTCAGCGGCTCGCGCGCGAGCTTCGTCAGCTAGAGCGCGTTCAGAGCGCCGGCGTCGCGCGCGTGATTGCCTCGGGTACGCGCGGCGAAGAGATCTGGATGGCGATGGAGCTGCTCGAAGGTGCTCACACGCTCGAGGAAGCGATCCTCGCACGTGGCCCGGTCTCTCCGGAGCAAGCCGCCGATCTCATCGAGGTCGTCGGCGAGGCCCTGATCGAGGCCGCTCAGGTCGGCGTGGTGCACCGCGATCTCGCGCCGAAGAACGTGCTGTTCGCCGGTCAGGACCTAAAGCTCATCAACTTCTCGCTGCCGGTCCCCACTGAAAAAATTCCAGGTGTCGCCGAGTTCGTCGCGCCGGAGCAAGTCGATGGTCGTCCCGTCGATCAGCGCTCGAACCTCTACTCGCTCGGCGCGCTCTACTACTTCGTGCTCACCGGCCAGACCGTGTTCTCGGGCTCGGCAGATGAAGTCCATCGCCAGCACCAGAGCGGCACGATCAAGCCGCCGTCGCAGCTGGTCTCCGAGATCGGCGCCGGCTCACCGATCGAAGTGCTGATCCTCCGCGCCCTCGATCGCAGCCCGACCAAGCGGTTCTTGACCGTGCGGCAGTTCGTCGATCAGGTCACGCGCGTCGGGCACGGCGAAGTGATCGAGCTCAAGCCGCGCGTCCAGCGTCCAAAGGCTGAGCTTGTCTCGACGCTGATGGGCGTCCGTACCAAGTCAAGCGTGATCTCGTCCGCGCCGACCGTGGGCACCGGAGTCCCGTCGGTCGTCGCGCCGGTCGTCGCGCCGGTCGTTGCGCAGCCGCGCGCCGGCTCCCAGCCGAACAACTCGAACAACATGGCGTCAACAATGATCGGTGTGTCGAGCGGTCTGTCGAGCGGCGTGCAACCCGCGCCGGCGCCCGTGGTTCAACCCGCGCGACCAATGCAAGCACCGCCGATGCAGGCTGCGGCCGTGCAGGTGACCGCGCCAGGGCAGGGTCCGTCGGTGACCGCTCCGTCGCCAGCGCGGATGCACGCGCAGACCACATTGGAGTCCGCGCCAGTGCAATCACCACCGGCCGCCTCGCCGTGGGCGCAACAGCAGGTTGCCGTCGCACCGGTGATCCAGGCACCGGTGGTCGCCGCGCCGCAAGTCGCCCCGGTGATCCACGCGCCGGTCGTAGCAGCTCCGCAGATCGCTGCACCGCAAGTGGCGGCGCAGCCCGCAGGCAAGCAGCGCGCGCCCGAGCCCGGCCAGCAGAAGGGCAAGTTCCGCGAGACGATGTGGTTCAAGAAGGGCGACCTCGATACCAAGGCAGCGGTCGACGCTGCCGATGAGCGAGCTCGCACGGGCAAAGACGTCGACAAAGACAAAGCCGACTCGTTGCCGATGGACGAGCGTTACAAGGACGACGGCTCGATCACCCGCGGCGACAAGGATAAATACTCGCTGCGCACCGGCGCGACGCAGATGATGCAGGCGCTGCGCCCTGACGGCGCGGGTCAAAGCACGAACAAGGTCTCGGAGGACGCGCTCATCGGTGAGATGAAGGGCGGCCGCTCGAAGATCATCATCGGGATCGTCATCGCAGTCGCGGTGATCCTGATCATCGTGCTGGCAGCGAAGTAACCAGCGCGCGCGTAAGATCACCCGGATCCGTCGTCGTGCCTGCGGCGAGATCGAGCTCGCCTTTCGCGCACATCGCCGCGACCTCGGTGACGAGATCGGGGTGCGCACCGGCGACGCCGATGATCGTGACTTCGCGCGCGATGAGAGAGCCCGGTAGCGAAGTCGCCGGTGCGAGCACGGTGAGGGTGGCGCGCGGCCCGGCGAGCTCGGCCGCGACCTCGAGCGAGGCGACATCCGTCGCGATCACGCGCACCGGGCGCGCACCGAGCCCGAGGCTCGTGATCGCGGCGGTGACCTCGCCCGGTCCCGCGACGGTGATCGCGCCCGCTGCGACGAGCTCGGGATGGGTGGTAAGAACCACGGGGGTGAGACCCTTGGCGCGAAGGATCGCCACGACGAACCGTGTGATCGCGGTCGCGCCGGTGACGACGACGGGATCGCGTGGGCCCAGGCCGGTGCGCGCGTAGAGGGTGTACGCGATCGCGAGATCGCCGGGAATCGCAGCCGCGGACGCGCCGAGCTGCGTGAGAGCCTCGAAGCCATCACAGAGCGCCACGACCCAGCGACTCGACACACGCGCGAGCGAACCATTCAAATCGCGCACGACCGCGTTCACGCACACCGTGGGGCCACCGCGGCGACAGACCTCGCACTCACCACAGGGATCGGTCGGGCCGATTAGCACGTGCGCTCCCACCGCGATCAACGCACCTTCGGGCGCGGCGGTCACCCGCGCGAGCGCGGCCCCGCTGGGTTGGCGCGCGAGCAGCTCGATGTCGAGCAGCTCGGCTGGCGCCCTTTGCCCACTCACCAGTCGTCGCGGCCGTTGCGCTGCGCGGCGCCGGGATCCGTGAGGTCCGACGGGCGCTCGGGCTCGGCGCTCGGGTCGTGACCGATCAGGGTCTCGCTACCATCGTCACCGTTGACGCCGGTCGCGTGACCGTTGTGACCATCGGCGGCGAACGACATCGCGAAGTCGTTGCCTTCGTTTTCGTACTGGCCTTCCTCGATGACGTGCTCTTCTTCCAGCGGCTCTGCGTGGAGCTCTTCGTGAGCGTCGTCGTGCGTCTCGACATCGGCGAGCGGTGCCGGTTGGCGAACAGCCATCGAAGCGGGTGCCGGCGGGGCCGCCGGCGGATTCGTGCGCGGAGCAGGAGCCGCAGGCGGCGCAGTGCGTGGGCCGGAGCCAGACGCAGGCGCGGCCACCGGCAAGCCCTGGCGCGCACGCCAGGTCTGCAGCGCGGCGACCAGATCGTCGTACGGAATCATGGGGTGACGATATCACGTCAATGCCGTGCTAATAGCTCGGCCATGGCGATCCGCCTGTACACATCGCCGGTTCTGCCGACCGAAGGCTTCGTGCATGGATTCCCGGAACGTGGCGGCGGTGTCTCGACCGGTGCACGCGCATCTCTGAATCTCGGCAGGCGCTGGGGCGATACCCTCGATAACGTCGAGGAGAATCGTCGGTTGCTCGCGGTTCACGCAGGGTACGAGCCGAGCTCGCTCCAGGCAACCCGCCACGTCCACGGCACCGCCGTCTGGGCCGTCGGCGAACCACTCGAGGCCGATGCCGAATTCGACGGCCTCGTCTGCGATCGCCCGGGTCCGGCGCTCGGCGCCTTCGCGGCGGACTGCGTGCCGATCCTGTTCGCCGATCCGGTCGCACGGATCATCGGCGCGGCCCACGCCGGCTGGCGCGGCACGGTCAACGGCATCGCGACCAACGTGATCACCCGGATGATCGAGCTCGGCGCGAAGCCGGGGCACATCCGGGTCGCCTTGGGCCCTTCGATCGGACCGTGTTGCTTCGAGGTCGGACCGGAGGTGGTCGAGCAGTTTCGCGCCGCGCTGGGCGAGATGCCAGGCTTGGTCGTGAAGGGCGCGACCAAAGCCCATATCGACCTTCGTGTTGCACTGCGCACCATGCTCGAGCGTGCAGGTGTTGCTCCCGATGCGATCGATGATCGACCGCCGTGCACGAGGTGTGAACCCGATCGATTCTTCAGCTATCGTCGCGACGGCAAGGATGGTGGTGTTCACATGGCGTTCATTGCTATGCGCTAGTGCGCTGTTCGGCGCATGTAAGCCCGCGCATCCTTCGTCCGCGCCCGTGACGACGAAGCAGGCCTCGCCGCGTCCAGGGTGGGGTGCGCGAGTCGCGCTGTCGATCGATCTGAAAGCGACCAAGCCGCTGATCGATTTTCCAGTCGCGATCAGGCTCATGCCTGATCGGTTCGATTTCAAGCGGATCGCGGCCGATGGTCACGACTTGCGCTTCACCGATGACGCCGGTGTCGATCTGACGTACGAGATCGAGACGCTCACGCCGCGTGGCGCCCTGATCTGGCTGCGCCTACCGAAGGTCGAGGTCGGCACGGTCGCGAAGGCGACGATGTACTTCGACAACCCCAAGGCGTCGTACCTCGATGCGAGCGAGAGCCGCGAAGTGTGGCGCGCCGGGTTTGCCGCCGTGATCCACGGCATCGAAGGAGCTGGCGATAGCTCACCACGCGATGCGACCATCGGCGTCGTCGGCACGAACCCGGCAGAAGGCGTGTTCGGTGGCGCGTACTACTTCGCGACCAAGCAGCTCGATGCCGTCAGCGTGAAGACCGAGCCGCTCGATGGCGATCGCTCGCTGTGCGTGTGGCTCCGGCCCGATACGGTCGAGGGCAAAGCGCGGATCGCGGGCTCGCCCGGGTTCGCGATCGATCGCGATCGAGCGGGCCTCGAGTGTGGCGATGCGACCGCGCCGAGCTCGCTCGCGGTCTACAGCTGGAACTACGTGTGCTGCGTGCACCACGCAGGCAGCGACACGCTGTTCGTCGACGGCATCGCGACCGGCAAGCCCGGCACGTCCAAGGATACGGCGCCGGCGATAGCGATCGAAGCGGGCGGCGCGCATGGCGAGAAACCGGCGAAACGGTTCGCCGGCATGATGGACGAGATCCGGATCTCGCACCTCGCGCGTGATCCAGCGTGGCTCGTCGCCGAGGTCGTCGAGCGCGGCAACGCTGTCGCGTTCGGGCCGGTCGAAAACCTGCACTAAAAGCAGAGGAGCTCGCGCTAGAACTGGTAGCTCGCGGTCACGGTCGCGGTGAGCGGGATGCCGGGCGTGAAGTGCATCTGCTCGACCGCTGGAGACGTCGGCGTGATCGCCGAGGTGTCGGCAAACTGTGCCTCTCGCCAGTCCTGGTCGAACAGGTTATTGATCGTGAGGTTGAGGCCGAGCTTCTTCGTCGGCTGTGCTCCGGCGATCAGATCGAAGATGAAGTATCCCTTCGCGGTCAGCGTGTTGGCGTCGTTGCCCGCGCGATCAGCGATGCCACGACCACGCAGCGAGATGTTGAACACGCCGTGGATATACGTGATGCCGCCTTGGCCCATCAGTTTCGGGGCGAGCGCGACCGCGCTGCCATTGCCCGCATTCGCGACGAAGGCCGAGTGCGCGAGCGAAGCGTTCGCGTCGAGCCGCAGCCAGGTGACCGGATTCCACGTGGCCTCGAGATCGACTCCGTAGCGCTTGGTCGGCCCGGACGCTTGGGTGCCACCTTCATCGCCGCTCCACACGAGCTCCGAATCGAGGTGCAGGTACCAGAAGTCCGCCGAGAATCTTGCGTGCGGCACGTACGAGGTCCGTACGCCGGTTTCGGCGCCGAGCGCGCGCACGAGCGAGCCGGCGCCGTTACTCGCGACATTGCCACGCGCGTCGTTCGAGTGGAAGCCGTAGCCGGAGTTCGCGAACAGATCGAGCTTGTCGGTCGCTTCGATCTCGACCGAGAGCTTTGGCGACGCGATCGCCTTGCCTGCCGTGCCCCCCGTCGAAGTCGATGGATTGGCGTTGGTCGCCGGATTCAAATCGTCGACGTCCCACACGAACTGATCGAAGCGCACGGCGGGAAGCACGTGGATGTGTGGCGCGAAGTGGACGTTCGCTTCGACGTACCCGGAGAAGCTGCGAATGCGACCGAGCGTGTGGTTGCACGGATTGACGGCTTGCTCGAAGCAATCCGCGAGGTGTACGCGCTTCTCGTCGTGCCACAGCGCGCTCTCGACATCGTCGTTGCGCGTCTGGGCACCCACGGAGAGCCACGTGTCGTGCCCGAAGGCATTGAGATGGCGCTCGTACTTGAGATCGAGCCCGTACGTCGAGCGCGCATCGGTCTGTTCGATCTCGTCGCCGTGCACCGGATCGCGCGCGAATAGCGTGAAATCCGAGTAGAGGCGCAGGCGATATGCCAGCGCGTACGCCATCGCGGTCCAAGCGCCACCCTTGCTATCGCGCACCGTGTACGCGATCTGACCGGTCGTGCGCGACGTGTCTCCACCTTCCGACGGATCGAGGGAGCCGTACTGGCTGATCAGGCCCGAGCTGACGGCGGATTCGGGCACCTGTCCCGAGGCATTCCACTTCGCTTCGTACCAATTGCCCTCGATGTGGAGCTCGCCGGGACCGGCATCGCCCTTCCACTTCACGAGCCCGTTGCCCTGCCGGAAGTGTTGCGGGTTTGCGAACGGGCCATCGGTATCGCCGATCTCGACGGCGAGCAGCGACTCGTCGGTCGAGCCTCCGCGCAGCTCCGGGCTCGCCATGCCGACGATCCGTCTATTGTACTGATCGAACGCCTTCGGTCCTGCGAGCGGTGCACCACCGGCGATCCAGATCGTCGGGCCATCGACCTTGTCGATCGTCGTGAGCTCCATCGCGCCTGCGGTGTAAAAGTCCCCGAACCGCGCCGAGTAGGGGCCCTTGTGGACGTCGACAGAATTGATGGTCTCCGGGATCAAGAAGTGAGTGTCGGCGTAGCCCTGACCGTGGCCGTGGCTCGGCATGTTGACCGGAATGCCGTCGGCGTAGATCGCGATGTCGGTGCCGTGATCGGCGTCGAAACCGCGAATGAAGTACTGATCCGATTTGCCGCCGCCAGCGTGCTGACTGACCATGAGGCCGGGCACCTGGCGCAGGATGTCGGAGACCTGCGTGACCGATCGAAACTGTAGATCGTCACGCGTGATGTGGACCGACGATGCGGACTCCGCGGGAGCGGTGTCGACGATCTCGATCGTCTCGCCGCCGAGCGTCTCCGCTTCGATCTGTTCGGTCGTCGGGCCAGGAGTTGGAGGTGAAGGTTGCGCGGGCGGAACCGGCGCGACCGGGTTCGTGACGGTGTCCGCAGGCGGCGGAGCAGCATCAGCTGGTGGTGCGTCGGCAGGCGACATGCCTGCATCGGTTACCTCAGAGGGCGCATCTTGAGCGTGAACGCGCGTTGCAACGAGCAATGTCGCGACCACGACGAATCGTGTCGAAGCCATGCGTGTCGAAGCCATGAACGAGAGGTCCGATCGTAAGAAACTATTGCGAAGGCGTTCGCGAGTCAGACGAACAGTGCTGGCGGACCTCGAGCGGTCGCTTCCGGCCCCGACCACGAGCCCGGCTCGACGATCACTACGTGTGGAGCGTCGGCGAGGCAGAGGTGAGGCGCGCTCAGGTGCGCGTACTTCGCGAGGTGCATGTTCGGCAAGCGCTCGACGCCGCCGAGCCAGAGCGCGATGCCAATCCACGCGAGCGTGATGCGACGCGCGAGGCTGGACGAGACGTGCGGCACGCGGGAGGCACTTAGCCTCACACGTCCTGCGCTCCCGGGACAACCCATCGCCGTGATCTACGAGCAGGAGCCCGGCGCAGATCAGTTCCGCGGGGACAGGCGCTGTTCCGCTCGAGTTTGGAGGAGCTACGGGCGCCGGTGAGCCTGTTGCGAGGTCAGCGGAACAGCTGACCGCGTAGCTCGGGCGCGGGCTGCGCGATCACTTCGAGGCCGACGATCTTCGTGTCGGCCGCATCGCGCGCAGCGCCAACCGCGGCCTCGATCGCGTCGAGCGTGCCGGTCAGCGTGAAGTACGCTTTGCCAGCGAGGTCGAACGCGAAGCGCGTGTCGCGCACGATCACGAACGCGACCTTGCACGCCGCATCGGCCGCGCGGATCGCGGCACACACCGTCGAGGTCTCGATAATCGCGACCGCTTCCGCTTCGTGGTCGCCGGCCCAGTCGGGCGGCGTCTGCGGTGCGCCGAGCATCGGCCAGACCTGAGCGTCGGCATACGGCAACCAGAGTTGATCGAGGATGAGGTCGCCAGCCACGAGCTTCGCCGCACCGAGCGATTCTTCGACCTCGGCAACTCCACCCTCGAACATCACGAGATGCTTGCCGCCGGAGACCGCGCGCGAGTGCAGGAGCACGGCGGGTGCGCGCTTGAGCCCCGCATCCGCGGCGACGATGCCACGCGCGATCGTCGAGATCTCGAGGACGCCTAGCGCCGGGCCACGGTCAGACAAACCGGAAGGCTTCTTTGAGCGTGCAACGGCGCTCGCGACTGAAGTGCAGCGCGGTCGTGAGGCCTTCGCCGGTCGGGCTCGCGATCGTGAACGACGTGTAACCCTCGCCGCCGAGCGCGAGGCCGGCGTACGACGCGTCGTTCTTGACAAAGATCGAGCAATTGCAGAGCCGCGCCATCGCCGCCATATTGTCGATGTTGGTCGAGTGCATGGTCGCGGTGTGGTGGAAGCCGTGCTCGACTCGCAACGACGCGGCAATCGCATCCGCCGCATCTCGCGCGCGGAACAGTGGAATCACCGGCATCAACAGCTCGTGCTGGACGAAGGGGTGCGACTCCTCGACCTCCATCATCAGCAACTTGAGATCGTGGCCATGGCCGCTGATGCCGATCGCCTTGGAGATCAGCGCCGCATCCTTGCCGACCCACGCCTTGTTGACGTGATCGCCCTCGAGCACGACCTTTTCGAGCTCTTTGACCTGGCGATGATCGAGCCAAAGCACCGGCTGGCGCTTGAGCTCGGCGATCAGGTCGTTCGCGATCCGGTCGACCGCGATGACTTCCTTCTCGGCGATGCAGACGATGTTGTTATCGAGCGATGCTCCGCGCACGATCGCGTTCGCAGCTTTCGCGAAGTTCGCAGTCTCGTCCACGACGGCCGGCGGATTGCCGGGGCCGGCGCAGATCGATTTCTTGCCCGAGTTCATCGCCGACTCGACGACGGCCGGACCGCCGGTCACGACGACGATGCGGACGAGCGGGTGCTTCATCAGGAGCTGCGCGCTCTTCACGGTCGGCTTCTCGACCGAGACCAGGACGTCTTTGGGGCCGCCTACCGACTGGATGGCTTCGTTCAACAGGTGAACGAGCCAGTTCGAGACCTGAGCGGCACCTGGGTGAACGTTGAAGACCACCGCGTTACCAGCAGCGAGCATGCCGATCGCGTTGCACACGATTGTCTCGGTCGGATTCGTGGTCGGGGTGATGGCGAGCATCACGCCGTACGGTGCACGTTCGGTCAGCGTCAGGCCGTCGTCACCGGTGAAGGCGACAGGGCGGAGAATCTCGTGGCCCGGGGTCTTCTCGGCGACGAGCTTGTTCTTCTCGAGCTTGTCCTCGTAGCGACCGAGGCCCGACTCTTCGACCGCGTAGCGCGACAGGGCCTCGTTGTTCGCGAGCACGACCTTGCGCATCGCTGCGATCATTTTCGCGCGCGTAGCCATCGACGTGCGCTCGTTCTGCTCGAAGCCTCGGCGTGCCGCCTTCGCCGCATCTTCGGCATCTGCGAAGACGCCGTTCGTGCCTCGCGGAATGTTCGCCTTTGGCGCCGCGGCCGGCAAACCGGCGACCGCCTGTGAGCCGGCGACCTGGACTCGATGCGCGGCCGGCAAACTGGCGGCCGCGTGTGACCCGCCGAGGCGCTCGAGGACCTTCGCGACGATCTCCTCGATTTTCTTCTCGTCGAGAGTCGCCACAAATCAGTCCTTGATGAAGCGGCTCTCGCCGTTGATCGCGATCTGATCGACGATCGCCATGATCACCGCATCGACCGGTCGGTCCTTGGTGACCTGCGTCTGGCGCGCCGAGCTGCCAGAGCAATACAACACGACCTCGCCGAGGCCGGCACCGACCGCATCGACAGCGATCGCTATCGCTCCATTCGGGGTGCCGTCGACATCGCAGGCCTTCACGACGAGGAGCGTCAGCCCCTCGAGCGTGGGTTCCTTGCGGCTCGCGACGAGCGTGCCGATGACCTTGCCGAGGATCACGGAGCGTTACTTGCCGGTGCCGCTGGTGCCGTGACCGCCGCCGGTGCCGCCGGAGCGACCGAGCGGGAGCACCGCATCGACGTTCGCGTGCGGGCGCGGAATCACGTGGACCGAGACGACCTCGCCGACGCGCTCGGCCGCGCGCTGGCCGGCTTCGGTCGCTGCCTTGACGGCGGCGACGTCGCCACGACAGATCGCGGTGACATAGCCACCACCGGTCTTCTCGAATCCGACGAGCTCGACCTTCGCGGCCTTGACCATCGCATCGGCCGCTTCGACCATGCCGACGAAACCTTTGACTTCGATCATTCCAAGTGCGTCAGCCATCTAGATCTCCTAACGATCGACAAACTTCTCTGGCTCTTTACCAGTGACTGCATTGAGCGCCGCGGTCGCTGCCGCTGCTGCGGCATCGATCTCGGCTTCGGGACCGGCCATGTAGAGCCGACCGAATGCACCATAGGGTGTCACGTTGACGAGGTTCACGTGCGCGGCCTTTTCGGCCTCGTTCGCGGCGAGCACCACGTAACCAGCGGGCTCGCATTCGAAGATGAACAGCGACTGGCCCGGTAGCACCATCATGCCCGCCGAGGAGCGGTTGATGATCTGGGTCTGGTAGGCCTCGACGCCGCGGATAATCTGGTTGGTCAACACCCGCGGCTTGAGCCGCTGGGCCTCTTCGACCCCGAGGTGCTTGAGGATCGTGGCACCCGCCTGGAGCACCTCACCCTTGTCGTGGTGATGGACCTCGAGCAGGCCGTAGGCGCGCTCGACGACCTGCACGGCAGGCTGGACGCTCGTCGCTTTGAGCGCGACGTCCGTCACCTGATTGATCGCAATGCCCGGCGCGATCTCCACCCAGAGCGAAGCTTGATACGGAACCGGTAAGAATCCGCGCGCGGTCTTACCGATAAACGTCGCTTGCTGCGGCTGGAGCGCGTCGAGGAAGCAGTACGTACGAAGTACCGTGGCAGCCATCCCTAGGCTGGGCACACTAGCACCGCTTTCGTAATCGACTCAACGTCAGGGTCCACAAGAGTCGCATCTAGTCGCATGCGTCGCAGCCGTGTCGCACCATGCGGGCCAGAAATGGCCATGCCATGATGCGAGTGATTCCGATGGCAAGCCCGGGTGCAAAGTTGATCGTCGCGGTTCTGGTGGCGTTGCCGGCGTACGCGCACGCCGACATCTTGCGCCGTGTCCTCGACGCAGGAGCGGGCGGTGGCGGCTCGGCGCCGTCGGTGCAGGGGTCCGATCTGGTCGAGTGGGCAGGCCAGCCCACGCAAGTCACGCTCCCCGAGCTGCTCCAGCAGGCGATCCGCCAGGCCCCGGCGCTCAGGAATGCGAAGCTCGATATTGCTGTCGCCGAGGCGCAGATCGCCGAGACCTGGGCCCGCCGCGACTGGCGGATCGCGGCGCAGGCGACGTTCTCGAAGTCCGGCAGCACGGTGTTCAGCGGCCTCGCGCTCGGCGCCACGACAAACGCCGGCCTGACCGCAGACCTATCGCGCGTGTTGTCGACCGGCGGCACGATCGATCTGCACGTCGACTCGACGTACTCGAATACCGAAGCGACGGTCTTTGGCGGCGAGAGCAAGCACTGGGTCAACGATGTCTCGGGCTCGATCACCCAGCCGCTGCTCAAGGGCTATGGTTCGGCGTACTACAACGCGCAAGAACGCCGGGCGACGCTGTCGCGCGATGTCGCCACGCTCGCGCGTCGGCTCTCCGCGCTCAACACGATCGAGGTGGTCATCTCGGCATACTGGGACCTCGTCCTCGCGCAGCAGCAAGTCGCGATCACCGAGCAGAGCCTCGACCTCGCGCGCGAGCGACTGCGCGTCACCGAGATCCAGGTCAAGGGCGGCAAGGTCGCCGATGCCGAGGTACCCGCGGTGCAGCAGGTCATCGCGACCCGCGAAGAGGATGTCCTGAACGGAGAGCTGCTCGTGCTCGACCGCTCGATCGCCTTGCGCCGCGCCGTCGGCATGCCGATCGGCAAGGGCGAACTCGGCCTTCGCGTCACGACCGAGCTCGACCTCGAGGGTTCGAAGCTCGACCTCGGCGATCTCGTCGAGCGCGCGTACACCGCGAGCCCCGAGCTCGCGCAACTCGGGAAGCAAGATGGACAATCGACGATCGATATCGAGGTCAACGACAACGGTCTCTTGCCGCAACTCGATCTCGCACTCTCTGGCGGCCCCCGCGGCACGAACTCGTCGTTTGGCGAAGCGACCCGCGACGTCGTCGAGCTCAAGTCGTATCAGGTCCAAGGGTCGCTCACGTTCTCGCGCTCGCTCCATCAGTACGACGTGAAGTACCGCGACAAAGAATTGCGGACCATCCGCGAGAAGCTGCGGGTCAACGCGTTCGATGTCCGCGCGCAGATCGCTCAAGCGATGGCGCAGGCGGTCGCGCAAATCGAGCTCGCGAAACGCCGCGTCGTGCTGAGCCAGCGCGCGATCGATCTCGCGAAAGAGAACATCCGGATCGAGACCGATCGCTTCAACCTCGGTCGCTCGACGAACTTCGACGTGCTCAACCGCCTCGAGGAGCAGCGCCAGGCCGAGCTGCGTCGCGTGCAGGCGCAGATCGACTGGCACAAGGCAGAGGTCGTGGTCCAGACCCTGACCGGTGACCTCCTGCCGACCTTCGGCGTTTCCGTCGAGTAACTGACAGGCGGCTATCGCTGCCAGGGCGTCATTTCGACGGGCGCCGGCCGCAAACGGGCCGAGCTCGCCGCACTCGGTCTCGCCACATCGCAGAGTGGCGCCAGCGCACGCTTACATCCGGCCGCAGATCTCAGCTTTGAACGAGCCGCTGACCTTGGACTCGGTCGTCGACTGCGAGGCGCTGCCCGCGACGCCGTCCTGACCGACGTCGGTGAGCGTCAGGTCCACCCGCGCGAGCGTGAGTGTTGACGACCGTTCTGCGGGGCCGGCGACGACGACATCCGACATGTGATCGCCCGGTTTCGGATTCTTGACCGCGAGCGCCGCGGTCGCGAGATACGCCTTCGGGCACTTCGCCGCGATCGATTCGATCTCGAA
>JAYVLQ010000128.1:0-5361 GCA_043759355.1 Kofleriaceae bacterium
ACGATCGCCTCCTGATGAGGATGCGCGGCGGCCGTGCGTGCGAGTGCGTCGCCGACATTGACGCGATGGATCAGGTTCCACTCGAGCTCTAGATCACCCACGAATCCTCACATTCTGAACATGCCATGACCGGGTTCGTCGAACGATGCGGCGAGCCAGACGAGTGGGATACCGGCTGCATCGCGTCTGCGCAGGATCTAGCACGCCATCACGGTACGCGGGTCGGGTCATGGATCGCCTGCATCTGTGTCGGAGACCACAAGCGAGACCGGCACCGCGACCGGCAGCTCGAGACGATCTGCGCGAGCGCTTGACCCTGCAAATCCCGCACGGCGCGGTCGAGACTCGCTGGCACACGCTTCGCTCTACCCCGCGCATGTTCCACCAGCTCGCCACCGAATGGCGTGCGCTGCGCGCGGACACGCCCGGCGAGCGCTTTCGCCACCACTACGAACGCTCTCGGAAGCATTCGCATGCACGTCGCATTCTCGGTGCGGTCGCCGGCATCGCCCTCGTCGCAGCGGGCCTGATCATGCTGGTAATTCCCGGTCCGGGAATCCTCACCGCGATCTTCGGGCTCGCACTACTAAGCAGTCAATCTCGTTGGCTTGCGAGCAAGATGGACCGCGCTGAACCGGTCGTGCGCCGCCGCGCTAGTGAATTGCGGCGTCGTGCAGGCAGGCTGTTTGGCCGATTCCGTAGTTCACGCCCACCCCGTGCGAAGCGGTGACCCGAGTCGGTGGCGCCACCGGCCCCGGCATCAACGCGGCCAGCGACAGCGGAAGATGCTGCCGCCGCCCGGGCGGTCTTCGACGCAAATATTGCCGCCATGCGACGCGAGCGCGAGCTTGCAGAACGCGAGTCCGACGCCGCGGCTCGTGCGCGAGTTGCGCGTGTTCGGATCGCGATCGATGCGCGTGTAAAGCTCGAAGATCTTCAGCTTGAACTCGTCGGGAATGCCGGGGCCGCGATCGGTGACCGATATCTCGACCTCGGTCTCGCTACATTCGCCGCGCAGCACGATCTCGCTGTTCGATGGCGCGTACTTCGAGCAGTTATCGAGCAGGTTCTGGAGCGTTCGACCGAGCAGATCGGAGTCAGCCTGCGCACCGCCGCCGACGACCTCGCAGCGCAGCTCTTGATTGCGATCCTTGAGCAGAGGTCGGGTACGCTCCACGATCTCGGCGAAGAAGCTCGCGAGGTCCAGTGGCTTGATGTTCGCCTGGAGCTGACCGTCCTCGCTCTTTCCGACGTCGAGCAGGTCGAGCACCATGCGATGCATCGCATCGGCCGCGCGCTCGATGAACGAGGCGTGTTCGAGCAGCGCCTCGGGCTTGTCGAGATCCTCGACGACGTACTTCGAGCTCAACATGATCACGGTGAGCGGCGTCTTGAGATCGTGGACGAGCGCGGCCGAGAGCCTGGCCTTGCTCTGATCGAGCTCGCGCAGGCGTTCGATCAATGTCTCGCGCACCCCGGCGAGGTCGTAGGCGGCTTCGCGGCTCTCCCCGAGCATCGCTTCCATCTGCGCAGCGCGCGTGACATCGCGCGATTGGAGCAACACTCCGGCGACCTCTGGTTCACCGACGAGGTTCTTCGCCACGGTCTCGAACATTCGCCACGAGCCATCGGCATGACGCACGCGATGCGTGAGCCGCGCTTCTTCACCGCGCAGCACGCACGTGACGGCGTCCGCGAGGTCGCTCGCGTCGTCGGGATGTGCAAGCGCCCCGATCGACGCCCCCTCGAGGCTGCCCCCCCCCAAGAGCTCCGAGCACGACGGGCTGCTCCAGCGGACCACGCCGTTGACATCGACGATCGTCATGAGGTCGATCGAATAGCGCGCGAGGTTCTTGGTCATGGCGGTGTTGCTTCCTTCACTGCTGCCGCGATCTGCACGACGACCTCCGGCGCGATGCCGACGATCGATGATCCACTCTCGATGATGTTGCTCAGTTGATCCGCATCGACCGGCCCGGTCGTGAACCCGACCTGCTTGGCGAGCGCGTTCGCCGTCTTCACGACATTGGCGAGCGACTGGCGCTCGCTGATATCAAATTCTCGTTCGCGACCGACGAGGATCGTCGGCGGCAACTTCCACGCTTTGCCCACGAGCTGCGCCGCTTCATGGTGGATGTCGCCGACCACACGATTCCACATGGTGAGATCGAGCCAGCTCGTGAGGCCAGGAGCGACCTTGCGCGAGGTCTCTAGCAGCATCGCGGCGACGACCGGCTTGCCGATGTCGTGGAGCAGGCCCGCGAGGTAGTACGCATCCGCATCGCGGCGACCGACGTAGCTCGCGAGGTCACGCGCCAGCCGTGCAACCGCGACGGAGTGATCCCAGATCTTGCGATTCGCCACGGCGAACGGGCCGCTGGAATCGAATACCTTGCGTGCGGCGTACTCCAGGATGAGGACCTCGAGCCGGGTGGCACCGAGGCGCAGCACGGCTTGCTCGAGCTTGGTCACGCCGTGCCCGTGGATCGCGGCATTCGCGGTCTTCATGACGAGCGCCGCGATCATCGGCTCGCGCTCGATCTCCTTGATCAGCACGCGATGATCGAAATCTTCGGCCCGCATGATATCGAGGCAACGCATCGCGCCGACACCGATCGCCGGCACTTCGACACGACCAGCCTCGATGCGCGCTAGTACGAGGCGTTCGACCTCGGCGACGAGCTTCTTGTCAGGTGGGGCCACGGGCTACGACGCTTCAGCGACTCGTTCGGCGAGACCCGCAACTAGCCGCTCGATCACCGAATCGTCCGCACCCACCATGGAGCGGCCGATCATGATCAACGCGTCGATATTCGCTGCATCGACAGGCCCGGTCGTGAACCCTTCGCGCTTCGCGAGCGCGTTCGCGAAGCGCACCACGTTCGCGGCACCGCCGCGATTGTTGGTGTCGTACTCGCTGCAATCGCGGATGCCCGCGGTGACCTCGTCGGGGAGCTTCCACTCGAGCGCGAGCGCGGTCCCGACCTTGCGGTGCGAGGCCTCGACCGTCGAGGTCCAGATGCTGACGTCGAGCCAGCCCGGCTTGTCCTTCGAAAGCTTCTTTTCGGCTTCGAGCAGCATGACGACCAGGACCGGCTTGCCGACATCGTGCAGGAGACCCGCGAGATAGCAGGTATCGCTATTCGCACCGGAGGTCAGCGCCGCGATATCGCGTGCGAGCACGGCGACCGCCACCGAGTGCTCCCAGACCTTCTTCGTTGCCGCCTGGATCCGCTGGTCGTTCGAGCGGAATAGTTCGCGAGTCATGAACTCGACGAGCAGCGACTCGAGCTTCTGGACACCGAGCGCGGAGACTGCTTGATCGAGCGTCTTGACGTTGCCACTGGCATTCGCCGCGGACATCGACTGGCGCAAGATCGAAGCTGCGAGCAGCGGTTCTCGCTCGATATCCGTCGTGAACTTCTTCTGCGAAAACTTGGGGTCGCGGAGCGTGACGAGGCACCTCTGCGCGACTTCGGGCATCACCGGCAGGACGAGCCGGTTCGAGGCGATGCGTCCGAGCACGATGCGCGAGAGCTCGCCGACCAACTTCTTGTTGGTATCTCCACTGCCGGTGGGAGCCACCATCAGGCTGCCTTGGCCTCGTGGACCGACGCGTCTGACGACAAGGCGATGGTCCGCGGCTTGCCAGCATCAGCGACGGCACTGCGATCGGTTGTGAGCATCCGCGGGACCAATGAACCAATGACCAAATCGTCCGCCGCGAGCTGGTGTTGAGGTCCGGTCGTGCATCCCACATGTCGGCCCGAGATCGGAGTCTAGCCCTGCACACGCGGTCCGACCGCAGTACGTCCGAGAACAGAACGCGATGTACGCGCTCGGGTTCGCGGCGGCAGTCGTCAGTCCTCACGATCGCAACCACCTCGATCATCTCGCTGCCAACCGCATTCGGCCCGGTCCCGGTGTCCACGCTCGTGACCGGTCGTCGCGCCTAGTTCGTCAGCGTGCGCAGAGCCCACGCGCGATCGATGACGAGATCGTTCGGCGGTTCGCCTCGAACGAGCTCGGTGTACTGCGCGCGCGGCGTCGCGAGGCCCCGGATCACGCGATCGATCACGACCCAGTGAAGCTCGGCTTCGTCTGCACGATCGAACAAGACCACACGCTGGTCGAGGCCGACCTTGATCCTCTCGATCGCCCAATCTTGGAGGCCCGCATCGAGGATCTTGATCTTCTCGATCAGCTCGTTCTGGGTCCGCACGATCCGCTGCGTGCCCTGGGTGCCGGACTCGCGAAACGCAGCGATCGCTCTGGGAACGGCGACGGCATCGGGGACGACCTGGCAATAGAACTGCTTCGCGGTATCGACGAACACGATCGTCGCAGCTAGCGGAGTTCGCTTGCCACAATGGCATGCGAGTACGTTGAGCTCGCCCGCAAGTAACCGACCTTTCACGACGGGGTCGGCGTGGGCGTCGATGCTCTGCACGACCGCTGCGTCGTGTACGGCACCGCAGAGCGGACAGCGCACGGGTACTTTGCCGGTGATGCTGGTCATCGCGTATCACTATAGCCGGGTCTCGTGATGGTCGCCGCCTGGCTCGTGCTCCTGACCCGGATCACGGTGTGGCAGTACGATTTCGAGCTCGTTCCCTCGCTGATCACGACCGCTGCCACCGTCCAGGCACGAGTCGAAGCGACCTTCGCTGCTCACGTAACCAGAAAGCCGCGGTCGCGCATCAGCGCATTCGTGTCGACATCGCGGCCGCGGAACTCGCGGAACGCTATCTCCGGCGAGACCGAGTTGCCGACGCTCATGATCTGATCGTGGAGCTTGGTCGCGAGCGCCTTGTCGTAGAAGCTGCCGGCTTCGCTGAACGCTTCGGCGGCATCTGCGGTCAGGGTATCGGCCCAGATGTAGCTGTAGTAGCCGGCGGAGTACTCGTCGCCCGAAAACACGTGCAGGAACTGCGTCGGCCGGTGGCGCATCACGATCTCGGTCGGCATCCCGATCTCCTTCATGATCTCGGCTTCGAATGCACCGGGCTCGGCCACCGGCGCGGAGTGGATCTTCATGTCGTAGATCGCGGCAGCGAGATACTCGACGGTGCTGAAGCCAGAGTTGAAGTGCTTCGCCAGGGTGATCTTGGCGACCAGCTCCGCCGGGATGGGCTTGCCGGTCTTGTGATGCAGGGCGAACTTGTTGAGGATCTCCGGCGTCGTGAACCAGTGCTCGTTGAGCTGGCTCGGGAACTCGACGAAGTCGCGCAGCGTGTTCGTGCCGGCGAGGGTGGGGTACTTCACGCGCGAGCTCAGGCCGTGGAGTGCGTGGCCGAACTCGTGGAACAGCGTGCGCGCGTCGTCCCACGAGATCAACACGGGCTCGCCGGGGGCGCCCTT
>JAYVLQ010000129.1:0-5203 GCA_043759355.1 Kofleriaceae bacterium
CCGTCGCGGTAGACCGCGATCGCCTTGAGTCCGAGCTTCCACGCCTGGATGTACGCGTCCTCGATGTCCTCGACCGTGCAATCGTTTGGCAGGTTCACCGTCTTCGAGATCGCGCCCGAGAGGAACGGCTGGACGGCCGCCATCATGCGGATGTGACCCATGTAATGGATCGAGCGGGTGCCGTTCGACGAGCGGAACGCGCAGTCGAACACCGGGAGGTGCTCGGTCTTGAGGCCAGGCGCGCCTTCGATCGTATCCTTCGCGCTGATGTGCGCGATGATCGCTTCGACTTCCTTGGCGTCGTAGCCGAGGTTGGTGAGTGACTCGGGGACCGTGTTGTTCACGATCTTGAGCAAGCCACCGCCGACCAAGCGCTTGTACTTGACGATCGCGATGTCGGGCTCGATGCCCGTGGTGTCGCAATCCATGAGGAAGGCGATCGTGCCGGTCGGCGCGAGCACCGTCATCTGACCGTTGCGGAAGCCGTATTTCTCGCCGACATGGATCGCGTCGTCCCACGACTCGCGGCCGGCCTGGAGCAGCGCGGGCGGCACGTACTGCGCGTCGATCTTCTCGACCGCGAGGCGATGCTTCTTCATCACCTTGAGGAACGGGGTCTCGTTCTCGGCGTAGCCGGCGAACGGACCGGTCGCATCGGCCGCGATCTTGGCCGACGCGCGATACGCCTCGCCGCACATCAGCGCGGTGATGGCAGCGGCGTACGCGCGGCCCGAGTCACCGTCGTACGGCAGCGAGCGCGACATGAGGAGTGCGCCCAAGTTCGCGTAGCCGAGGCCCAAGGGCCGGAACGCGAAGCTGTTGTCGGCGATCTTCGACGTGGGATACGCCGAGTTGTCGATGATGATCTCCATCGCCGTGACGGTCGTGCGGCAACCGCGACGGAACGACTCGACGTCGAATTCGCCGGCGGCATCCCGAAACTTCATGAGGTTCAGCGATGCGAGGTTGCACGCCGAATCGTCGAGGAACATGTACTCCGAGCACGGGTTCGACGCGTTGATCCGCGCCGTGTTGATGCACGGATGCCAGTCATTGATCGTCGTGTCGTACTGCATGCCGGGATCGCCGCAGACCCACGCTGCATCCGCCATCTTGCGCATGAGCGTGCGAGCGCGGAACGTCTCGACCGGCTTGCGATTGGTGACCGACTTGGTCGACCAATCCGAATCGCGAACGACCGCGTTCATGAAGTCATCGGTGACGCGGACCGAGTGGTTCGCGTTCTGGTAGTTGACCGAGTCGTACGCGCCGCCGACCACGTTGAAGCCGCCGTCGTAGCCCGCGTCGATCAGCGCCCACGCCTTCTTTTCCTCGATCGCTTTGCAATCGACGAAGTCGACAATGTCGGGGTGCTCGACATTGAGGATGACCATCTTGGCCGCGCGGCGTGTCTTGCCACCCGACTTGATAGCGCCGGCGAACGCGTCGAAGCCGCGCATGAACGACACCGGGCCCGAGGCCGTACCGCCACCATTGAGGTGCTCGCGCGACGACCGCAGGCTCGACAGGTTCGAGCCGGTGCCCGAGCCGTACTTGAACAGCATGCCTTCGGTCTTCGCGAGCCCGAGGATGGAGCTCATCGAGTCATCGACCGAGTTGATGAAGCAGGCGGAGCACTGCGGGTGCTCTTCGACGCCGACGTTGAACCAGACGGGCGAGTTGAACGCCATCTTCTGGTGGAGGAGGAGATGTACGAGCTCGTCGCGGAACGCCCACGCGTCCTGCTCGCTCTTGAAGTAGCCGTCGGCCTTGCCCCAGCCGTACATCGTGTCGGCCACGCGGCCGATCATCTGACGGACCGAGTTTTCACGATCAGGGGTACCGAGCGTGCCGCGGAAGTACTTCTGAACCACCACGTTCGTGGCGGTCTGAGACCACGTCTTGGGGAACTCCACGCCGCGTTGTTCGAAGAACACCTTTCCGTCGGCGCCCGAGATCACCGCATCACGGCGCTCCCACTCGACGGTCTCGAACGGATCGACGCCCTGGCGCGTGAAGTAACGCTCGAACGTGAGCCCCGGACGCTCGTCCTTGATCACGCGAGACGACTTCCGGGCAATCCTCTGTTCCTGGCCAACACCAGGCGCAACGGCGGCAGACTTCACGAGCATGGTCCCTCCTTCAAAACGGCGCGATGAGTGAGAGGATTGGACATAGGAGTAGCCATGGCAGATGGACCCATCTGCCCGAGACCACCCGCCTATCTAGAACCCTCGTTGTGTGATCCGCGTTGGTCTCTTGCGGGATGACGGCTTTAGCAGAGGCCTGTGACAGCGTGCGTCAGCTCGGGATCCAGAACGTGTGACTCCGGCGGAGCCCCTTTGTACTGACCACCCCGAAATCGGGCAACAAAAAGTGCGCTGTATTTGGGGTGCCGGTCGGGAGCAGCGACTACATCTAGTGTCCCACCGCGCGGGATATCCACGTGGACTACCTGTGGATTGAGGGTGGATTGTGGTCGAGGTCTGATCCGTTTTGCGTGCGATTTTCAAAGGTTAATTTACGCTGTGGATAAGGCTGTGGAGCTGTGAAAACAGCTGACCTGACGCATCGAGTCGGTCGGAGATCCCCACCGGAAAAAATTGGTGTTCCGTTTCGGGACGAGGCTAGATGGCGAGTTTTTCTCGCGTTCGTCACCGCGCCGCCATCTCCGACGAGAGCGCATCGCAACCACTCAAAACCAATTAGCTATTTTAGCTTCGCTAGCTCGGTCTTCGCACGCGATCGGAGGGCCGCATTCGGATGGCTCTTCGCGGTCTCCTCGAGCCCTGTTTTCGCGGCCGAACCGAGATCAACTCGGAGAAACTCTTCGAGTTGAGCATTCGTATCCGGCGTCGTGAGGAAACCGCGAATCGCGATCTTTACGAGCTCGGGATCGGACCGATAGGCAGCATCCAAGCGCATCGCCTCGCGAAACGACTTCACACCATCGGCCCAGTAAAGCTTCGCGTAGTAGATCTTGCCGGCGAGGTACGCCAACTGCGCGCTCTCGGGATGGGCTCGCCGAGCTTTGGTTACGACATCGAGTGCGGGCTCGAGATCGCCGTTCGCGTAGAGATCACTCGCGCGCGAGAGTGAAGGCGCTACGGGATCGATCACCGCCGCAGCGGGATGAACCACCGTCGGGGTCGGCACAACCGCCACCGCCACCGCGCGCGAGCCCGATTTCGCCGCGATCACCGCGATGACGATCACGGCAAGGACGCCGCTACCGAGACCGAGCTGCAGCTTCGTGATCGGAACCCCGCGCAGCGGTAGCATCCCGGTGGGCGGCACGGTTTGCACGCGGGTTGGTGGCACCGTCCTGCGACGCGTAGGCGGGACCTCGAGCTCTTCGTGCACCGTGCCGAGCGCCAGCTGGACCGGCGCACCGGTCTCCTCGATCACCGTCGGTCCCCCCGCGGTCGGCTGCGTCACTGCATCTGCGCCCGGCACGTTCCAGCCCGAGGCGGTCGCGACCGGCGAGCTCCCGATAAAAGGTTCGGTCTGCGGCACCGCGCGCGACATCAGGGTCGCCGTGCTCTCGCGCAGAGCGATCGCGTGCTCGAGCGCCGCCGACATCTCCGCGGCATCGGCATAGCGATGTTGCGGTTGCTTCGCGAGAACCTTCGACACCACCGCTTCGAGCTCGCCAAAGCTCACGCCGCTGATCATGTCTGCCAGCGTCGGTGGCTCGGCATGCAGGTGCTTGCGCACGACCGCGAGCGGATCATCGGCGGTGAATGGCTTGTGCCCGGTCAGCAGCTCGAACAGCATCACGCCGACGGCGTAGAGATCGGTGCGCCCGTCGACCGCGCCACCTTTGATCTGCTCGGGCGCCATGTAGTTCGGTGTGCCGACGACGATCCCGGTCGTCAGCTTCGTCGAATCGAGCGCGGGCTTGGCGAGCCCGAAATCGAGGATCCGGACCTGCTCGGCCATGCCGGTGCGCTCGGTGATCATCACGTTCGCCGGCTTGATGTCGCGATGCACGATCCCGAGCTCGTGGGCGTGCGCGAGCCCCGAGAGCACCTGCCGCACGATCGCAACGGCGCGCGCGGGCTCGAACCTGCCGACCTTCTCGAGCGCATCGAGCAGTGACGTGCCGCGCACGAGATCCATCACGAGGAATGGCTTGCCCTCGTGAAGACCGAAATCGATCACCGAGACGCAGTGCGGGTGCTCGAGCCGCGCCATCAGCTTCGCCTCGCGTTCGAACCGGCTGCGGCTCGAGAGCTCGTCGGGCAGCGCGTCGTGCATGATCTTGATCGCGACCGCGCGCCCGAGCTTCAAGCGCTCGCCGCGGTACACCGCGCCCATCGCGCCCTCGGCGATCGGCTCGATAACCTCGTAGCGGTCGTCGAGCACCGAGCCGGACAGATCGGTACCCCGCACCCGAGAAGGATAGCACCCGCGCACTGTGGTACCGACACGGCATGCGCTGCTTTGCCCTGCTCATGTTCGTCGGGTGCCAGAGCAAGAGCGAGGCGCCGGTGGCCAGCGCACGAGCGCGGATCGTCACGCTGAGCCCGTCGGCGACCGAGATCGTTGCAGCGCTCGGCGCCGCCGGCGACCTGGTCGGAGTCGACGACTACTCGGACTTTCCGGCCTCGATCAAGGCACTCCCCCGCGTCGGCAGCTTCATGGTCCCGAACGTCGAGACGATCGTGCGGCTCAAGCCCACGCTCGTCGTGGTCGACGATATCCACGCGCAGGCGGCGGGCGCCCTCGCCGATGCTCACCTCGAGACCCGCGAGTGCGCGATGCATACCGTGCCGGACGTGAAGACCTGCTTGCGCACGCTCGGTCAGGCGCTCGGCAAGACCGCGGAAGCAACCGCAGCGGTCGCTGGCATCGACCAGGCGCTCGACGAGGCTGCCGCGCACCGCCCGACCCACCACCCACGCGTGCTCGTCGTGATCGATCGGGAAGCGGGTGGGCTCGGCGCGATCGTCGCGGCGGGGCCGGGCACCTTCAATGACGAGCTGCTCGCGGTGGTCGGCGGCGATAACATCCTCGCCGGCGCGGGCACCAAGTATCCCAAGATCGGCGCCGAGGAGGTGCTGCGCGAGAAGCCCGACGTGATCCTCGATCTCTCTTTCACCGGCAAGGACAGCCTCGCCGCCTGGGACACGCTCGACATCCCGGCCGTGAAGACCAAGCACGTGCTCTCGCTGACCAGCCAGGTCCTCGCGCATCCAAC
>JAYVLQ010000130.1:0-3403 GCA_043759355.1 Kofleriaceae bacterium
TCGCTCTACCTGAGCGACGCGCTGTTCGAGGCTTCGTGGTCGATGTACCAGAAGCGCGAGCTCGCCACGGCGCGTGACCTCGTCCACGAGTTCCTGCGCACGTTCCCGACCTCGCCGCTGTGGCCCGAAGCGAGCCTCCTGGCCGGCTACACCGAGCTCGCCGACTGCAAGTTCGACGATTCGCAGAAATGGTACGACGGGCTCGTCGCGCGGCTGACGCCCGTCGTCGACGAGATCGATCGCGCGCGTAAGGATCCCACGCTTCGCAAGCAGCTGTTCGCGAAGGCGCTGTCGCGCTACCGCGAGATCAAGGATACCGGTCAGGTCGATGGCAAGAAGGTGGGCACGACCTCGGCGGTCGCACCGATCGATGACGTCGTTGCCTTGCTCCGCCTCGAGCCGAAGTTCCTGCGCTTGAACGATGCGGTCAACGGCATTCACGAGCTCGCGGACAGCGCACCGCAAGCTGCGCGGCAGTGGCAGAACCTCGCGTCGCAGGTCGCCGAAACGAAAGTTCAAAAGATCTCGACGACCAAGACGCTCGAGCAAGAGCAGCTCTCCGATGCGAACGCGACGGTCGAGGATCTACGCCGGCTCGCCAAGCAAGTGAGCGAGCAGCACGACGAGATCGCGCGTGCGAAGCGCGACGGCTCGATGGCCGCCGATGCCGCGGGTGACGAGCTCAAGCGGCTCGAGGAGCTTCGGGCGAGGGTCACCAAGGCTGTCGAAGCTGCGGTCGCGGCGGCCGATACCGCGGCGCAAGCGGTGTCCGCGCGAGCGACCTCGAGCATCAAGCCGCTGATCGAGGCCGACATCGGCGAGGCGCGTCGGCTCGACAAGAGCGCCCATGCACTTTCGCTCCAGCTCGACGAGGCCGGTGACGCGCTCGCGCAAAAGGCGATCGAGCATTTGTACGAAGAAAACAAGAAGGTCCTCGACAAGGCCAAGCTCGGCAAGGTCGACGCGGTGATCGGGCAGAAGCGCAAGCTTGACATCGAAGTCCAGGACCTCGCGGCCGGCCGGTTCCCAGAGGAGTTGCGCGGCCGGCTGTGGAACGCGAGCATGATCGGCGACGACGAAGAGTACTGGCCGTTCCAGGGCGAGTACTGGGCTGATGAATACGAGGGTTTCCGATGATCATGAAGCTGCTCATCGTCGCGTTGCTCCTCTTGCCGGGCATCGCACTCGCGCAGAAGCAATCGCAAGAGATCGATGTCCAGCGTGGCCCTGCAGCCGAGCTCTACATCCGCAAGCGGCCACCCTCGCCCGAGGCGCCGGTACTGACCAAGGAGCTCAAGGTCCTCCTCAACTCGACCGAGACCGCGCGCGATGCCAAGCGCACCGAAGCGATCGGCCTGCTTCGCACGTTCCTCGAGCCGCTGCCCCCCGAGCAGAAGCCGCAAGGCGACGCGCGCGCCGAGGGCGTGTTCAAGCTCGCCGAGCTGCTGTGGGAAGAAGCGCGCCGCACCTATCTCATCAAGATGGACGGCTTCTCGCGTGCGCTCGAGAAGTGTTCGGTCAAGAAGGGCGAATGCGATCAGCCCAAGGAGCCCAAGATCGAGCTCAAAGAGGCCGAGGCGCTCTATCGCGAGCTCCACGACAAGCACCCGACGTTTCGACGCATGGATCTGGTCACGTACCTGATCGGCTTCGCGGCCAAGGAAGACAACCGCGAGGACGAGGCGATGGGCTCGTTCCAGGAGGTCATCGACAGATTTCCGAAATCGCCGCTCTACGGCGACTCGTGGATGATGGTCGGCGAGCACTACTTCCAGGCGGCGAAGTGGGAGAAGGCCAAGCAGGCCTACACGCACATTCCGGACAACGCGGCGACGAGTGACCTGGCGCTGTTCAAGACTGCGTGGTGCGAATGGAAGCTCGGCGCGACCGAGCAAGCCGCGAAAGATTTCAAGCGCGTCCTCGACAAGGCAGTCGAGGCCGAGCGGTCGGGCTCCGAGTCGCAACGGCGACGCAGCGCCTCGCTGCGCGATGAAGCTCTCGAATACCTCGTCGTCGTGTTCACCGAAGATCGCTCGATCAGCGCGCAGGAAGTGTTCGACTTCCTCGCGTCGATCGGTGGTGAGAAGTACTCGCGAGACGTGCTCATCAAGGTCGCCGAGAGCTACGGCGGTCAGGCCGAGTACGATCGTTCGAATGAGGCCTACCGCTTCCTCGTCAAGATGGAGCCCGCCTCGATCAGGGCGGCCGACTACCAGCGCAACATCATCGAGAACTGGAACAGCGCGCTCGATGTCGAGAAGGCGCAAGACGAGATCAAGGTCCTCCTCGATCATTACGGCCCGAACACCGATTGGGCCAAGCAGCAGAAGAATCGCGACGCGCTCGATCGCTCGCTCGAAGTGACCGAGAAGCTCGTCCGCGACACCGCGACGAACATCCATGGCGAAGCACAACTCCGCGAGAAGGCGCTCAAGATCCCGAAGCTCACCGAGTGTGTGACCACGCCGAAGAGCCCGCCGGAGATCCTGCGGCTCTACACCAAGGCCGCGGACGCGTACGAATCGTATCTCGGCGCGTTCGGCACCGGCAAGAACGCCTCGGCGAAGGCGACAGAGATTCGCTACTACCGGGCCGACATCCTCTGCTTCAAGCTCGCGAAGGTCGAAGACGCCGGCGACGAGTACCTCGCGGTCGGCAAGAGTGCACCGGTAGGCCCCTTGCACCAGCAAGCCCTGCTCAATGCGATGGGCGCCTTCGAAGCCGCGCGCCCGAAGGATGTCGCGAGCCGCAAGAAGATCGCACCGGTCGACAAGAAGTTCGGCGAGGCAATCGACCTCTACGCGACGCTATTCCCCGCCGACGACAAGCTGGTCGGCGTGATCTTCAAGAACGGCCAGATGTTCTACGACTATCAAGAGTACGACGAGGCGATCAAACGCTTTGGCGTCATCGTCACGAAGTATCCGAAAGACGCCAACGCGGGCCCCGCTGGCGATCGCATCCTCTCGGCGCTGAACAAGGCGCAGGACTACGAGAACGTCGAGTTCTGGGCACGTAAGCTCAGGTCCGCGCCGTCATTCGCCTCCAAGGATCAGCAGGATCGGTTGACCAAGCTGATCGTCGAATCGATCCAGAAGAGCGGAGATCACTACGCCGATGGCGGCAAGTACGATAAGGCCGCCACGTTCTACCTGCGCATCCCGAAGGAGCCCTCGGTCGATCAGAAGACCGCGGCGCAGGCGATGACGAACGCGGGCGTGATGTACGAGAAGGCGAAGCGCCCCGAGGACGCGGCCGACATCTACCTCGAGCTCGCCACGCAGTACGCCACGACCGCACCCGACCTCGCCGAGAAGGCGGCGTTCAACGCCGGTGTCGTCTACGAGCAAGCGATCTTTTACGACCGCGCTGCGAAGGCGTACGAGATCGTGGTCCAGAAGTT
>JAYVLQ010000131.1:0-6794 GCA_043759355.1 Kofleriaceae bacterium
CTTGCCAAGAAAGCGCTGGTAAAGAGGCTCGGCTCTGTTTCTCGGCTCACGCGTTGATGGAGCACCGGGACCCGCTGCTCGGGGCATGACGACGCTATCCGGACCGATCCTCGTCGTCGCTCCCTAACTAACTAGTTAGTTAGTTAGTGCTTCTTGCCGACGAGCTCGAAGGTCGAGGTCGTCGCGTAGCCGCGCACCATCACGTTGATCGTCGTCGGTTGCGCGAGCGTCACGGTGCAGCTCTCGTTCGAGCCGGTCTTGTAGGGGCGGCAATCGTAGGCCGCGGTGGTCGGCGCCTTGCCGACGCGAACGTAGAGGTCGGCATCGCCGGTGCCGGTCATGTCGAACTGGTAGGTGCCCGCGGCTAGCGTCGGCGTGGTGAAGTTCTTGTTGCTGCTGCGCGCGATCGTACCGTGCTCGTTCAGGCCGGCCCATGCTTGCGGCTGCGAGCCGGCGCCCGGCGTAAATGTATTGTCCTGCTCGCCGGTGACCATCACCATCTGCGAATCATCGATGTGCGCGAAGATCTGCTCGTAGGTCTGCGGGTTGTCGAAGGCGAGGAAGCCGCGGAACAGGCTCATCGACGCGCCGGCCATCGAGGCGAAGAAGGCCGGCATGCCGTTGTTGACGATATCGATGTACTTCCAACCCGAGGTGTCGTCGGCGTTGAGCGATCTGTGCGCCTGCGACAGCGAGCCATCGATGTACGCGAACGTGTCGCAGCCATTCATGAACACCACGACGTACTGACCCGCGACCCACTTACCCGCGGCGTTGAGCGCGCGGATGTTCGAGCCGAGGCCAGCGTGGCCGTTGTAGACGATGAAGTCCGCGCGAGTCGAAAGCGTCTCGTAGCGCGCGCGGAAGGCGGGCTGCGCGAGGCCGTCGTTGACGTTGTCGGTGAGGAGCGCGACGACGTGGATCTTCTTGCCATCGGCGAGCGTGGCGTTGAATTCGATATCGGGCGCCGCGACACCGGGGCTGGTCGGCACCGAGCTCGGGATCGTGGTGAGGCCGTGCGTTCCGAGCTCGGTCTTCATCGCGTTGACGAACGTGTTGAAGCCCGCGATGCCTTCATCGCCACTCGTGGCGCCGTCCTTGTACTTGCCGAAGATCGCGACGACGTTGAGCGTGTTGTCTTCCCAGATCTTGGTGTACTCGGGGAACTTGCCGGTCGTCGTGGTCGGGCTCGGCGACAGCGATGCCGAGACCTTCGTCGCATCCGCGGCGGCGACCGTGCAGCCCGACATCTTCGGGCGGAAGTAATAGAACATCGAACCCGAGTCGACTTCGTGCGCGCCGAAGTCGACGCACTTGGCGCCGTACTTCGTGACGAACGCTGTCTGCGCCGCGGCCGACATATCGGTCGGCAGCCACAGATCGATCGCGCTCGGCACCGCGTTCTTCTTCGCCCACACGATCGGCAACTTCGCGGTGTACGTCAGCGTGGTGCGCGTGCCGGTCGAGGTCTTGACGATGTTCGAGAGCTCGGCCTTGTCGACGCGGCCGACCGCGGTCATGCCGTTGAGCTGACCGACCGTGAATAACAGGTGGTCCTGGATCGTGCCGCGGTCATCCCACGACGAATCGACCGTGACCTTGCCGTTGAAGGTCGCGTCCAGGAAGATGCCGCCCGCGCTCGCATCCGCCTTGCCATCCTCGGCCTTCACCTCCTCGCCCTCATAGGGGTCAACATCGGTGCAGGCAGTGAACAGGATCATCGAGGCGAGCAGGCGCTTCATGAACCGCGCAATGAGCAAGGCCGGTGCCGCGCGTTGCGTGGCCTAATGCCCCGATTTTGCTACATCGCCCGAGCCGCGCGCGCGCAACTCGAGTAGCCAGGCAACAGGCGGATCAGGCTTCGAACGCGATCGTCATGCTGTCGTCATCGCCGAGACCCTTCTCGAGCATCGCGAGCAGCTCGGGATCCGCGTCGTTATCTGACAACAGCTCGATCGTCTCGGCGTCGATGTCGTAGTCGGTATCGTCGGAGTTCGCATCTTCGAGCTGTGCGACGAGAAATGCTTGATGTGCATCGGAGATGGTCCCGATGTCTTCGTCTTTATCGATCCGTATCACCCGCGGCATGTTTGGAGTCTGCCGAGGGTGCAGGCCCTGGGTCAATGGGCTACAAGCGATCCGTGGGCGACCTGCCGGCCAGCGCAAACGTGGTCATCATCGGCGCCGGGTTTGCGGGTGTGGCGACGGCATGGGCGCTCCAGCGGCTTGGCATCAGCGACGTGATCGTGCTCGAGCGCGAGGTCCAGCCGGGCCGGTTCGCGAGTGGGCGCAGTGCGGGGCTCGGGCGCCAGCTCGCCGAAGATGAAGACACTACACGGTTGACCGTGCGGGGCGCCGCCCTGATGCGCCAGCTGCCGGCCTGGGCTCCGACCGGTGGTGTGCTGTCATTCGATGACGAGGTCACCGCGAACGCGTATCTTGATCGCGCGCGCCGTCACGACGTCGCCGTCGAGCCCGGTCTCAAAGACATCGTGATGGCGCGCTGGCCGCAGCTGCCCGAGCTCCGCATCTCGCACGCGCTGTTCGTGCCGAGCGACGGCACGATCGAGGTCGGCGGCCTCCTGTCGGCCCTTTCGCAGGGCGTCCGGATCGAAGTCGCGACGCCGGTCGTGCGCGTCGAATCCGCGAATCGCGGCGCGAACGTCATCACCGCGCGCGGCACGATCGCGGCGCGCGTGGTCGTCGATGCAGCCGGCGCCTGGGCGGGCGAGCTCGTCGCCGGCGAGCCGCTCGCAACGTTCAAGCGCCACGTCTTCATCCTTGCCGCGACCGTCGGCGAGCGGACCCCGTGGCTGTGGCACCTGGGCGCGGGCGAGATGTACGTGCGCCGCGATGGTGCGAGCGTGCTGTCGTCGCCGTGCGATAGCGCCGCCTGTCCACCCGGTCATCAAGAGCCAGATCTCGTCGGTGAAGCGCATCTGCGTCGCTTGCTCGACGAGGCCGATTCCGAATTCGCGGGCCTGCCGATCACGCGCCGCTGGGCGTGTCAGCGCGCCTTCACCGAGGATCGCAAGATGCGGCTCGGTCGCGATACGTCGAAGCCGTGGCTGGTGTGGGCCGCGGGCCTCGGTGGTCACGGTGCGACCGCCGCGCCGGCCGTTGGCGAGCGTGTCGCTGCGGCGGTCGTCGAAGCGCTCTAGATCACTTCGCTTCGTCGCACTTGCCGATACCGTTGTCGCCGCTGATCTCGTTCGCGGCGAGGGCGCAATCGACGCGCGTCTTGGTCATGGTCTTGGTGCACATCGAGACGAAGTCGTTGCCGCGCAAGCTCGTGATCGCTATCTTGCTCTTCGCCTGCTCTTGCTTCGCCGCATCGCCGGAAGGTGCGTTCGCACCGCCCTTTTTGAATTCGAGATCGACGAGGTGGTCCATCAGCTGCTTGCACTGATCTTCCGAGGGACCATTTTTGCAGCCCAGCATCAGGACCAGGGCGACCGCAACGCTCTTCATCCCGTTATTTTATCACCAGCGCCCTGCGCAACGTATCGATCCGGCGTTGGACGTCCGGAACCGGGTGGAGTGCCAGGGCCCGATCGAGCAGGTGCGCCGCGGTCTTGGCCTGGTGATCGGCGGCCCACGCGGTTGCCAGGTGCAGGAGGATCTCCGGCTCGCGCGGTGCGAACCGCGAGGCGCGGTCGAGGGTGCGAATGGCCTCGCGGGTCTGCCCGCGCTGCAGCAACAGCCAGCCCCACGAATCGAGGATCGCCGGGTCGCCGGGGGAGATCTCTCTCGCGTGAGCCAGCCAGGCTTGGGCCTCGTCGAGGTGCTCCTTGCGCTCGGCGTAGAGATAGCCCGCGAGGTTGAGCGCGCTGGAGTTATCCGGGTGCGCGGCGATCAGTGGCAAGAGGAGCTGTAGCGCGGCGCCTGGGTCGTCCACGTGATCTTCGAACCGCGCGCGGACGAGTTGCGCCTCCGGGCTCGGGCCCAGCGATCTGACGAGCGCCCGCCCATCACCGACCGCGCCCGCATCGGCGGCCGCGATCGCGGCGGTATACGCGAGCTCGAGATCCTTGGGCGCCGCGGTGCGCGCCGGCTCGAGGATCTCGAGCGCACGCTTCGGCAGCTGGGCCGCGATCAAGGCCGAGGCCGCATACCGACGCGCGACCGCGAAGTTCTTCGAGCCGGGCTCGATCGCTGCAATATCGGCGACCGCGAGGGGCTCACCGGATTTGGCGAGCTCGCCGGTAACGCTATGCAATTCCGCGAGCGCGAGCGAGCCCGCCTCGGCATCCTGCGCGGCGATGTGTTGCGCGACCTCGGTCGCTTCGGCGATCCTGCCGAGGCCGAGATCGAGGCGGAGCACGGTCGCGAGGGCATCGAGATCGCTGCGGTCGTCGTCGAGCAGCGTGAGCAGATCGATCGCGGCCTGGCGATCATCGGCCTCGCAGAGCAACCAGAACAGCTCGTCGGCGATGTCGAGCGGCTGCGCGGCTCGATCGAACGCGCTGCGCGTCTGGAGGATCGCTTCGTCGAGCTTGCCGAGCCGGCGCGACGTGCGCGCGAGATCGAGCCGCGCATCGATGTGATCGGGGTCCTGCTCGAGCACCGCGTGCAGCTGCGTGACGGCGTCGGGGAGATCCTTCGCGAGCAGGAGGCGCTGGGCGAGCCGGTAGTGACCATCGGTCGAAGTCGGGACGCGTTCCACGAGCGCGCGCAGCGTCGCCTCGGCCGCCTTGCCCTCATCGCGCGCCAGCTGGACGCGGGCGAGGCCGAGATACGCGCGTTCGTCGTCGGCCTCGAGCTCGATCGTGCGGCGATACGCACGCGCGGCATCGGTCGGTGCATCCTTCTCGAGCAGCTCGCCCGAGGCCAGCCAGACCTGCGAATGATCGGGCCACTCCGCGCGCGCCCTGGCGAGCACCGCGCGCGCTTCGGGCCCGCGCTTGGCTTTTGCGAGCGCGCGCGCCAGTTCGATCGCGATGCTCGGCTGATCGGGTGCGGCCGCTGCCGCGGCGGTGAGCTCGGTCGCCGCCTCGGCCCAGGCCTCGCGATACATCGCGAGCTTGCCCGCCAGGTAATGCGAGTATGCATCGCGCGGCAGTGGCCTCATCGCCACCGGCATCGCGTGATGACACGCGACGAGTACGGCGATGAGGAGAAAGCGTTTCAAAGAGGGATGTTGCCGTGTTTGCGCGGCAGGTTGGTCTGGCGCTTGTTCGCGAGCACGCGCAGCGATCGCACGATCGTCCAGCGCGTGTCGTGCGGCCGGATGATCTCGTCGATGTAGCCGAGCGAAGCGGCCTTGTACGGCGTCGCGAACTTCTCGCGATACTCGTCTGTGAACTTCGCGCGTGCCTCGGCCTTCGCCACCGGATCGGTGATCTTGTCGAGCTCTCCCTTGTAGATGATGTTGACCGCGCCATCGGCGCCCATCACCGCGATCTCGGCACCGGGATACGAGACGTTGACGTCGGCGCGGATGTGCTTGCTCGCCATCACGTCGTAGGCACCGCCGTAGGCCTTGCGCGTGATCACGGTGATCTTCGGCACCGTCGCCTCGGCGAAGGCATAAAGCAGCTTCGCGCCGTGCTTGATGATGCCGCCGTACTCCTGCATGGTGCCCGGCAAGAAGCCCGGCACGTCGACGAACGTGACGAGCGGGATGTTGAAGCAATCGCAGAACCGCACGAATCGCGCGGCCTTCGTCGAGGCGTCGATGTCGAGGCACCCCGCGAGGTGGTTCGGTTGGTTCGCGACGATCCCGACCGGGCGACCATCGAAGCGCGCGAAGCCGCACACGATATTCTTCGCGAAGTCCTTCGCGACCTCGCAGAACGCGCCGCTATCGACGACCGCGTTGATGATCTTCTTGATGTCGTACGGCTTGTTCGACTCGAGCGGCACAACCGTATCGAGCAGCGCTTCGCTGCGGTCGGCCGGATCATCGGTCGCGCGGATCGGCGGATCCTCGTGGTTGTTGCCCGGCATGAACGAAAGCAGCTCGCGAATGCGATGGATGCAGCCGAGCTCGTCATCCTCGGTGAAGTGCGACACGCCCGAGCGGGAGGCGTGTGTCATCGCACCGCCGAGCTGCTCCTTGGTCACTTCCTCGTGCGTGACCGTCTTGATCACCTCGGGGCCGGTGATGAACATGTACGACGTGCGATCGACCATCAGGATGAAATCGGTGATCGCCGGCGAGTACACCGCACCGCCCGCGCACGGGCCCATGATCGCGCTGATCTGCGGCACCACGCCCGACGACAGTACGTTGCGCAGGAAGATATCGGCGTAGCCGGCGAGCGATTCGACGCCTTCTTGAATGCGCGCACCACCCGAATCGTTGAGTCCGATCACCGGGCAGCCGATCTTCGTGGCGAGGTCCATCACCTTGCAGATCTTCTGGGCGTACGCCCCCGACAGCGAGCCGCCGAACACCGTGAAGTCTTGCGCGAACACGCAGACCGGTCGGCCATCGATCGTGCCGTGCCCGGTGACGACGCCGTCGCCCAAGATCTTCTGGTCCTGCATGCCAAAATCGGCGTTGCGATGGGTCACGAATTTGTCGAGCTCGACAAAGCTACCTTCATCGAGCAACGCGTGGACACGCTCCCGAGCGGTGAGCTTGCCAGCCTCGTGTTGCTTCGCGATGCGCGCTTCGCCGCCGGCCTCTGCCGCCTTGGCTTCCATCTGCTCGAGCCGAGCGATCGGGTCTTTCACGGCGCACATCGTAGCGTTTGCCGCGTATAATTCGAGAGGGTTAGCGCGAGAAACGCGGAAACATGGTGAGCGCGAGAAACGCGGAAACATGGTGAGCGCGAGAAACGCGGAAA
>JAYVLQ010000132.1:0-33113 GCA_043759355.1 Kofleriaceae bacterium
GATCCCGATCCCGATCCCGATCCCGATCCCGAGTCGACGGTAGATCCGCCATCGTCGACGACATCCGCCGGACGCGTGTAGCTGCACGCGATCACGAAGACGATTGTACTTGCCGCGTACCACATGGACGCACTCTAACACTGGACGTAGCCAGCTAGGATCCGTCGTCTTTGCGGGCATGTGCGGCACCGGGCCTGGTCGCTGGCCACGCGACATCACGCACTTCTATGCTGCGACGACCCTCGACCTCGGTCTCGCGTATCCCGCCCTTCAACGCGCGGGAGTGCGCTCGGGTGATGGCCGCCTCACTCGACGTCGAGGTCGCAGATCAGAGCACGATGGTCGGTGCCCGAGCCGCCATCGAGCCGCTCGCTGGCGACTGCGTGGCCGAGCGTTTCACAGGTTCCGGACGCGAAGTTCGAGATCACGTGGTCGTACGTGAAGCTGTGAAGCGGCCAGTCGTACACCGCCGTCAAATAGGGTGGTTGATGCTCGGTGGTTCCGCTGTGGAAGTGGAATGCGGTGCGCGTGCCGACGTGGCTGCGCAGATAGTCCTCGGACGCATCGGTCCCGGCGAACGGATCGAGATTGAAATCACCGGCGAGCAGACTCCGGGTCCCCCGAGCGAGCGCAGTGCCGCCCTCGAACACCTTCGCAAGTGCGTCGACGCGGCACGCGACGGCATTACCACTCGGTGGATGGAGATCGACGAGGCGAAACGCGCGCGTTGCCACGGGGCGGATCGTCACGGCTGACACCGAGAAGCCGGCGTCACAGCCGGTGCCTGGTGGTGCGGTCTCGGAGACCGCACACAGCTCGCCATCGCGGCAACCATCGATCGCGCCCCAGGTGCGCTTCACCGCGACGCATTCGTGGTGCGAGCGCGTGTCGCAGGCGATCGTGTACGCGTCACCTACCAGGCGCCGCACTTGAGACTCGACCTCCGCCCTGTGACTCGCGAAACACACCTTGGCCGAATCGATTTCGGTCATCGCATCGCACTGCGCCACGCTGACCGTCTCCTGCAAGCTGATGACGTCTGGATCGAGCCGCGCGATCTCGGCCGCGATCCGCTGCTCGGTCGCGGCGTAGCAGAGCTTGAACTTGTAGGGCAAGCAGGTCACCGCGACGTTTCCGACGTTGGCTTGCAACAGCCGCATCGACGAGCTTTGCCCGTCCGCCTTGCCACCCCCGGTCGCACCGCCGTCGGGGCCGGTGCTGGCCTCGGGACTAGAAACGCATCCGACGAGCGACACCGCGAACAGGGCTTGAAGTTTCATACGCGCCACCATCGCAAGCGTCGTGCCGGGCGCGCGCACCTCGCAGGGGCAGACGGACGACGACGAGTGGTCGGGCCTGGCGGCGGTAGCCACCCCGCTGAGGGCGGGTGCCCTCGGCAGGGTGCGGGCAACAACGATGATCAGCGAACGCTACTGGACCATGCGCTCGAGCTGCCAGCGTTGCGCGTGGATTAGCTCGTGCGCGCGTTCCTGGGCAACGCGACCGCCGCTGAGTACCCGCATGTTGATCCAGAGCTGCATCACCACGATCACGAAGATCACGGCGACGGTGAGCTGCGCACTCGCGGTCACCGCCCACGGCTTGAAGACCAGCGTGTCCCCGATCATCTGGAAGGTTCGTGGCACCAGGCCCGTCAACTCGAGCGTCAGCGGCACCGCCAGCGCCGAGACGTGAATCCCCAGCGCGAGCCACGGATTGTAGATCTGCGGGATCGACAGCATGATCGGCATCATGCCGAGCGCAAAGATCGGCACGAGGATCAGGCTGCCGAAGAACACCCCGATCATCGTCAGCATGATGACGTGATTGGTGAGCAGCATCGCCCACACGCCCGGCGTCAACGGACGCACGCGGGTGGTCGCGTACGCGAGCAACCCCGCCTGCGCGAGGATATCGAGTGCGAGGACGATGAACGGCCGGAGCTGAGGAGCGCGGTCGAGCGGGCGGTGTTGCTCGGAGATCCCGTCGTGTGGAGCGAGCTTACCGATCCGTCGCCCTCAAACGTAGCGTCGCTGGCGTTCGACGAAACCCTGTCGTTCCGAGCGTCCAAGGATCGCGCGACCATGATCTGGGAGCGCGAATATCTTCGCGAGTTGCTCGCGCGGCACAGCGGAAATTTGTCGCGAGCGGCGCGTGCGGCGCGCATGGATCGAACCCATCTGCGCGAGCTCGGTCGTAAGTACAACCTCGTGCACGCAGCACAGGTCGATCACCCGCAAGACGACTGAAATTTGGAGCTGCGGCGAGCGCGCGCGACCGAGCTCGCGATCACGGCGGCGTCGGTGCGCGGCGCAGGTTTCGCACCACGCTCGGAGCAGTACGACAATCCGCGCGGTAATCTGGCGCTGCCAGGACGATCGTAGTTACCAGTTGCGACTCACACACGGGCTCGGCGACATCGCCCAAAACTCCGAGAGCCGACCGACTTTCCTGGCGCTTGCCGACCAAGAAGTGGCCGAATCCGAGCATCAAGACCGCCGCAGCTCGATGCCAACGTACTGGGTCTCTCGATGCTACCAAGCTCACCAGCTTCGATCGCGAAATGACGTAGGCTCTCCCCGTGCTCGTCAAGGTCACGCAGCTGCTTCGCGTCGGACGCTTCCAGCGCTGGGATGCAGCGACCGCTGGGCGTGTGACGTCGAAGCTCGCGAAGCTCACGCTGATCTTTGGGCGCAACGCGAGCGGCAAATCGACGCTGGTGCGGACACTGCGGGCGGCCGCCACCGGGCGCGCCGAGGACGTGCTGCTCGATCGCACCATCGACGCGGCGCTGCCGCCGAACGTGCAGCTCGATTTCAGCGAGGGGCCGTACAAGTTCGATGGCACCGCGTGGAAAGGCACGAGTCCGACGATCCACGTGTTCGATCGCAAGTTCGTCGAGGACAACGTGTTCGTGGGAACGCTGTCGTCGAAGCGGCACCGCACCCAGATCTTGCAGATAGCGCTCGGCGCCGAGGAGGTCTCGCTCGCGGTCAACCTCGACCAGCTGTCGAAGCAAGGCCGCGAGCTCGCGCACGAGGAGAGCCAGCACGCGAAGCTCGTCCGCGCGCAGGTCGCGAAGCATGCGATGACCGAGGTCGCGTTTACCGCACTATCGCCCGTCGAGGATCCCGAAGCCGCGCGGGCATCGCTCGAGATCCGCGGGCACGAGGCCGCGATCGAGCGCGAGCTCGCGCACCGTGCACAGCCGACGGCGCTGCCCGCGATTTCAGCGCTCGACTTCTCGGTGTTCGGTGCACTGCTCGCAACGACCACGACCGAGGTTGCTGCCGCGGTCCGCGCCCACTTCGACAAGCGGCTGCGCGGCAACGGCGAGGCGTGGGTACGCGCCGGGCTCGCGTTCGCCGATGGCAAGACGTGCCCGTTCTGTGCGCAATCGGTCGCCGGCAAGGATGGCGACCTGCTCGGTGCGTTCGCGGAGCACTTCGATCGCGCATATGTCGACCTCGCGGGTGCGATCGACATCGCGCTCGCAGCAGCGCGATCGATCGCGACGTGGTGGAGCGAGGTCGCGAAGGCCGCAGAGGTCAACCCGCGAGCGATCGCGGCGTGGGGCGATTCGATCGCCTTCGAGGCGCGAGAAGCCGACGCCAACGCTGTCGCTAGGGCGCTGACCGCACTGTTTGAAGCCAAGGCGAAGCGTCCGACGCAGGCAGTCGCAGCCGAGGCGCTTGCCGATGCGCGCCTCGCGTACGAGCGGCTCGTGGTTGCAACGACCGACTACAACGCCGGCATCGCTGCCATGCGTGCGACGATCGCGAAACGACTCGCACGACCGGCGGGTGCCGCGGCCGTGATCGCGCTGGAGCGCCGCCGTCTCGACGCTGCGGTCGATCGCTATAGCGAACCGGTCGTGCGCGCGCTTGCCGAGCGGACGCGCCTCTTCGAGGCGATCGCGCGGGTCGATACGTTGAAGAAGCGCGCGGTCGACGAGATGCACGCGAAGAAGCTCGGGCAGCTCACGCAGTTCACCGCGCGCATGAACGAGCTGCTCGGCATGCTGTGCGCCGACTTCACCCTCGACGAGCTCGAGACCGAACGCTCGGGAGGCACGACCGGCGCGCGCTTCACGGTACGCGTCCCCGCGGGACGGCTCTCGGTCGGCAGCGCGGATGGCGAGGCGAGGTTTGCGCGCGTGTTGTCCGATGGCGATCGTTCGACGCTCGCACTCGCGCTATTCGTGATGTCGATCGAGCGAACGCCGGATCTCGGCGAAGCGATCGTGGTGCTCGATGATCCGATGACCAGCCAGGACGCACAGCGGTCCGAGGCCACAGCCGAGCAGATCACTCGGCTCGCGAAGCGCGCGGACCAGGTGATCGTCGTGTCCCACCTCGCGCCGTTTCTGGTCCAGGTCGCCTACGACTGGCGGCGCCACGGTGGCGAGGCCAAGGCGCTCGCCGAGCTCGAGCTCGATCGCGCAGGCATGACACTCCGATCGTGGTCGGCCGAGGACCACGCGATAGACGAGCATTCGCGCCGTGCCGCGGAGCTGCGCGCGTTCGCGGCCGATCCGGCGAGTGACGCGTTCGCACCGCGCATGCACGGCGAGATCCGGAAGGTCATCGAGCACCATCTCCGAGAGGCGCGTCCGGAACTCTACGCGAATGGGGCAGTCACGCTCGAGGCACTCGTGCGGCGCGTGCGGGCAGATGCCGAGGGGCTCGCTGCCATGAAGTGGACGGCCGACGATCTCGAGGAGCTCGATCGCCTGACTGCATTCACCGCGCGCGCCGGCGTGAGTCCGGCCCCGGAGCCCGAGGTCGTGCGTGGGATGGCGCGCCGCGCCCTAGCGCTTGTCGAGCGCTGATCGTGTTCGGATCATTCATCGCGCGGCTCGATCGGATGCTGTTCGCGCAACCGTTCGAGGGCCGTTTGGCCGAGCGCTATGCCACGGCAGCACGCCCGGCGTTCGGCGACCTCGATGACCGGCTGCTGGATGCCTGGTCCGACTGGCTCGCGGGCGCCGCGACACTGCTCGATGTCGGGTGTGGTCCGGGCACGTTCGCGCGGCGCGCAGCGGAGCGGTTCTCCCATCTCGGCGTGATAGCGATCGATCCGAGCCGCGACTTCGCGCGCCCGCACACATCGATCCAAGTCGCTCGCGCGAGTGGCGAAGCGCTGCCGTTGGAGACCGGCACGATCGATATCGCGCTCTGTCTGTCGTCGATTCGCTACGTCCGCGATCAGGCGGCGACCCTGCGCGAGCTGCGTCGCGTGGTCCGACCGGGTGGCCGGCTCGTGATCGTCGAGCTCGATCCGGTCGCATCGCGCGCTCGAATCGCGGCGCACGTCGACCGGCTCGGCTCGCCGTGGTTGCGGCATGCATTCGGGCCGCTCTTGTTACGCACCGCTTCGAGGGTCGGCAGGATCGAAGCCATCGCCATCGCTGCCGGCTGGCAGCGGAAGGGACTGCGCGACGATCCGGTCCAGCCGGTGTACGTCCTCGAGCTCGGCTGACGACTCCGATGCTAGACGGGCCACCCAGATCCGACCGTTCATGTCGGCTCCGGCCGATGGTGGCGCGGCCGCGATCTGGGACTGTGGATGTTACGGGTCTACGGTCTGGCCGATTCGAGTTTTCCGGCAACGCTCGCCGTCGATCCTGAGCTTTACTTGGTCGAGACCGTCTTTGCGAAGGCCGCCTTGAGATCCTTGCCGACGGCCATCTCGGCCTTCTTGGCCTTCACGACGGCGGCGCCCATGCCGAAGAACTCGTGGGTCACGCCGACGTAATCGATCGCATCGACCTTCACGCCGGCGGCCTTGAGGTTCTTCGCGAGCTGCTGGCCTTCGCTGCGCAGCGGATCGATCTCGTCGGTGATCACGGTCGCATCCGGCAGTCCCGCGAGGTCCTTACGATTGACGAGATCGATGCGCGGATCCTTCGCTTCGGTCTTCGCGGTGAACGTGTTCGTGACGAACCATTCCATCACCGGCTTGTTGAGCGGCTTGGCATTGGCATTCGCGACATAGCTTGGCGTCGTCATGTCGGCGCCGGCGACGGGATAAATCAGCGTCATCTGGACCGGCATCTGCGCCTTGTCATCGCGCGCTTTGATCGCGACATTGATCGCGAGGTTGCCACCCGCGCTCTCGCCGACGACAGCCACGCGCTTTGGATCGCCGTTGAACGAGGCCGCATTCGCGAGCGCCCATTTGTAGCCTTCGTATGCATCGTCGTGCGCGGCGGGAAATTTGTTCTCCGGCGCCTTGCGATACTCGACCGCGACGACGACCGCGCCCGAGGCATTCGCGATCGCGCGCGGCGACGCGTCGTAGACATCGTTGTCCGCGATCACCCAGCCACCGCCGTGGAAGTAGACGACGATGGGGAGCGCTCCGGTTCCGGAGGCCAGCGGGGTGTAGATGCGGACGTTCAGGTTGTGGGTGCCGTAGGTCCTGTTGTCGATCTTTCCAACCGCCTCGGGCGTCGGTACTTTGCCGAGCTTCTTGGTGAGCACCGCCTTGACCGCATCGGCCGGCGTCGGCTGCTTGCGCGCTTCGGCGGGCGTGAGGGTCTCGACCGGCTTGCCACCGAGGCCGGCCAGCGCATCGAGGACGGCTTGCATATCGGCGTCGGCCTTTGCCGGCTTCGGATCGGCAAACGCGGTGGCGGAGAAGCCGAGGGCAGCTGCGAGCGTGAGAGTTCCCAATTTCATCGCTTCAGTGCTGTGCACCGGCTGTTCCAGCAACTTCGTTCGAATTTCATCCGACGACGCTGCGCGCTCGTACTGCCGATTCCGCCACCAGGATCGGCGAGCGGGACGCTCGCACTCGCTGCGCACACGATGTGCGGCGGCACTACGCTTTCGACGCGTCTCGACACGGTCGTATTGGTGCGACCGGACGCTATATCGCGGCTCCGGTCGGCATGAAGGTCGACTGAATAGCTGCGGTTGCGCTGAGCTTCGGCGCGCACTTCTCCGCCGCACGCGATGCTTACGTCGGTACGTGTGGTCGACGACGCGCGGGATCTGGACAGGCCTGCCGAGCCCGATGCCGTGCTCGGCAGGGTCGAGGGTCTCGCAGCGGTGCTCGCCTCGAAGGTGAGCTGGTATATCGAGCGGTCACAGATAGATGGCCGATTTGTCAAGGTGTACGCGACGCTCGCCGGTGCCCTCCGAACATGACAACCCCATGAGATGTGACCGAAATTGGCTCCCGGAGTGGCAAAGTGACACTTTAATAAAATCTGAAGATAAAAAATGTTAAGAACCGAGCACAACAAAGCCCCGTGAGTGAACAGCAGCCCCGACGGTCGAATGTGTATGGAGTGATCGCGTGCCAGGGTGATTCGCTCACCTACGGTTCTCGCGATCCCGACGGGATGAGCTATCCGCTGTATCTCGGCCGGATCTTGTCGCAGAAGCATAGCCAGACCTGGGTGACGACGAACTTCGGCGTCCCCGGCGAGTGCTGGTCTGATCTTTGGCGTCGCAACTATCACGAGCTCCTCTCGGTCCCCGAGGCCGGCGAGGTGTGCTTGTGGATGGGGACGAACGACGCGTGGAAGGACCGCTCGTTCGAGCAGAGCGCGATCGCCTGCGAGGCGGTGCTCGATCAGTGTCGTGCGCTCGGACGGTTCGTCTATCTCGCCACCCTGCCGGGCAAGCGCGGGTTCGGCGCGCCGCGCGAGCCATGGACGATGAACGACGGCATCGCGAAGCTCAACGACCTGTATCGCAAGATCGCAGAGCGCCGGAAGCTCGTGATCGTAGATCTCGAGGAGCTGCCCGTCGAGCACTTTTGCGACGGCATCCACCTCACGCAAGCGGGTAACAAGTGGGTGGCCGAGAAGTTTGCCGGAGCGATCGAGGCTCGCCGATGATCGCGTGCGTGGTGGGCACGCGACCCGAGGTCGTGAAGATGGCGCCGATCATCGCGGCGTTGCGCCGGCGCAACCTCCCGCACTGCGTGATCGCTACCGGTCAGCATCAAGATTGGTCGATGATGGGGAGCTTTCTTACCGGTTTCGGGATCACGGTCGATCATCAGCTCGTCCTGAGCGACCGCACCCTGCTGGGCAGCTTCGTCGAGATCACGGCGGGACTCGGGGCCTTGTTCGCTGCCGAGCCACCGAAGCTCGTGCTCGCCGTCGGCGACACCACGACCGTCGTCGCCGCGGCATTTGCCGCGCGCAAGACCGGCAGTGCGTTCGGCCATGTTGAAGCCGGCTTGCGTGCATTCTCGCGCGAGCTCCCCGAGGAAGAGCACCGGATCTGCGCCGATGCGCTCGCCGATCTTTTGTTCGCACCGACGACCTTCGCGGTGGCAAACCTCACCCGTGAGCATGTCAACGGTCGCGTGATCCTGACCGGTAACACGGTCCTCGATGCGCTGCGCGAACATCGCCCTGCGGTCGCGACCGAGCGCCACGGCGTGTTGGTCACCATCCATCGCCAAGAGACGGTCGACGATCCGGCGGCGCTCGCGAGCGTGATCTCGCAGATCGATCGGCTCGGTCGCGAACACGACGTGGTGTGGCCGCTCCACTTGCGGACGCGCGCGAAAGCGCAGGAAGCCCAGCTGGTGCTGCCGAAGCACGCGACGATCACCGAGCCCCTCGGCCACGTCGAATTCCTCGCGCGCCTCGCGAATGCGCGCCTGGTCGTGACCGATTCCGGCGGTGTTCAGGAAGAGGCCGCGATCCTCGGGACACCGTGCGTGACCGTGCGTGCGCACACCGAGCGCGTCGAGACTCTCGAAGCAGGCGTGGGTCTGCTCGCACTGCCGGGCGAGATTTACGAAGTCGCGAGCCGGATCTTTGCCGACTGGGCCGCGTTCGCGCGCCCGTTGCCGGAGCTCTACGGCGATGGCCGCGCTGGCGAGAAGATCGCGCATGCCTGCGATGAATGGCTCAGCCGATCCATCCTGCGCGAACTGGTGGCCTGAGTGCGGATCGGTATGGTCGTGCCGTACGACCTCTCCGAAGAAGGTGGGGTGAAGAAGCACGCGATGCAGCTCGCGGCAACGCTGCGCTCGCTCGGCGACGAGGTCGACGTGATCGGTCCGAGCCGGCGTTCGGTCGGGCTCGAACACGTCTTCACGTTCGGCGGCGTGGTCAACGTGCCGAGCAATGGCTCGGCGAATCACATCGGGCTGTTCTCCCGTCCCGACCGCGTGCGAGCGTTCGTGCGCGAGCGCGCGTACGACGTGCTCCACGTCCACGAGCCACTCGTGCCCGCGTTGCCGTACTACGCGGTCTGGAGCGCGGGCGATGCCGCCCGCGTCGCGACGTTTCACGCCTTCACCGAGAACCAAAGTGCTCTCGGGCACGCCGTGCGCGTCGCGACCTCGGCGATCTCGCTCGGGATGTTCGATCGTGGCATCGCCGTGTCGTCGGCCGCGGCACAGCTCGCCCGCTCCACGTTCTCGCGCCCGCTCGCGATCATTCCAAACGGCATCGACCTCGGCGCGTATCACCCGACACCTGCGCGCGAAGCGCTCGGTGAACCGGTGCGCTTGCTGTTTGTCGGTCACTGGCGCGATCCGAGGAAGGGCCTCCCGTACTTGCTCGATGCTTGCGCTGCATTGTCGGGGCCGTGGTCGCTCGATGTGGTCGGCGACGGCGGTACCGTCGCCAAGCGAGAGCATCCGAACATTCGCTATCACGGCGCGATCGGCTCGGAAGCGCGCCTGCGGGAGCTGTATGCGGGCTGTGACGTGTTCGTCGCGCCTTCGACCGGGATGGAATCTTTCGGGATCGTGCTCCTCGAGGCAATGGCGACCGGCCGCGCGATCGTGTGCTCCGATATCGCGGGCTATCGCGCGGTCTGCGGCGCCGCCGCGGTGCTCGTACCACCGAGCAACAGCCGCGCTCTCGCGCAGGCGATCGACGCCCTCACCCCGGGTGCCCGCGCCCAGCTCGTCGCTGCGGGGCGGGCGCGGGTCAAGCAGTTCGATTGGGCCGCGCTGGTCGGTGATGTGCGTGCCCAATATCTCGCGGCGATCACGTCGCGTCACGGTGAAGTTGCATCTCGCAAGCACGTCGCGCAGCGAACGAGGTCGAGACACACGCGATGACCTGGTTGGTGCGGCTCGCGGTGCGACGCGCGCGCTGGGTGATCGCGATCAGCTTTGCGATCGTGATCGCGAGTGGTGCCCTGGCTTCGCGCCTCACGCTGCAGACCGATCTCGCGGAGCTGCTCCCCGCGCGGGCGCCGAGCGTGATCGCGCTGCGTGCGCTCGCAAAGCGGATCGGAGGGACCGGTAATGTCGCGATCGCGATCGAATCGATCGATGGTCGACCAGAGGCGTTGCGCACGTACGTGCCGCAGCTCGCGGCCGCGCTGCGAACGAAGCTGGGAACGCGCTTGCTGTCGCTGAGATACCGCCGCACCGAGATCGAGCAGTACTACCGCCAGTTCGTGGCGTACTACGTCGCGCTCGCGGATCTCGAGCGCTGGGCCACGCGCGCCGAGCATGCCGTCGGGCTCCGCGAGAATCCGCTCTACCTCGAGCTCGACGACCACGACGATGTCGCGGTGCTCGCGAGCGAGCTGCGCGCGTCGCAGACCCGGCTCGAGCCCGGTAACGCGGCGGATCCGGACTCCGGCTTGTTCATGACCGAGCACGGCGGGCTCGCGGTAATCTTCGTTCGCCCCGCGGCCGACAGCCTCGATCTGGGAGCTTCCGAGGGGCTGTTGCACGAGATCGAGGGCATTGTCGCGGCGACGCACCCCGAGCGCGCGGGCGCGCGGATCGCGGGCTACACCGGCTCGATCCCGAGCGCGCTCTCGGAGGTCGAAGCCGTGCGTCACGATATCGCGAGCACCTCGATCCTCGTGCTGGTGTGCGTGGGCGGTGTCGTGATCTGGTACTTCCGCGGCATCCGCGAGTTGTTCATGCTCGGGGCGCCTCTCGTCGTCGGCATCGCCGTGGCGCTCGGGTTCGCGGAGCTCGCGATCGGACACCTCAACGCGCAGACCGCGTTTCTCGGATCCGTGATCGTGGGTACCGGGATCAATTACGGAGTGATCCTGCTCGACCGGTTTCGTCAGCAACGCTGGCAAGGAGAGCGTGCCGACGTCGCGATCATTGCCGCGTGTGCGGGCACATTACAAGCGACCTCGGTTGCGGCCGCGGCCACCGCGATCGCGTTCGGGACGCTCGCCGCCGGCGAGGTCGAGAGCTTTCGCCAGTTCGGCTGGATCGGCGGGGTCGGGATCCTCGCGTGCTGGCTCGCGACGTTCACGATCGTGCCCGCTTGCCTCGCGCTCCTCGACCATCGCCCGCAACCACCGCGCAGGACGCGACCGCTGGCGACGATGTGTCGCGTGATCGGCGAGCTCGTGACACGTGCGCCGCGCACGGTGATCGCCTTCGTGACCGCGCTCGCCCTCACCGGCGCTGGGCTCGCGATCCACGCGCGTGATCACGCGGTCGAGACGGACATGCACGCGCTCGCGACGCGCTCCTCGAGTATCGACGGGATCGAGCGGCTCGATAACCGGTTGCGCGCGATGGACGACCGGTCCTCGACACCGGCGGTGATCGCGACGGAGCAACGTGGCGATGCCAGGCCGGTGTGCGCCGAGCTCAATCGACGCGCGAAGACCGATCTCGCCGGCGTCGTCGTCCGCTGTTACACGGTAGACGATCTGTTCCCCGATGATCTCGATCGCCGCGCACCGCTCCTCGCGCGCTTGCGGGCGGCGCTCGCGAAGATCGACCTGGACGACGTCGCCGCCGTCGATCGCACCGAGCTCGCCGATCTGACCCGAGCGCTCGCCGAGCACCCTCCCGGCGATCGCGATCTGCCGCCCGCCCTCTCGGAGTATTTCCTCGAGCGCGATGGCTCGCTCGGCAAGCTCGCGTATGTCGATCCTGTGGACGAGCATCTCGAGCCGAACCTGTATCGCTTGACCGATGCGATCCGCGAGATCCACCTGCCGTCGGGCAAGGTCGTAGCCTCGAGCGGCGAGCTGGTCGTCTTCGCCGATGTATTGCGCGCGGTGCGCCGTGATAGCCGCAAGCTCACGGTCGCGGCCGCCGTGCTCGTACTGCTCGTGCTCGTCGTCATCACGCGACGTATCTCCACGATCGCACGCGTCGGCTTCGCGCTCGCGGCCGGGGTGGCTGTCATGCTCGGAATCGCCGTGGTGACCGGCCAGAAGCTCAACTTCTTCAACTTCGTAGCCCTGCCGACGACCTTCGGGATCGGCATCGACTACGCGATCAACATCGAGGAGCGGATCCGCCAGCGCGGTGGCCGAGCGATCGTTCAGGCCGTGGCCGAAGCCGGGCCCGCGGTCGTGCTCGCCTCGGTCACCTCGATCCTCGGCTACGCCTCGCTCTTGATCGCGGACAGCCGTGCGCTCGCGTCGTTCGGCGCGCTCGCCATGCTGGGCGAGCTCGCCTGCATCGCCCTCGCGATCACCTTGATCCCCGCGCTGTGGGCGATGCGGCGTGACGACTAAGCGCGTCGCGGCATTGTTGGTGTTGTGCGGCGTGCTGCGCGTGGTGTCGCTCTATCGCCCGTGCTTGTCCGATGACGAGGCGATCTACGCGGTGACCGGGCGCGAGATGCTGACCCACCACGCGCTGTATCGCGACATCGTCGATCACAAGCCGCCCGCGATCTACGTGCTCGACGAGCTCGCCCAGGCGCTCGGCGGCATGGTGATCCTTCACGCGCTGTTGATCCTCGCGGTGTGGGTGACCGGCCTGCTACTCGCACGGATCGTGCGAGGCGATGTCGGCTGGATCGCGGCGCTGTTGTGGTGTGTGTTCACGACGACTCTGATCGATGTCGATGCGCTCGCCGCGAACTGCGAGCTGTGGATGATGTTGCCGCTGGTCGGCGCGGTCGCTGCGTTTCTCGAGGAGCGGCTCGTACTCGCGGGTGCACTTGTCGCGATCGCCATGTTGTTCAAGTACCAGGCGGGGATCCAGCTTCCACTCTTCGCGGTGACCTGGCTCGCGCACCACCGGTGGCGCGCTCTCCCAGGGCTCGCTCGCCTCGCGCTGGGCGTGGCCCTCCCGCTCGTGGTAACGGTGCTCGCGTTCGCGGCTGCGGGGACGCTGGCGTCCGCACGCTTCTGGTTCCTGTTCAACTTCTCGTACATCGACGCAGGTCCTGCGCTCGATGAGCGCCTCGTTCGCCTGGTCGTGCGCGGCGGTCTCGTTGCAGGTTCAGCAGCGCTGCTCTATGGCTGCGCGATCGCGGGCGTGCGCGAGGCGTGGACGACCGCGCGAGGAAGGTTCGTCCTCGGTTGGGTCGTCGTCAGTGCGCTGTGTGTCGGCATCGGCGGGCGATTCTTCGGTCACTACTTCCATCAGCTGACCGCGCCGCTGTGCGTGCTCGCCGCTCCAGTCGCGATTCGCGTGGCGAGCCGGCGGTGGTTCACCGTCGCGCTCGTGCTGCCTGCCGCGACCTATCTTGTCCTCGGAATCCTCCACACGCGCGTGATGGTCTGGGCCGGCGAACCCGACCCGGATTACCGGCGCGTGATCGAGCACCTCGATGCGCTCGCACCACGCACGGCGACGATCTGTATCTGGGGTAATTCGCCGGTGCTGTACTTCGAGGCTGAACGACCACTCGGGTGCAGGTTCACATTCGCGAACTATCTCACGGGGCTCGTCGCGGGCGAGCCGCGCGATGATGCAGCGGCGCACGTGGTGCCCGAGGCGTGGACGATGTTCGAAGCCGATCTCGCGGAGCGCCGACCCGATTTTATCCTCGACGCATCACCGGGTGATGTTGCGTACTACGGCGCGTTTCCACCGGACCATTTTCCGGTCCTGGCGCGCGCACTGCGCTGTCACTACCGCGATGTCGCGACGGTCGACGGCATCCGGATCTTCAAACGCCTCGCGATGCGCGTATGCGACTAGTCCCCCGTAACTGTGAACGATCCGCGAACTGACGCTCGATGCTGGCGCGGTGACCGCCGTCCCCGGGCCTCGGGCGCATCAGTAGCTCGCCCTGAGCTCGTAGACCGACTTCGGGTTCCTCGACGACGACTAGCCGGGCGGCCGGGGCCGGATGCCGGCGAGCGATTCCTCGATCGCCGCCCATACCTTCTCGTCAAAATCGCGGCCGATCGCATCATCGGCTGCGATCGTCGACGCGACACCCTTGTCCTTGGTCTTGTAGACGATCGAGCTGGTACCCTTCGCGAGATAGGGGCGACGGTCGATCTCCCGGCGCGATGGCAGCTCGGAGAGGTCGATCACGCCCCCACCTTGCATGCTCTGGAACGAGCCGGCCGCCTTCGACGGATCGTCGGGCACCTCGGAGCCCGAACCCGTCACTTTACCCTCGCGCAGTACCGCGAGTCGGACAACGCGAAGCCACCGAGCTCGTGGTGCTTGATCGCGTACCAGCACTCGACCACCGCCGTCGACGACGTGTGGCGTCGAGATTTGGACGGTGGGGCCGCGCCACTCACCAACGCCGCAAGATCCTCGGGATTCACCGTGCTCGCGTCGACCGCGCGGGCGGACGACTGGGTCTCGCCGACGACGCGCACGCTGGTGTCGCCCGATGGGCGGATCGAAGCGGTCATCACGCCAGCGCGCTCAGGCACTCGAGCCGACGACAATTACCCCGGCGACAATTGCGATGGGTAGATGAAGTTGACGTTCAGCACGATGTCCTCGACGCACGCGTTCGAAATCTGGAGCTTGGCGTCGCGCAGCGCCGAGGCGTGGACGATGTTCGAAGCCGATCTCGCGGAGCGCCGACCCGACTTCATCCTCGACACATCACCGGGTGATGTTGCGTACTACGGCGCGTTTACACCGGACCACTTTCCGGTCCTGGCGCGCGCGCTGCGCTGTCATTACCGCGATGTCGCGACGGTCGACGTCAACCGGATCTTCAAACGCCTCGCGATGCGCGTATGCGACCAATTTTTGGGTACTACGGCACAAAGGTTTTAAACGGCTGATCTGCATCTCGTGCCACGCACCGCTCTACTTTGCGCTCTTGGCGATCTTGGGGACGCTTTCTCATCGCGTCCTCTAGTAATCTCACTGGGTGACGCCGGCCTGGGCACACCCGCGGTTGCCTGACCTCCGGGTGATCGAACGACCGGGCTGGCTCCAGGTCGTCAAGCCATCGATCAAGATCGGTGGCTTGAACGAGGTAATCTACTCGTCACTCGCCGAGCAGACTGCCGCTGGTGCGATCGACGAAGCGATTGCGACGTATCGCGATCTCGGCTTGAAGTTTCGGTGGAACGCCGGTCCCGGTAGCGCGCGGGGCAACGCTGCGACGAAAATAGCTCGCGGCTTCGCGGCCTCCGTGCTTGCTGGCTGAGCGAGTCGCGCTACCGTTGTGGCAAGAACATGCGATGGACCTTGTTCTCACTCATCCTCCTCTGTTCGCGCGCCGCAAATGCCGCGCCCGAAGAGATCCAAGTCTATCTCGACGAGATGAGCGATCCCGGAACGTTCGGGCTCGACGTCCATAACAGCTACGTCGTGAGCGGCGCCCCGATCGCCGACTACAACGGCGAGCAGCAATCGGTGCATCGCTATCGCGTCACGCCCGAGCTCGCATATGGCGTGACGCGCTACCTCGAGCTCGGATTGTATCTACCGCTCGCCACGCTCGATCGCGATGTTCGCTTTCACGTCGACGGCGTCAAGGTGCGCGTGAAGTTCATAGCGCCTCGTCCGAGTGACCAGCATTGGTTCTGGGGCGCGAACTTCGAGATCGGCGGCGTCGATCGCGAGCTCGACATCAACCCGTTCAATGCCGAGCTCAAGGGCATCCTCGGGTTTCGCGAGGGTCGGTGGATCGCGGGCCTCAACGTGAACCTGGGCTTCAAGGTGGAAGGCCCGGCTTCGGCTCCGCCATCGCTCGATCTCGATACCAAGCTTGACTACCGCGTTGCCGAAAAGGTCGCTCTCGGGTTCGAGAGCTACAACGGCGCGGGCGAAACTCGATCGTTCGTTAACTTCGCGCGAGCGCAGCAGTCGACGTTCGCGATCGTCGATGCATCGATCGGCAATTGGGTTCTCGATCTCGGCATCGGTGTTGGCTACGGTACGAACCCTGACGAGATCATCGCGAAGGCGATCATCGGTGTGCCGATCGACTGAGGGCGATTGTCTACATCCAGAGCGTGCTCGCGATGAGAGTGCGCCGGTCTTGTTTCCGTCGAGGTGCACGTCGTCGAACCGGGTGGCGTCGCGATGGCCCCCTTAGGGCCCGCGAATGCGTAAGTCGACCGGTCACTGGTCCTCTTTGCGCGGCTTGATGACGTAGTTCCACTCATCATGGAAATCGTCTCTCTCGATCCGCAGCGCGCGGAACGCTTTGACGGAGACCTTCTTGCCGATCGGGCACCGACGACGATCGATGCGCGCGCGGACGACGAGACCACCGCGGTTGGTCGTGTTGCCGATCGTCGGTGCTGGTGCGACGTCAAGAACGGTGGCAGTTCGGCCTACCCCGCCGAAGCCCACGGGTGCGCCCGGGCCATGGATAGGACGCAACCGAGGCGAGGGTGCGCTCGCGGACGGTACCCGCGGCTCGAGTCGCCGGAACTCGTCGGAGGCGTCCACGCGCGCATCTAGGCGTCGTATAATGTAACCGTGAACGCCGACGAAGATCTTCGCGCCCAGCTCGCCGCGGTGAGGGAAGAGCTTGGCGCCGTGCGGGCCCAGCTCGACGCGCTCACGACGGCTCCCGGCTTGACCATGGCGGGGCAGGTTCGCTGCCCTGGTTGCGGCGGGCGGAAACTCCTGCACGCCACCAAGGTCCTCGACCGGGCGCATGGCGGTTCCCGGACGCTGGCCGTCGCGCAGACGGGGGCCTTCCGCGAACGGAGCATCGGCGAGTTCCAAGTCTACATCTGCCAGGGCTGCGGGCTGGTCGAGTGGTACGTCCCCGATCTGTCGGGGATCGTGGCGGACGGCGAGACTATCCGGGAGCTCGACGGCAGTGTGCCCGATCCAGGTGGCCCCTATCGATAGCTGCCATTCTGGCCGCGCGATCGCTACATTGAATCGCGCTGCGCTACGGGCGCATTAAGCGCTCCTCTCGATCCCGAAGAGCTCGAACTCGAGATCGGCTGGCTCACGATAGCCGGATGTCGAATGAAACTCGCCATCGGTCCGACGGGGGCTGCCTTCTGGTGACGCGGTACGCGCGTCTTGTCGAGTGCCAGGAGCTGGTACATCTGCGCGATCTGTTCATCGCTGACGTGGCTGGGCGCGTGCGTTGAATCGCCATCTGGTTCCTCGGCAAGAGTGGAGAACGATGAAGGCAGCGCGGCCGCGGCGAGGCGTCGAGCGCTCTTTTATGCTTGGAACTGACGATCGAATAGGGAGTAGTACAGTCCCCGCTTTGACACGAGCTCATCGTGCGTGCCGGCTTCGACGATCTCACCCGCATCGAGCAACAGGATGCGGTCCGCACTCTTCACCGTGTTGAGGCGGTGAGCGATGACGATGCTGGTCCGGCCACGGACGATCTCGCGCATGTTCTCGAGGATCGCGCGCTCGCTCTCGCTGTCCAGCGCACTCGTGGCCTCGTCGAGTATCAAGATCCGCGGCGCGCGGTAGAGCGCACGGGCGAGCGAGATGCGCTGGCGCTGCCCACCCGAGAGGCCCATCCCTCCCTGGGCGAGAAACGTTTCGTAGCGCGCCGGAAACCGCGTGATGAATTCGTGAGCCGCCGCGAGTCTCGCGGCCTCCTGGACCCGACTCTCGTCGGGGCGATCGTCGCCGTACGCGATGTTCTCGCGAATCGATCCCGCGAATAGCTTGCTGTCCTGGAGCACGATCCCGACCTGCCGGCGAATGGCGGGTAGCCGGAGGCTCCGGCTGTCCTGGTCATCGAACAGGATCTCCCCGCCCGTGGGTCGCAACGTGCCGTGCAAGAGATTGGCGAGGGTGGTCTTGCCCGACCCGCTGCGACCGACGATCGCGATCGACTGCCCGGGTTTCACCTCGAAGTTGATGTTGCGAAGGAGCGGGCGACCGTCGGGGTAGGCGAACTCGAGGTTCTTGACCGTGATCGCACCCTGAAACTGCAGCTCGGATCCGATCCCGTCGGACTCATCGTCCTCGAGCGGGTGCGTGAACAGCTCGTCGAGTCTGCGCATGGATGCGGAGACCTGCGCCAGCTCATCGAGCTTGCCGGCGAGCCCGAGGAGCGGTGCTAGCGCGCCCGTCGTGTATTGCGTCACCGTGAGCAACGCACCTGGCGACAGGCTGCCACCGAGCAACATGCTGGCGCCGAGGTACGTCGTGGCGATCTTCACCGCTTCCTCGACCACGTCGAGCGACGCGATCGTCCCCACCGTCAAGCGGTTGAGACGCGTCTCGATCGCGACCTTGGCCACGAGTGTCTTCTCCCACTGCCGCTGCGAGTGATTCACGCCGCCGAGTGCCTTGATGGTCGCGATCTGTTCGACTTGTTCCGTCGTCTGGCTCTGCAGGCGCACGTGCTCGTCGAACATCTCGAGGTACCGCGAACGCGTTCGCCGGCCGAGAAGAACGACGACGACGTAGCTCGCCGGCACGGCCGCCAGGACGATCAGGCCGAGCTTCCAGCTGTAGAAGAAGATCAGGATCAAATACACGAGCCCCTGCGCCACCTGCAGCAGGATCTGAACGATGTCCGTCGACAGCATCGTGCGCACGCGATTCAGCTCGTCGATGCGGGCCAGGGCCGAGCCGACGCGGTCGTCGCCGTGGGCATCGAGGGCGACGCCGAGCGTGTGACGTAACGTGAGCGAGGACAGCCGATACTCCATCATGCCGGCCAGGTGCGTGATGCATAGGTCACGAAATCCCGACAGCAGGAACGACGAGAAATAGATCAGGATCAGTCCCACCGCGACGACCGTCAGGAGATTCACGTCGCCGTAGACGAGAACCTGGTCGACCACGAGCCCGTTCAGGCGGGGCCCCACGACCGAGAGCGCGAGCACCGCGGCCGCGGCCGTGATCGCCGCGAAGATCGCGTTCCGCATGTCACCGAACAGTCGCAGGTACGGCCCGCGCTTTGCGCGCGGCGGTTCGCGGGCTGGTCCCCCCGGCGTGGCGCTCGCGTCGGTCGCCAAGTCCGCAGGGCGGGCGAGCGCGTTCACGAATGGCCGCACGTCTTCGAAGATGAGGATCGCGCCCGACCAGTCGCGCTCGAGGTCGCGCATCCACAGCTCGCGCAACCCGCTGAGCGGCGAGAAGATGCGCACCCGATCGCCCTTGACCTGGTACACGACGACGAACTCGTGGCCGAGCGCCAGCAGGAACGGGGTGCGCTGCCGCTTGAGGTCGTGCGGCCGCGCGAGCTTCGCGGCGTGAGTCATCAAGCCCTGTCGCTCGGCGACCCGAGCGAGATCGAGCAGGCTCGGTCGTGCACGCTGTCCAACGGCGCGGCGGACGCTCGCAATGGTGACCCGCCGGTTGAGGTACTTGAGCAACGATGCCAGCGCAGCGGCACCACTCTCCTCGACGAGCTGGCAGCGAAAGCCATCGACTCGTCGCGCCAGTGCGCCCGCGGGAGACCATGGACGTCCGGCTGCCTGTAGCTCCGCCTCGAGGTCGTCCGGCGGAATCACGGCGGCGAACACCTGCGTGAACTCCTGCCCGAACTCGACGAACGTCCGCCTGACCCGCAGCTGGACGGCCGGATGCTCGAGAGCGATCGTGCGCGCGATCGTCTCGTGCTCGAGACAGAGCGATCGCAGGTTGCTCGGAGCGATCGCGAAGACCACCGAGGGCTCGGCGGCGACCAAGCGGAACGGGGCCGCGCGGCCGAGTGCCGCTGCACCACCATAGAACTCGCCGGGGCTCAGCTTGCCGACCTCGACCGCCGCGCCATCGTCATCGTGGAGCATCGCGATCGAGCCGCGATCGACGAGCACCCAGGGCGTCTCTTTCCCGAGCTCGATCACCTCACCGGGCGCGAGCGAGCGCTCCTCCAGCAGGCTGAGCACGCGCTGGGCCGCGACCGGCAACAGGCCGCCATGGCGCAGCGCTTGCGCTGCGAGGCGGACGCTCAGACGGCCGGTGATCCGCTCCAGGTAGCGCCCGTACAGCGGTGCATCCTGCTCGAGCACCGTCCGTAAAGTGGTCGCGTCGAGCTCGACGATGTGGGTCTGGGCATCGGCGAAGGCCGAATACTCCCACGGTCCGCCCTTGAGCACCTGCCGGAGGTTGAGGGACCGGCGGGCCCGCAGGTGCGTCGTGATCGTGCCTTCGTCGGTTCGCGTGACGAGCCGCAGCGAACCGCTGACCGGAATGATCAACTTGTCGGCGGGTTGGCCCTGCCGCGCGAGCACGGAGCTTGGTGCAACGGTACGAAACACCAAGCCTTCGCGCACGCGCCCAGCTGCCTCCTCCGGCATCCCGGTGAGGATCGATTCCTGAGCAAGTTGTCTGAGTGCTTGGTCTCGGCGCACGGCGGCCTAAAATTCCTTGAGCTGCAAGACCTGGCGGACCGCCGTGTCGAGCAGCGTGCGCTTGCGCAGCTGCACTTCCGCCTGGAGTGTCATTCCGAGGATCACGGGGCGAGGTCCGTTTCCCGCGTCGAGGTTCTTCGCCTCGAGCGCGACCTTGACGAGATACACCGGCAGCGATTGCGGGTTGTTGTCGGTCGTCGTGGCGTCCGGCGGAATTTCGATGATCCGCCCCGGCAAGGTCCCCCAGTCCTGGTACGGCATGGCGTCGAGCCGCAACTGCACCGGCATGCCGACCTTGAGCTCCGCGATGTCCTTGTTGGCGACGCGAAGCTCCGCGATCAAGCTGCTGCCGTTGGGAATGATGTCGAGCAACGTCTGGTTGGCTGTCACCAGCTCGGTCGGCCCGCTCACCGTCACCTTGCTCGCGATCCCGTCTGCAGGCGAGAGGACGCGCATCGTCTTGATGTGCGCGTCCAGGGACTGCTCGACGGACCGGAGCTGGACCGCCAGCGCGGCGCGTGCCGAGGACAGCTCCTGGCCTGCCTGATCCCTGCGATTGCGGATCGCGACGTTGCTCCTCGCGATCGAGCGCTCGAGATCCGCGATCTCCTGCGACAGGTCTTGCTGGAGTCCCTGCCGCTTGATCTTCTCCAACTTGACCATGTCCGCGTCGCGTTCCCCGGCGTCCGCGGCCGACAACGCCGGGACGTCGCGGAGACCTCGCAATGCCTTGTTCAGCGCGTTCGCGGCCTCCGCCAGCTGTGCGCGCTCGCGAACCAAGCTCTGGATGTCGAGCTGCATGATCTCGCCGGCGAGCTGACTCGCCTGGGCGATCAATTTGTCGAGACTCGGGTTGGCCGCGCCGGCAGCCGCGTCCAGCGCATCGAGGCGTTTGCCGATGTCGTGGGCTGCCGCGAGCGTCGTCGCATCGACTTGGTCATCGAGCTCGGCGATGACCTGACCCTTCTTGACGGGCTGATTCTCGGTGACACTGAACACCTTGAGTCGTCCCGCGGCCTCCGTCTTCACCGGAATGATCTTGGCCGATGTGCGGATCGTGCCGGGTCCCTCGACCGTGATCGTGATCGACGTCAACCGGGCGTACACGATCGCGCCGGCGATCAAGAACACGACCATGTAGAGCGCACTGCGGGCGAGCGATGACGGCGGCGTCGACACCGCTTCCGCGACGGCCCACGACACCCGACTAGGATTGTAGACGAGGGCTTCGCTACCTGGTTCTGCGTCCTTGGGCATGATCTTCCTACAGCGACAGCTGCGCTCCGAACAGCTTGACGTACTCGCCACCTCGCGCGATCAGCTCCCGGTGGCTGCCCGTCTCGATGATGCGTCCTCGCTCCATGAGGATGATGCGATCTGCGTGGAGCACCGTCGACAGCCGGTGCGCGATGATGATCGAGGTCCTGCCGCGACAGAACACCTTCATCGCCTCGACGATCGCCTTCTCGCTTTCGGAGTCCAGCGCGCTGGTCGCCTCGTCGAGGACGAGGATCGTCGGGCGCCGGAACAACGCGCGGGCGAGGTTGATTCGCTGGCGTTGCCCGCCCGACAGCCCCACGCCTCCCTCCTTCAGCTTGGTCTGGTAGCCATCCTTCATCGTCGAGATGAAGCCATGTGCGTTGGCGACCCGTGCTGCGGCCATCACCAGCTCGAGGCTCGCGTTTTCCTGGCCAAATGCGATGTTGTCGAAGACCGAGCCGGCGAACAGGCTGCTGTCCTGCATGACCATGCCGATCGAGTCGCGTAACCGAGTCAGGTCGAGCTCGGTGATGTCCTTGCCACCGATCAGGATCTTGCCGCGTGTCGGCGAGTACAGGAGGTTGAGCAGCTGGACGAGCGTGGTCTTGCCAGAGCCGCTGCGTCCGACCAGCGCGACCGTCTCACCGCGCTTGATCGTCATGCTGAGCTCGTTGATCGCCCACGGCGAGAGGTCACTGCCGTACTGAAACGACACCCGGTTCAGCTCGATGTCACCTTGCAACCTGCGGGACTCCTGCTCAGCTGCCTGCTCCGGTGGCTGTACCTTGGGGCCGTCCGCTTCGGTGGGCGTGGTGATGATGTCATCGATACGCGCGAACGAGTTAGCCACCGTCTGGAGACTTACCCACTGCTGGGCCAGAGCCTGGACAGGCGCGAAGATCTGGCTCGCCAACATGGTGACCGCGATCACCGTACCGATCGTCAGCTCGCCGTTGATCGCCATCCGCGCGGCTGCGTACGTGATCGCGACCAGCGCGAACTGCTGCGTGCCGTAGGAGATCGTCGTGATGACGACGCGGAGCTTGTCGATGCGAAGCTTCGCGATCAAGCCGCGCCGGAACGCCTCTTCCCAGCGCCATCGGCCTGCGATCTCCGCGCCGAGGGACTTGACCGTCTCCAACGAGCGGAGCTGTTCGACCAAGACACCCTCCGCGCCCGCAATGTTCGGGAAGTTCTCTTGCATCATCCTGCGCAACCGCTTTGACGTCGCGACGGCGGCAAGCGTGACCAACGGCACGAGCCCGAGCGTGAGAAGACCCAACGTCGTATTGAACAGGAACAGGACCCCGACGTAGAGGCCGATCGACGTGACCTGGATGACCGCTTGAAGCGCGCCACCGATGATGAAGTCGCGGATCGACTTGATCTCGCGGAACCGACTCAGGATGTCGCCGACATGGCGCACCATGAAGAAGTTGAGCGGTAACCGCATCACGTGGCGGTAGACCAGCGCCGAGAACACGGTGTCGAATCGGTTCGCGGCGTAGCCGATCAGGTAGCCCTTGACCGTCATCATCAGGGCGTTGAGTGCTGATATCGTCGCCATCGCCAGGACGACGAGCGTCAGGAGGGTGGTGTCCCGGCTGACGAGCACACGATCGTAGATGACCTGGGTCAGCAGCGGCGCCGCGAGGCCGAAGCCGAACTGGACGAACGCCGCCAGGAGGATCTCGAGTGCGGGCAGCAGGTGTCCCGTCCGCAGCGCGAGGTACTTGCGCCAACCCGGCAGGGAGTGTGGGTTCTGAAAAAACTCTCGCTTCGGCCGCATCAGCAGGACCATCGAGGAGAAGCCCCGCTTGAACTCGTCGATGGGGACACGCACGAGACCGCATCCGGGGTCGCCGCACAGCACGTACGTGTCCTTGATCTCGTAGATGACGACGTAATGGTATTGCAGGAGCGCGATCGCCGGCAGCTGCAGGTTCTTCAGCCCCTGGAGCGCACACTGCACGCCCACGACCTCGAATCCGGTTTGCCGGGCGACCCGCACGAGGGACCACATCGACGCGCCTTCCCGCGTGACGTGGACCTGGGCGCGAAAGCGCGCGAGGCTGAGCCGGCGGCCATACGCGAGACTCACCATCGCGAGGCATGCCGCGCCGCAGTCCATCTTGTCATGCTGGCGAACGAGGACCGGGCGCGGGCGCCGTAACAGCTTCACCCCACCGTTCTTCTTGAAGGTGGATACCGGTGGAGCCTCGGGGTCGTCGTCGTCATCGGGCTGGTCGACAGCGTCTGGCTGCGCGACGGGTGGGGGGCGGTTCGTAGCGAAGGCGTCGAGCAGCGTCGAGAGCTCGGGTGCGCGGTGGAGCGCGTCGATCACGTGTCGGCGCTCGATGACGAGGAGCTCGACGTCGGTGACGGCGGTGTAGCTCAGCGAGTATGGCTTCTCGAGCGAGATCTCGGCCCCGCCGAAGATCGAGCCCTCGCGCAACTCGGAGAGAGGCATCGGCGTGCCGTCGATCAACCGCGTGGCACTCACGACCCCGCGCGTCACGATCTGTAGCGTCGTCGCACTGGTGTTCTCGCGGGCAAGCTGGCTTCCGGCGGCCGCGGACCGGACATTCAGCGACCCGATGAGCTGGACGGCAGACCCCCGGTCCACGCCGTAGTGATGGAGGAGCAGGCGAAACCGAGCGGCGCCGGGCCACTCGAGACAGCGCGCGAGGAGCTGCGCGCTGGCCGTATCGCGCGCCAGCACGGCTCGGAATGACGCGGCGTCGAGCCAGAGGATCCGCACGGACGCGTCGGCGCGGACCTCCACGCGAGATGGCTCGGCGCGGACCAGCTGCAACAGCTCGACGCACTCGCCAGGACCGATCGCTCCGATCGAGTGGCCACCGTCGTACACCTGGAGCTGACCACTGACGACGACGAGCACGAAGTCCAGCGCCTGGCCGGGAGCGAGCACCACCTGGCTGCTCTGGACATCGAGTCGCTGTACGAGGCCGAGCAGCGCGTCGCGATCAGCCGACTGCAGCTCCGCGAATGCGGGTGAACGTGCGGCCAGTGCGAGCTCGTCGAACGTCGGCGCCGTCGTCGGAATCGTGGGGCGAGGCGGCGGTGGAGCCGGCACCTCTCGCCGAGGTGGGATGACGACGCCCGGCAGCGTGGTCCGGATATCTGCCGTGTGGGTCAACGAAGCCCGACTCTGCGGCGCGTGCAGCGCGTGGAGCTCGATCCGCTGCTCGCCGAGCGCGAGCGATCCACCGAGCGAGAGTAACGTCGGCGCCGAGATCCGGTTGCCGTCGACAAACGTACCTGCCGTGCTTTCGAGGTCCGTGGCGGTGATCTGTGCACCCTCGATCCGGAGCTCCAGGTGCCGGCGAGAGACGGACTTGTGCTTGAGCTGGATGTCGACGTCGGGGCTGCGCCCGAGCACGACGACACCGCGGCTGAGCGGGAAATCGCTCGACCGGCCTCCCGCAACGCAAACGCGCAGGATGGCGACGATCGCTTCCCGGACCGTCGCGCCGGGATCGTCGACGGCTAGCAGGTTGGTGGCGTCATCGAGCTCGCTATGCTCGAAATCGAGTCTCGAGAAACCGGGGAAGCTTGGCTGTGGCATCGAGTGCTGGGGCGAACGCGAGATTCGAGATTACGATCGATGGATCGTACCGGGAAGGTGAAGCGTCGAATCTCCGCTTACGATCTCGGTGGTCTCGACCAGGCCGCCCTCCCCATCATCAGATCAGCGTAACACGCCGCGGTAGAACGCCCGTGCAGCGGACCGGTTACCCGCGAGAGAGCTTGGGCATGCTGTCGCGCTCGGGCAGCTCGGACGGACCCGGCGGTGCGCCGCCCTTCAGGAACTCGAGCTCCGACTTCTTCAGGGGACGGATGAGCTCGTCCGCCGGCTCGGGCGGGGGCAATGGTGGCATCCAGGGCACACCGAGATGATAGCCCAATCCGCATGGAGCGGTCCGACTTATTCAGCGGAGGTGGCGAGCTCACCGGCACGCTGGCCCAGCTCGTGAGCCAGCCCCACGCGCGCCTGTGCGAGGGCATACCGTGCTTGCACCTCCTGACGTCGTGCGGTCACGAGACCTTGCCGGGCATCGTTGAGCTCGACGAAGCCGCCGACGCCGGTATTGTAACGATTTCGTGCGATGGTCAGCTGCCGTTCGGCCTGTCCGCGCCATTCGATGACGAGGGCGAGCGAATCGCGAGCCGCATCCACCGCGAACCTCGCCTGACTCACGGTCAAGCGGATCTGCTGTTCCTCCTTGGCAAGGGCGGCGCGCGCCGACACCAGCTGGGCTTCCGCATCGGCGCGCTCATAGGTGTCCGCGGATCCGATGTAGAGATCCCACTGGATCGACAGCGCCCCAAAGACGCTGACGCCGGGAATCAACGACTGGGCGGCGTCCGGGAGGGCCTGCGAATGGCTACCATTGGCGCGCACCCCCGCTTGCAGGGTGACCACGGGCGAGCGCCGCACGCCGGCGGCGCGGATCTTGGCCCCCGCGATCGCGATCGCGTCGCGCAGCGCGCCGAGCTCGGCGCGCTGTGCCACCGCCTGAGCGACCAGCTCGTCGATCGGACGCGGCTCCTCGGGCAACGCGCGGATCTCGATCCGCACGAGCTCGAGCTGGCGCGGTCGATCTCCGATCGCAGCCGCAAGGCCGACTACGGCGCCATCGAGGCTGTTCCGGTCGGTGCGCAGCTGCAACCTCGCCTGGGAGAGCTGAGTCTTCGCGGACAGGACGTCGAGCTCGGGGCGGACCGTCGCCTTGAACAGCGCGTCGGAACGCGCCAGCTGCTCCTCTACCAGCGTGATCGCGTTGTCGCTCGCGGCGAGCAGCTCCTGGCCACTCAGCACGTCGAGGTACGCCGCGGTGGCCTGGGCTTCGAGCTCGAGCTCGAGGACGCCGATATGCAACTTCGACTGGTCCGCCGTCCCACGGGCCTGGTCGACGAGCGTACGCGTGACTCCGGAGTCGGTGACGAGCTGGGTCGCGGTCAACCCGACCTGGTAGCTCCCGGTCGCGTCGAACCAGGGCATCGACGACGTCACGTCGACGGGATCGGTGTAGTCGCTCGACAGCGTGCCGCTCGCAGAGATCCGGGGAAGCCACGCCGCTCTCGCGCGACCGATCCGGGCCTGTGCGGCAGTCGCATCCGCCCGTGCCCCCAAGACCTGCGGGTGATGGTCGAGCGCGATGCGGATGGCGTCGTGAAGCGTGATCTTCTCGGCCCGCGCCACCGTCGCGGAGATCGCGAGCGTGAGCGTGAGCGTGACGAGAGGCACCAGCCCTCCACGCAGAATGTTCGGCATGCAGCCCGAGGCTAACTGCGTTTGGCGACGCCCGCAAACGACGGAGACGAGCGTGTGTGCTACGCGAACAGCGATGAACCGCAAGCTGTGGGCCGCCCTCGCAGTCGTGATCGTCGCTGGGTTTGTGGGGTGGTGGTGGCATCAGCGATCCGACGCGCCCGCCGCTCCACACGACAGCGCAGGCTCGGCGGCGCCCCCGCCGCGCGCGCCCGATCCGTCGCGACCTCGCGGCGAGGTGGACCAGCCGCGCGTCGTGGTCGACGACGATCCGACCGGCGCGCTGAGGCTCGAGGGGCAAGTCATCGACACCGACGATCAGCCAGTGTCCGGAGCGAAGGTCACGATCTCGTCGCGCCCGGTGCGCACCGCGGTGAGCGAAGCCGATGGCAGCTTCTCGTTCGATGCGCTGGTCGGCCGCACGTACACGATCATCGCGCGCGCGCCGCACGGCGTGGCGGGTCCGGTCACCGCGCGGCTGACCGAGAAGTCACCACCGGTGATCATGAAGCTGCGGCCCGCGGCGACCGTGACCGTGACCGTCGCGAGCAGCGACGGCAAGGCGGTCCACGGTGGGCACGTGGAGCTGCGGGGCGTCGACGAGCGCCAGGCCGCCGTGGAGGGCAAGACCGCGGTGTTCGCGGGCGTGATCCCCGGCATGTACCAGCTCGCCGCGTGGGCCGACGGGATGGCGCGAACATTCCAGTGGATCCGCATCACGTCGGATGCCGAGGTGAAGCTGATCCTGTCGGCGGGCGGACCCGTCGCCGGCCGCGTGGTCGACGATCGCGGTGCTTTGGTTGCCCGCGCGCGGGTGTCGTACACCGGTCCCTCGGAGTGGATCCAGCAGGCAAGCACGCGTCTCGACTCGGTCACGTCCGCGGCCGACGGGACCTTCCGCTTTGCAGCGATGCCGGCCGGTTCGTTTCGCTTCGTCGCGGACCACCCGGACCGAGCGCCCGGCACGTCGACGCTGATCGCACTCGATGGCAAGACCGCTACCGAGGGAGTCGTCATCACGCTGGCCGCGGGCGCGGTGGTCAGCGGCCGCGTCGTCGATGCTGATCAGCAGCCCGTGAGCTCGGCACGCATCCGGATCGGGGGAGCCGGCCATCCCGGCCAGATCGTGTTCGACGCACCTCGCGAGGCCTACAGCAACGACCGCGGCGAATTCACGATTCGGGGCCTGCCGCGGCGCCCGCTGGCGGCGGTCGCGCTCCACGAGCTGGGTGCATCGGCGACGACGCCGGTCGATACAAGCAAAGGCGACGCCGCAGGCGTCGTGCTCAAGATCGAGGTCACCGACTCGATCGCGGGGATCGTCGTCGATCCGCAGGGCCAACCGCTCGAAGGCATCCAGGTCTCGGCGGGCCCCAGCCTCGCCGGAGGCGCGTCTATCGACGTCGGGCAGTGGCGGCTGCGCGGGTTTCCCGAGGAGCTCACCGATTCCGCGGGCAAGTTCACGCTGACCGGACTCGCGCATGGCAGATACGAGATCTCCGCCGCTCTCGCGCACTCGACCGGCCGCGGGCAGCCGAGCGTCGAGGCGACCACCGGGGACACCAACGTGAAGATCGTGCTCCAGCCCGAAGGTGGCGTGAAAGGCACGGTCGCGTTCACGGATGGCACGAACCCGCCCATGTTCACCATCGGTCCTCCGACGAGCACGCAAGCATTCAACGCGGGCAACGGAACGTTCCAGCTCGACGGGATGGCGCCACAGACGTACGAGTTGACCGTCCGTGGTCCGACGTTCCAGAGCCGCACCGTCGGGGTCACCGTGGCGTCAGGCAAGATCACCGACGTCGGTACGATCACGGTCACGAAGGGGCGCATGATCGCGGGCACCGTGGTCGCGTCCGGACGGCCGGTCCCTGGCGCCATCGTCTATGTTGGGCGGCGCATCGTAGGCACCGGTACGACCTCTGCGGCGCAGGTCGGCCCGATGAGCGCGGGGACCAAGCAAGACACGACCGATGCCAACGGTGCCTTCTCGCTCACCGGGCTTGGCGAAGGCGATCTATCGATCGTGGCCGAGCACGAGACGCTCGGTCGATCGCGCCCACTGCGACTTCCGACGGTCATGCCCGATCAAACCGAGCTGGTGCTCACGTTGGAGGCGACGGGCTCGCTCGCCGGCGTACTGCGACAGGGAGGCAAGCCAACCGAAGGGATGATGGTTGCCTGCCAGCCCACGAGCTCGCCGGGCTCGACGTACACGGTGGTGACCGGCCCCGATGGTAGCTATCGGTTCGATCGCCTCGCCCCCGGTACGTACAACGTTTCGGCCACCGTCGGAATGCCGATGACCGGGCTCCACTTCTACTCGAAGCAGGTCGAGGTCCCCGCCGGCCAGCAGGTCACGCTCGACCTCGACATCGATCCCGGATCGCTCACCCTCAGTGTCACGCTCACCCCGCGCACCGGAACCGTCGGGATGGCGATCGTCTGGTTACTCAGCGGCTCGATCTCCGCCACGACCAGCAACGACCTCGCGCTCAAGGTTGCCACGGTCGGGCCGGGTGCCTCCCAGTGGGTGCTCGCATCCATGGCGACGGCTAAGTTCAGCACGGTGCGCCCCGGCGCTTACTCCATGTGCGCCATCCCGTTTCCCGTCGAAGTGAAAGGCATGATGGTGATGATGGGATATCGCGAGCGCCATGGTGATTCGCTGCCCGCGTTTTGCAAGCCGGTCACCCTCCAGCCCGCGCCCGAACAGCAAGCGGCGACCATCCAGATCGACCTACCGCCGTTCGTCTCCGACGGCCCCGAGGGCTCGGGGTCCGCGCACTGATCCTGGTAGATTCGACCGGTGCCCACGTCCGAGCTTCCACCTTTTGCCCCGCTCGACCAGCTGTACCGCGATCAGGGACCGGCGATCACCGCCACGTTGCTGACCATGTTCGGTGCGCCGCACCTCGACATCATCGACGGCGCGGTTCAGGAAGCGGTGGTCGCGGTCCTCACGGACCCGCCGGGTGCGGTTCCCGAACTGGACGAGGTACGCCACGCGCGGCTCTTCAGGGCTGCACGGGATCGATCAATCGCTGCGCTCGGCCGTCGTGAGGCGGTCGTTCTCGACGCGGGCGTCGATCCTGCGACGCCTCGAAACCAGGCGGTCGCGGACCGCGATCTGCTGCTGACGATGCTGGTGTGCGGTCACCCCGTGGTGCCCGCTGATGCCGCGCCCGCGCTCGTGCTGCGGACGGTGTGTGGATTCCCGCTGCCGGCGCTGTCGCGCGCGCTCGGCGTCGAGGTATCCGACGTGATCGAGCGGTTGGCGCGGGCGCGCCAGGCGTTGCGCGAACACGCGATCGAGCTCAACCCGGGCGACGAGATCGCAGTGCGTGTCGAGCGCATCCTCGGGACGCTCCACAAGATCTTCTTCGACGGCTACAACGCGGAGCACGGTCCGGCGCAGTCCGATGAAGACCTGTGCGCTGCGGCGATCCGTCTCCTCGACATGGTGCTCGCGAGCCCACATGCGACGCCGCGTTGTCATGCATTGCAGGCGCTGTTCCTCCTTCAGCGGGCTCGGACGATCACCCGGATCGATGCCAGCGGAGATGTGGTTCCACTTCACCTCCAGGATCGGACCTGCTGGGACCGCGACATGATCGAGCGCGGGCTCGCGCAGCTAGGCCGCTCGGTAGGGGACACCTCCCTCACGACCTTTCACCTCGAGGCGGCCATCGCCGGCGCGCACGCGAGCGCGCGAACCTACGACGCAACCAACTGGACGCGGATCGTCGCGCTCTACGACAAGCTCTTGGAACTCCATCCATCGCCGGTCGCCGCGCTTCATCGCGCGATCGCGATCGGAAGGGCGACAGGGCCGCGCGACGGCCTCCACGCGGTCGAGGCGCTCGCCAGCGACAGGCGCTTCGGTGCGAGTCCCGCACTCGCGGCGGCCACGGCGGACCTCAAGGTGCAGCTCGGCGAGATCCGGACTGCGCGTGCCGAGTACCGTCGCGCCCTCGAGCTCTGCGCGACGGATACCGAGCGTCGCTTCATCACGAAAAAGCTCGAACAGCTCCTCGACTGACGCGACCGACGGGATTCAGGGCCGATCAGCCGGGTTCGAACCAGAATCGTTTACGCTCGAACGGGTACGTCGGCAACGCGATCCGACGCGCCGCACGCCCTGCTTGGACCCCCTCCCAATCGATCTCGGCGCCCTCGGTCCACAGCCGCCCGAGGGCCGTCATGAGATGTGCCGACGGCGGGGCATCGTCGTCAGGCAGTGAGGACAGGCACGGCGCTCGGCCGAGCTGTCGCGTGCAATCACTCGACGCTCCGAGCTCGAGAAAGATCAAGGGCTCGTCGGCGAGGGCACTCGCCATCTCCGCGGAGAACACTCTGACCTGCGAGCTGGTGCTCGACGGCGCAAGCGGGGCAACGCCGTCGACGATGATCGCGAAAGCGTCGCCGAGCGCGAGCCGGCCTGCCAAACATGCCGCGGCGAGCTCGCCGATCCCGTCGCCTACCACGACGTCCGCGCGGATCCCGCACGATTCCCAGAGCGCGCCGAGCGCGACCTGCGCGATGACGGTGGTGACGGCATCGAGCTGCGGCTGCCCGATGCGCTCGGCGGCGCGCGCACGCAGCGCGCCGTCGGTCCACAAGCTCGCGCTGGCGTCGAACCCGAGATGCTGTGCCCCGGGGTGCCGTGCCAGGGCGGCGCAGGCTGCCTCGATCGCCTGACGGAAGCGCGGTTCTGTGTCGAACAGCGCGGCCGCCGCGCTCCAGTTGCGCGGCTGGCGCGCACATACGAACGCGATGCGGCGAGACGAGTTTCTGCGAGCCTTGTGCGGCGCGCCGAGGCCGGCGAGCTGGCGAATCGCGTCCGCGCGCGATTCACAGACGACGAAGTCGCGCACGTCGAAGCGCTTGCGCCCGACTTGCAGCGTATACGCAGCGTCTGCAAGATCGGCCTCGTCGGCGCGCTCCATCCACGCCGACAGGCGCGTGCGGAGCTCGGCGAGCGCGGTCTCCGTCCGGGCCGACAAGACGAGCAACTCGTGCGAACGCACGCGGTTGGCGGCGGGAGAGCGCGAGCCCTCCTCGAGCACGACGTGGACGTTCGTCCCGCCGACGCCCAGCGCGCTGACGCCCGCACGTCGCGGCGTCGCGCCGCCCGGCCAGGCCATGCTGGTCGCGGCGACGTAGAACGGCGAGCTCGCGAAGTCGATCTCCGGGTTCGGCGCTTCGTAGTGGAGGCTCGCTGGGATCCGCCGATGATGCAGCGCGAGCGTCGCCTTGATCAGGCCTGCGACGCCGGCCGCCGCCTCGAGGTGGCCGACGTTGGTCTTGAGCGAACCGATCGCGCAGAACCCATTGTTCGACGTGCTCGTACGGAACGCCGCAGTGAGCGCCGCGACCTCGATCGGATCCCCCAGCGGCGTGCCGGTTCCATGCGTTTCGATGTACGACACCGTTTCGGCCTCGACGCCGGCGTTCGCGAGCGCCTCGACGATGACGTCCGCTTGGCGGCGCACGCTCGGTGCCGTGTAGCTCGCTTTTGCGGCGCCGTCGTTGTTGATCGCCGAGCCGCGGATGATCGCGTAGATGGTGTCGTTGTCGCGCCGAGCGTCGTCGAGCGGCTTGAGCACGACCAGCCCGGCGCCGCTGCCGAACACGGTACCGGTGGCCTTGGCATCGAAGGCACGTACGTGACCGTCCGCTGAGAACAGGCCTCCGGGCCGGTACACGTATCCGGCCTTCTGCGGGACCTTGACCGAAACGCCACCGGCCAGCGCCACGTCGCACTCGCCTAGCCGCAAGCTCTGACACGCGACGTGAACGGCCACGAGCGAGGTCGAGCAGGCGGTCTGGATTGTGAGCCCGGGACCCTTCAGATCCAGCTTGTAGTTGATCCGGGTCGCGAGGAAGTCCTTGTCGCTCGCCGACAGCGTCAGCACCCAGTCGCGGCTCAGCTGAGACAACATGCCGCTGTAAAGGAGGTACGTGTTCATCGACGCGCCGGCGTACACACCGATCGAACGATCGCTGCGATGCGGATCGTAGCCGGCGTGTTCGAGCGCTTCCCACGCGCATTCGAGCAGCACCCGGTGCTGGGGATCGATGAGCACGGCCTCGCGCGGGGTGTAGCCAAAGAACTGGGCGTCGAACTGGTCGGCACCGTCGAAGATCGACGCAACCGG
>JAYVLQ010000133.1:0-98061 GCA_043759355.1 Kofleriaceae bacterium
CCGATATGTTGCGCATCCAGCGCTGCGCCGTCGACACCGGGATCCCCAGCCGTGTCGCGACCCTCGACACCGCCTCGCCGCGCTGCTGAACCACTCGTATTAGCTCGTCTCTTTCTTCGGGCTTTCGCATGCCGTAGCCTCGGCGCCCTGCACGCGGAATCACAACGTGGGGTTTGCACAGCGCTTACATTCCTTCGAGCAAGTAGCCCGGGTTCGCTTTTATGTATTGCTTCGCTTCGACGTAGAACGAGAACTGCGAGTGGGCGTCTAACAGATCCGGCCGAATGCTTCCTACCAACGGCTGGGTGAGTGGGTTGAGGCCGTGATCGAACAGGTACGCCACAAGCGTTTCCGCGAGTCGATCTTCGGGCTTGCTCGGTTTTCCAACGCTGCGTGCGCCTACTGGGAAATGCGTCGACTGACAGCCTCGCTACCGCGCAACGTTCTCGCGACGCCACGCGCCCGGAGTTACCCGCGGCGGTGCAGCGAATGTCCGGGTGAACAACGACTGATCTTTAAAGCCGGAGCCCTTCGTGCCGCACGAACGCATTCGAACGAACTGCTTCTGCACTCCCAATACTCGTTCGTCGACGTTTTGGATTGGACGCAATTAGCGCGGAGCACACTTGCGAGATCGTCTTCGCCTGCATGGCAAGCCACGAGCTTCAGGTCGGTCTTCGAACTCAACGCGAGAGGATCCGTTTCACTCCATCGTTTCCCGTCTCCAGACGAATCGTTCTCGCTCGGTATCGACGATTACTCGAAGATGCGGGTCCAGCAATCGAAGCCATACCGGGCGGTCGCCACTGCGGTAGACGCCCACGACTCTCGACGCGATACCCTCGACCATGCGGCGCAATCGCTGGCTAGGCGTGATGATCCTTGTTTTCGGGATCCGACGCCTGCGTGTCCGCTCAACGGCCTCCCTCACTGCATCGCCAACTGCCGCCGCAAGAGAATCCTCGCAGTACAGAGTGTGCATCTCACGCTGCTTGCCGGACAATACTATGCCGACAAGCGAACTTATCGCTCTCGCCGGAGTTCGCTCCTGAGCCGCACAGTACAGTTCCCACTCGATATCACTCCAACGTTCGACAACCCGAGACAGGCACTCATCCGAGACGGCAGCCAAATCTCCCGTTTGCAATGCCGCGCTGTCTTGCTCCCCAACGACTCCCGAGCGACGAACTGCGTCCAGCTGTGCAAGGAGTTCGGGGAATTTACTCAAGGGGGACACGAGCACCGCCGCGGCGCGCTCATCACCGGTGTCCGCGCAGATGGCGCCGTAGAACCTCTCCTCTGAGTACGTCTTGAGATGGGATACCGTTGCTCTCGCAGAGGTCTCCCAGGCGAATCTGGCGGCGATAACGGTTCGTGCATCATCAGCTGAACCTCGAAGCGCAACCCGATCACGATAGCCTCTTGCTAAAGCACTTGCGAGCTCTGCGACATCCGCCTCATTGGGCGGTTCTTCGGTTTGCCCCGTGTATGGTTTACCGAGAATTTCGACTCCGAGAACCGCTGACGGGAACATGTCCTGAGCAAACATCCACAATCCCGTGTTCCGCGAGAGAACGACTGGAACACCAGCGCAAAGTGCTTCCCATCCAACGAGACTGAACCCCTCGTATAGACTGGAGACAACAACCACTGACTGGCGACGAAGGACTTCGTTGTACGCGTCCCGGTCACCGGTGAAGTCGTGGCTCTCCAAAAGGCATGCGCGATTTGCGCGGGCGTCCGCTTCTCTTCGAAGATCGCGCACGACGGTGTCATCAGTGCCCATCAGGGTGAGGACCGGGCTGTCACCAAGAGCCGCACTACGCACACAGTCCGCGAACGCAAGCACAGTGGCGCGGAACTGCTTTAGCTGGTCGTTCTCATGTGAAAGCCGCCCGGATACGAGAACGGAAAAGCGTGTGGGTTGCGCTGAGGGTGCGACGTCGTCATAGCCGGGCAGGAGCTGTGAAATTGGGGCCGTCGTCAGATCGATGACGGAATTGGCGAGCTTCGGACCAACCGCCAGAACTAGATCAGCGCTGCCGAAAACTGTTCGTTGCCGCGCAAGTTTCGCATTGGCATCGGCTGACCCTTCCAGGACCTTGTAGCTCTTGAAGTCCATGTGGTTGACGACGCAACACAACTCATATCCGCGACGACACGCAGACGCTAGTTCGCCGGTGTAGACGTCGTGACCGATCCACCAATCGGGGCGCTGTCGCTCGGAATACATGCGCTGGATTTCGTCGACGATGTCATTCGGGCTTTGACGCCCGTCGACCACTTGAATGGCGACGCTAGTCTCAACCGTTGTCGGTTGAGTTGTCAGAATGCATTCAACTGTGACGTTCGGCTGATTCGCGAGCGCTGTCGTCCACGGCGTATTGAAAGCGTTGATTCCCCCTGCCTGTGTTCCCCAACCCGTTGCAATAACGCAGATCCTCATCATTGCGTTCTCGGAGCCCAGCGGTCTGGCACTCCATCGGGGAACTCCTTGATGAGCGCTTTCGTCCACTCAGGCTCAACTGAGAAAGCGTAGGCAAGAGTTCCGTCGACCCAGTGAAGCCATTCCTCCGCAGCTCTTCCCCGTCGAGCAACGTGAGCGTCAACGCTGAACCGATTCGCATAGTACAGCTCCATACGAAGCATCCGTCGCATGCGCTTTGGCAAACGTGGACCAGACGGCGAAGCAACGGAGAGTCCCGTGACGTACTGAGCCTGACTTCGCTTCCTAAGCTTCGTCTTCCGCTTGTTGATCGAAAAGCCCGAACCTCTGAGGACGGCCGTGACGCTCTCTATCGTTGGCGTCTCCGCGCCTGAGAACGTCAGATCATCAACATAGCGAGTGTAGACGCACCCGACTCGGGCAGCGAGCGCGGCTAACGCCACATCCACGCCATGGGATATGGCGTTTGACAGCAGCGGGCTCGTAACAGCGCCTTGAGGTAACGATTCGCCAAGCGTCACCAACTCCGTGAGCGTTCGTGCTGCCTCCTCTGCGGTTCCAAGGCTCAAGAAATAGTCGAGCACCATGTCGAAGCGAAAACGCCCGAAGAAGTCCTCGATATCTACGTTGAGAAGCTGTTCTGCCTGACGATGTTGGCGCGCGTTCGTTACCGTCGACCGTCCTCGCACAAACCCATGCGCGGCGTCATGGACAACAGCTTCCTTGAGAAGGGACTCATTGATCTCAAGTTGCACTCGGCGAAGCGACGCGCCGACCTGGTAGACAAGTCTCGCTCCGCCCCCATTCTTCTTAACTAGGTGCAATGCACGGTAGTGCTTGTTCTTCTGCGCAACGAACCCCGGCAACGATGGCAACGAGATGCCGAGCCCAGCACACACATCGCCGGCGCTGTGCAGGTCGCGGAATATCAGTCGTGGCCTTCTCGCAACGAAGATCGACATAGGGTGCCCAGCGGATACGTAAATACTGCGGAGCGTTAGGTGGACGCGAAATCACATCCCGTAAAAATTGCGCGCTCACTATCCGCTGGGCGTTCGAAGCGTACCTCACTCCTTTGGCCGCGGTAAAGGCGCACACGAGCCCTAGCCCGTTCAGTTTCACTCACCAAGAAACCGGACTGCCCGCATCTGGAGAAAAGCCGAGCCGAAGAGCCCGGCGCGTCCCGCTGTCGGTGACTAATTGGTGACTAGCCGCTTCCAGAATCTTGTAACTACCGTGGAGGTTTGGGGGATCGAACCCCAGACCCTCGGCTTGCAAAGCCGATGCTCTCCCACTGAGCTAAACCCCCGGGTGACAGTTGAGTAACATCCGCCCCTCCACGATGTCCAGACGCGAGGGTGGATTGGGATCGCTATCGAGCAGCCTCCGGCTATCGTCCCGTTCATGAAACGCTTTTTGGACGGTGTTGGCGAAGGCAGGTTGTTGGAAAAGCTAACCGCCGGCGCCGGGCTCGAATGCCGGTTCAGAGGATCGGCGACCAGGACCACGCGTGAGCTGGAGCGATGCCGACCCTAGTCGCCATGGTTCCGGCCGCCGAGATGAAGACCACCGGAGGCGGCGGTCACGGGCATTAGCCCGGCGGGCTCTGGTTCTCGTCGAACACGACATCCGGCAAGTCTTCTTGCGCACGCTCGAGGGTCTGGCCGTCTTTCTTCTTCGGGAACAATGCGGGCGGTGCCATCCCGCGTGCCGTCGATGACACCTGGCCCCAGATCAGGAAGATCAGCGCCCAGCCCGTCGGCATCCAGAAGCAGATCTCCGGGTAGTGCATCGCGAAGCCGCACACGTAGCCGATCGCGACGAGCGCGAGCAGCGAAAAGCCGACGATCTTGTTCTTCGTCATGCCGACCTTCGGCATCGGCAGTGACGATGCCATCAGGTAACCGCCGACCACGAGCGCGATCGGCAGGTACTTCCACACGGCGAGTGGCGTCTGCAGATGATCGCCGAACAGTCGTGCGCCACCGAACGGTGCGGTCGACCACTGGATCGGATCGTACTTGAGCAGCACGAGCATCCAGATCGCGATCAGGCCGCCGGTCAGCGTGGTCGGAAAGCCGAAGAAGATCTTCGTCGGGATTTCGTCGTCGGCGATGATGTTGTAACGCGCGAGCCGGAAGATCGCGCACAGCATGTACGCGCCGGCGGCGGCGAAGAGTAAATAGTGCGCGGTGCCGCCGTCGTGATACGGCAAGTCGGGCCGGCGCTCGAGATAGCAGAGCAGCATGTACGCGGGCGCGATGCCGAAGTTGAGTGCATCCGCGAACGAATCGAGCTGCATGCCGAGCTCGCTCGTCGCCTTGAGGGCGCGCGCGGTCAGGCCATCGAGACGATCGGTGAGGACCGCGTAGATGATCATCCAGGCCGCGAGCGGCGTGTCGCCGTTGTGGCTCGACCACAGCGAGACCAACCCGAAGATCATCGACGACAACGTGATGAGGTTCGGCGCGAGATAGCGGAAGAAGCGACTGACCTGCATTAGCCGTTCTCCTTCTTGGCTTTCTTCTTATCTTTGTTCTGAGCGACGTCCATCAAACGCGAGTAGAGCCGGGGTCCGAGGCTGTGGCTCATGATGGCCTCGACGGTGCGCGCGATCTCTGGCTGCGAATCGCCCTGGCGATACACGAATTTAATCGCCATGCCCTGATCGGGCGTCCCGTCGCCATCGACATCTTCGTTGGTCACGATACGCTGAACTTCACCGTGGATCGTCAGTGGTTCGTCACGACCTGGAATGAAAAGCTTGAACAAAAATTCGGTGCCGATGGGCAGCGGGCGTGCTGTCTTGATAAAGGTGCCGCCGCGCGAAATGTTCTTGGTGTAGTCGGCGAAGAACGTGTTGAGCCGCTTGTATTCGACCTTGAGCTCGATCGGACGCCGCGTCGTGCTGCGACGTTCGCTGCTCGGTTCCTCGGCCACGGCTGACTCTAACACCCGAATGGCGCACTCGTGATGATGCTACGTGGGTGGATCTGGCTCGGCCTTGCCGTGGCGCTCGGGTTCGGGTCGTGGCTCGTGCCCCTGTTCGGAGTGCTCGGCTTCGAGCACGCGCTCGTCGTCGCGGTGTTCGGCGTCGTGTGCGGCCTCGATCTCGGGGCCGCCCGTGCGCGGCAGGCACAGACCGTTGACGGTGGGGCTGGGTATCCCGTCCGTCGGCTCGTGCGAGGTGTCGGACGTGCATGTGCGCTCGCCACGACGATCGTGATCGTTCCTGGCATCGCCGCGGCGCTTCACGGGATCTGGGCACCGACGTGCGATTGGGTGTTCGGGCTACGGGCGTTCGCGTTGTTGCCACTACCGAGTGCGATCTTCGGTGCGGCGATCGGTCACGTCTTGACGGTCGTCATTGGCCAGCGCACCGCGAAGCACTGGTATCCGCATCGCTCGACCTGGTTCGCGGTCGTGCTGCCGATCGTCGTTTTCGCGGTCGCCGGGTTCTGGCGGTTCTATCGCCAGCCTCCGGTGTTCATCTACAACCCGCTCATCGGCTACTTCCCCGGCAACATGTACGACGAGAACATCAAGCTCGGCATGCCGCTGGTGTGGTCGCGGCTCGAGCAACTCGCGGCCGTGACAGCGATCGTCGGGCTCGTCGCCACGAGGTTCGACGTGCCGAGCTATCGCATCGCGCGCGCGGCGCGACCGAATCGCAAGCCACTCGCTCTCCTCGTGGTGGCGCTCGTCGCAGCCGCAGCCGCGATCGTGCTTCGCACCCATGCCGGCACGCTCGGCTACGCGGTCGACGCCGAAGATATCCAGGCCGCGCTCGGCGGACGGCTCGAGACCGCACACTTCACGATCTATTACGCGAAGATCCCCGACATCGAGAAGGATCTCGCCTTGATCGCCGAGGATCACGAGCTGCGCTACGCGGAAGTCGTCGCGCTTATCGGCGCGGCGCCCGAGGGCAAGCTCGAGTCATACTACTTCGCCAACGGCGAACAGAAGGCGCAACTGTTTGGCGCGCGAAATGTCGAGATGGCCAAGCCGTGGCGCCATGCGATCTATATCGATCATCGCGCGTTCCCGCATACGTCGCTGCGCCACGAGATCGCGCACGTCGTCGCGAGCGCGTTCGGCGATCCGATCTTCGGCCTCGCGACCAAGCACGGCGTGTTCATCAGCCCCGGGCTCGTCGAGGGCCTCGCGGTCGCGCTCGACTGGCCGGGTGGGTACGACCGCTTGTCGCCGCACGAGGCCGTGCGCGTGATGCAGGTGATGGGCGTGTCGCCCTCGATCCGCGAGCTGCTCTCGATCAACTTTTTCACGGTCTCGCCAGCGCGCAGCTATCAGACCGCTGGCTCGTTCTTGCACTTCCTGCTCGAGAACTATGGCGCCGAGAAGTTGCGCGCGCTGTATCGCAGCGGCGGCGAGTTCGCCGAGGTCTACGCCAAGCCGCTCGCCACGCTCGAGGCCGAGTGGCGCGAGATGATCGCCGCGATCACGCTACCGCCCGAGGTGATCGAAGGAACGAAAGAGCGCTTCCGCGGCGGCAGCGTGTTCGCGCGGCCCTGCCCTCACGCGATCGCTGCGCGTCGCGATCAAGCCGCCGTCGCGCTCGGTCGCGGCGATCGGCCGGCAGCCGTGAAGCTCATGCGCGTGGTCTGTGCCGATGCCCCCGACGAACCGCGCCACCGCATCGAGCTCGGCGACATGCTCTCGATCGGCGATGCTGCCGAGCTCACCGAGGCACGCTCGCTGTGGACCGGTATTGCTGGCGACAAGGCGGTCACGTCGTCGCTGCGCGCCGAAGCGCTCGAGCACATGGCCGGCCGCGCCGAGACCGAGGCGGCCAAGCTCGCGCTGATCGATCAAGCGCGTCTACTCCCGCTCAACGCGGACGAGCGCCGCCAGCTCGATGCGAAATCGTTCGCGCTGCATCACGAAGGTCCCGCCGGGCCCGCACTGCGCGATTACTTCTTCGGCAAGATCGATTCCGTCATCGCGAGTGCGACCGCGGCCACGGTCGCCGAGCCAGACCTCGGCCTCGGTCACTACTTGCTCGGCCTCCAAAAGTCGAACGCGGGCAACTACGAGGCCGCCGCCAGCGAGCTCGATACCGCGCTCGTGACAGGCCTACCGGGCCCGAGCTTCACGCGGTTCGCGGCTCGCCGGCTTGCGGTCGCCGGCTACCGTGCGCACCAACCGCAGCGCGTCCAGCGCGCGATCGCGGCGATGCGCGGCGCGGAGACGAACGAGACCGACCACTTGCTCGCGGATGATTGGCAGAAGCGGCTCGATTTTGATCGCCTGGCCGGCGCGGCCGGCCACTTATAGAACGCTTACATGCCGCTGACGAACAGCCAGCGGTGACCGTCGTACTCGAGAATGAGCTCGTTCTGGTCGCGCTTGTCGGGACGCTTCGGCTTCCCGAGCACGTCGGTGATCGTGTAGCTCGCATCGATCAACACGTCGACGGCCGCGCGACAGCCCGCGTGGAGATTGCCCGCGCTGCAGGTCTGGCGGACTTCCATGTAGCGCATCGAGTAGCGGATATCGCTGGCGCGACCGAGGCGGGTCAGGAGGACGTTGCGCAGGCCTTCATAACCGTAGTCGTCGCTGCCGGTCGGCGTGCCCGAATCCTCCCAGTACTGCTTGTTCGCCATCAGCATCAAGCCGTCGGCGTCGCCGCGCTCCACTGCGAGGCGATAATCCTCGATCGCTTCGAGGACGCTCTTGTTGTTATCGGAGTACGGAATCCGCGTGCCGGGAACGTACGCGACTTTCGCGGCACAACCGACAGTGGATAGGCCGACGAAGAGGAGAAGCGCAGGAAGTTTGATCACGTGCTCGAGCTTTGACATGTGCAGAAATGAAGCCAGCGCGCGGAAGCTACACCGACGACGTGAGTAGGCCAAGTGCTGGGCCTCGCCATGCTTCTGCTCGCGCCAGAAAGGCACGGAAGTCTTTCTCCGGGTTCGGGACCCTTGCCAAATAGACATCCGTGATGCGCGTGAGCGTGAACCGCGTCGCCGAGGCCCGGAGCTCGATGGGGAGCGCCGCGAGATCTGCGGCCGTGAGCGGTCGGACCCGCTGATAGCCGGCGACGAGCGCGCTCGCGAGCTCGATCTCGGGTTTGCCAGTCCAGCACCAATCGTTGATCGCGACCGCGAGGTCGTAGGCCAAGCTGCCGCCGGAGGCCTGCTCGAAATCGAGGATCGCGGAGAGCTGCCCGCCTTGCCACAGGACGTTATCGCGAAACAGATCGCCGTGGATGATCCCGTGCGTCGCCGCTTTGCGGATCGCCAGCGACGCCTTGGCGATCGCGAGCTCTTCGCGAATGATCGCGAACGCGTGGGTCAGCGCCTTGTCATCGACATGCGCGCACCGATCGAACCGGGTCTCGAGATGATCGTGATCGTAGATGCTGCCGCGGTGCCACGCGGCCGGCAGCGCCAGTCCCGCGACGTGCAGCTGCGCGAGCGCAGCACCCGCGGTCGCCGCGATCGCGGGAGTGATCTGATCGGCGGCAAGGTGATGTCCCGGGCGCCACGGAAAGGCACTTGCCCATTTGCGCAGGCACTCCGCATACGGCCGGCCATCGCGCGCGAGGATCGGAGGTGGCGCCGGGACGCCGGCGGCCGCGAGCGCCGTGACGAGCCGCGCCTCCCACGCGACATCGGCCTCGGCCTTGCCCTCGTTGAGCCGGATGAAGAATCTGCCTCGCTCGGTCTCGAGCGCGAGGTTCGTGTTGATCGTGCCCGCGGCGATCGTCTTCCAGCCCTGCACCGTCCCGAGCTCGAACGCCGCTGCGAGCCCCTTCAACTCGGGTTCGCCGAGCGCGGTGAACACACCCACGGCCGCAGGCTAACACGTGCTAGCGTCGACTCGTGGATCCGGTGGAGCGTGCGCGGCTCGTCGAGCAGCATCTCGATGTCGCCAAAAAGGCTGCCCACATGATCTTTCCGCGCGTGCGCGAGCATGTCGAGCTCGACGAGCTGATCGCGCTCGGCAACGCAGGCCTCGCCGAAGCGGCGCAGCGATTCGATCCCGCGAGGGGCGCCTCGTTCTCGACGTTCGCCTGGTACCGAGTGCAGGGCTCGATCGTCGATGGCCTGCGCAAGGCCTCGCACCTGCCCCGCCGGACCTGGGCCAAGCTCGTCGCGCTGCGCGCCGCGAATGACTTCTTGGAACATCGCGCCGAGCGCGAAACCGGTGCCTCACAACAAGGTGTGAAACCGGCCGAAGGCGCCGAGGCATTGGCGCAGGTCAAGAGCGAGCTTGCCGCGATCCGGACAATGTACGTGACCTCGCTCGAAGCGATGCAGGACAAGGGCTTCGATCGTCCCGACGAAGCGACGCCGAGCGCCGATCAAGCGATCGATTCGGGGCGCGCGTCGCTAAAGATCCGCGCCGCGATCGATCGGCTTCCCGAGAAGGAGCAAGCGCTGATGAAGAAGCACTACTGGGAGGGCAAGAACCTGCTCGAGGCCGGCGCCGAGCTCGGCATCTCGAAGTCGTGGGCGAGCCGGCTACACGCGCAGGCGGTCGAGAAGCTACGCGCGATCGTCGATGCTGAAGCGTAGAGCTACCGGCGGCGCGCATCGCGACGCTATCCTCCGTCACCCAGCGTGCCCATCGCTTGGTAGCGGTCGAACAGCCGGCCCCACTCGCTCTGCTCTTTCCATTGCTCGAATACGCGACGGTCGTACATCGGCCATCGGTAGAGATCGTGATAGGCCTCCGAGCCGGCGGCGAACAGGTTCACCAGGGACGTGCGGAACAGCAGCTTCTGAAGTTTCCCGAGCGCGCCGTGGTCACCGACCGAGAAGCCCCACTTCTGGTTCGCGAGCTCGACATCGCCCACGATCTCGATGTCCTCGCGCTTGCCATGGCCGAGGCCCTGCTCGTCCGCAAGCCGGATGAACGTCAGCGCCATGGGATCAAAGCCCATCATCGAGGCCGCGACCGAATCGATCGCGACCTGATCCTCGGATGCGAGCATCACGTTCTTGGTCACCGGGCGCGTCGTGCGAGGTCCAAGCCCGTCACCCGCGGTCGTGCCGTCCATCACGGCAAACAGCCCCGCGTGGATCTCTTTCTGGATCGCGAGCAGGTCGACGAGCGTCTCGTGGAGCCAGGAGTGCGTGGAGTGGCGCTTCGCGTCGAGTAGCCCGCCAAACGCGTTCTTCATCGCGCCCGAGGTCGTCGTGTCGATGTGACACTTCACCGTCGGTAGATGGACGATGTTCGCGCCGTGAAACGCATCGGGGATCCGGATGCCCTCGGGGAAGATCTCGTCCAGGACGTGCATCTTCGCCTTCGGGCGGTAAACCGACCAGGTCATGTCCTCGGGCTTGAAGTTGGAGCGAACCGGGATTTTGTACTGCTTGAAGATCGGCAGATAACCGTCGAGGTCCTCGCCCTTGCTCTGGACGCAGACAAGATCGGCGTAGCCGCGAGCGCGCAGGCTCCGGATCTCTCCCTCGAGCTGCCACGGCGTGGTGTTCGCGGCGGGAAACGGGAAGTGCCGCGAGACGTTGTTCTCGAGGATCGTCAGCACGCCCTTGGGGAGCGCCCGCTCGACGCCCGCGAGATCGTGCAAGCGATCGATATCGTCGAGGATCGTCTCTGGCTTCGTCTTGATTACGGCGACCTTCGAGCGAGCCATCGCCCGGCAGTTAAGCACGAAAACTTGCCCGGCCTGATCGCAGGGGCGAGGGTGAAGCCGTGGGCGAAACTCTCTACAGCAGCAGCTTCCAGCCGGATCCGCGCAGCGCACGCGATGTGCTCGCCTTCGTGCTGACTCCCGTCGGAGCCTTCGCGTCTGCAGAAGATCCGGACGAGCTCGAAGCCGTCACGGAGCTCCTCGATTCAGCGAAGGCCGAAGCGATCAAGCGCTGGTACTCGCTCCGCAACGAAGTCGCTGCGAGCTAGTCAACCGGCCGACCTAGACGTCGGGAATCTGGTGGTACGTGAACGACATCTTCTCGGTATAGAGCTCGACCTTCGACATCTTGATCTCTTCCGAGGATGAATCCGAACGATCGGGCGTGACCGAGACGATGTCCGCGCCGAAGAACTCCAGCGTGCATAGCGTGCGGTGGTCGTGATCGTAGGTCTCGAGCGAGCCGTGCAGGCGACCCGGGACTTCGCCGGCCTTGATCCGCTTCATCGCGTGATCGTGGAGTGGGTGCGCGTCGGCCTCGGGGAGATAAAACGCGATATTCGGGAACTCGATCGGGCCCGGCGTCTTCGTCGACGCACGCATGCCACCGACGTTGTGCTCGATGATGTTCTGCTTGACCGTGAACGAGTCGACCTTCGACACGCGGCGGCAACACTCGAAGCCGTCGAGCCGGAAGTTGAAGTTCGCGGCGGTCCACAGCTTCTGCTTGTTGAAGCCGAGTGGCTGGACGATCTTCTCGCCACTGCCCTTCTTGAACACGATGTCCTCGACGGACAGCGCCACGGTCATGTAGGCCGGATTCTTGTCGGTGGCGTCGAGCTTCGGGAACGTGAGCTCTTTGATCATCGCTTCCGAGAAGTCTCGGCGTGCGCGCTCTTTGTAATAGAAGTCGGCGGCGACGATCGCGCCGGTCTTGCGGGCGGCCTTGCCGCTGAAGAAGTTCGAGATCCAGATGTAGAATGGCTCGGCCATCGCCATTCCGACCTGGAGCTTGAGGTCCTCGAACTTCGGCTTGCCGAGCTGTCGCCAGCGATCGTAGTTCGGCCCCATCTGGTAGGTCATCACATCGGCGCGGACGCCGCCGCCCTCGATCGATCGGAACAGGCCCACCGAGTCCTTACCGTCGAGCTCGAGCGCGAAGTGCGCTGCGGCATATGAGCGATTGGGATCAGCTGTGGCGGGCATGGAATGAACCCCTAAAGTGTATACGGACCGGTCGAGCTCGTGGGTCCCAACAGACCAGAGACAAACGAGTGCTTTGTGCGGACATGCTACGGTAATCGGGCGGTTGGCCTTCCTCGAGCCCCTGCCTGGTGCGATGCGGAACCCAAGCCCTTTACCCGTAAGTATCCGACTTCAAACGCCCCCGCGTTGGGGGTTCTTCAAGGGCTTGTTTGCGGGATCGGTCATCGAGGTTCCCGCCCTCGCGCTGGGGGTCTGGCTCCTGGCCCGGTTCGGGATGACCGATCCGCGTGTCGAGATGATGCGGATCCTCCGGCTCACGGCCGTGTTCGCGGGCGTTGCCTCGGTGCTCACCGCGGCGGGTATCGGCCGGCTCGCGGCCTGGGCCTCGGTCGACGAGATCGGTGGCCGCCGCCATGCGATCGCGGTCGCCGCAAAGGCGCATGCGGTCGCGAGCATCGGGCTCGTGATCATCGCGATGGTTCCGAACGGTCACCTGCCCGATCACACGCGTGGATGGATCTTGATCCCGTTCGTCGGAGCTGCGGTCGGCGCGATCTGCGGTGCCGTGATCGGTGCGATCTGCGGTGGCGCGGCACCGGTCCACATCGCCGACGTGATGGCGCTCGCGCGAACGCCCGGTCACGCGCTAGCGCAGCTCCTCGATCCGAAAGACCTCGTGAAGCTCGGGACGCGCGTTCGTTCGCGCACGCATCAGTTCTTCCACGGCATGTTTGATCCAGCCGAGAAGCCGGCTCAAGCTCCAGACAAAGCAATCGAAAAACCTGACGAGCCGAAGCCGTAATGCGCCGCGAGCTCCGGTCACTCGCGACCGCGCTACTCGCATCGCTGCTGCTCTGGAACCTGCCCCACGGCGGGGTGCTGTCGTACCCGTTCAAGCTGTTCGCGACGTGGCTGCACGAGATGTCGCACGGGCTCGTGATGATCTGCACCGGCGCCGAGCTCGATCATGTCGTGATCTACAAGGACACGAGCGGCCTGTCGTACGCGGTCTACGCGATCTCGAGCGGCGGCACCGCCGCGATCGCGGCGGCGGGATACATGGGCACGCCGCTGTGGGGCGCGGTCCTCCTCGTCGCCACGTCGACCGCAAAGCGCGCGCGCTGGGCCCTGATCACGATCGCGGTCTTGATGTTTGTCACCGTGTTCTTCGCGATCGTGCCGACGACACAGGAAGGCAACTTCGGTCAGCTCGCGGTCTCGGGCATCGCGATCGCACTGGTCGCGATCGCGATCGTGGTACCGGGACGCTGGCGCGTGTTCGTCGCGCACTTCATCGCGGCACAGGCATGCATCAACGCGTTACTCGATATTCGCGTGCTGTTGCGCCCGGTCCAGGTCGTCGGCGGCAACCTGACCGCGACCTCGGATGCGACGCAGATGGCGGTCAACACGTTCGGCAGCCACGCCCCCTGGGGTGTGTGGTTCTGGGCCGTCGCGTGGCTCGCGTGGTCGCTCGGCGTGTTGTTCGTCGCGCTGCGAATCAGTGCCGCTAGTGAATCGCCGGCGTCCCCGAGCGCAACGCCGGGCGCTGCGCCCACGGCTTAGCTTCGAGGTGAAAGTGGTCGTGGTGCGCGTCGTCGTAGTCCGGCGATAACACCAGGTAGAACAAGCCCGAACGCACGAACTGGCACTGCAGGATCTTGAGCACCGCGCCACCCTGTGTCAGCGGTGAGCCGACACAGTCCATGTCGTCACCGAGGCCCTGTTCGAAATCACGATCGACGCGCAGCGTGCCGACCTCGGGCCCGGTGAACGTGTGGACGTCGATCGCGAGGCCGTAGTTGTGCTTGCTCGGATGGTTCGTCCCGCGCACGTTGCGCCGCGCGTACGCCGAGGAGAACGACGCCTTCGCGATGCCGAGGGCGTGGATGTACCTGCCCGCTTCATCGAGCGACACCGCGAGCGAGCAATCGATCACGAGTTGCTGGTCGTCCGAGACCAGCTCGACCCCGCCGACCATGCCAGTGAGCTCGACGCCGAGCTGGATGCCCGGTCGCGAGGCGTGCTGGTACGCGATGTGGCGCGCATCGAGCTCGGCGAAGCAGTCACCGGCGGAGGCCCGCGCAGCGAAGATGACCAGCAACAGCACGGCCCGCACTCCGCGAGCCTACGCCCGAGCGTGAGCAACGCAAGTTACTTGCGAACGGTGGTGAGCGACGCGATCTGAGCGGTGAAGAACGCCGGCGCTGCGCGCGCCATCGAATCCGCGATCTCGAGGCTGACGAGCACGACGCCGCCCTGCATCTCCTTGCCCGCGATCACGATGCGATAGTGCTGCCGACCGCCGGCTCCGTCGGCGTCTTCGCCGGAGACCGCGAGCTCGCTGCCCTGCCAGCCCGACGGCAGCGGCACCACGTGATCGGTCGCGAGGGCGATCCGATCGAACTGCGTGTGGACGCGATCCTTCTCGTGCGCCGTGAAGTCCTCGAACGGTGCCGCCGCATTCGAGGTCGTGAACCGTAGCTCGATCATCTCGTCCGGATCGTGGAGCGCATCGCCATCATACTTCCACCCCACGGGCGCATCGATCATGAGAGCGGGGGTGATCGAGATCGCGTGATCCGGCGTGCCGAGGCTCTTCGCGATCGGGGTGCGCACCACCATCACCGCGGCCCAGATGCACGCGCCGACGAACGCCGCGGCGAGGCCGCGCGCGACCGGCTCGGCGATCCTCTGCCAGCGCGAGTGCGGCGACAGCAGCGCACCCAGCAACGCACCGAACGCGAGCCCGCCCGCGTGCGCGTACTGATCGGTGACGCCCGAGTACATGAAATCGATGCCGACCTGACCGACCGCGACGACCGCGAGGCTGCCCCACATGCCCCTGCCCCACGCTGCGCGGTGCTGTTGCTTGTGGAGGGTGAGCTCGGCGAACACCGCGCCGAGCAGGCCGAAGATCGCGCCCGAGGCACCCGCCGAGATGCCGACCGGCGATGCGAGATAGCTCGCGACAAACCCGCCGATGCCAGCGATGCCGAAGATCGCGAGCGTGCGCACCGGCCCGAACATCTCCTCGCACAGCTTGCCGAGCACCCACAGGCCGAGGGCATTGATCATGAGGTGCAGGCCACCGACATGAATGAAGTTGCAGCTCACGAGCCGCCACCATTCGCCGTTGGCGTGGATGAAGCCACGCACCATCGCGCCGCTGCGCACGAGGACGCCGAGATCCGTCGAATCACCGACGGCGACCATCATCACGCCGGCGGCCACGAACATCGAGGCGGTCAGTGCGCGCGTGACCCACGGGCTGCGCGGGCGCTCGCGCAGCCGGACGGTCGGCGCGGGCGCAGCCTCGACTCGCGTCACGAGCGCTTGCACGAGCGGCGTGAGCTCGATCGGATTGATCTCGTGGAGGTGCGCGAGCGCTTGATCGATCAACTCGCGCGGACGACCGCGCGAGCTCGAGCGCGCCTTCGCGTACGCGATTTCGGCGCCGCTTGCATCGCCGTTGCGTTCGTGGGCGACCGCGAGCCAGTAAGCGCGAGCCCCGCGACTCATGTGACGTGACCATCGTTTGTTGGTGAGCTGCTCGACCGCCGCGACGCGCCCGGCGAGCGCGAGAAACACCATGCGCCCACGATGGAGCCAGATCGCCGTATCGTCGCGACCGGCGCAGACATCCTCGAGCCGCTCGAGCATGCGCGCGGCTTGCTCGAGGTTGCCCTTGTAGCCGTAGGCGCCGAGGAGATCGACCCACACCGGCGGCGCGATGCCGAGCGCGCGGCGCAACGCGGTCGGCTGCGCGTCGCGCGATGCTTCGATCGTGAAGAGGTGTTCCTCGGCGTACGCGATAGCTTCGTCCCAGCGGTACGCGGTGAGATAGAGCATCGCGGTGCGCTCGTCGATCGCGAGTCGCTTGGCGGGCGAAGCGTGTTCCCGTGCCGCCGCCAGCGCCACGAGCGTGTGGTCGATCTTGCCATCGCGAATCTCGCGCATCGCGACGAGCAGCTGGCGCTCCTCGGCAACGCCCGAGCCGGGTGCGAGTAGATCCGCGATCGCGAGTAGCCTCTCGGCGAGACCGAAGCGCTCGATGCCCACGAACTTACGCGCCGCGCTGCGCACGAGCGGCCCGACGAGCAACAAACAGGCGCCTGCGCCGACGCCAACCGCGCCAGCGACGCCGTACCAGGTGGGACCACCTACTCGGCGATGATAGAGCCCCAGTCCCGCAGCGAGCGCCGCGCCGACCTGCATCAGGCCGTACGTGCGGCCCTGCCCGGGATAGCGCACGAAGTACAAGCCCCAGTAACCGGCCGCGATCAGAACCGAGATCAGAGCGAGCTCGTAGTACATGCGCTACTGCGCCGCTTCGACGAATTTGCCCATCTTGCGGAACTTCTGATAGCGGCGCTCGATCAACTCTGCGGGCGGCAGGTCGATCAGCTCCTTCAGGTGCGACTTGAGTGCGTTGCGCAGCTTCGCCGCAGTCAGCGCGGCATTGCGATGCGCGCCACCGAGCGGCTCGCTGATCACTTCGTCGCAGATGCCGAGGTGGAAGAGATCGGGGGCGGTGAGCTTGAGCTGCGTCGCGGCCTCGGCGATCTTCGCAGGATCGCGCCACAAGATCGAAGCGCAGCCTTCGGGCGAGATGACCGAGTACACCGAATACTCGAGCATCAAGATCCGATCGGTGACGCCAAGCGCGAGCGCACCACCGGAGCCGCCTTCGCCGATGACGACCGAGATCATCGGGCACTCGAGGCTCGACATCACTTGCAGCGCCTTCGCGATCGCTTCGGCCTGACCGCGCTCCTCGGCACCGAGGCCGGGATACGCACCCGGCGTATCGATGAAGCAGATGATCGGACGGCGGAACCGCGAGGCGAGCCGCATCAAGCGTGTCGCCTTGCGATAGCCCTCGGGGCGCGCCATGCCGAAGTTGCGGTGGACGTTGTCCTTGGTGTTGCGGCCCTTCATGTGGCCGAGCACGAGGACCTCGAGATCGTCGAACTGCGCGATGCCTCCGACGATCGCCGGATCGTCGCGGAAGCCGCGATCGCCATGCAGCTCCATGAAGTCGTCCATGAGCAGATTGACGTAATCCATCATGTACGGCCGACCGGGGTGGCGCGCGAGCTGGACCTTCTGCTGCGCCGACAGATCCGCGAAGACTTCCTTCTGAAGCTTCTTCGCCTTCTGCTCGAGTCGACGAATCTCCGAGGAGAAATCGACATTGGGCGGCACGCCCGCCGAACCAGTGGAGAGATTCCGGAGGTCAGAGATCTTCTTTTCGAGGTCGATGATCGGCCGCTCGAACTCGAGGATCATGCGGTCGGAAATCGGGGGCGGTTCGGTCGTCGACATCTGGTGCGCGCTAATCAACTCGAGCAGGGCCTGCTAGGTACCGCCCCACGTCGTCGAGGTCAACGGCAGCGGGGTCCGGGTGCCAGGAGATCGTGCCATCCCCGCGGTACCACGAGACCTGCCGGCGCGCGTAATGCCTTGAATTCCTTTTGATTAGCTCGATTGCACGGGTGCGATCGAGCTCGCCGGCCGCCACCGCATGTAGCTCGGCGTAGCCGATCGCCTGCTGTGACCGCAGCGGCGGCAGGTAGCCCGCAGCTCGCAGCGCGGCCACCTCGGCCTCGAGGCCGTCGACCACCATCTGATCGACCCGCGCGTCGATCGCCCTGTAGAGGGCCTCGCGTTCGGGTGCGAGCCCGACCAACCGCGCATCGTAGCGGCGCGCCAGCGTCTTGAAATCGTGCCGTGCCTGGTGCGCGCTCATCGGCTCGCCGGTGAGCTTCCAGACCTCGAGCGCGCGGATGATCCGCTTCGCATCGTTCTTCTCGATCCTCTCGGCGGACGCCGGATCGATCCTCTCGAGCTCCGCGCGCAACGCCTCGACTGGCAGCTTGCCGAGCTCGTCGCGCAGCTCCGGCGATGCGGGCGGCCCCTCGAATAACCCGAGTAACAACGCACGCACGTAGAGCCCGGTGCCACCGACCACGATGATCGGTCGGCCGCGCGCGCTGATCTCGGCGATCGCTGCATCGGCCATCGCGATGAAGCGCGCCACGGTCATCTCTTGATCGGGCATCACGACATCGAGCAGGTGATGTGGAACGCACGCGCGCTCCTCGGCGGTGGCCTTGCCCGTGCCGATATCCATACCCGTGTAGACCTGTTGCGAGTCACACGAGATGACCTCACCACCGGTCGCCGCGGCGAGTGCGAGCGAGACCCTCGTCTTGCCGGCGCCCGTAGGCCCGACGATCACGACGAGGCGCGGCACCACCTGGAGAGTCTAGCGGTTTGCGACGCGGCTGCGGAAGTAGTCGCGGATATGCGTGAGCTCGCCAGCGATCTGGTGCTCGCGCTTCTCGCGGACGTCGCTCTCGGAGACCACGAGCGTCGCGACGCCGTGGACCTTCGCGTACAGCTTGATGTGCACGCGGGTCTGCGGCTGCGCGGTTGGCCCTGCTTGAGGAATAAACAGGATCTCCGCCCAGACATCGGCGCGACCACCATTGCCCGTATCTTCGAAGAAGATCAGGTTGGCTTGAGGGGTGTTGTGGAAGTGCAGGTTGTCGCGGTGACCGCCGGGCGAGACGAGCGTGACGCGAGCGTCGGCACCCTTCTGCTCGGCGATTTCCACCTTCGCGACGTCAGGCATGATCTCGGTCCACTTGCGGTAGTCCTGGACCAGCGCGAAGTTTGCGGCCGGGTCGCCATCGATGATGACGTCGCCCTCGGTCACGGCCGGATCGCTCGCCTGCGTGATCGTCACCCCGCGGGGCGCGCCGGCGCGCGCGGCCGAGGCCGTCAAGGTGAGGAGCAGGAGAAACAGCGAACGCACACCCGGGATATGAGCAAAGCGTGTGCCGCGCGGATTTTGCGAAGTTCAGCTACTTACGGTGCCTGGTTTTCCGGCAGTTGTCGGAAACCGCGCGGCCACCATGACAGAGATGCCATCACCTGCCGAAACGGCGAGCAATCTCGGCCAGCGGCACGCGCAGGAGGACGGGTCTCCCATGAGGCCCATGGGTCGAGAAGTCAGCGCCGTCCATGGAATGGAGAAGCGCGTCCGCCTCATTCGATGAGAGCCGATCACCTGCGCGGACGACGGAGTGGCAGGCGATTTCGGCGAGCACGTGCTCCAGCCGCTCGGCCTCGCTCGGCGCACCATCATCTGCCCAATTTTCGAGCAGCTGGCGCAGGACGTGTGCGGGATCACCGTGACGAATGCCGGATGGCACCGACTTGACCGCGAGAGTGACCACGCCGCATGCATCGGCTTCGAATCCGACCTGCGCGAGCAGGGGGGCGAGCTGGGTCGCGAGCGTGACGAGCTCGGCGCGAACCTCGATCGTGACCGGGAACAACATCCGTTGGGTTGCAACCGCGCGCGTATCGCTGCCGGTCTTCAAGCGCGCCAGCTCGACGCGCTCGTGCGCGATGTGCTGATCGATCAGCACGAGCTCGCCATCGGCTTCGCACACGAGGTACATGAGATCGAGCTGGCCGAGGTAGCGAAGCGAGCTGAAGAAGCCGGGCGTCACGAGCGGCACGGCGATGTCGGGCATCGCATCGTCGAGTGCGTCGGCCGCGAGCGCGCGGCGACTCTCGACGGCAACCGCGGCGACGCCGTCGGGAAGCGTGCGCTGCAGATCGGATTGCGCGCGCTCGGCCGCGCGGCTCGTGCGAACGCGATCCTTGACCTGCGAGACCCACGCTCGCGGGCCCTCGAGATCGAGGCCGAGCCGCGATTGCGCGCTCTCGCGCATCCACTCGCGCTCGCGCGCATCTTTCAACTGCGCCGCGTAGGTCTGCGAGCTCGCCGAAGCGACTTGTTCGAACGGCAGGCGCGGCGGCGCGATGCTCGCGATCGCGGTCATCACCACGGGACCCGCACCACCAAGCTCGTCGCGCCACGACGCGCGCGCAACGCCTGCCTGGATCACGTGACGCACCGCCGCGTAGACCGCGTTCGGATCGGAGAACCGCACCTCGGATTTCTGCGGGTGCACGTTCACGTCGACCGCGCCGTCGGGCACATCGACGAGCACGACAGCCACGGGATAGCGACCGCGCGGTACGAGCTCGCCGTAACCCATCGCGAGGGCGTGGAGCATGCCGCGATCTCGGATCGGCCGACGACCGACGAACAACTGGACACCACGTGCGGTGGTCTGTGCGAGCTCGGGTGCGCCGAGAAAGCACTGCACGCGAATGCCGCCTTCTTCGCCGGCCGAGGCAACCATACGCGCGGCGATCCGCGCGCCTAGCAACGCCTGGGCTCGAGCGAAACCATCGCGATCCGGCGGCGCCTCGAGCGCGATCCGGCCGTTGTGGCGCAGCCGCAGATGGAGCTCGGGATACGCCATCGCGATCCGCGCGACGAGCTCGGTTACGTGTGACGCCTCGGTCGCCTCGGATTTCTGGAACTTGAGCCGCGCCGGCACGTTCCACAGGAGGTCCGCGACCTCGACCGTGGTGCCGACCGGTGCGCCCACCTCCTGGACCTCGCCCAGCCGGCCGCCCACGACCGTGATCCGGGTCGCGGCCAGCGCGTCGGCCTGCCGGGTCGTCACCGTCAAACGCGACACGCTCGCGATCGCCGGCAGCGCTTCGCCGCGGAAGCCCATCGTGGTCAGGCCCCACAAATCATCGAACTTGCGCAACTTCGAGGTCGCGTGGCGCTCGAGCGCACGCACCGCGTCACCCGGCGACATTCCGCGCCCGTCGTCGACGACGCGGACCAGGTTCCGGCCTCCACCAGTGGTCTCGACCGTAATCACCGACGCGCCGGCATCGATCGCGTTGTCGAGTAGCTCCTTGACCACGGAGGCCGGCCGCTCGATCACCTCGCCCGCGGCGATCTGATCGATGACCTCGGGTGGCAAGACGCGGATCACGTCCATCTATGGCGCAGTAGCATGGCCCTCTGACTCCAGTGGATCGTGGCCGAAGTGCGCTATAATGCAGGCGATGCCAGGCGCCACCACGCCATCCGTTGGAGGTCGCGTCGTCGCGGTCACCGGCGCGTGCACGTACCTGGGCGGCGAGCTGCTGCGCGCGCTCGAAGAAGACCCGCGCTACACCCGAGTGCTCGCGCTCGACGTTCGTCCGCCCGCGCAGACCGGCGGTGGTCCAACCAGACCGGGCTCGAAGATCGAGTTCGTCAAGCTCGACCTTACCCAGCCGACTGTCGACGGCGAGCTCGCGACGCTGCTCGCGCACGCCAAGGTCGATACGTTCGTCCACGGAGCATTCCTTTCACATCCCACGCACGCTGCCGAGTGGGCGCACGAGCTCGAGGACGTCGGCACGATGCACGTGTTGAACGCGTGCGCCGGCGTCGAGCCGCGCCGGTTCGTGATGGTGAGCTCGACGCTGGTCTACGGCGCACATCCGAAGAACCCGAACTTTCTGACCGAAGATGCCGAGCTTCGCGGTCACCGCGATTCGCGCTTCGTCAACGACAAGGTCCGCGCCGAGCGCCAGGTCCAGCGCTTCGCGAACGAGCACCCGAACGTCGAGGTGTGCGTGCTCCGGTTCGCGCCGATCCTCGGGCCGACAGTCTCGAACATGTACACGCGGTTTCTCCGGCGCGTCGCGGCGCCCGTGATGATGGGTCACGATCCGCTGATGCAGTTCGTGCACGAGCAAGATGCGGCGTTTGCGCTGGTAGAAGCGGTCGGCAGCCACGCGACTGGCCCGCTGAACATCGTCGGCAAGGGCGTACTGCCGTACACCACCGTGCTCGCGATGCTCGGCCGCGTACCATTGCCGATGCCGCACTTCATCGCGCGGCAGCTTACGAACATGCTGTGGGCGACCCAGATCGTCGGCTCGCCGCCCTCGTTTCTCGACTTCTTGCTCTACCTCTGCGTCGCCGATGGCAGCCGTGCGCGCCAGGTGCTCGGCTTCACGCCACGGCTCTCGATCAAGCGCACGATCCACGACTTCCTCGGCATCGCGCCCGAGGACGGCGCGACCGACATCGCGAGAGCGAGCCTCTGATGCCCGACGACGAAGACCCCATCATCGGCGACGGCGAAGAAGACTGGTTCGGCGACGCCGACCCGCGGGTGCCGGATGCGAGTGGTGCCGGGGGTGCCGGGGGCAGCGCAAGGCGCTGGGCCGGCAACGAGCTGCGGTTCGTCGATCCGGATCGCGAACCAGATCTCGATCTGCCTGGCAGCTACGTGCCGAGCGCGCTCGGTGAGAGCGAAGCCGCGCTGCGCGAGCTCGAGCGCCGGCTCGAGAGCAACCGCACACCCGCATTTCCGATCGATCTGAGGAAGCGCCTGCCGCTCGAAGCGGTGTGGCGGCGCTGGCGTGCGCTCGCGATGCTCGGGCGCAGTGATGTCGTCGACGATTTCGGCCGGGATCCGCGTGCGACCGCGCGCTGGGAGTGGCTGTTCGAGTTCTTGTACACGCGCTGGTTCCGCGTCCAGGCGACCGGGATCGAGAACATTCCGATGCGCGGCCGTGCGTTGCTCGTTGCAAATCACGCCGGCACCCTGCCCTACGACAGCGCGATGGTGATGCATGCGGTTCGTCGCGATCATCCGGCGCGTCGCGACGTGCGACCCCTCGTCGAGGACACCGTGTTCCATCTCCCGTGGCTCGGCCCGATGATGAATCGGATCGGTGGCGTGCGCGCCGATCCCGCGAACGCCGAACGCCTGCTCGAGAAAGACGAGCTCGTTGCCGTGTTTCCCGAGGGAGAAAAAGGCATGGGCAAGCTGTGGAAGGATCGCTATCGCCTGCAGCGCTTTGGCCGCGGCGGCTTCGTCAAGCTCGCGCTCCGCACGCACTCACCGATCATCCCGGTCGCGGTGGTCGGTGCCGAAGAGGCTGCGCCGATGCTCGGCAAGGTGACGTGGTTCGCGAAGAACATCGGCATCCCGTGGATCCCGGTGACGCCGACATTCCCGTGGCTCGGACCCGCAGGTCTCTTGCCGTTACCGAGCAAGTGGTACGTCCAGTTCGGCGAGCCGATCGATGTCGCGGCCATGGCGGGGCGCCGCACGAGCGGAGACGCGGCCGACAAACCGTCGGCCGCCTATGACGATCGCCTGCTCGTCAATCAGCTCGCGGACCAGATCCGCAATCAGATTCAAAAGATGATCGAGGGCCTACTCGAAAAGCGCCGCTCCCCCATCCTTCCCGCCTACCTGGGTTAGGGAAGTTTTGCATACGAAGTTCCGTATGCCCGAGGTTTCTTGAAGCCTCGGATCTGCATGTTAGTGTGAGCGCATGCGCGAGCAGAGTTACGCCACAGAGGTCGAGCTCCTGCTCGATCAAGTGCGCGACTACCTCGGCGATGGCGACGACGCGAAGCTGGTCGAAGCGAACTCGATGGTGAATCAGGCGCTCCAGCTCCGCCCCGAGTCGATCGAGGGTTGGTTGTTGAAGTGCCAGATCGCCTCTGCGATCGGTGACGACCAGGCGGCGCTCGCGGCGGTGGAAATGGCGCTCGCAGGCAGGGGGCGTCAGCTGCAAACAACGCCGATGGCTTCGTTCGGCGGCCCCATTGCGGAGCTCATCGGCCCGCCCGAAGCGCTGTACTGGCGCGGCGCGGTGCTCGGCGATCTGGGTCGGTATCGCGAAGCGCTGAGCTCGATCGAAGCGGCGCTCCGTGGGCTCGGCGATGAACCGCACTGGCTGCTCGAAGAGTTGTTCTACGAGAAGGTCTCGCTGCTCGACACGCTCGGGATGCACGACTCGGCCGTCGCCGCCCGTTCGGCAGGCTTGGAACGGTGTCCGGGCTCGGCGTTGCTCCGCGCGACCCGAGCTCCGACCCACGCAACGCCCCGGCCACGCCTCAAAGTTCTTCGCGGCGGCGCATAGTGCACCGCACGCGTATCGCGCTGGGGGGCAGCGCAGGAATCGCAGTCGTCTGCGGGCTCGGATGGGCCATTGCGGGCAATGCGCCTGCTGCCGCCCCTGTCGAGCCAGTGCATCCTGTCGTAGCGGCGGTCGCCGCGGGCAAGCATACGCGGATCGATGGTCCGCACGGTGCGATCCACGTGTGGGTACCGCCGAGCTATCACGCCGAAACCGGTGCGACGATCATCTATCTCCACGGTTACTACGATGACGCCGACTCCGCGTACATTGGCCATCATCTGCCGGAGCAGTTCGCGATGAGCGCGCTCAACGCGGTGTTCATCGTTCCCGAAACGCCGAGCGCGCAGAAGACCCCGGTCAATTATCCCGATCTCGGCCAGCTGTTGCAGCTCGTCGAGGAGATGGCCGGCGTGTCGCGCGGCATGGCACTGACCGCGGTCGTCGGTCATTCCGGTGCGTTTCGAACGATCGATGCGTGGCTCGACGAGCCGCTTGTCGACACACTCGTGATGGTCGATTCGATGTACGCGAACGAAGAGATGATCGAGGCGTGGTACAAGGCCTCGCCGCGCCACCGCTTGATCACGGTCGGTGAAGACACGCTGCAGTACAACGAGCAGCTGCTCCGCACGATCCCCGAGATGATGGTGATGGATCGAGTGCCGCCCACGTACGATACGTGGCCGCCCGAAGCGCGGCTCGCACGTGCGCTCTACATCCGCGCGCAGTACATGCACATGCCGCTCGTCACCGATGCGATCGTGTTGCCGTCGCTCCTTCGATTGTTGCCGGTCGAGCTCCTCGCCGACGAGCCGTGGAAGCAGCCGCTCGCGGGCTTGCCGGCGCCGCCGGATGCGGCGATCACGTTTGGCGACGCTGCGACCGACTGAGCTGTCGCTGACTCTCAGGGATCGGCCTATCAGAGCCGGATCGGCGGCCCACCCTCTGGCTTCACGCGGTGACCGTAGCGCGCCCACCGCGCTCGGGGAATAATGCCGGCGTGGCGCCTCCTGCTCGCGGTCCAATCCTGCGAGCCATCATCGTCGCGGCGCTGCTATTCGCGTTCGCATGGCTTGCACCGCGCGCGCGTCATCGCTGGATCCACCACGTGCTCCACGACGATGCGCCACCAAGCGATCAGCTCCGGTTGACCGCTGTTAGCCATGCAACCTTCCCGCGAGCGGAACGCGTGCGCGTCGTGTTGATCGACGGGCTCGCGGCCTCGGTCGCGGCCAAGCAGGTCCACCTTCATGCTGCGTGCTCGCGCGGCCTGGACCTGGTGGTCGATGTAGGCTTTCCCACCGTGTCGTTGCCGGTCGAGACCGCGCTGTGGAGCGGGCTCACGCAACAGCAGAGTGGGTACATGTTTCGATCCGATACGCCGCTGGTGCCGCCACTCGTCGGGATTCCGTCACAGGTTCCGGGCAGCATCGCGATCGCGGAGGATCACGGGTGGATCGTGCGGTCGCTCGGCTTCGCGCACAGCGAGCCCGCCGCGGATCCGATCGATCTCACGAGGGACGCCGCGCCCGAGGAGTGGCGCGGTCAATGGTTGCGCCACGCGGGCGCCGCGGTCGCGAGCGATGCGAAGCTCGTGTTCGTTCACATCCTGCGCGTCGATACCGCGGGACATCGGAACGGTCGCGACTCGCTGCTGTACTGGGTCGCAGCAGCAACGGCGGACTCGATGCTCGATGGCTTGCTCGAGCAAGCGCCGGATGCGCGCTGGTTCTTGCTCTCCGATCATGGCCATCTGGCCGGTGGTGGGCACGGTGGGACCGAGGACGAGCTGCGGCAGGTCGAGGGCTGTGTCATCGGGCCGGGCATCACCACGAAGACGGGCGGGCCGGTGCACATCGTTGATATCGCGCGCGCGCTCGCCGATTCGCTCGGCGTGACACTCGCGCCGACCGCACACGGGCGCCCGCTCGACGAGGCCATGATGTTCCCGCTGCACGGCATGGAGGCTGTGCCCGCGGTACCGCTCGGTCACGGCGCGTTCGCATGGTTGATGCTCGCGATCGGCGTGCTGCTGGCGTACGTCGCGCGTCGCGCATGGCTCGCGCCGTGGTGGTTCGTCGTCGCGTGCATCTCGTTGCTGGTGGTCCATGGCGAGCCGACACTGTCGTCGCCCGAGATGTGGGCGCCGAGTGGCCGCGCGATGTATCTGACGTGGCTTCCCGCCCTCGCGGAGCTCGGCGTGGTGACGTGGTTCGGGCTTGGAAGCGCCTCGCTCGGGCGAGTCGTCGTCGCGCAGCTGGGGCTGCCGTTCGCCGCAGTCGCCGCCGCGACAAGTGCGTCGGGTGCGTGGCCGCTACTCCTCGGGCGCGCGATCGCGCCGGTCGTGCCTCACTTCACGGCGTGGTTGTCGCCGCTGACCCTGATGGCGGCGCACGGTGCTGCGGTGGTTGCGCTTGTTGTTCTCGGAAGGTCCGTCCATTCGGCGTTCGGTCGACGTTCACCACGGGAAATTCCGAGTAGCGCTGGCGCAACCGAGTGACCAGCTCCGGCCGCTTCGTAGCGAGGTCCGCGTGCTCGAGTGGATCGGCCGCGATGTCGTAGAGCTCGGTGATGTTGTCGGCCGCGCGAACTAGCAACTGGTACGGCCACTCGACGAGCGACCACTGAAGCTCTTCGTGCACAGCGATCGCGCGGCCGACCGGGCGCAGCGCTGCCGGTGCATCGAAGATCGCGGGCACGAGGTCGGTGCCATCGATCGGCTGCATCGCGGTCGGGACGCCGAGGAGATCGAGGAGCGTCGGCGCGAGGTCGACGAGCGAGACCAAGTCTTGCCGAACCCCGGAGGGCACGCCCGGGATATGGATCGCGAACGGGACGCGGACGAGCGTGTGATAGGCGACCGAGCCGTGCGTATCCATGAGCCGCGGATCACTGCCGAGCGCTTCGCCGTGATCGCTCAGGAACACGATGATCGTCGAATCGGTGAGGTCGCGCTTCGAGAGCGAGGCCAGGACGTGACCGACCTCGTCGTCGATCGCGCGGAGTAATGCGCGGTACTTGTGGATCACCGGCGATGCGCCGGGATGAACGGCCGCGAGCCAAGAGCTCGGAACCTCGATCTGGTGGTGCTCGTGGACGTCGAAGTAGTGCAGCCAGATCATCCAGGGTTGCGTGCCGGCATCGTCGAGCGCGCGCGTGCCTTCGAGCGTGGTCGTCGGCGCGCTCACGTGATCGCCTACGTCTGCCTTTCCCCAATCGGTGTGGACCGTCGTGAACTTGTCCACGCCGCGCGCGAGGAGCGTCTCACCGACATAGCGCGTGACCTCGCCAGGAATCGCCGCATACGTGCGCCGACCGGTCGTGCGGATCGCCTCGAACAGCGTGGTGTCGACCGGCAGGAACGGATCGAAGCGGCCGGTGAGGATCGTCGAGAGCGAGACATCCGTGCCCGAGGCCGGCGCGATCGCGTGCTCGAACCACACCGAATCGGCGAGCAGATTCGTCAGGTTCGGGAAGTCCTCGCGGTGCGGCGCACCGGTGGCGAGCATGTCGTAGCGCAACGCATCGACGGTGACGAGCAGGACGTTCATCGGCTTGGTGCGCTCGAGGCTCGTCGCGATGGTGGCGCGCCAGGCCGCGCGCTGCTCGGTGAGCGTCGCTTCATGTGGGGCCGGGCGCGGCGGTGAAGCCGCCTGGATGACGACCGCGTCGTGGCCATCGCAATCCTGATCGATCCCGTCACCCGGCACATCGATCGCGCCGGGATGGCGCGTGGCATCGAAATCATCGCAATCGCCGCCACCGAGCAAGGCCGAGCTGCCATCGCGATCGACATCCGTGAGTCCGCGCCAGAGCCTCACCAGATCGCGCGTTTGATCGCCCCCTTCGGCGAGCAGCCGGCGATCATCGGCGCTGCGCAACCCGTACAAGCAGGCTGCGACCGTGGTGCCAAGGACGATGCCGGCGAGCGTGGCTGCGATCAGGGCCGGAGCGCTGCCGCGGCGCGCGATCCGGATCGCGATGCCAGCGAGCACGATCACTGCGAGCGTGATGCCCACGTGCGCGGTCGGGTAGCCCGCCTTCAAGACATGCCGTTCCGCCCACACGAGGCCGCCGAGCGCGCCGCCGACCATCACGATACCGATCGACCGCACCATCAGATCGCCGGGCGCGAGGATTGCGCGACCGACGAGGATCGCGACCGCCGACAGCAACCACAGCGCGAGTGGCAGGAGGAGCGGTGCGTGGCGCGCGAGGGGCAGCGTCTGCGCGAACGCGCCATCGAACAAGGTCGCGCCGACCGGGATCGTGATGATCAAGCTCGGCGCCGCCCGGACGAGCGCGGCGAGCGCCCAGTGGCGGTCGAGCGCGATGCGTTCGACCACACCGAGCACGACCGCAATGCACAGGCCGGTCGCCGCGACCACCGGGATGACCGCGAGCGCGAGGCCGACCGAGTGCAACCGCGCCGCCTCGAGCGCGCCGATCGCGGCGCCGCCGAGCGTGTGAGCGATGCAGATCCATGCGAAGGGCACCGGGCTCGAAGGGCTCCGAGTGCCGCGACTTCGACGGGGCGACGACATCGGTGCGATCAAAACACGCGACGGACGCAGATGGAAGGAAGCTCTCTCTCGTTCGGGCACGCTCGCGCGTGTCGTCGCACTACGCAACATCCGGCGCGCTGCGGTGAGCTGGTTGAAGCCTACTTGTTCGGCGGATACTTCTGCAGCTTGCGCTGCAAGCTGCGGCGATGGATGCCGAGCCGGCGTGCGGCCTCCGAGATGTTGCCGCCTGCATCGGAGAGCACGCGGTTGATATGCTCCCACTCGGCACGCGCGAGTGACGGCGCGCGATATTCGTGATCCGCCGGCGGCTCGAGCGGCGGCGCGTCACCGCGAGCGAATGCGGCGACGATATCGTCGGCATCGGCCGGCTTGGAGAGGTAGTAGGTCGCACCGAGACGGACGGCATCGATCGCGGTGGCGATGCTTCCGTAGCCGGTGAGGACGACCGTCTTCGTGGTCGGGTCCATCTCTTTCATCGACTTCACGAGCTCGAGGCCGCTCTTGCCTGGCATCTTGAGATCGATCACCGCGAACTCGGGGGATTCGGCTTGCGCGGCGGCGAGCCCCGAATCGTGATCGCTCGCGGTGCGAACATCGTAGCCGCGATCGACGAAGGCGCGCGCGAGCCGGTTGCGATAGACCTCGTCGTCATCGCAGATCAGGATCGAGGGCTTGTCGGAGCCTGATTTGTCGACGGCTTGGGTCATGCCGACTTGGATACCACTCGAGGTGCGGAGGATTCACGCCGCGTGGCACGTGCGACGATCTGTCCAGCTGGCTTCGGGCCGGCGACGTCGGTGGGAAGGATTACGCGGACTTCGGTACCACCGCCCTCGCCCGCCAGCAGCTCGAGCTGCCCACCAACACCCTCGATCACGGCGCGCGCGAGGTACAGGCCCAGCCCCATGCCACGGCCTGGTGCCTTGGTCGTGAAGAATGGCTCGCCGATCCGCTCCATGACGCCGGGAGCGATACCTTTGCCGCGATCGCGAATGATGATCGTCAAGACGTCGCCTCCGCGCCGCACGCTGAGCAACACCGCCGCGTTCGGAGGCGATGCATCTTGCGCGTTCGTGACGAGCGAACGCAGCGCCTGACTCACTGCACGGGAAGGCACGCGCAGCGAGAAGCTCGCGACATCATCGGGTAACTCGCGCACGACACGCGGCGCATCGCGAATGCCGACGAAGGTATCGTCGAGGAGCTCGGTGACCGTGCACTCCGTGAGGCCCTCGCCGACCGTGCCAGCACCCTGCTGCATCTGCTCGAGGATCGCGCGGCAGCGACCTACCTGCTCGCGGATCAAGCGCGCATCCGAAGCGAGGTCGCCGTGATCCGCAGCGAGCGCACGCTCGAGCTCTTTCGCAGCGAGCGCGACGGTGCCGAGCGGGGTCGAGAGCTCGTGTGCGGCACCTGCGGCCATCGTCGCGAGGGACGCGAGCCGTTCCTGGCGAGCAGCGAGCCCACGCGCCTCGGTCAGCTCGACCTCGCGCTGCGCGAGGGCGCCCGTAATGCGCAGCAAGAAGTGCACGACGAACGCCGAGGCGACCCCGAGCGCGACCCAGGCACCGATCACGCGGTTGTCCTCGGGAATGTCGAGCGGCTGGTAGGCGACGATCAAGATGCCGAAGCCGACGAACGAGAGCCCGACGAGCATCCACGTCCACAACGCGCGCACGAGCACCGCGGCGAGTGCGATCTGGACGAGGTAGAGGAATGCGAACGGATTGTGCGGCCCGCCGGTCAGGTACAAGAGCCCCGTGAGGCTCGCGATGTCGATCATCATCACGAGCGCGATGTGCCATTCCTCGACGAGATGCACGGGCTCCTCGACCTGGAGCCGCAAGCCTCGGCGACCGCCAAAGAAGTAGGTCTCGACAACGAGGTTCGAGACCAAGCAGACGCTGATCACGCCGAGCAGCGGCGCGATCGGAAGCCGGCCGCCGAGCACGAACTGACCGATCAACACGGTTATCGCCTGGCCGGCAATCTCGGCCCACCGCAGGCGCGCGAGCCACTGGATGTTGACCCAGTTGCGCTCGGGAATCGGCGCGCGCGTTGCCACGACGCCGTTGTACCCCGAAAATGCAAAGCGGCCTCACGGGACCGATCAAGAGCGGCCCAAGCCGCGCTCGGCAGCTACCTATTGCTTGGGAGCGTCGAGGGTCTTCAGACCCTTGTTGACAACCCACTCCTGGTAGTAGTTCGCGGCGGGCGTACCCGATGCGACCCTATCCTTGGCCTTCTTCAGCTCCTCGTCGACGAGAACGGTGAAGTTCTCGACCGGCATCGCGCCCGAGACGAAGCGGCCGTTGATGAAGAACGACGGCGTCGCGCCGACGCCGAAGGTCTGCAGGTCGCGCATGTCCTTCTGGGTCTGCTGCTGGCAGCCCTTCATGTCGGTCTTGAACTGGCTCTCGTTGAGCTGGAGCTCCTTGGCGAACCCGAGCACGACCGGGCAACCGGCATCGGTGTCCCAGCACTTCTGCGGCGCAGCGCCGCCCTCGGCGGTCGCGTCCTTGTCGTAGTTCTTCGCCTTGAAGCCCTTCTCCCAGAGGAGCGCATCCATCTGCGTGGCCTTGCCCTGTTTGGCAGCGGCACAGAACGCGAGTGCGCCCGCGGTCGCGACCTGCGGGTGAACGACGAACTGCTTGAACACCACGCGGACATCCTGCGGATACTTCTGGCGGAGCTGGTCCATCGTCTCGCGGACGTTCAGGCAGTACGGGCAGGCGTAGTCGTACGCCTTGACGATCGTGACGAGCGCGTCGGCCGGACCATCAAAGGGATCGCCGTCGACTGGCACAGCGTAGGTCTTAGCCTTGTCTGGCTCCGGGCGCGATGGGCGCGGAGCGGCTGCGCCACGTCCACCACCGCCGGCGAGCAGCGAATCGACCTTGCGATTGAGATCGTCGATCTTCTTCTCGAGGTTCTTGGAATCGGATTGGCACGCGGCAAAGGCGAGCACGGCGGTCATCAGGACTAGCTTCTTCACGTTCGCTCCTACTTATTTCGGTTCGAGTTGCTTGCTGCAGCTCGCGACCGGCCGAGAGTTAGCCTCAGCCGAGTCACAATTGCAACACAGGGGTTCTTCGAGAAAGCTCTCGAGCTCGGCCTCGCTGGCGGGGTCGAGATGAGACTTATTTTCCGTCTCCTTGCGTCGGAGGTCGGCCTGGAGGCCACACGCCTCGTCGCGCGAGAGTTGCCCGTCGCCATCGAGGTCGGCCGCAGGGTAGGAGGCGTACAGGATCAACGCGAGTTGCGGGGTGTACTTGCACGCGACCCGCTCGGGATGCGCCGACGCGGTCCGAGCACCCCCGAGCGCGAGCACGATCCAGCCGGCGAGCGCGGCGCGCTGCCAGCGCGACGTGCGTGCAAAGGACGACGCCCCGAGCACAGCGGCGACCCGTGCATCCAGAGCTGCGGGTGCGGCGAGCGACGTCGCCGTGGCCGCGCGCAGCTCGGCCATACGCACGAGCAAGCGCGCGTAGGTAGGACGCGCGAGCTCCCCAGCTTCGAGTGCCCATGCATCACACGCGGTCTCGCGTGCGGCATCGAGGCGGCGACCGACCAGCCGAACGATTGGCCAGAACCAGAGCAGCGCATTCGCGGCGATCTGGATCGTGCGACCGAGCACGTCGTGACGACGCACGTGCGCGAGCTCGTGAAGGAGAGCGGCGCGGAGCAGCGTGGGCTCGGCGATCAAGGCGGGCGGCACGACGATCGTCGCGCGCACCAGGCCGATGACGTGCGGCCCGATCGCGGGTGCCCCGGTCCGCAGGGTCGGGGTGCGGACGCCGAGCTGCGCGGCGAGTTGGGCGACGAGCGCGCGAGCCGCTGCCGGTGCGAGCTCGGCTGCCCGGGCTGCAACGACGGTGCGCCGATGCGCGACGGTCGCGCGGAGCAGGACCACGATCGCACCTGCCGCCCAGATCGCGGCGAGCGCGATCCAGAACACCGCGGGCCCCACGTGCGGCGCCGGTGGTGACGGCGTCAGAGCGGGCGGCAGCGTCGTCCCGACATCCGGCACGGGCGCCGACGAGAACAGCGAGGCGATCAAATCCGAGAGCGAGAACCGCAGGCCCGGGCCCCACGGCAGCGCAAACTTCACGATCACGACGAGCCACAGCGCCGCCTGCCACGCCGGGCGTAACCGACCGCCCGCGCGCGTGAGCGCGAGTGCGACGAGCGCGAGCAGCGTGCCCTGCGCGGCCATCATGGCAAGCGCGCTCAGCCAGACCTTCGCCGCCGCACCGACCGTGAAGATCATTTGGTACGGCCTCGCTTGGTCTCGGCTTCATCGATCTTCTTCTCGATCGCACGGAGCTCTTCGCGGCTCAGCGATTCATCCTCGACGAGCCCGAGCACGAGCGAATCGGCGCGGCCATCGAACACTTCTCTGACGAAGTCGCGCAGGCGATCGCGGAGCACCGATTCGCGGCGATGCGCCGGCTTGTAGACGAAGGGCTCGCGCGCCTTGTCGACCAGCACCGCGCTCTTGGCAGCGAGCCGACCGAGCAGCGTCATCACCGTGGTGTACGCGAGCTCCTGGCCGCGGCCGGAGAGCTCGCCCCGCACCTCGGAGACCGATCCACGGCCGAGCTTCCACAGCGCCTTCATGACGCGAAGCTCGGCAGGAGTCATCTCTGGGCAACGGGTGGCCATACTGGTTACGACGTGCCTCGTAGCATTACTACAGCCGTAGTTACGAGAGCAAGCACAAAGCGCGGACGGCACGGCACGGCACGGGCTAGACCGGCCGCCGCCATGCGCGCATTCCCGCGAGCGGTCGGAATAAGCGTTCCAGTTGCAACAACGGGAGGAACGCCACGCCAAACAGTGGGTACGGAAACACGATGTGCATGAGCGCGTACACCCCGACGTGAAACAGCCACGCCGCGAGCGCCCACACCCGCCCGACCCTGCCGCCGATCAGCGCGAGCGGCGCGCCGAGCTCTACGCACAAGGTGGCGATCGAGACCGCGGTGAACCACGCGGGATGCTCGAGCAGCGGCAGCGCGAGCCGTGCCGGCGACTCGCCGAGCAGCAGCTTGCGCGCGTTGTCGATCGCTATCTGATTGCGAAGCTGGTGGCCATCGAGCCACGCGCCGCCCGAGAGCCGGAGCTTCGCCACACCGGCGAGGACATAGGTCGCGACCGTGAGCGCGACGAGCAACTTGATCGCCCAGCCGTACGAGCCCTTCGGCTCGCGTTGCCGTGACGCCGCCCACGCATCGGCCGCCGGTGCCGCGGCGAGCGCGATGACATGCAACACGAGCAAGTTCTCGACGTGGAACACCTGGCCCCACGCGTTGCGATACGTCAGCGTCCACAGCAAGGCCGCGGCCGCGAGCGGCGCGGTCAGCCAGTACTGCCAGCCGAGCGTGAACAGCGAGAGCAGCACCACGGTCGCGATCACCAGCACGATCGCGAGCGAGCTCGGCACCGTCGTGCGAACCACGCCGACTGCCGCGAACGATCCGGTGTACGTGGTGATCAACGCGTGAAAGCGCGACAGCGTGTAGATCAACGCGTACGCCCCGATCGCGATGCGCAGCGCCGCGAGCCGCTCCGCCGGCGCCGGCGCGAACCACCAGGCCGAGAGCCGCGTCACGGCCGTACCACCGGGCACGACCACCGCACGCGCTCGGGACCGCGCGTGCCATGCACGAGCAGCGCGATCACATCGTGCGTGCCGGCGACGATCTGCACGGTCTCGAGATCCGCGAACGCCGCATCGTGCGCGAGGGTCGCCGCGATCGAGGTGCACAACCGCGGGAGGCGCTTGCTACCACCCGCGACGGCGTCGTCGTAGATCGCGGCGGCTTGCAGCGCCTCGCCGGTGCCGACGACCTCGAACGGCAACGTTCGCGTGCGGCCATCGCGTGCGACGCCGAGCCCGTACGCGAGCTCGAGGCGCGTGCCGCGGGGCTGCGCGAACATCGGGTACGTCGAGATCGGGAAGCCATCGTCGAGCGGATCGCGCAGCACGGCCGAGAGCACCGCGCCGAGCAGCGCGATCGAAACGAGGGCGGGCCAGATCCGGTTCAAGAGCCGCTGATCGCGTGCCAGCCCATGCGGGCCTGGCCGATTTCGAAGTAGAACGAGAAGGCGAACGTGATGTTGCCGTCGCTGCCGGCAAGTCCACTCGGCGGATTCGGAAACGGCGCCGCGGCGTGGAACGACCGCACCGCTTCGTCGTCGAGGTCACTCACGCCGGACGGCGCGGTGACGGCGATCTTCGTGAGCGCGCCATTCGCCGAGAGCGTCACGCGGACCTCGGTGATCCGGGTCTTCAGGCCATAGATCTTGCCCTCCGGATCGCTGCGTCGCCACACGGTCGCGGGATCCCAGTTCTGCGCGACCTGGCGCTTCATGCGATTGAAGAAGCTCGCGTACACGAAGCGCTTCGCGGACAACGCTGTCTCTTCGCCATTCTCGACGTCGTCCATGTGATCGACGTTGCCGCCGCCGAGCGCACGCTCGAGAACATCCTGCGAAGGTTTGAGGTTCGGCGTGTCCGGTGCACCGCCGCCCGCCCCGTTGTCGCCGCGTGGCAGCTCGCTGCGATCATGTTGCTGCTGTTCGATCGCGCCCTGCCCTTTGCGCGGTGCGTAGCCATCGAGCGCGAGCGATCCGCTCGCACCCGTGGTCGAGCCCCGAACTTTCGCGTCTTCTTGCTCCTGCGCTGGCGCTTGCGGACCGGGGTTACGCATCGAGAGCGAGCCCGGCACGTCGGGGGCCTTCGTCGCCTTCTGTTCGTGCGGCCGATCCGTGTGCGCGGAGACCGAGGCATCGTTCGGATTCTGCTTCGCGGCCATCGATTCGTCTTTGCTCTTCGCCGTGATCGGTTCCTTCACGCTGCCGCGCGCGACGGTGTTCTTCTTGACGTTCGTGTCGTACTCGGCGAGGAAGCGCGCATTGTCCGGCGCCTTCTCCTCTGTCGGCTTCGCCGTCTCGACGACTTGCATCGGCTGCTTCGGCTTCGGCGCGGCGGCGGGTGGAGCGGGTGGAGGAGGCGGCTGGTTATCCGGTTTTGGTGGCGGCACCACGACCGGCTTGGGCGGGGGCAGTTGGTTCAGCGCTTCGAGCAACGGTTCCGGATCGATCGATTTCACCGCGTCGGCGGTCTTCTTGTCGATCATCGCGAACTCCGCAACCTTGGTCTCCTTCTGCGCGAAGCAGCTGCTCTGATCGAGCCACATGCTCATCTGCGCGTCGGCGAGGCAGTCATCCGTATCGGCGTGCCACGGCGCCAAACAGAGTGCGGCACGCGCGACACTGGCGAGAGCCGCATCGCTGATGCATCCGGTCTTGAGCTCGGGCGCTTCGATCGCTGCGGACTCGACGACACGCGGGACGTGATTTGCTTCGGCCACGTAAACCGTGACGCCGATCAGGATGTGGATCCCGAAAGCGATGCCGATGGCAACCCACGTCCACTCCGGCTTGACCCGTCCTCGATAAACAGCGGTCTGCATGAGGTCCCGGCCCACCGCAAGTATGGGGCGCCCACCCGCGGCTGTCAGGTCGATTCGACCCTGGATCCGCTCACAAGATTCGGGCGGTTAGTGCGGCTCACCGAGGCTCTATCCTGTTACCGTTCCCGCCATGGGTGGATTCTCGTTTGCGTCGGTGATCTTGAGTTATTTCCTTGTCGCGGGTGGCTTGTTCACCGGCGGCCTGGCGTACGTCAAGATCGGCTCGCCGAGCCACGTCCTGGCGCTCGGGTTGATGGCCGCCGGATCGTTCGTCGGCGGGTTCTTCGCCGCGCGCGCGAGCCGCGGATCGACGATCATCGAGCCTGCGATCGGCGCCGTGTTGCTGGTCGTCACGTTCCTCTTGCTCGCGTTCGGCACCCATTCGCTGGATGTCCTCAAGGAATCCTCCTCCACCACGAAGGCGGTCGGAGAGATCGCCGCCGCGCTGATAGGCGGCGCGCTCGTGGGCGCGTTCGTGTCGGAGAAGCTCATGGGCGAGGCGACCGAGTCGGCCGTGCCGTGGGTCTTCTACGCGACATTTGCCTCGTTCGGCGCGAGTCTCTCCTCGGCGCTGATTGTGTCGGGCATCCTGGTCCGCGGCGGTGAGAGCTCGTCGGACAAGCAGACCACGATGATGTTCATCGGCCTCGCGATCGGCTGCGTCCTGGCCGGCCTCGTGATAGGCGCGTCGGCGAAGATCCGCGTCGCGGCCGCGTCGTTCCTCGGCGGCGCGATCGGCATCGCGCTGATGGGCGTGTTCGTGGCGGTCGTGATGGGCACCAGCCACGATAAGAACATGCTCGCGGGCGTCGCCGTCATGGCGGTCACCGGCGGCGTCCTGACGGTGCTCGGCAGCGCGATCGGCTGGGTCACCATCGGGAAGAATGCGGCGTAGCCCTGGCGCACGCTGCGCGGTTCGCGCCGCGTGGGCGTGCGCAGACGCCCGACTGATGTCGGAAAACGGCTGATCTGCCGGGGTAAGCACGGCACATCGCGTGCAGCTTCGTGAACCGTGATCGATGGGCGCGTAGGCAATATCGACCTCTTGAGCGGCATCGTCGATGACACCCGTGAGCTGGTCTCGGCGAACGTCGAGATCCTACGGACCGAGATGACGAGCAAGCTCTCGGTCCTTGGCTCGACGCTGTCGTCCTCGCTGATCGCGATCGCGGTGTTCATCGTCACCGCGATCCTGCTGTGTATGGCGGTCGCGGCATCGCTGATCGCGGTCGGTCTCCCGGGATGGGCTTCGTTGTGGACGGTCACGTTGATCGCAGGGGCGATCGGCTATTCGTTCGTGCGCCGCGCGCAGACCGCATCGCGCGCGCTGACCACCGGGGATAAAACGTGAGCGAAGCAGAAGCCGATCCGCAGAGCCGGATCACGAAAGCCCGCGCCGATCTGACCGAGAAGCTCGACGAGCTCCGGCGCCGCGAAGAGAAAGTCCGCGAATCGATCGCGCCGATCCAGCATCTCAAGCACCTCGCGAACCCGTGGCTGCGCGTCGGGCTCGCCGCACTCGCGGGCTTGAGCGTTGGCCGGCGCACCGCGCGGAGCAGGTCGACCGCGATGGTGAAGTACCGCGAGCCAAGCATGCTCGATAGCGTCGTGAAGATCGCGGTGATCGCGGCGTCGGCCGTCGCGCTCTACCGGTCGGTCGTATCGAAGCACCGTTCGGAGTAATCTCGCGGCGTGGTTCCGTGGAAAACGCTCGCGAGCGTGAAGACGACCGAAGGCGCGCTCCAGCTCCGACAACGCGGCCCGAAAGAATTTCTGATCACGATCGACGGCCGCTGCTTGATGACGAGCGAGGAGAGCACGTCCGAGCGCGCCGTTGCAGCGCTCGCCTGTGCCGCGATCAAAGATCGCAAATCGCCGCGCGTGCTCGTCGGTGGCCTCGGCATGGCGTACACGGTGCGCGCCGCGCTCGATGCCCTGCCCCGCTCCGCGACGGTGGTCGTCGCCGAGCTCACGGCGCAGGTCGAGATCTGGAACCGCGGACCGATGGCGATCCTCACCGACAACGCGGTCGGTGATCCGCGGGTCTCGGTCGTGATCGACGACATCGCGAAGGTGATCAAACGCGCCGCGAAGCAACCGTTCGACGCGATCGTGCTCGATCTCTACGAAGGCCCGCACCAGGCGGCAAAGCGCACCGCCGACCCGTTCTACGGACGCGGCGCGCTCGATCGATCGCTCGAGGCACTCTCGCCCGGTGGCGTGCTCGCGATCTGGAGCGAAGAATCGAACAACGTGTTCAAGAAGCGCATGGCGGATGCGGGCTTCGAGACCACGCTACACCGCCCGGGTGGAGCGCGCGCGTACGTCGTGTATCTCGGCCGAAAACGATCGTGAAACCCGGTTTAGCCGACGAGGTTCGCAAGCTGATGTTGCGAGCATCGCGATAGCTACAACCAATCTTCGGCGTAACTCGCGACCGCGCCCATGCGTCCAAGTGACAAATGATTCGCACCATGTTGTTCGCCACTATCGTATCCCTCGTCGGAGCACCGCTCGCGATCGCCGATACCAAGACCGATCCGAAGACCATGACCGCCAAGGCCGACATCGTCGACACCGCGATCGCCGCGGGGTCTTTCAAGACGCTCGCCAAGGCGCTCACCGAGGCCGGTCTCGTTGACACGCTCAAGGGTCCGGGCCCGTTCACGGTGTTCGCGCCGACCGATGATGCGTTTGCCAAGCTCCCCAAGGGCGCGCTCGAAGCGTTGCTCAAGGACAAGAAGAAGCTGACCGCGGTGCTCACGTACCACGTGGTCGCTGGCAAGGTGATGGCCGCTGACGCGGCGAAGCTGACCACGGCCAAGACGGTCAACGGGCAGAGCCTCACCATCAAGGCGAAGGACGGCGCTGTCACGATCAATGGCGCGAAGGTCACGAAGGCCGACATCGAGGCGTCCAACGGCGTGATCCACGTCGTCGATACCGTCCTCATGCCGAAGTGATCGTGAAATCGTCGTGGCGCTCTAGAACCCGCGAGAGCGCGGCCAACGGGGGGCGAGTGAGGATCTGCGCAACGCGATGCGCGACGTCTGGCTCGCGCGAGATTGTTGTTCCGTGGTCGAGGCGAATTGCGAGATGAGACGACATCAGGTGCAGTCTCGCTTCCAGTCGGGATGCGCCTCTTGGAAGTCGTCATTCTCGTCGATCTTCGGGCATAGGTGAACTGCTTGCACTTCTCGAAGTCGCTCTTGATGTTGATGAGCTTCTTGATCACGCTCGAATCTTTGTTCTTCAGCTCGTTGTTGAGCTCGGTCGCGTAGCCGCGCGCTTGGTCCGCACCTGCGCTCACCGCGCGCGCGTTCTCCGGTTTGAACTCGATCACGAGGCATGTCTCTCCGGATGCCATGATGCAGTCCACGCGTTTGCCGCTATCGAGCGTGAACTCACTCGCGTTGCAACCGCTCTGCTTATCCTTGTGCGCATCCTGACCCTCCTTGATGAGGAAGCGGATGCCCACGCGACCATCGCGGATGCCGCGACCAATCCGATCCCGAAGACGACTCTTTTTACCGTCTTCATTGTCTCCCCCATCCCGAGAGGTAGGCTCGTGACGCTCTTATCGACCGTCGCGTGCCCCGGTTGCGCGCGATTCTAAGCGCGAAGTCGGTCGGCTGCCTGCCTGCAGATTGCGGCAGCGTAAGTGCCGACCACTGAAGGTCATCGTGCCGTGGTGCTATCTCGCTAGTTTGACCATAACCATTTGCTCTGCTGGTGCGGCGACGACACGAACGGGCGTGCTGTAGACCTTCACCGAGGCGCGGTCGTTGTACACCTGTTGCATGATCTGCTTGTCGTGCGGGCTTCCCGCGAGCGGCATCACGCACACGGTGTATTCGCCCGGAACTAAGCGTTCAAACGTAGGGACCGCATCGCCTGTCCAGTCGGCACGTCCGTGGATGCCGGCGACGAACTGCGCCAACAGCTCCGGATAGCTTTCGAGTGCCATCGTGCCGCGGAACAGATAGAGGCTCGCGCCGGCGGGCTCGGGCGTCACTCTAGCAACGTGAGGGTGATCGGTTCTTGCGCTCCCGAGGCGAGACTGCGGCCATACGACGGGTGATCCGCGCCGACCACGATCCGCGATGACTTCGCCGGAATTTCGGCGATCGCGAATGCACCGGTCGCATCGGTTAAAGCGCACGAGAGGTCGAGCGTCGCATCGAACCGTCCAACGTTGTGGAACAGGCCGTGGTCTCGGACCATCACGCTCGCGCCCGCGATGGTGCGGCCGTCGGAATCGACGACCGTCCCCGTCAGCGTTCGGCCTCGCTCGATGGAGGCATCGCTCGACGCCGCGGCGGCCGTGTTGCTCGCCGTGATCGATGGAGCCGCGGCGCTCAGGCGCTCCGAGATCGCGGTGTATTCGCACGAGTTGGTCACGCGACTCCTAGCGGTGCGTGAGATCCGATAAGGCCTGGCGCGCTGGCGTAAGCGCTAGTACGTTCGTAGTTGGAAGCGCGTCTGCGACTGGTGTGCGGCTCGGTCTTCAAAACCGATGGTGCTCCGCGCGAGCGGCGGCACGGAGGGTTCGATTCCCTTGCGCTTCCGCAATGTTAATAAAATCGACGCGACTCTCACCGAAATTAAACCACGAGCTAGGAACCGGCTAGGAACCATCAAGGCCGATGTCCTTGGGTACGGGATTGTCACGGTCGGCATCCAAGTAGTGCCGGCGAAATACGTCCTGGCCCCATCGAAAGATCACCTTCCTACGGCGTGCGCGAACGGACGACGTCGTGAAAGTCCGGCGCAAGGTGGTCGACGGCGCCACGAGACCGTGCATCCGGAACTCGTTCCAGCGCTCGAAAAGCTCGTCGCCCCGGCGACGAGCGGGGATCCGGAGTCTGCGTTGCGCTGGACGAACAAGAGCACGCACGCGCTGTCCGCCGAGATGTTCACGGAATACGGGATCCGCGTCGGCGACAAGACCGTCGCGCGGCTGTTGCGCAAGAGCGGCTACAGTCTCCAGGCCACGTGCAAGACCGTGGAGGGCAAGCAACATCCGGATCGGAACGCGCAGTTCGAGTACATCAACGCTCAGGCGATGGATTGCCTCAAGCGCGGCGTGCCGTTCATCTCCGTCGACACCAAGAAGAAGGAGCTGGTCGGCAATTTCAAGAACGCCGGGCGCGAGTGGCAGCCGCAAGATGAGCCCGAGCTCGTCGATGTCCACGAGTTCCCGAGCGATGCGGTCGGCAAGGCGATCCCCTACGGGGTCTACGACGTCGCAGCCAACAACGCGTTTGTCAGTGTGGGCACCGACCACGACACGCCCTTGTTCGCGGTCACGTCGATCGAGACATGGTGGAAACGCATGGGCGCCGAGCGTTACCCACATGCGCGTGAGCTTTTCATCACCGCCGACGCTGGCGGCAGCAACAGCTATCGCTCGCGCGTCTGGAAGGCAGAGCTTCAGCGGCTAGCCGACGAACTCGGCATCGTCATCCACGTCAGCCACTTTCCGCCGAGCACGAGCAAGTGGAACAAGATCGAGCATCGCCTCTTCTCGTTCATCTCGATCAACTCTGGTGAGCTTACAGCGGAGTTCAATCGGGCCCGACGGCGACGCGACCGCGTGCATGTCTCGAGCATCAAACGCGCACTCCGTCGGCACGGTTACGTTGTAAAAGCGCGGCGAGGAGCTCGTCGATCGGATTCCCATGAACTGGGGCACGAACCTGACGTTGCTCGGAGCGATTCGGCTCACCGGATGGGTCGTGCTGTTGATGGCAGCGTGATTCCGTCGCGTCTTGGCGGTTGAGCCGGGCGGCGGAAAAACTCGCGGCGTCGACGATCTCGCCGTTAGGATCTGACTCCGCGAGGACGCCGAAAAGATCGAGGGCCCCGAGTACCAGCTCGAGACCCTCAGCCGATGGACGCCGGCTTCGAGCATAAAAGCGCTCGACGTTGTTGTCTGAGCAAGTTTTCCGTCGTCGCGGCAGGAGCCGATGGACGACGAGCAGCTTCGATTCGAGCGGTGTGGCCGGTGCCTGCTGGTGCTCTGTGTCTGTCGACCCTGTTATCGCGGACAGGGGTTCTGTGGCTCGCGTTGCAAGGTGGCGGCACGTACCGAGTCGAAGCGCGCGGCACGCGCTCGTCACCGGCAATCACCCGAAGGTCGGCTCGATCATCGCGACCACGAGCGCGCCCGTCGCAAGCGCCGCCGCGAGGCCGAGCTCGCGAGCGTGGGGGATCACGGTCCTGATTTTCTTGCCCCGTGGCACTCGTCGGCCGCCGCGTGATCCGCCAGCGCCGATGTCCGCCGTGGTCGCGATCGACGGCGATGGACACGGCGATGAGACTCGGACCGATAGCGTTGCTGACCGCCAGCCAAGGGATCACCCGGATCCTGGTGCGGACAGCGGAAGACGACGTGGTGCTCAAGGCGGCGCTGTTGCCGTCGTACTGGGGCATGGGCCGCACGTGCGCGCGATCCCGACCGTGCTCGAAGCAATGGCGCTCCTGTGCTCGCCGGCACGCAGCTCGAAGGCGTCTAGCCCGGAGCTGGCGATAGAACTCTCGGGAAGATGCTGCGGCGCCATCGCGGCGACGTTGTATTCAGCAGCGTAGAGGTTCGCGATCAGGTAGGCGCCTGTTGCGTCGGTCGCGGTGCAGCGCGGATCGTAGAAGCCCACGATTTGCCACGGGCCGACACCGAAGCGGCGTGCACAACGTGGATCAGTCCGCCGCGACCAACGGCCTCAGGTACGCGAGGATCGCGGCCGTCTCGTTGATTACGCGCTGGTTGATCATCGGCGTCGCGAAGCGATAGCTGAACGCGTGGATGTTGATGCCGGCGTCGGCCGGATCGACGAGACCCGCAGTCGAGCCCGCCAGATCCGCGGCCGGGATCCCGGGATCGGCGACGAACGCGTTCGCGTTCCCGGTCGGCGCCAGGCCGAACAGCGGCTCGCCGACGAGCGCGCGGGCGGGGGCCGCCATGTGGCAGCTCGCGCAGTCGATCGTGTCTGCCGAGTGCCGGTTCGGGTTCTCGATGCGCAGCGCGGCGTCGTACGCGGCCTGGCGTGCCTGCGGCGTCGCCGTCATCGCCCGGCTCGCGGACGCGAGCAGATCGAGATTGTCGGGCGCCGTGGTCTCGGGCACGAACGTGGAGTCGAGAGGCGCCGCCGTGACGTTGACCGACACCTGCGTCGTGCCCGCGCCCAGCGTCGGGATGGCGATCGGCGTCTCCACGCCGCTTGCCAGGGTCATGCCGTGCATGTCCCACGCGACGGGGATGTCGCCCAGCCCGCTGCCGCCGCTCGTTCCAGTGCCGCCGGTCACCATTTCGAACGTCGTGATCCGCTCGATCTGCGTGCCATCGGCGTACTTCGCCGCGATGGCCATGAGCTGCTGCGCCAGCGCGCCGGTCAGGCCGTCGCGCGCAACGAGCGGGTGGACGGCGAGCGGACCAAGATCGCTGTCGTCGATGGCCACACGCGCTGCCGCGATCTCGCGCGCGGCGGTGATGACCTGGTCGCGCGTGAGTGCGTACATCACGTGCACGGCGGCGTCGTCCGCGTGCACCGCGGTGGGCGCATCGCCAAATACGGGCTGGAAGATCAGTCGGATCTGGTTGTCGCAGGTCGCGGCATCCGCAATCGGGCCCACGGCGCCGAAGCAGGGGTCGAGCCGGAAGCCGACCACGCGCAGCCCGGTGAGGGAGATCGCGCCCGGGTCCGAGCGGTAGAGCGCCTCCGGCAACAGCGGACCGTCGGGTCCCGCCGAGCTCGGCGTGAGATACGCCGCGAGCTCGCTCTGCGTGGTCGCCATCGGGAACAGCACGGAAAGGTCGTTCATCTGGAGTGCCGCGCCCGGTTGCGAGGTCGACGACGTCGTGCACGCGGCGGACGCGGCGGCAATGAAACAGGCTAGGCGGCGCATGCCGGCCCGTCGTGCAAGCCCTGATCCGCGCCAACTCTCCTCCAGCGCGTAGGATCGCCATGAAAACTGAGGTTCACCCGCACAATTCTGACGGTTTCTTTGATGGTCGCCCCAGAGCGGCGAGACGCACCGATGATTCTCATCGGGCCGAGTGCGTACACGTTATCGATCGTCACGAGTCTTGCTGTGCTGGCGCCATCAGCGCTCTGTGGCGAGAGAAAAGGAAAACAGCGTCGCAGTTCGCGCCGATTTCGACGCTGCCACGACGCTGCCAAACTTCGCGAGATCAGACGGAATCAGACGGAAGCGAAGTGAACGTAAACCGGCGAGTGATCGGGCAAATCCTCGTCGAGAAACGGGTTTATTGACGGTTCGATTCCCATGCGCTTCCGTTTACTTCTAACTCCCTGACCTCGGCGTACCCACGATGCCCCTCACGATGTTCTGTACGCCAGCCGGTTCGAATCCATGCGCGGTCACCCGAAATGCACCGGGCCCGTCCCGAGACCTCAAATCCGCCGGTGCCGGGGTCCAAAGCCCGGGCCGCCGCGATGCGGCAGCGGTCAGCGAAGCAACGAGTCCCACTGATCGCACACCGCCGAGCGGACGCCGCGAATGTGGCTTACTTCGAGGTCGAAGCGCAGGCTCTCGTCGATCGCGGGGTCGTAGGGGTGCCAGGCCTCGCGACCATCGTTCGGCACGCCGGTCCTCGCGAACGTGCTCCAGTACGCTTGCATCGAGCGCGTCAGCGGGATGCCGGCGGGGAGGATCGGGATGCCGGCGAGAGTCGTACCGAACACGAACGGCAGTTCGCCGCCATGTACCGCGCCAAGACCGGTGAACACGTTGTACGTCTCGCGGGTGAAGTAGTAGTGGTACGCGGTGCCACCCGCACCTTGATGCAGGCGTGCGATGCGGCGCGCGTCACAAGTCCACAACTCGGAGACGAGACGCTTCGCAGATTCCTGAGGGTTGGAATCAGCGGGAAAGACGCGAACGACGGCCTCGGCACGCACCGGACCAAACACGTCGATCAACATCGCAAGGTAGTCTGCGTCCGAGTTGACGATCCCGTCCTTGAAGAAGAACAGCGAGCCTTCATCCGCGTTCGAGCCGACGATCATCGGGATATCGCGGGAAACACCAGCCGCGAGCAGCGCTGCGGGCTGGTCGGTCAGCGTGACGCCATCGACGATGGGCTGCCACGCGACGCCCTCACCGAAGAGCAGGTTCTTGTTGAGCGGAAGCCCTTCAACGATCTCCGCAGTCGACTTGGCGCGCAAGCACGTGCGTATCTCCGCGTCGCTGCCGGTACAACCGAGTGCAGCAGCGAACGAGTCTGCTTGCGCCTCAGCTTCGGCACGTGTCGGCAGCACGACGCCCGTACAAAGGGGGCTCTCGAGGATGACTTTGTGAAAGAGCCCTGCGCTGCCTGGGGAGACGAGCTGTACGCACGCGGACCCAGCGCCCGCCGACTGACCGAACATCGTCACGTTGGAGGGGTCGCCACCAAAGGCGCCGATGTTCTTCTGAACCCAGGTGAGGGCCGCGCGCTGGTCGAGCATGCCGAAGTCACCGGTGCTGCGCCCTTCTTCGGTGGCGAAGGCCGAGTGCGCGAGAAAGCCGAGCGCACCCAGTCGATAGTTCGCCACCACAACGATGACGCCACCTTCATCCGACAGTCGCTCTCCCGCGACCGTCGGGTCGCTCGCGCTGCCAATCACGTACGCGCCACCGGGCAAGAAGATCATCACCGGAAACGGACCGACCCCAGCTGGCGCCCACACGTTGAGGTAGAGGCAATCCTCCGACGCGTCCGGGTCCGATACGCGATCCGCAAGCCGCACCTGCGCGCAGGCGGGTGGTAACGCGGTTGCATCGCGCGTTGCCGTCCAGGCGGTCGGCGGCACGGGGGGCGCGAACCGCAGCGTTCCAACAGGGGGCGCGGCGAAAGGCAAGCCGAAGAAGCTGCGCGTATTGCCGCGCTGTACGCCCGCGACGGGACCGTCGGGCGTGGAGAGGGTGATTGGCGTGTCTCCGCAGGCGACGACCGACGCAAGGACCAGAGCAGACATCACGAGCTTGAGAGTCGAGCGCATCGCGAGCCTCCTTATGAACCACCGAGATAGATTGCGGCACCGAGCTCGAGCGACCATGCCGGCCGATCTCTCGCGTCCGTCACGACGAGATACGAGGCGTTCCCCGCGACGAAGAACGATACAAAGCGGAATGACAAGGCCGCCCCCGCTCGCACTTGCGGACCGACGATGACGATGTCGGACAACGAGAACACGCGCGCTTGGAGCGCATAAAAGATTTCGAAGTTCCGACCGAACCCGTTCGACAACACGAGACCTGGTTGGAAGCCGAATACCAGCAGATGCGGCGGTTGCGTGTCGACGTACGCGTCGACCGAGAACGGCACCTCGAGTGCGCCATGCAACGAGCCGTAGTCGAACAGGTGAACCCGCAGCCGCGCCGAGCCGCCGAGCGCCCAACCCACGCCAGCGATGGTATCCACAGCGATCCCAAGATCGACCCGGCGATTTAGCGCGACCGAATAGCCAACCTGGGGGCTGATCAGTCCGTTGACGTCGAACCCCGCGCTCGCCTGCAAGGTGATCGCGTGCCCGGCACCGAGCGTCTCGCCACCCCACAGTCGCGAGCGCTCCTGCGTGCGCAGCGCAGCGGGCGCGGTGGATGACTCCGCAACCGGTAGATTTCGGTCCGCATCGTCCGCGGCCGCGACGGAAACAAAGCCGAGCGCGAGCAGCGTCGTGATCAGCCCCAGCAAACACCGTGATTGGCGACGCAAGCTACGACCAGACCTTCTTTTCATACTCTTCTCCCAAATCATTCACCGGTAGCGCGTGCGCGCTGCGAGAGTAGCACCTCGGTAAACCTGACATCCGGCATCCGGTTGTCGTCGACGGGTTCGACCCCGGGAAAAAGGGCGTCGCCACGTTGTCCTGATATGGGGCCAGGACGATCAAGGATGTGGCGACGAGCCGTGTCACGCGGGCGGTGTTGTGTCGGGCACGCGAGGCTTGAACCGCGCGCGAGCCGCCGGCGCGATCTTGCGGTTGACGAGGATCAGCGCGTTGAACGAGTGATCGAGCGCCGCGAGGACCGTGCACTCACGGCGTCAGAGTCGATCGCTGCGCGCTGCGCGTCGTACGAAGACGCGACGATCGCAGACGTATGCCTCGTCGCTGCAGCGATGCGCGGCGGCATCGTGCCGGTCGCGATGCGCGACGGCGCTGGCGGCTGGTGAATGCCGGCGGAACCGGCGCGCTTCGAGTTGGCGACGCGCGAGGTGCCGGGCCAGGACATCGTACGGCTGGTCGAAGATTGTTTGGTTCATGCCGGCGTATCGCCAACCATCAGCCGTGACGTTGCCCCATGTCGGCTTCGCGTGCATGAACGGCACGTTGACGAGCTGGACTTTGAGGGATCTCATCGGTCCGGGATCCGGACCGAGGTCGAAGGCCCTCGGCGTTTTGCGATCCTCACCTTCGTTCGTGAGGCACACCTCGATAGCGATGGAACGATCTTTCTGCGTGATCAATCTCGATCACGCGACGAGGGAATCTTTCACGCGAGTGCGTGAAGCGCACGTGCGAGTTGCGCGGGCAAACGATCGTTCGCGAACCGCGCCGCGGCGCGAATCGCGGATGCGATCGCAGTTGCATCACTGCGACCATGCGCGATCACTGCGGGCTTCGAAACACCCGCGAGCAACGCGCCACCGATCTCGGAGTAGTCGATTCGCTTCGCCAGGCCACGCAGCGCTGGTGCGACGAGCGCCGCACCGAGCCGCGAGCGAGCATTCTTCTCGAGCTCGTGCTTCACCAGGCCGAACACTCCCTCGGCGATGCCTTCGCAGGTCTTCAACACGATATTGCCGGTGAACCCATCGGTCGCGATCACGTCGACCACGCCGCGAAACAGATCGCTGCCCTCGACATAACCGACGTACTGAAACGCACCCGCCGCCTTCGCTAACAAGGCGTGCGTCTCGCGCGTCAACGGCGTGCCCTTGCCCGGCTCGACCCCATTCGACAGCAACCCGAGGCGCGGGCGCGCGCGCCCGTGCATCACGCGATCGTAGGCAGCGCCCAGGACGCCGAATTGCGCGAGCTGCGCCGCCTTCGGCTCGGTGTTCGCACCGGCATCGCACAAGACCAGCGGCCCCGACGGGGTCGGCAACACCGTCACGATCGCGGGCCGCTCGATCCCCGCCAACCGCCCCAACACCAGCACCGAGGTCGCGAGCATCGCTCCGGAGTTGCCGGCCGAGACCACGGCATCGCCGTGCCCATCAGCGATTCGCTGAACCGCGACGCGCATCGACGAATCGGGCTTACCCCGATAAGCCTGACCAGGATGGTCGTGCATCGTCACGACCTCGGTCGCGTGAACGACTTCAATTCCGGCGTCGAGCGCTGCCGTCAGGCGCGCACGGTCGCCAACGAGTGTGACAACAATGTCCCCTTCGCGAACGACACGGAGTGCGCCAGCCATCTCTGGCGCGGGCGCGAGATCGCTTCCCATTGCATCGACAACAACTCGCGCACGCACGCGCAGAGCCTAGCCGATGCGCGGGAGGGTCACTCTTCGGTGGCTTGCTTGGCGACGATTTGCTCGCCGCCATACTGGCCACAGGTCATACAAACCCGATGCGGAACTCGCGGCGCACCGCAGTTCGGACAGGCTTGAACCGTCGGGCGATTCTCGCCGGACTTCTTGCTCCATGCGGAGCGCTGATGTGCAGTGCGGGCTGGGCCGCGTCGTCGTTTTTGCAGGGCCATGGCGAACTCCGAAGAGCGGCGTTAATGCCCGATCACGAGGGCAATTTCAAGTCTTTGAGTGCAGCTAGCCGCGGGTCGATCGGCTTTTCGCACTTGCAGGTGCTTGAATTGAGGTCGGCGCCGCATTGACCGCACAAACCTTTGCAGTCTTCGCGGCACAACGGGGCGTACGGGACGGCGAGAACGAACTGCTCCCGGAACAAGGGCTCGAGGTCGATCCGGTCCTCGTCCCAGGGGAAAAGGTCGAGGTCCTCGGTCGCGACTTCGGCACCATCCTCGTCGGCCGCGACGGTGTCGTCATCCGCAGGCATCTCGCCAGGCGGCATGAAGGTCACGTGGAGATGTTCGTCGAGCTGCATGGTCACGTCGGTCAAGCAGCGGCCGCAGGCGACGTGGAGGTGACCCTTGAACGCACCGACCGCGAAGGCATGAGTCTCCTCCGCGTAGAGCTCGAGCTCGGCGTGGCCCGCGCCGGCGTCCGGATCGGGATCCGGAGCCTCGAGCGCGTCACGCATCGCGAGGCCTTTGAGCCACTGGCCGACCAGCGTGCCGGGGATGTCGAACGAGCGATTGACCGGGAGATCGCGCGCGAGGACGACGTAAGGGCCTAGCTGTTCTTTCGCCACGGGGCGCGCACTATACGTTCGCGATCTCGACTGTCAAGCCGCGTACGATGGGCGCCATGAAGCGCGCTCTGGTCTGTGTAGCGATGGCTGCATGCGGCGGCGATCCAGGGGTCGACACATCGTCCGTCACGTACGCGGCGATCGGTCCGCTCGTCGGGGATGCCGGCAAAGGCTCCTGGCGGTTCGGCGTGGCCAGCGCGAGCTTGCAGATCGAGGACATGAACCCGAACACCGATTGGTTTCAGTGGACGGCACCCGTCGATCAGGGAGGCCTCGGGCACAACTCGTTCGTCGGTGATGCGGTCAAGGGGTACACGCTGCACCTCGAGGACGTGAAGCTCGTCAGCGACCTCGGCATGGACAGCTATCGGTTTTCGATCGAGTGGGCGCGGATCGAGCCGCAGAAGGACGTGATCGATGAAGCCGCGATCGCGCACTACCGCGCCGAGCTCGAGGCGCTGGTCGCCAAAGGCATTCGCCCGCTCGTCACGGTGCATCACTACTCGCTGCCGCGCTGGGCGTACGACCTCAGCGATGTCTCGTGCGCGAACGGGCCAAACGCGACGAACCTGTGTGGGTTCGGTGGGCCGGGCGGAGCGCAGCTGATCCAGGAGATGGCGGATCACGCCGCGCTGCTCGCGCAACGATTCGGCGATCTCGTGGACGAATGGGGCACGGTCAACGAGCCCGTGACGTGGCTGTTCGCGGGGTACGGTGCGGGTTACTTCCCGCCGGGCAAGATCGCGTTGACCGACCCGGTCGCGCAATTCGTGCCGCCGCTGCGCGATTACATCGCAGCGCAGGCCGCGATCTATCACGCGATCAAAGCGAACGACCTCGTCGACGCGGACGGTGACGGGGTCGCAGCCGCGGTCGGGTTTTCGATGTCGGTTGCCGATTGGGAACCGTCGCGCCACAACTCGCCCTCGACCGAGGCCGATGACGTCGCCACACGCGACAAGCTCGTCTACCTGTTCCACTACATGTACGTGGACGCGGTGACGAAGGGAGAATTCGATTCCAACCTCGATGGCGTCCCCGACGAGATGCACCCCGAGTGGGCGAACACCGTCGACTGGCTCGGCCTGCAGTACTACTTCCGCGCCGGCGTCTCGGCGGATCGGCCGTTGTTTTTCGGCATCACGCCATGCACGAGCGGCTTCGATCTCGGATCGTGCTTGCCGGCACCGGATCCCACCTACTGCTCGCCGCGCATGGGCTACGAGGCGTGGCCCGATGGGATTCGCACGGTGATCAAGGGCTACGCCGATCGCTACCCGACGCTGCCCCTCGTGATCACCGAGTCCGGCATCGCGAGCAACGTCGGCAAGCGTCGCGCCGAGACCGTGGTGAGGATCCTCGAAGCAGTCGAACGAGCGCGTAAGGATGGCGCGGATATCCGCGGCTACTACCACTGGAGCCTGACCGATAACTTCGAGTGGGCCGAAGGGTTCGGTCCGCACTTCGGACTCTATTCCGTCGACGATGCCAGCTACGTCCGCACACCAACCGAAGGTGCAACCCTGCTGAGCGCGATCGCCCATGCACGCATGCTGACAAGCGAGCAGCGTACGAGCTATGGCGGCCTTGGCCCGATGACCGCCGAGGCGGGCGCCGATGCCGACAATCCGTTCTGCTTCAAACAACTCTGACGTAGAGTCCGGCCATGAACCCCATGCAGACCTACTGGGCGATGTTCGCGATCCTGATCGGTATCGCCTACGTGATCGCGTTCACGCGCAAGGGCAGCGCGACGATGGCGATGCCGAGCCGGACGCGCACGTGCTCGCACCGTGCGGTACCCGCAGAGGTGTTCGCCGCGATCCAGGGCATCGCGCGTCCGTTCAGGGTCGAGGCGACTGATGCGAGCGCGAACATCGTCGTGTTGTCGTCGCCCGTGTCGTTCGGCTCGTGGGGTTTCTTCTTTCCGGTGATCATCACGGCGAACGCGAGCGGCGGCTCGGATCTGATGGTCGGCTGTAAATCGAAGGTGTTCCAGGTCGGCCCGCTCGTCACGCGCTCTCATGAACGTTGCGTCGTCGCGATCCTCGAATCGTTGAATGGCGCGAGAACTCGCGTGATCACACGCTAGCGCTTCATCGCGGCGGCGAGCTGCGCGACGAGCTCACCGACGCGCGCAGCGGCACCCGCCGCGGGACCCGCGGCGACGCGATCGACGATCGCAGTACCGACGACCACCCCATCGGACGTCAGCGCGAATGCGTGAGCATCGGCTGGCGTGCGGATTCCGAAGCCGACCGCGACGGGCGCGGCAGCGGCTTTCTTGATCATCGCGAGGCGCGCCGGATCGACCGGCTGTGCCGCCCGCACGCCGGTGACGCCAACGAGCGAGATGTAGTAGACGAACGGCGGCGCGAACTGCGCGAGCCGCTCGATGCGATCCGAGGTCGAGGTGGGGGCGACGAGCGGGACCACGGCGATGCCCCTGGCGGCCAATGGCGTCGCGAGCTCCGCGAGCTCGTCGATCGGCAAGTCCACGGTGAGCACCGCATCGACGCCCGAGACCGCGGCGCGATGTGCGAACGCCTCGGGGCCCATCACGAACACTGGATTGTAGTAACCGAACAGCACGATCGGCGTGGTGATGCCGCGCTCGCGCAGGGCCTTCACCGCGTCGAGTGCTCCCGGCAAGCTACCGCCGGCGGCGATCGCGCGCTCCATCGCGCGCTGGATCGAAGGTCCATCCGCCGAAGGATCGGAGAACGGCACGCCGAGCTCGATCACGTCTGCTCCTGCGCGGCACGCGGCCTCGATGAGGTCGACCGATGTGACCGGATCGGGATCCCCGAACGTCAAATACACGACGAGCGCCGCGCGGTTCTCGCCGGCGGCCGTGTCGAACGCTGCGCGGAGCCGGCTCACGGCTTCTCCGCGCGCCGCGCCGCGATCGTGGTCATGTCCTTGTCGCCGCGACCACTGAGCCCGACGATGACGGTCTTCGCGCCTGCCGCGACGACTTCTTCGAGCGCGGCGATCGCGTGCGCAGTCTCGAGCGCGCACAGGATGCCTTCGCTGCGCGCGAGCCGCTCGAGCGCGGCGAGGGCCTCGTCGTCGGTGCGCGACATGTATGTGACCGCGCCGATCTCTTTCCAATGCGCGTGCTCGGGGCCGACGCCCGGATAGTCGAGGCCCGCGCTGATCGAGTGCGCGTGCGCGATCTGACCGTCGAGCGTCGAGAGCACGTAACTCTTCGAGCCGTGCAGCACACCGACGCGACCCGCGCCGAGCGTGGCGGCGTGGCGACCAGTCGTGACGCCCTCGCCCGCCGCTTCGATGCCGTACATCTTCACGCCATCGCCGATGAACGGTGCGAACAGCCCCGCGGCATTCGAACCGCCGCCGACGCACGCGACGAGCGCATCCGGCAAGCCGCCGGTCAGCGCCTTGAATTGATCCTTCGCCTCGCGCCCGATCACCGATTGCAGATCGCGCACGAGCCACGGATAGGGATGCGGACCGGCGACCGAGCCGATCAGATAGAACGTATCGCCGACGTTCGTGACCCAATCTCGCATCGCTTCGTTCATCGCGTCCTTCAGCGTGCGCGTACCGCTCGTCACCACGTTGACCTTCGCGCCGAGCAGCTTCATGCGCTCGACGTTGAGGGCCTGGCGCACGACATCCTCGGCGCCCATAAAGATCTCGCACGGCAGGCCGAACAGCGCGGCGACCGTCGCGGTGGCGACGCCGTGTTGCCCCGCTCCGGTCTCCGCGATCAACCGCGCCTTGCCCATGCGGCGCGCGAGCACCGCCTGGCCGACGCAGTTATTGATCTTGTGCGCCCCGGTGTGATTGAGATCCTCACGCTTGAGATAGATCGCCGCCCCGAGTTGTTTCGACAACCGCTTCGCGTGGTAGAGCAGCGACGGTCGACCGACGTAGTTGACGAGTAAATCCTCGACCTCGGCCCAGTACGCCTTGTCGTCGCGTGCAGTGCGCCAGGCATGCTCGAGCTCGTTGATGGCTGGCATCAAGGTCTCGGCGACGTACTGACCGCCATAGGGGCCGAAGCGGCCGAGCACGGGCTGCGAGAGATCGTGGATATCCGTCATGGTGCGACTCCTCGAACTGCGGCGACGAACGCCGCGAGCTTGCTGCGATCCTTCACGCCAGGAGCTGCCTCGACGCCACTCGCGACGTCGACAGCCCACGGCTGAACTTGTGTGATCGCAACGCCGACATTGTCGGCTGCGAGCCCGCCGGCGAGCATGATCTTGAGATGCGGGAAGCGTGCGCGCGCATCGCGCGCGAGCGCGTGATCGAACGAGGCCCCCGCGCCACCGCGATCCGGTGTAGGGGCATCGAGCAACAGGGCATCGACCTGCCAGACATCGAGGTGCTCGAGGTCGCAGGCCGATCGCACCGTGATTGCCTTCCACACCGGTCGAGCCACGGCGTCGACGATCCGCTTCACCGCATCCGGATCCTCATCGCCGTGGAGCTGGATGATGTCGAGCTCCACGAAGGCCGCGACCGCGAGCACTTCATCGGGCTCCGGATCGACGAACACGCCGACGAGCTTTGCGTGCCCCATCGCGCGCACCACGCCAGCGAGCAGGGGCGCGCGCGCGGGATTCAAGTAGCGCTTCGATTCAGGCCAGAAGTTGAGGCCGATGAAATCGACTCCGGCCGCAGCAACGGCCGCGGCATCGTCCGGCAGCGTGACTCCGCAGATCTTGATCCGGGTCATGCGAGCAAGTCCCGCAGCGCCTGCGCGGGCGAAGGCGCACGCATCAGCTGCTCGCCGACGAGCACCGCGTGCGCGCCCGCATCGCCGAGCCGGCGGACATCGGCCGCGGTCTTGATGCCGCTTTCGGCGACCAGCACGGTGCCGGTCGGCACTTGCTTTGCGATGGTCTCGGTCAGCGACATGTCGATCTGGAACGTGCGCAGGTTGCGATGATTGACGCCGATCAAGGTCGCGCGCGCCGCGAGCGCTTGCTCGAGCTCGGCCTCGTCGTGGATCTCGACGAGCGCATCGAGCCCGAGGCCCGCCGCGACGAGCAAGCAATCGGAGAGCCGCACGTCACCGGCCGGAAACGCCGCGGCGATCAGTAGCACTGCATCGGCACCGGCCGCGCGCGCTTCGGCGATCTGGAGCGGATCGATGATGAAGTCCTTGCGCAGGAGGGGCAGCGAGCACGCGCGCCTTGCGACGCCGAGGTACGCCAGGTCACCATCAAAGAACTGCTTGTCGGTAAGCACGCTGATCGCGGTCGCGCCGCCCGCCGCATACTCCCTCGAGATCTCGGCCGGATCGGCGCCCGGCCGGATCGGGCCCGCCGAAGGCGACGCGCGCTTGATCTCCGCGAGCACCCGCATCGGCGCCCCGGGTGGACGCAGCAGTGCTGCGCGGAAGGGTCGCGGATGCGGCATCGCTTCGGCCGCTTCGATCACCGCGAGCCGGCGCTCGTTCGTGACGGTCGCGAGCTCCGCGCGCTTGGTCGCGAGGATCTGCTCGAGGATATCGGCGCTCATTCGACCCCCGCGAAGTCTTCAGCACGCAGCGAATCGAGCGCGCCGAGGTCTGCGCCGAGTGGCGCCTGGCTGACCTCGCGCCACTTGTGCAGCACGAGCCGTGCAGCGCCCGACTTGGTCGTCGCGACGGCGCGCTCGTACTGCGAAGGCAGCCGCGCCTCGACAAACTCGCTCTCGAGCAATTCCAGGCCGAGCGCCGCGGTCATCGCCGAGGCGCGGAGCACCGCTTCGAGGCGCTCGCCGTGATCGGTCTGGTGACCGGCAAGGACCTTCATCAGGATGCCGGCATTGTGCGCCGCATCGCCGCCCGCGAGGCCTTCGGGATCGAGCTCGTCGCTGCCGAACGAGCGCGGCGTCAACGTGAAGGTGCGGAGCTCTCCACGGTCCCACAGCGCGACGAACGTTCCGCCGCGCACCGCGATCTCGTCGAGGCCGCCGGCACCGTGGACGACGGCCGCGCGTCGCACACCGAGCGCGCCGAGCGCCGCCGCGACCGGCTCGCACCACTCGTTCGCGTAGACCCCGACCACTTGGTGGCGAACGTTCGCCGGGTTCGTGAGCGGCCCCAGGAGATTGAAGATCGTGCGCGTGCCGAGCTCGCGACGTGCCACGGCGACGTGCTTGGTCGCGGCATGAAAGCGCGGTGCGAATGCGAAGCCGATCCGGGTCGTCGTGATCGCTCGCTCGACCGCGGCGGGCTCGGCATCGACCGTGATCCCCAAGTTCTCGAGGACATCGGCCGAGCCGCACTTTGACGACAGCGCGCGATTGCCGTGTTTTGCGACCACCGCACCCGAGGCTGCGAGCAAGATCGCCGCGAGCGTCGACACATTCACGGTCCCGATGCCATCGCCGCCGGTGCCGCACGTATCGATCGCGTGCTCGGCATCGCACTGGAGCGGCAGCGCGCGCACGCGCATCGCCATCGCCGCGCCGACCAGCTCGCTGACCACTTCGCCCTTCGCACGCATGGCGACGAGGAAGCCGCCGATCTGCGCCGGGGTCGCGCCACCGTCCATGATCTGACCGACGACATCAGCCATCTCGTCGCGCGCGAGATCCTGGCGCGCGAGCGCCTTCGCGATCGCACGCACGATCGCGGTCATTCGACGACCTGCCGGGCGACTGCCGCCATCTTCAGGAAGTTCGCGAGCAACGCCTTGCCTGCGGTCGTCATGATCGATTCGGGATGGAACTGCACGCCCTCGACGCGGAGCTTCTTGTGCCGCACGCCCATGATCTCGTCTTCCCAGGTCTTCGCGGTGACCTCGAGACAATCTGGAAGCGACTCCGGCGCGATCACGAGCGAGTGATAGCGCGTCGCGATGAACGGATTTTCGACGCCGGCGAACAGGCCCTTCTCGTCGTGGAAGATCTTCGAGACCTTGCCGTGCATCACGCGTGGCGCTCGCACGACGCGACCGCCGAACACCTGGCCGATGCTTTGATGGCCGAGGCACACGCCGAGGATCGGGAACTGGCCGGCGAGCTCGCGGATCACGTCCATCGAGATGCCCGCTTCGTTCGGCGTGCAGGGGCCCGGCGAGATCACGATCGCTTGCGGTGCGAGCGCGCGGATCTGTTCGATCGTGATGGCGTCGTTGCGCTCGACCTGGACGTCCGCGCCGAGCTCGCCGAAATATTGCGCGAGGTTGTACGTGAACGAATCGTAGTTATCGACGAGCAGAACTTTCACGGCTGCGCCGTCCTTGCCATCGCAACTGCCCGAAGTACCGCGCGCGCTTTGTTCACGGTCTCCTGATACTCGAGCTCTGCCACCGAATCGGCGACCAGCCCTGCCCCGGCCTGGACGTAGATCGTGTCGCCCGTCGAGACCAACGTGCGGATCGCGATCGCGAGATCCATGTTGCCGGTGTAGCTGATGTAGCCCACCGCGCCACCGTAAATGCCGCGCTGTTGCGGTTCGAGCTCGTCGATGATCTCCATCGCGCGAATTTTCGGGGCGCCAGAGAGCGTGCCCGCCGGGAATGCCGCGCGCAGCACGTCCAGCCAGGTCTTGCCCGCCGCCAGCTCGCCGACGACGTGCGAGGTCATGTGCATGACGTGCGAGTAGCGCTCGATCGCCATGCGCTCGACGACCTTGACGCTTCCAACCGCGGCGACGCGGCCGACATCGTTGCGACCGAGATCGATCAGCATCAGGTGCTCGGCGAGCTCCTTCGGATCGTGGAGCAGCTCGTGTTCGAGCGCTTCGTCTTGTGCCGGGGTCTTGCCGCGTGGCCGCGTGCCCGCGATCGGGCGGAGCTCGACGCGGCCGTCACTCAAGCGCACGAGCGTCTCGGGCGAGGCGCCCGTGATGCGCGCCTCGGGAAACTCGAGATGGAACATGTAGGGCGACGGGTTGATCACGCGCAGTGCGCGATACACATCGAGCGGGCGCGCGCCCGCTGCGGGCTCGGAAAATCGCTGCGACAACACGACCTGAAAGGCATCGCCTGCGAGGATGTACTCCTTGACCCGGTCGACCGCAGCAATGAAGTCCTCCTTCGTGAACGAGCTCGGGGGAACCGCCTCGTCGCCGGCACGCGGCAATTCCAGCGTGGCCAAGGGTCGGCGTGGCTGGCGCAGCGTATCGACGATGTCGTCGATGCGCTCGCAGGCGCTCGCGTACGCAGCTCCGGCCTTTTCGGGCCGCGTGACGTACGGCGTCGCCACGACCTTGAGGGTCTGGCGCAGGTTGTCAAAGATCAGCAGCGTATCGGTGATGACCATCGCGAGCGGCGGAATCTCCACGCCCGGGCGCGCGCGCGCCGGCAGATCCTCGAACGCGCGCACGCAGTCATATGCGATCCAGCCGACCGCTCCACCCCAGAACCGCGGCAAGCCCGGAACAGCGACGGGCTTCATATCGCCCATCACCTCGGCCAGCGCCGAGGTCGGATCCGGCGTGGCCCACGTTGCGGTGCGTGGCGGACCATCGCCGTCGACGTCATACCAGGTCACGGTCGCGTTGCCCGCGGCCCAGGTGACGACCGCGCGCGGCGCGACGCCGATGAACGAGTACGCACCCCAGTTCGATCCACCGACGACCGATTCGAGAAGGAAGCTGTGTTCGCCCGCTCCGAGCGCGGCGTAGGCCGAGACCGGCGTATCGCCGTCTGCGAGCAGCTCGCGGTATACGGGAATCAGATTCCCGTGCGCGGCCGCCGCGACAAACTCCTCGCGACTCGGCGTATACACACTCCTCTTATACCGCGGTACAAACCGGGTATGCACCCCGCCCTCGCCAAGTCGATCGCCGATGTCGACCCCGAAATCGCCGACCTGATCGCGAAGGAAGAACGCCGCCAGCGCGATTCGATTCGTTTGATCGCCTCGGAGAACTACGTGTCCGGAGCGGTCCTCGCAGCGACGGGCTCGGTCCTCACGAACAAGTACAGCGAGGGCTACCCTACCAAGCGATATTACGAGGGCCAGCAGTACATCGACCAGATCGAGCAACTTTGCATCGCGCGAGCGAAGGCGCTGTTCGGCGCCGACCATGCGAATGTCCAGCCGTACTCGGGTTCACCCGCGAACCTCGCGGTGTACTTCGCATTTTTGAAGCCCGGAGATACCGTGATGGGCCTGGGGCTCCCCGCCGGAGGTCACCTCACCCACGGCTGGCCGGTCTCGATCACTGGCACTTACTTCAAGGCAGTCCAGTACGGCGTTCGTCGTGACACCCATCGCATCGACATGGACGAGGTTCGCGAGCTCGCGCTCAAGGAGCGTCCGAAGTTGATCTGGTGCGGCGGAACTGCCGTGCCGCGCACGATCGAGTTCGCGGCGTACGCCGAGATCGCGAAAGAGGTCGGCGCCATCCTCGCCGCCGATATCGCGCACATCTCCGGGCTCGTCGCCGGTGGCGCGCATCCATCGCCAGTGCCATTCGCCGATGTCGTCTCGACCACGACACACAAGACGCTGCGGGGTCCACGCGGCGGCATGTTGATGTGCAAGGCCGCGCATCAAAAAGTGATCGACAAGGCGGTCTTCCCCGGCTTGCAGGGCGGTCCGCACAATCACACCACCGCCGGCATCGCCGTCGCGCTCAAGGAAGCCGCGACCGAGACGTTCAAGCAGTACGCGAAGCAGATCGTGGCGAATGCCAAGGCTCTGGCCGCATCGCTCGTCGAGCACGGCTTCGATCTCATCACCGGCGGCACCGACAACCACCTGGTCCTCGCAGATCTCACGTCAAAGAATATCTCGGGCAAGATCGCGGCGAAGGCGCTCGATGCCGCCGGCATCGAGCTCAACTACAACTCGGTTCCGTTCGACCCGAGGAAGCCGTTCGATCCGTCGGGCATCCGGCTCGGCACGTCCTCGGTCGCGTCGCGCGGCATGAAGGAAGCGGAGATGAAGCAGATCGGCGCGTGGATGGCCCAGGTCGTCGCGGCACCTACCGATACCGCGCTGCACGCCAAGATCTCCGGCGAAGTCCGCGAGTTCTGCGCGAAATTCCCCGCTCCCGGGATTTTGCTCTGATCGACGCTTAATTCTGGTCACAACGCCTGAGGTGTCCCGCACTATGTAGATGTGGGAACAACACCAGAGTTAACGCGCACTCCCGATCCCGTGACCACGGCTGCGCCGCAACCTCAGGTTGGTCCGGACTCCACGACGGTGCGCAAGCTGATCGCGGATACGCATGGCGACGTGCCGGCGTCCGCGAAGCTGGTGCAGGACAACGCGCCGATCCGCTCGCAGCTGATCGAGCAGATGCAGCAGGACCTCGGCAATGCGTTTGTCCAGAAGGTCATGCAGGAGATCCGGCATGCGGGGACGACGGATGCGGCGAATGCAGAGCTCGCGAACGTCGCGGCCGGATGCAAGACGGAGAAAGTGTCACTCCAGACCAGGACCGCAACCAGCGCGAGCGTGCTCAAAGGTGCGATCGGCAACGGTGACCGCGTGGCGCTCGCGCAAGCCGTCGAGTCGAGTGCAGCAGCTCTCGACGAAGCCGAGCTTCACATCACGATGAGCCGTCAGGAGCTCGATAACGCGGAGAAGAAGGATTCCGCGGCGTGGAAGACCGGCGACGCCGCATGCCGCGACCTCGACAAGCTCGTGTCGCAACGCGCAGCCGAGATCCTCGTGGCCCTGGCGTTGCCGAACGCTGCAACGAGTCCAGGTGGCGGCGATTCGCTCGCCACCGATATCCGCGGGCGCGGCCGCGCGATGGCAGTCCGTCTCGAGGGCGCGAACAAGGTAACGGAAGCGACCGCCCATGCCGCGACGCTCCACGGCAAGGCACGGTTCGATGCGGCCCAGCGCGTCCGCGACCAGCTGGTGCTCCTACCGACGGCGGATCGCGCGTTCGTGGTGTCGATCATCCGTGCGCACAGCGCGCCGCAAGACATCGTCGATTTTTACGAGGGCAAAGGTCAGGCGTTGCGCGCAGTCGGCGGGAGCATCGAGGTGGGCGGCGGCGGCAACGGTGCGGGCGATTCGGCTGGTCAAGGTGGATTCTCGGCGAGTCCCGCGACGCTCAACAAACCGGGTGCAGATCAAAAGCTGTCAGCCGATGGAACTACAGGCCAGTTCGGCGGCAGCGTCGACAAGAAGCTAGGCACGGCCGGCGATGGGGTCACGAAAGGCACGGCGAGCTACGGCGCCGGTGCAGATTTCCGCGCCGACGACGGCTCGATGCGATTCGAGGGCGGCAATTTCTCGGCGGGCTATTCGATGCCGGGACAACCATCGATCAAGGTGAATGGCGGCTACACCCAATCGACCTCACCGCCTACGTTCGACGGCAAGAACTGGATCGTGGCATGGTCGGTGAGCGAGAGCGCGGGCGCCGGCACCGGTCGATCGACGACGTCGAGTGCGCCCGTGACGACGCTCAATGGGACACCGAAAGGATCGGGCGCGAGCGCCGGCGGCGACCTCAAGCTCTCCGGCAGCTACCTCAAGGGAGGCTCGAAGGTCTACCCCGATGCGGCGTCGGCGCAGAAGGCCTACACGGATGGTGCGTTCGAGATCCAAGATCCGGATCTGCTCTCGCACAAGCTCCCCGACACCGGCCATGTGCTCGGGATGAAAGATGGCGAGACCGCGACCCTCGGCCAGAGCGGCGATATCGGCATCTCGGGCAACGTCGGGATGTCTGGAGTCTCGGCATCGCTCGGCGGCAACGCGGGCGACAGCACCGACGTGAAAATGACGCGTGCGCCGAACAACAAGCTCTTGGTGACGTTCCGAGAGGTCGGCCATCAGGGCGCCAGTGGCAGCATCGGGACGACCGGCATCTCCGGTGGCGGTGGGCTGGGTCGTGCGACCGCGACGTCGGTGACGTGCGAGTTCGACCTCTCGACCGAGGCCGGCAAGGCGGCGTATGCCACCTGGTCGGCGGATTCGACGAAGACCCCGATCGAGACCACTGGAGTCCGGATCATCAGCCGAGGTACGGGAAGCTTCTCGTCTTCGAACGTCGGCATCGGCGTCGGCATCACCGCCCTGAACGGCAGTGCCAGCACCACCGCGACGACGGGCGAGTTCGTCGAGAAGACCGCCGATGGCAAGCACAACCAGAGCACGATCGTCGGGACGAACGCCGACAACATCAAGGACTTCTCGCTCATCACGCCCGACAAGAAGGTCCGCAGTGATTCACTCGAGATCACGACGACTGACGGCGACACCGCGAATTCGTCCTACGTGATCAAGACCGCGGTGCAAGGCCAAGCCGATGCGGCGTGGACGAACGGCGAGCTCGGCAAGACGATGGGCGAGCCGAACGCGACGGGCAATGCGCTCGACGGTGCGAAGTCGAGCGGCAAATGGGCGATCGAAGGCTCGTACACCAAGGCACAGATCGACGACTTTCAAAAACGCGTCGCGAATGGCAGCGTGACGCTCACGAACCATCCCGGATCTGCGGAGCTCAAGGCGGTGCTCTCGTACCCGCAGGCGAGCGAGAAGGACAAGCAGAACGCGATGGCGCAATGGTTCGCGACGCGCGGGCCCGAAGCGTCGAGCGACCTCCGCACCACGATCGGCACACCTACGATGAACGTCGCACTCGATGGCGACAAGTACCTCACGGGCTCGGCCGGGTTTGCGGCCGCAGAGGGCAAGCGGATCGAGCTCGAGGATCGCTTTCTCGATCCGAAGCTCGAGGGTGATGCTGTCAAGAAGCTGCTGCAAGACGTCCAGTCGCTCTACGCCGACCAGCTCGAGAAGCGCGATCACGTCGCGAATCCCGTGAACTATCCCGAGCTCCCGAATGCGTTGCGCCACGAGCTGGTGAAGCAGGTCCAAGGTAACTACGAAAAGATCGCGGCGCTCCGCAATCGTGTCGCTGCCCGCGCGAAGGAAGCCGGGCTCGGAGATCCGGGCTCGAATCCCGTACTCAACATGGAGATGAGGACGGTCTCGACCCATCGCACGGAGACCACGAAGCTACGCGGTCAAGCTGTCGATCGCCGCGCGAAGCACAACGGAGCGTTGTCGGCGGGTCACGGCTCCAGCCCCCGCGATGCACTGATCGGCAGGACTGGTGTGGGCACTGAAAAGATCGGGGAGCTCTACAAGAAATCGGATATGGCCTGGACCTCGGGCATCCAGATGATGACGACCGCCGAGGAGCACGAGCGCCAGATGTATCGCGAGGACTGCCTCGACAAGAAGAGCCAGGATGCAGCGATCGCGGCCGGAGGCGCCGCGCGCAACTGTTATGACAGCGCGCAGCGCTTGTTTGCCGAGAGCATCGCGGACCTCGACGTGATCTACCAGCAGGCCCTGAAGCATCCGACGCCAGTGACGCCCAAGACGATGTGGGAAGGCTACGCCGGCGGCGAAACCGGTGGAGCGCGCCCCGAGACCCCGCTCGAGAAAGAACAAGGCCGGATCTCCGGGAAGCCGGCGATGTTCTACGGCACGCTCGACTGACGCTTCTTCGGTTTCGGCGTGGCAGCCGGCTTTGCACGCATCTCCACGATCTTGTCGAGGATGCGATGCGCGACCTCGGCCTTCGAAGCCGACGGCACATCGGTGACGCCGTTCGCATCGACGAGCTGGACGTGATTGGTATCCACCGCGAAGCCCGCTCCACCCTCCGCGACATCGTTCGCGACCACGAGGTCACAGCCCTTCGTCACGAGCTTCGCTTGCGCGTTCGCGACGACATCATTGGTCTCGGCCGCGAAGCCGACGAGGAACGGTCGCTTGCCCTTGCGCGCCTTGCCCAGGCCCGCGAGCAGGTCAGGATTCGCGACGAGCTCGATCCCCATGGTCTTCTGCGTGCCGCGCTTGAGCTTTTGATCGGCGACCTTCGCCGGCCGAAAATCCGCGACCGCCGCCGTCATCACGACGACATCGGCGTTCTTGACCGCGTTGTCGAGCGCCCAGCCGAGCTGCGCGGCGCTCTCGACGTGCGAGGTCTGCACGCCGACCGGTGGAGCCACGCCACTCGGACCGAAGATCAACCGTACGTCCGCACCGCGCCGCTGAGCGGCCGCCGCGATCGCCGCGCCCATCTTGCCGGAGCTGCGATTGCCGACGAACCGCACCGGATCGATCGCTTCGTACGTCGGCCCCGCGGTGACGACGACCTTGACCCCGGCGAGGTCCTGCGCGGACAATACGTGCGCCGCCGCCTCGACGATATCGGCAGGCTCGGCGAGCCGTCCCGGCCCCGTCCAACCACACGCGAGGAAGCCCTCGCCTGGAGCCACGATTTGATAGTTCGCGACGTCGCGTAGCGTGGTCAGGTTGCGCTGGGTCAGTGCGTGGTTCCACATGTTGACGTTCATCGAGGGCGCGAGCAGCACCGGTGCGCGTGTCGCGAGCGCGAGCGCGGTCACCGCGTCGTCCGCCATGCCCGCGGCCATGCGCGCGCAGAGATCGGCGGTGGCAGGTGCGATCACGATAATATCGGCGGCGTCCGCGAGCTGGATGTGGCCGATCTTTTCTTCGTCAGTGAGCGAGAACAGATCGGTGAACACCGGCCGCCGCGTCAGCGCCTGGAACGTCATCGCGGTGATGAAGTGCTGGGCGCGCGGCGTCATCGCGACATCGACGATGGCCCCCGCCTTGTCGAGCAGCCGCACCAACTCGGCGGCCTTGTAGGCGGCGATACCGCCCGCCACGCCGACAACCACGCGAGCGCCGCGAAGAGGATGAGCAGGGTCGCGAGGAACACGATCAGTCCGAGGTCCTGAGATCACGCGGCGACTGTACCGCGATCAGCCGGCCTGGCTTTCACGAGGACCATCGGGAGCGGCTACGCGCTCGGCTCGAGCGAGATGTGGAACACCGTGATGCTGACGAGGAGCGGTGCGAACAACGTGCGAGCCCCGTGTACGTGGCCCCGATGAACGGCACCTATCTTGCCGACTCGCGGAGCTCGAGCTGCAGAGCGCGGCGCGCTACAGCAGCTTCGTCGCGACGTACTTGTAGTTGGAGTAGTCGTCCATACCGTGGCGCGAGCCTTCGCGGCCGAGCCCCGATTGCTTGACGCCGCCGAACGGTGCCTGCGCTGTCGACACGAGCCCTTCGTTGACACCGACCATGCCGGCTTGCAGCGCTTCGGCCGCGCGCACCTGGTTCGTGCCGTTGCTCGTGTAGACGTATGCGACGAGCCCGGCGTCGGTATCGTTCGCCAGCTCGAGCGCTTCGGCCTGATCTGTCGCGATCCGGAGGGTCGCGACAGGACCGAACACTTCCTCGCGCCAGATCGCCATGTCGCGCGTGACGCCCGCGATCACGATCGGCGCGATCGCGCGCGACGCTGGCACCACGCCCTGGACGAGCCGTGCGCCCTTTGCGATCGCGTCCTCGACGAGCTGGCGGATCTTCGCGACCGCCTTGTCGTCGATCACGGGACCGATATCGGTCGATGGATCGAGACCGCGGCCTACCTTCAGCTTCGCGGTCGCGGCGACGAGCTTCTGCGTGAACGCCTGCGCGATCGGCGCTTCCAGGATGAAGCGATTCGCGGCGACGCAGCTCTGGCCCGAGTTACGGAACTTCGCGACGAGCGCGCCGGCGACCGCGGCATCGACATCCGCATCGCGCAACACGACAAAGGGCGCGTTACCGCCGAGCTCGAGCGAGAGCCGCTTCACGTCGTCGGCGGCCTGGCGCATGAGATCCTGGCCGACCCTCGTCGAGCCGGTGAAGCTGACCTTGCGAATGGTCTTACTCGCGAAGAACTGCTGACCGATGCGCTGGTGTTCGGTGCCGGTCACGACGTTGACCACGCCCGCCGGGATGCCAGCCTCGTGGCAGAGCTGCGCGAGGGCGAGCGCTGACAGCGGCGTCTGCGAGGCGGGCTTGCACACGACCGTGCAGCCCGCAGCGAGCGCAGCGCCGAGCTTGCGCGTGAGCATCGCGTACGGAAAGTTCCACGGCGTGATCAGCGCACACGGCCCGACCGGCTCGCGCTGCACGGTGATGCGGCCGTCGCCGCGGCTCGACGGGATGGTCTCGCCGTAGACCCGCTCGGCCTCGCCCGCGAACCAGTGGATGAAGCTCGCCGCGTATCTGACCTCGGCGACCGATTCCTTGAGCGCCTTGCCGTTCTCGCGCGTGCAAAGCTCGGCGAGCCGCGCTTCATCGCGCGCCATCAGCGCGGCGACCTTCGCGAGGAACTGGCCGCGCTCGGGTGCGGGTCGCTTGCGCCATTCGATGAACGCCGTGCCAGCGGCGGCGATCGCGCGATCGACGGTGGCGACGTCGCAATCCGCGACCTCCGCGACGAGCTCGCCATCGAACGGATCGTTGACCGCGAAGCGCTTGCTCGCTGCGAGCCAGCTGCCATCGACGTATGCATCCCGGGCGATGTCCATGCCCGTTTGATACCGCACGAGTGCTATAGACGCACCATGAGCACCGAGCGGTCTCGTACGATCTTGATCCTTGTCGCTATCGCGGCGATCGCCGGTGGCGCCGGGTTTTGGTTCTTCAAGATCTACTCACCTTCCCAAACCGCCAAGGCTGCACAGACCGAGGTTGTCGCATGGGAGACCAAGTGGACCGCGGCCCGCACGTGCCTGCTCGGCCCGAGCCCGGCGTCGCGTAAGACCAGCGAGGCGCTCGCGATCCGCGAGCTCACGCCCGATCCGTGGGACCGCGCCGGGTGTGCAGCGCTGATGGCGAAGCTCAATCGGGGCGAGGCTGACGACACCGGCATCGACGCCGTCGAGCGAGCGTGGGCGACGATCGATCACGCGGCGATCAAGGCCGCCGGTGCGTTCGCGACGCATGTCGCGAGCCCGATACGCGCCAACGATCCACTACCGGCCGCGCTCGACGAGCTCGATGCCGCACACGCGGCACTCCGCGCGATCGTGAAGCTGCCGGCGGTCGTCCAGCGCGGTCCGACCCTGGCGGCCGCCACGCTCGTACCGATCAGCGTTGGGAGTACGCAGTTCGACGAGCTGGGCGAGCGAGCGATACCGTCGGCACACGGCTTCATCCTGACCGCGGTCGCGAGCCGCCAGAACTATCAGGTCTCGTTGCGCACCGGGACCACACCCGTCGTCACGCAGTCCAATGGCGTCGTTCACGGCGCACCGGACTCGACGTGGGGCGCGGACCTCGATGGCAACAAGGTCGAGATCGGTGCGCTCGACCACAACGGCGTGATGATGGGGGCCGCCGGGCTCGTGCTCGACAACCCACGGATCGCGGCGGTCATCGGAACGCGTGCGCACGGCGACGTGATCGTCGCGAATGCAAAGCAGTTCGTGATCGCCAAGGTCGCGCTCCAGAGCGCAGACACGCCGGACCAGCTCGTGGCAACGGCCGAACCGCCGACGTCGAGCACCGACCTGCACGTGGCGGTCGATGTCGACGGGCGCGCCGCCGTGACGTGGCAGGACGGCAAGCTCGCGCACGGTCGGATCTTGAAGACGATGAACGGCGGCGTCGATGAGGCGAAGGTCGAGCTTGGCATGATGGAAGGCCCCGCATGTCTCACGAACGATCGCGCGTGGTTCTCGATCGGCACCGCCGTGGTCGCGTTTGGCGGCACCAAGCCGGTCGTGCAACGCACGAAGCTCGGCTACACGCTGCTCGGCTGCACGAACGATGCGGCCCTGTTCCGCAGCGATCGAAAGCTCGCGATCTGCCAGGACGATTGCCGCGACGTGGCGCTACCTGCGGGCGCACCTGAGCGCTCGACGGTGACGACGCTCGGTAACAAGCTGATCGCTATCACCTCGCACGCCGGCGTGGTTGGCGTCTGGCGCGAGGACGCGGCCCCCACGTTCTACGCACTGCCCGAGCTCGCCGAACCGCTGGATCTGCACGACTGGCCGGGCATGCACGAAGCGGCGATGGCCGCGAGCAACGGCGAGGTCATCGACGTGCTCGCGCGCACCAGCAAGGGGTTCGTAGTGATTCGCATCCCGGCAAAGCAGGGCTAGATCGTCCGAGCGAGCTCGCGGGTCTCGAGCAGGTTGTCCTCGATCGAGCAGTAGGTCCAGCCGCCGTAGCGACCGACCGAGTAGACGTCGCGTCGCGCGAGCAGGCCGCGCAGCCGTGCGGTCTCGACGAGCGAGGCCTTGGTGATGTGGACGTACGCCGGATCGAGGACGACGTGGTGATGCGACACGAGGCGCTGGGTCGTGATGATACCCTGGCGGCGGAGGTCTGCGAGGACGCGCTCGCGCAGCGCGTCGACATCGAACTTCGAGGAACTCGGCGCACCGACCTCGACATAAAGGCTCATCCGATCGCCGCCCATAATATTGTCGTACCAACCGACGCGATAGAACACGTCGGCGGGATCCGGGAAGTACATCCAGTGCGTATCGGTGCGGCCTTTCGCATCGAACCCGAGGTTGAACACGAGCACGCGGTTCGACGTGAACACGTCGCTGTCGTGCTCGACCTCGCACAGCTTCGCGAGCGTGGACAGCGGCGCCGAGCTGACGATCCGCGCGTACTCGATCACGCGCTTGGGAGTCTTCACGGTCCGCGCGTCGAGATCGATCGAGATCACCTGCTCGTCGCACGCGACCGTGCCTGCCGGGAGGTCGCGCATCAGCGCGTGGATGTAGCGAATCGCGCCGCCCGCGGGATACGTGAACGTCGCGTTGTAGCCGTGCGGGCTCGCATTGGGCCGCATGTTCGCGATGATGTCGGCGAGGTCGGCGTGCGGAAAAAAACGACCCATCGCGTCGACGTCGAGTGTGTCGAGCGGCGTCGAGTAGAGCTTTTCGTTATACGGGCGCAGAAACTTCTCCGTGATGCCCTTACCGAGTCGCTGGACGAGCATCTCGCCGAACGAGCGCGGTGGCACGGCGCTGTGCGGTCGAAAGTACAGCTCGGTCAAGCACTCGAGAAAATCCGCGAGCGGTAGCTGGTGGATGTGCTTCTGGAACGGGAAATCGATGTCGCGATCGGCAAACCGGATCCGCGCGATACGCTCGACCGTGCGGATGTCTTCGCCCGGCATGCGATCGCGCAACCACTGCTCGATCTCGGGGTGCTTGAAGTGAAAGAAGTGGCCCGAGTAATCCCACACGAACCCGTCTTGTTCGACCGTGCGGCAGTAGCCCCCGGGTAGGGGCTCGCGCTCGAGCACGAGCACGCGATCGGTTGGATGGCGCTCGCGCCAGTAGTTCGCGAAGCCGAGGCCGGACACGCCTGCACCGATACAGACGACGTCGGCCTTCTCGGTCACCGCAGCCTCGCGAGCTCGTTCGTCAGGATCCGTCGCGTGATCGCGATCGCGCAGCCATACGTGCTCTCCATGCCGAAATACGACAGCGACTTCGACAACAGGCTCTGACGCCGCGAGTACGGCGTATCCGAGGCGTAGTGGATCACCCCGAGCTCGAGGTCACGCGACGTCCGGTCGACGAGCGACACGATCTCGTTGTTCGGATGGCGCTTCGGCTCGGTGATCTCGTAGGCCGCCGAGAGGTACGGGCCTGCTTCCATCTCCATCACGGTATAGCCCTCGCGATAGAACACGTCCATGTACTCGCGGTTCTGCAAGAACGCGGAGCGCACGGTCAACGCCTTTTGATTATCGAGCACGGTGCCGTGGCGCATGAACGGCTGGACATCGGCGGCCGTGAGCGCGTTGTGAAACAGGTAGGTGTTCGACGAGTGTTCGTCGTGGATGACCTTCGAGATCATGACATCGCCGACGCGGCCGTTCAGCGTCGCGGCCTTGCCCATGATGTAGATGCCCCGCAGCTCGTCAACGCCGAGCGCGACCGCCGACAGGTGATGGAACGCCGCCATCCCGAGCGGGTAATCGATGTTGATGATCACGGCATCGCTCTTCACGATGTTCTCGATGCCAGGCACGTGCACGCGTGGATCGAGGCGATCCGGGTGGAGCTTGCCGAGCTCGATCACATGCGCGTCGACGTCGATCTTGCCGGGCGAGCCGATCGCGCGCAGGCCGGACTCGGCATCCCAGTCCTGGACCGCATCCAACCGGCTGCCATCGCCGGCCTCGTGGAGAAATGCACGCAGCGCGAAATAAAGGATGTTCGTCGCGAGCGAATCATCGTTGGCCGCGATCGCCGCGTCGTAGCGCGGTGCGAGGTTCTCGAAGTTGCGACGTCGCAAGAACTCGACGATCGCCGCACGGTGCGCGATCGCGTAGCCGCCGAGCATGTTCGGCAACGCGTGGCTGTTCGACGATACGAAATAGATCGGTCGGTTCGGCGGGATCGCCGGCGCGATCGCCTGGTACCAGCGCGCAGCCTGCTTCTGGTACTCGCGCTGCGAACCATCGAGCAAGCGCACGAACAGATCGCAGTCGTGCTGGATCATGTCGGCCAGGATCGCGTTCGAGCTCGGACCGAGGGCGCCGCGCAAGCGGGCCACGCCGGCGGCATCGGTACCCAGAGCACCCTCGAGCCCGACGTCGTCGGTCACATCGCTCGTGCGATTCATGAGCAGCCGATCGCGGAGCTTGTTCCACTCGATCTGGTACGCGGTGAGGATCGGGACGAGATCGTCGATATCGGAGCCCGAAGCGATGAACACCGCGAGGGTCTGGCCACCATCCCAGCGGAGCGGTCGGCGCCGACCGCGGGTCCGCACAAACTGCCACGATTCGATCGGGTACCCCGCCTCGACAAATTGCGCCAACGACTGGCCCAGGACGATCCGGCGGACCTTTGGCATGCAATCCGGAAGGCGTCCCGCGGAGTACGCGAAGGCCGCCAGATCGGGCTCCGGCTCCTCGGCGCCGAGGTGCAGGCTCGAGCGCGAGTACAGGTGCGACTCCTCGAACGCGCGGACGCGGACGTCGCCGCTGGCACGAAGCAGCGAGTAATAGGTCCTGATATAAAGGTCGATCTCGTCGCTGGTTGCACGAGGCGGCTGGCGATCCACGGGCTAACAGTAGATCACCTAAGCGGCTCAAGTGCTTTTCCCGGCGCCCCGTTGATGCTAACCAAGGCCCCCTGAGAGGTCACATTTGTCCAAGGAAGAGCTAGTCCATCTCGACGGCGAGGTCATCTTGATCGCGAAAGGCGGTAACTTTCGGGTCAAGCTCGACAATGGCCACGAGGTGCTAGCGAAGCTCGCCGGTAAAGTTCGCCGTCACCGCATCCGCGTGGTGCTAGGAGACCGCGTCACCGTCGCAGTTTCGCCATACGACCCGACCCGCGGGTTCATCGTCTACCGCCAGCGTTAGCTGCTAAAGTTCGGTCAGCAATGGCCGAATCGCCGCTCTACGTCGGGATCGATCTCGGGACCACCAACTCTGCTGCGGCCGTGTTCGACGGCGAGCATGTGTCGGTCGTCCGCAACTCGCTGGGCGCGTCGGTCACGCCGTCGGTGGTCCGGGTCGATAAACAGGGCCGGATCACGGTCGGGACCCGTGCGCGCCGGTTCATCGAGCAAGATCCCGCGAATACCGCAGCAGAGTTCAAGCGGCTGATGGGCACCGGCCGGGCCATCGATTTTCCAGCCGCCGGTAGGCAGTTCAAGCCCGAACAGCTCTCGGCCGAGATCCTCAAGGCGCTCCGCCAGGACATCCAGGACCAGCTCGGAGTCGCGGTCGAGCGCGCCGTGATCTCGGTGCCTGCCCTGTTCGAGCTGCCGCAGAGTGCGGCGACCTCGGAGGCCGCCCGGCTCGCCGGGTTCGCCCGCGTCGAATTGTTGCAAGAGCCGATCGCCTCGGCCCTCGCCGCCGGCTGGCGTGCCGACGACGACGGTGGTGGCACCTGGCTCGTCTTCGATCTCGGTGGCGGCACGTTCGACGCATCGTTGCTCGAGACTCGCGATGGCCTGCTGCGCGTGATCGGTCACGATGGCGATAATTTTCTCGGCGGCCGCGATTTTGATTGGGTGATCACCGAGCACCTTGCCTCGCAGCTCGCGGTGGTGCCCAGCCGCAACAATCCCGATCACACGAGTGCGTTGCGCGCGCTCCGGCTGGCCGCGGAAGACGCGAAGATCGAGCTCTCGCGCGGTGATCGCGCCCAGGTCACGCTCGCGCAGCCGCTCGTGGTCGATGGCCAGGATGTCGAGGTCGATCTCGAGCTCACGCGCGCGACGGTCGAACGGCTGTGCACGCCGCTCGTCGATCGCGCGCTCGAGGTTTGCCTGCGCCTGATGCAGGGCAATGGCCTCGTCCCTGGCAAGCTCGCGAAGGTCGTGCTCGTCGGTGGCCCGACCGTGATGCCCATCGTGCGCCAGCGCGTCGCCGCCAAGCTCGAGGCTACGATCGCCCTGGGCCACGATCCGATGACGCTCGTGGCCCAGGGCGCAGCGCTCTACGCGGCGACCGCGTCGCTCGATGGCCGCGCGGCGAGCCAGGCGCCGATGACCGGGCGCCAGGTGTGGCTGCAATATCCGGCGGTGTCGTCAGATCTCACGCCCCACGTCGTCGGCAAGTTCATCGGCGAAGGCGCGCCGGCGAAGATCAAGCTCGTGCGCAACGATGGCGCGTGGAGCTCGCCCGAAGCGCCGATCGCGGCGGATGGCACGTTCATCATGTCGGTCACGTTGCTCGCGCGTCGCGCGTGTACGTTCGAGCTCGTCGCGACCTTGCAGGATGGGGAGCGCGTCGCAGTCTCGCCGCCGGCGCTCACGATCGTCCAGGGCCTCACGATCGGGGATCCACCGCTGTCGCGCACGCTCGGCGTCGCGCTCGCGAACGGTCATGTCCAGGTCTACCTCGAGCGCGGCGCACCCCTGCCCGCTCGACGCACGTTCACGCACCACACCGTCGAGACCGTCGCGCGCGGTTCGAAAGAAAGTGTGCTGCGCATCCCGATCGTGCAGGGCGAGATGGACCAGGCGCACCTGTGTCGACTGGTCGGCACGCTCGACATCGGCGGTGATGGCGTGCGCGATACGGTGCCGACCGGGAGCGCGGTCGAGGTCACGATCGAGCTCGATCGCGGCGGACGGCTCTCCGCGCGCGCGCTCGTACCCGCGATCGATCAAGTGTTCGAGCACGTCGCACATCTCCTGGTGCCGGATGCGTCGCCCGAATCGCTCGATAGCGCGATCGGCGATCTGCGACGACAACTGATGGATCTCCGGACCGATGCCTTTCGCAATGGCCTCACGCAGATGATCGAGAAGCTCGATCATCTCGAGGCGCGGCTGTCCGAGGCCGAGCGCGATATCGATGCCGCGCACGGTGGTGACGCCGATGCCGCGCAGCGAGCGCGCCGCACGCTGCTCGATGTCGACGGGACGATGGCCGATGCGCACCTCGCGCGAAAATGGCCAGAGCTCGAGAGCGAAGCGCGCTCGCTCGCGATCGGTGCGACCTCCACGGTCGGGCTGCACGGCAGCGATGCAGAGCGCGCGCTGCTTCAGGAAGTCCTCGCGGCGATGGAGCGGGCGCGGACCGAAAAAGATGCAGCAGAGCTCGAGCGCCAGATGCGGCTCGCGCGCCGGCTGTCGTCGGCCGCGTTCAACCGCACGGCCGAAGCGTGGGAGTGGTACTTCGACGACGCCGCCTCGGAAGTCTCGCGCACGACGGATCTCCCGCGCGCGCAAAAGCTCGTGGCCGAGGGCAAGAAGGCGGTCGACAAGGGCGACACCGAGTCGCTGCGCAAGATCGTCAAGGAACTGTGGGCCCTGCTGCCCGAGGACTCCGAGGCCCGCAAGCGCGGCTTTGAGTCGGGTGTGAGATGACCACGCTCGCCGAGAATCCGTTCCTCGTGCTCGGCCTCTCCGTCGATACGAACCGGATCGAGATCGAACGCGAAGCGCAGAAGCTCCTCGGCATGCTCGAGCTCGGTTTTGCCGCGGTGAAGTCGTACGCCACGCCCCTCGGCCCACGCGAGCGGACGGCGGAAGCCGTGCGTGCCGCCGTCGCCGCGCTTCGCGACCCGTACCAGCGGCTCGTCGCCGAGGTCTGGGCACGCCACGCCCCCGCGCCGATCGAGACCGCGCCACAGGTCGCTCCCGCCCCGCCCGCCGAGACTCATCCGGGTGCACGTCGCACGTTTGGATGGAGGCCCTAGATGTACGGACCTCTAGGCGTCGTGCTGTTCCGGCTCCGTCGCCACGCAATCGATGCGCGTCGCCAGGATCGAACGTGGCGATTCCTCGCATGGTCCCTGCTGGCCGGAACGCTCACGGCGTTCGCTGTCTCGGGGTTATTTTTCGCGGGGCTGATGTTGCTCGTCAACGGCCTGTGGTGGCTCGCCCTGCCCGTGTTCGCGCTGATCGCGGTACCGATCGCGCAGCACCTGTTCGTGCGGCACGTGCTCGTGCCGCTCGGAGCGGTGAGGACCGCATACTGGGTGGGCCACTTCGCGAGTATGGAGGACAGCGATGCTTACGGCCTCGTGTGTGGCGCGTGGGCGTACTCGCATCGCCCGAACCCGACCGATGAAGCGTGGCTGATCGCGCGCCGCGATGAGCGCAAGCCGCTCGGTGATGCCGAGATCGTCGTCACGGCCCTGATCGCCGCAGGTCGTGGCGATGCCGAGACCGCGCGCCTGTTGCTGCGCTCGACGCTCGATCTCGTCGAGGTTCACCCGCCCGTGCGCGAGCTCGCAGGTGAGTGGCTCGCGGTCGATGCCGCCGAGCGAGGTGCGTGGCACGAGCTCGCTACCGATGCGAGTGCGGCGCGGTTTCCCGCAACGTCGTTGACGTATTTCCTCGAGGGCGTCGCCGCGCGACGGATCGGCGACCCCGGTGCGCCGAATGCAGCGACGTTGCGCGCACGCTGGATCATCGCGCCGCATCGTCGCGCGACCTTTGCGTATCTCACCCCGTCCGCCGGCATGTCCACGGAGCCGATGGTCGAAGCGGTCGGCACGATCGAAGTCGCGACCGAAGGTGCACCGCTGCCTCGTGCGGTCGCCGCGCACGTCGCGCTCGCACGGGTCGGGACCTCGATCGCGACCCTCGCCGAGACCACCGCCGCCTGGGATGCCGCCCTCGCGGACCCTGCGACGCGTCTGTGGATCTCGAAGCGCGCGCTCGAGCTCGATTGTCCGATCGGTGCAACGGACCGCGCGCTGCGCGAGGTCGCGCAGGCCGTGACCGACGAGCTCGGCGACCGCGCCGATGCCGCGAAGCTGGGTGCGCCCGCAAGTCGCGGTGCGGTAGGTGACGGGCTCGCTCGTCGCCTACGCCACGGTCGCCTCGATGCACTCGAGGCTGGATTTTCGCGGTGGGAAGACCGCCGCCACGACGGGGCCTATCGCGCCTCGATCGACGAATGGCGCGAGTGGATGGCGCTGCGTGGCCAGTACGATGCAGCCGTGCTCTCCGGCCGGGATGACCTGCGTCGGCTCGCGTTCCCGCATGCGTACAAGATGGGCAACAGCATGGCCTCGTGGCTGTGGAATACGCGCAAGGAGTACGCCCTCGCCCACGCCGTGTTCGCGTGGCTCCTCGGCGAGGCGCTGCTCGTCGGTGACACCGAGGCGATCGACGTGCTGACCCGCAATGCTCGCATCGCCGTGAACACGCGGATCGGGCGCATCGAATTTCCCGCCACGTAGCTCCGGTTCAACGCGACGACGCTTTGGACCAGTCGCAGCCGAGCTCGTCCTGCGTGACGTGACAGCGCAAGCACATCCGACGATTGCCGCGATCGAGCGCGCGACACCGCGAGCTGCCGCGCCATCCCACGGGATGAGGAGAGGCGTGCATCGCAGTGCCCTGGGCGCTGTGACAGGTCAAGCAGTCTTCCTCGCGATGACACGACGCGCATGCGGTGATGTTGCGACGCGCCGCCTGCGCGTGGAGGTTCGGTCCGCCACTGGTCTGCGACGACCAGCCGACCGGGTGAAAGCGCTGGCTCGGATCGAATGCGTTGAACTGGCTCGCGGCGCGCGTGCCGACGCCAGAGCGCTCGTGGCACGCGACGCAAAAAGATTCCGCTCGGTGACACGCCGAGCAGTCCTTGCCGCGCTTTGCATCGACGACGTGCAGCACGACGTAGTTTGCCGGGTGAAAATCGGCCGGTTTCACGACGCCTTGATGGCACTCGACGCACTCCGATCGGTCGTGACACGCGTTGCACGTCGAGCCGGCCTGCCGTGCTTCTTGCGTGTGGTTGTTCGTGAAGCCCGGGCCGTGTTGATCCCCGAGGCCATCGCGCCCCGGCACGAGCTGGCCGTGCTCGAACTGGGTCTGCATCAAGCCACCGAGCTTGGCCAGGTGGCAATCAGTGCAGTGGCGCTCCTCGGCGCCGTTCTTGTGGCAGCTCAAGCACGAGGTCATCGTCGGCAGCTGCAGGGTCGTCGCGAGATCGACGCCTCGGATCCCTGGATGGCAGGTCTCGCACGCGAGCTGCTGATGTCGGGCGTGCGCGAACTTGAGCGGCGGCGGCGTGATGTACGTCTGCTGCACGACCTTCGTGGGCGTCCAGCCGGGATGACACGCGGTGCACGCCGCGGTCGGCGTCGCGATCTTGGCCGGATCCGCACGATCGATCGCGTGACAGGCGCGGCACTGGACCTCGGTCGGCAACAGGTTATCGACCGCCGATTGCGACGAGGGCGCGGTCGGATGACATGCGGTGCAATCGATCGCGCGCGCGAGGTGCTTCTGGTGCGAGAAGATCAGCGGCAAGCGCTGCAACGGGTAGACGACGGACGACCAATCCCGAGCACCATCGTCGGGCAGGACCGGTTGCGCGAGGCCGATCACCGAGGCCATGCACAAGAGGAGGAGAATGATCCGGGCCTTCATCGCTAGGGCTCCGGTGCGAACGCGAGATCGAACACGCCGATCACGCGGGTTTGCAGGGCGTGGATCGCATCGCGATCGGTCTCGCCGATCACGTGAAAGGCGACCGAGTCGGCGACCCGCCACGTGGTCGACACTTGCGCCGAGGTCGTGACATAGGAAGCCGCGAGCACCGTCGAGGATGTATCTTCTTTGATATCGAGTACGATCATGCGACCGCGCAGCCACAACAGCTGGGTCGGGCGGAATATCACCTCGGCGGTGCCGCCGATACGCTGACCGCCGTAGCCGGTATCACCGAGAAGATCGATGCCGCCGCGCCAGCCATTGCCGAGCACCCGCTGGAGCCCCGCTTCGCCGCCGCCGGCGAACGGGCTCGTCGCGTCTTCGTGCGCGTAACGACGCAACCACGCATCGGCGGTCGCGCGCCACGGCCCCTTCGATGCGTAGCGATAGCCGAGCCGGAGATCGGTGGTGGGCTCGATCGAGAACGCGTTGAAGATCGAATCGCCGTCGAAGGTCGGGAAAAAGTAGGCGATCGTGGGCTCGAGCACGTGATCACCGCTGCGTAGGCGGAGCCCCGCATCCGCGCGATCGACGACCGCACCCAGCAGCGAATACCGCGCATCGGCGTACGCCTCGATCGCGAGGCTGCCTGCCTTCAAGTCCGCGTGCGCGCGCGCGTACAACCGTTCCTCGTTGGTACCCGTGTGCGGTGCCTGGCCGAAGTCGTTCGGATAGAGCCCCTTGTCGGGGTAATCGAGGCGATCCACCCTCCCGATCAGCCCGACGGTGTCGGACCATGTTCGGCGGTAGCCAACCTCGGCGCCGAAGTACTTCGTGCGGGTGGTCGCGAGCGTGACCCCGACCGTCGGTTGGCTGACATCGCGCTGCGGGCAGTATTCGTAATCGCTCGTCAGCTTCGAGGTCGTGACCGCACGATTGCGATCGATCAGCTGCCATGCACCGCTCCCCGGCGTCGGACCTTCGACATATTCCTGGCATCCCGCGCCCGAGGTTCCGTCGAGCTCGTACGAGGTGACGCCGAGCGGCGAGCTCGCGCGCACGCGATAGCCGGCGCTCGCACCGACCGCGACCGGCAGCGCCGAATCGGGCAGCGCATAGCGCGCGTTCACGCCGTCGAGCGCGGTCGAGCCCCAGCCGTCGTCGACGAGCACGCGCCCGATCTGGAGCATTAACCGATCGTCGGCGAGACCATCGAGCTCGAGGTAGCCGTACATGAGGTCGAGGCCGGCGACCGAATCGGCGAGCTCTGGAATGACATCGATCGCGTCGCGGCGCAGAGGGCCGGCCAGCGTGATCGAGCCGGTCGTGTAATCGCCGAAATCGTGATCGACGCGGAGATATGTCTGCAACGAGATCCGCAGCCCGCGCTCCGGCAGCCGCGCGAGCCGGCGCGCGAGCGTGAGGCCGCCGACATCGGTGATCCGCAGCGCGAGCGTCTGCGTGATCCGGCGCCGGCCGAGGAACAGATCGGGACCGACGAGCCGGTAGTCGCGCAGCTGGTACGCCTGGCCAAAGGTCTGCGCACGCAGCCAGAACTCGTACGCGTGCGCGCTGCCTTGCCCGATCGCTAACGCGAGCGCAGCGACCGCCAAGCGAGCAGCCCCGCGCGACATCGCCGCGACGGTATCACCTGCTCACGTCGATCGTCTCGACCGTGAGGCTGCCGTTCGCGATGGCCGCGACGCCCCAAGCACCGGCTTCCGGGGCAACCGGGTCATTCGCCCGACTGCAACTGACCCGCGCCGTGGTGCCGACCGAGGCGGTGACCGTGTCGTCGGTGACCTTGATCGCGAGGGCTTGACCGAGGTCGGAGGTCGACACCATCTGGCCGGTGCACAGCACCGTGACCTTCGTTCCATCGTGGCGCTCAATCCGCGCAGGCTCGCCAGGGACCAACCGCGCGACGAGCGCACGCGCGGGACCTGTCTGTTGTGCGATCAGCGCGACGCCACCGCTCGAGAGTACGACCGAGGCCGAGAGCGTGCCCGCCGCGAGCCGCGGCCCGCCGACGAGCGCGCGCGCGGTCAGCGAATCATCGATCGCGGTCAGCGTGAGGGTGCGTGCCGTGCGCGTCGCGTTCGACGGTGCAGGTGTGGTGATCACGGCACCCGTGCCATCGGGGAAGCCGGTGACGTGACCCGAGGTCGGGCCATCGAGCGACGGCCGATACAACCACGCGGAAGCGCCGCCGCCGAGCACGAGCACGGTGCCATCCCGCAAGCGGATGAGCGACGGAGCGATGACCGCGCCGGGCCAGTTCGCGACCTGGTCCGCTGGTGGCGCGAGCTGGGCCCAGGTGTTCGTCGTCGGCGTGTAGCGCGAAAACCCTGCATCGCCACCGATCGCGACGGCGGTGCCGTCCTCGAGCGTGATCAGCCGCGCGCCGGTGATCGCCGGCGGCAGCGCGACATCAACGCCATCACCCCCTTCGGGCGGCACGATCGACGCGACGGCCGTGGGGACCGCCGTGCCATCCGGATCGAACGCGGTGAGCAGCGCGCCGCCATCGAGCTCGGTGACCTGCGAGAACAAGTGCGTCACCACCGTCGCGGTGCTCGCGCCGCGATCGGCCTCCGAGATGGGAAGCTGATCCGCGGTGGAGGGATCCGAGGTCGCGCCCGCGAGCACGAGCCGGCGATTGCCATCGGAGGTGATGCCGACATCGAACAGCCGACCGCCAAACCGCACGCTCGTCGCCGGTAGTGGCGGCTTCGCGACGCCATCGCCGACGGTGTGGCCCGAGGCATCGAGCTGGTACTCCACCGTGGAGCGCCGCACGGTCGAGCCCATGCCACACGTCGAGCCCCCGTTGCTCTGGCACCCACCCGTGACGAGGATATGAGACGCATCGAGGCCAAACGCGGCGTGCTCGCTACGCGCCTCGACGAACACCGGTTGCGAGAACGTCATCTCGACCGGATCGAACACGGTGAGCGCCTGCCCGCTCGACACCGCGACGCGACCATCCGCGAGCTCGGCCGTCGCGGCACCGACGAGCGAGTTGCCATCTTGTAACGCGGTCGGCAACGCGATGCCGGTGAAGTGCGCGGTCGCCGGGTCGTAGTACTCCGCCGAGGGTGGTGACACACCGGTGGCATCGGCGGCCTCGCCACCTAGGACGAGGATGCCCTGCCCCGCGTGTGCGACGAGCGGCTCGATACGCGCGACGGTCATCGCCGAGACCGGGCAGAAGCCATCGAGCGGGACCATCGCGATCGGAATCTGCGTGCCGCTCGCGAGATCGTTGTACGCGAGCGGTGCAGTCTTGCCGGTCGAGACCACGACGCCACCGCTGACAATCTCGACGCCGAGCTGCTCGGTCGTGGCGGGAAAATCGCTGATCACGGTATCGGTGCGGCGAATATCGCCGGCCGGCGTATAAGCGATCACGCGAACGATCGTGTTCGCGAGCGGCTTGCCGCACGCGCCGAGATCGAGTGGTGCCAGTGCGACGCGCGCCGCCGGATCGCTGCATGCAGCGAGCCCGATCAGCGCGAGCACCCGAGTCATCACCGAGCACATGATACTCTCGCCGCGATGCCGGAGTTGCCGACGACGTTCGGCAAGTACTACCTGACCGAGAAGCTGGCCACCGGCGGCATGGCGGAGATCTACCTGGCCAAGCTCATCGGCCCCGGTGGGTTCGAGCGCTTCGTCGTGATCAAGCAGATCTTGCCAAAGCTCTCGGGCCAGCGGCACTTCGTCGATCTGTTCGTGGCCGAGGCCAAGACCCTCGTGACGCTCGCGCACGGCAACATCGTGCCGGTCTACGAGCTCGGAGTCGTGGACGACACGTATTTCATCGCGATGGACTACATCGATGGGCCGACGCTGTACCGGCTCACCGAGATCATGGCGCGCCGCGAGGTCCAGATGGCGCCCGCCGTCGCGGCCTGGATCACGGCGCGCATCCTCGACGGCTTGGACTACGCCCATCGCAAAGGCGAGGGCGTGATTCATCGCGACCTTTCGCCACGCAACGTGATGCTGTCGCGCGATGGCGACGTGAAGATCGTGGACTTCGGCATCGCCGTGGTCGGCGAAGGTACCGGTGACGAGTCGCACCAATCGGCGCCGACCGGATCGTTCCCGTACATGTCGCCGGAGCAAGTCCGCCGCGACGCGCTGACCCCCCAGACCGACCTGTTCACGGTGGGCGTGCTGTTCTGGGAGATGTTGACCGGTGCGCGGCTGTTCGTGCGCCCCGATGCCGAGGCAACGCTGCAGGCGGTGTTGCACGGCGATATCCCCGCACCCTCGACGAAGCGCGCAGAGGTACCGGCCAAGCTCGACGAGCTTGCGATGCGCGCGCTCGAGCGCGACCAAGCTGCGCGCTGGCCGAACGCGGGCGAGATGCTCGCTGCGCTTCACAAGTACCTTTACGCGCTCGACGAGACGCCGGGTCCACGCGACGTGGCAGCGCTCGTTGCTAGATACTGCCCGCCCGAGACGCGGCGCATGCCGACGAACATGGAGGCCGACGGCAGCGGCCCGGTCGCAGCGCCCAGCGGGCCGAGCACCGCGGTGCTTCTGCGCGACGGGGTCGCGCAAGGCAAGAAGCACGTGCGCCACCAGACGTTCGCGACGCACGTCGAGTTGCGCGGCATGCTGGGTGAGGACGACATCCACGCGACCGACGTTGAACCACCCACGACGAAGGTCACCGCGCGGCCGACCGTGCCCACCGTCGCCGAGGCAGTGCCCTCACCGACCACCAAGCGCCCTCGCCGACCGACGACCGAGCGCCCGGCGTCAGAGCTCGATGACGATCGCCCGATTCCACGCCCCGAGCGCGCCGGGCTGCGCCTCGACCAGCCGCCGAAGCGCGCCACGCTGATCGTCATCGGCCTCGGCGGCATCGCGCTCGCGGTGGCCGTCGTCGTCATGGTGCGGCAGCGCGGTGATCACGTGCGGCACATGGGCGTCGAAGATGCGGGCGTGTTCCGCGATGCGCCCGCGCTCGTGCTCGTGCTCGTGGAGGACGCCGCACAGCCCGACGCGGGCGAACCCGATGCGGCGATTGCGGTCTCGCTCTCGATCGATGCCGGCCGCCCCGCGCGCGATGCTGGGCCGGTCGTGCGTCCTGATGCAGGCCTCTTGATCGCGAAGCCGGATGCCGCGGTTGTGTTCGCAGGCACGGCCACGCTGACGCTCGGTGCGAACCCGTGGGCGAAGGTCTTCATCGATGGCAAAGAACAAAAAAAGCATGCCCCGAACACGTTCGAGGTAAGCGCGGGACATCACGAGGTGCGGCTCGTATTCGATGGCGAATCACCGGCGGTCGAGAAGACCTATTCGGTCGACGTCAAACCAGGCGAGACGCCGAGCTTCCAGGCCGATTTCTCGCACTGACGTTTCGGGCGGCGCTAGAACCGCCCGGGATCGACGGTGAGCACCGGCGGTGGTCGCGACGAGCTCTCGATCGCGATGATCACGATCGTCGCGACGATCGCTGCGGCACCGACGCCGGCCCACAAGATCGGGCTGCGACACGCCTTACAGCCGTGCTCGACGACCGTGCCGGTCAACCGCGCATCGCCGAACAACGTCGGTGGATAGCGCAGCTCCGCCGCGCGCAGCGCCTGCCACACCGAGCGCGCCGCGGACGAGACCCCAGATCGATCGGCATAGCCGAGCTCGACGACCGCCGAGCAGTGCGCGGGTGCGCCGGCGCAGCGCTGCGCGAGCAGCGTCGGACCGCCTCGCCGGTCGGTCGCGGCAACGAGCACGACATCGTCGAGATCGGCGAGCGCGAGCACTTGATCGAAGACCACTTGCTCGGCGCGATCAGACATGCCGAGCTCCACACCGAGCGCGAGCGCTGCCGCGGTCTCGTCGCGCTCGAGAGGCAGCGCGAGGTCGGTCGTGTGCTGGTCGACCGCGAACGCCTGCGCGTGGGGCCGGAACCGAGGCGCGCGCGCGATCACGACGTGTTGCCCCTGCGCCAGCTCCAGGGTGACCGGGGTGTGACCGGCTGCGCCACCATCGATCATGACGAGCGCATTCGGCGGCTCGCTCGTCACGCGCACTGCGTGGCTCGCGCTCGGCTGCGCACGTACGGCATCGATCGCGGCGACGACTTCGGGCGAAAACTCGAGCTGCGTGATCGGGCGCTCTGGATCGAGCGCCAGGGCCAGTGCGATCGCGTCGTGCGCTTCGCTGCTGCGCCCGAGCTGCGCGAGCACGACGCCGAGGCGCAACGACGCATCGGAGTACAGCGCGGTCATGCCCGGCAGTGCAAGTAAGCTCTCGGCTGCGATCCGCGCGGCGACCAGGCGCTGCGACGCGAACTCGAGCTGGACATTGTGGTAGGCGCGCCAGCCTTCTTCGATTTGCTCGCGCACGCGACGGAACTGGACCAGCTGGTCGAGCGGCACTGCACCCGCGGCCGAGGCTTCGCGAGCGACACCGAGTGCGTCGTCGGCGACGCGCACCGCACCGCCTTGGCGCACGGCGGCGGCCATCGCAGCGGTCACCGCCGATCGCTGATCGCTGGGTGCGACGACGACGAGCCCGCTGCCGCCCGCATAGGCAGGACCAGCGGCTTGTGACGCGATCGTCAGCGCGAGCACCAGCGCCCTCATCGACACGAGTATACTCGCGCCATGTCTTTCGAATGGCTGGCGAAGGCGCCGAACAAACATGGCAAGCCGCACATCGACGCGGTGACGGCCGAGCTGGCCGATCGCGCGGGGACGATGTTCCGCCTCGGCTTCACGCAGCAGCAGGCGGCGGACCGCCTCGCTGCGCGGATCGCGTGGGAGTACGAGCCGCCGGCCACGCATGGCACGCATCGTCGCCCCGAAGCGCTGTCGGACGCCGCGATCACGAAGATCGTCTCCGATACGTTCGCGCGCCGTCCGGGCTGATGCGCGCTCCGCTCGCGGTCGTGATGTTCGCGGCGTGCTCGCAACCGAGCGCGCCGTCGAGCCACGCGATGCGACCTTCCGAACGGCTCGACATGTTCGCGCTCGCGGGCACCTGGAAATGGAATTTCCAGACCGAGGAGCGCAGCACCTCGCGTACCGAAGCTGAACAGTGGCGGCTGCTCGCCAACCCGAGCACACCCGCGCAACTCACCGGGCGCTACGTCCGGACCGTGACGGTGCACTCGCTCGATCATGCGCCGTTCCAGTGCAACCAGATGCCCTGGTATCGCCAGCGCTCGATGTATGACGTCGTCGTCGATCTCGTCGGGGAGGAGATCGTGGTCAAGGAGACCGGATACACGACCGAGCCATCGCCGTGCGATCACGGGTTTCGTCATCTCGGCGATTACCGCGCCCCTCTCGCGGCGAGCTCGCTCGCGCTGCGCTGGGGCCAAGGGGCGGAGTCCGGCATCCAGACCCTCGCGCACGTCGATCAGATCCGCGGCGCGTTGCCCACAGCACCATGGCCGACCACCTACGCACCGACCGGTACATGGCGGTGGACGGCGAGCTCGGTCGATGCCGCGGGCAACGTCCACGACGAGATCGAGTGGTGGGAGATCACGAGACGCACCGAGACGCGGGTCGACGCGACGTATCGTCGTCGCGTCACCGTGCGCAGCGCCGACGGCAAGACACCGATCGCGTGCGCCGGTACGCCGAGCTGGACATTCGACGATGCGTACGTCCTCGACGGTCAAAAAGAAGAAGACCACTGGCACTTCCACGAGCTCGCGGTCGAGCCCGGAGATCATCCGTGTCTGCGCGCGACCCCGAGGCGCACCCTCGACGAAGCGACCGCCGAGCAGATCGGCGATTTCTTCATCCTCGAGTGGCGCGGCAAGCGCCGCGAGATTCTTTACCGGCCCGAGTAAATCTTGGCGAGGTAGTCCTCGACCATGCGATCGCTCGAGAACCGCCACTGCGACATCGCGATGCTCGCGCGCATGACCGAGATCCACTTCGCGCGATCGGCATACGCCGGCAGCACATCGCGATCGAGCGTCTGATAGAGCAGCTCGCGATCGCGCAGATCGATCTTTGCGGCGGCCGCGTCGTCGAAGGCGTTGTCGCTCGGATCGGCATCACCGATCTTCCAACCGGTGACATTATGCTCGCAGCCTTCCGGCCACCAGCCATCGAGGATCGACAAGTTCGGCACGCCGTTCATCGCAGCCTTCATGCCGCTGGTGCCCGAGGCCTCCAGCGGACGACGCGGGTTGTTGAGCCAGATGTCGCAACCGCGCGTCAGCATCGCGCCTAGCGTCATGTCGTAGTTCTGCACGAACACGACGTGTTTCGGGTGCGCCTTCGCGGCGGCGACGAGCCTGGTCACGAGCTCCTTGCCGGCGGTATCGCGCGGGTGCGCTTTGCCCGAATATACGAGCTGGATCCCGCGATCGAACAGCGACGCGAGCGCCCTGTCGTCGCCGAGGATCAAATCCGCGCGCTTGTACGAAGCGGCCCGCCGCGCGAAGCCGATCACGAGCTTGTCGAGCGAGAGTTCGACACCCGTGCGCTCGAGGAGCTCGACCGCGAGCTCCTGCTTCATCTTTTGATGCGCAGTCCACAGCGCCGCGTCCTGCTGCTCCGTAGTCTTCTCCTTGACGAGCGCTGCGCGAATTCGAGCGTCCTGCCAGGTCGGCACGTGGACGCCATTCGTGATCGAGATGATCGGCGCCGCGCCCGTGACGTCCTTCCACATCGTGCGTGCGGTCTCGCCATGGAGCTCCGCGACCCCGTTCGCGATCCGCGCGAGGCGAAGACCGGCGACCGTCATCGAAAAAGGCGCGCCACCGATCTCGGTGAGCTCGGCGGGCGTGAAGCCGCAGTCGGCGTCGATCTTCTTCATCAGCGCGTGCTCGTGCACTTCGTTGCCCGCGGCGACCGGGGTGTGCGTGGTGAACACGACGTGGTCGCGCAACTTTGCCATCTTTTCGGCGAGCGTCTCGCCGCCGTAGACGCCCTGGCGCAGCAACTCGAGCCCCGCGAACATGGCGTGGCCTTCATTGAAGTGATAGACGTCCACCGGCATCCCGAGGGCTTGAAGCAAGCGCACACCACCGACCCCGAGCACGATCTCCTGGGCCAGGCGATCGTCTTCACCGCCTCCGTAGAGGCGCTTGGTGATCCAGCGGTCGGCCTCGTTTTCGGCCTCGAGCAGGTACAGGGCCGAGGTGAGGTAGCGCGAGACCTTCCAGGCGATCAGGCTGACCTGCGTACCCTTGATCGTGACCTCGAGCTTGGTGCCTTTCGGCAGCTCGACGCGCTGCAGCGCGTCGCGCGAGGTCTTCGGATAGTGATCCTCGATCGCGTCCTTGGCGCCGATAAGCTGCGTGGTGTAGCCCTCGTCCCAGAACAGGCCAATGCCGGTCACGGGCGCGTGTAGGTCGCCGACCGATTTCATGTGGTCACCTGCCAGGATGCCCAGGCCACCGGAGTAGATCGCGAATCCAGGGTCGAGGCCGTACTCCATGCAGAAGTAAGCAACGCGTGGCTGGGAGGGCAAAGAACTCGACATCGGTCGGGACCCTACAAGATTTTTTGGACCGTTATCGCGGCTCCGAGTACACAATGGGGTCGTGAAGGTGAAGCGGACCGCCGTGTCTGCAGAGGACCAGGCCATGTTCCTGGACGCGGTGCGTGGGTCGCAGCCGCTCGATTCGCGCGATCGGATCGCCGTGCCCCCGCCACCTCCGTCCGTGGTCCGCATCGAGATGTTGCCGCCCGAGGTCAAGCTCACGATCGAAGGCGATGTTCAGCGCTTCACGGCGCGGGCACCCGGTGTCTCGATCGCACAAGTGGCGGAGCTGCGCACGGGCAAACTCCATCTCGAAGCAACACTCGATCTACACGGAGTTACCGTCGGAGAAGGCGTCTCCAAGCTACGTGAATTTTTGTTTGAATCGCGACGGCTCGGCCGCCGTCGAGTACGTGTGATCCACGGTCGTGGGCTGCATTCCGAGGTCGGGGCTCCGCTGCGCGAAGCGGTGCTCGCGGATCTGCTCGGACCCGCGAGCGGCCTGGTGCGCGCGATGGCGAGTGCATGCCCGAGTGATGGTGGTGAAGGCGCAACGATCGTCATCGTGCGAGGTTCAAAATGAAGCGCCTCTTGGCCACGTTGCTTTTGGCAACATCGAGCGTCTCAGCTGCACCCGTGCTCGCCACCCGAGCTCCGATGGTCGCGCCGAAGGCGCGCCACGATGGCGCGCACGCGCGGGTCGAGATCGCGGCGAAGGCAGGCGTGATGCGTGTCGGGCGTGAGGTCGTCGGCCGGCGCGAAGAGCCGCTCACGGCAGAGGAAGACACGGCGAAGCAGATCGAGAAGCTGCTGCGCGGCCCGCTCCGTTACACCAACACCGGTTTTTACGTCGCCGATGCCAAGTCGGGAGATCCGCTGTTCGCGGTCAATGCTGACGATCCGCTCAACTGCGCCTCGAACGTGAAGATGATCTCGACGGCGACGGCGCTCGACCTCATGGGCCCCACCTTTCGCTACCCCACGCGCTTGCTCGGGCCACAGCCGGATGCGACCGGCACGATCCGCGGCAACGTGTATCTGCTCGGGACGTGGGATCCGACGCTCGTCGTCACGGACCTCGACGAGCTCGCCGCACAGCTCGCCTCACGCGGCATCAAAGCGCTCGACGGCAACGTGATCACCGGCGCCGATCCGATGCGCGATGGCTTGTTCCGCGCGGTCATCCCGATCGACATCAAGGCCGGCGCACCGGGCGAAGCTCCCACCGCCACCGCTCCTTCGGGGTTCGATCTCGTCACGTTCAAGATCACCGCGAAGACCGCGAATACGATCCAGCGACCCCACCTCGCGTACAGCGCTGCGACAACGACCGACAGCGCTGGTCACCTGCGCGTCGAGCTCACGATCGCGGGCACGCTCGGCAAGGGCGGTGCAACCACGTACGCACTTGTCACGAAGGAACGGACCGCCGATGCGGCCCACGCGGTGCGCGCTGCACTGCGTGCACACCAGATCGCGGTCACCGGCGACATCGCGGTGGCCGAGCTCGGCGACTTCGTCGGCGATTCGGTCGCCAAGGGCAGCCTACCCTCCGAGCTCGCGCGCCACGAGTCGGCGACGCTCGCCGAGATCGTGACGAAGGTCAACAAGTGGAGCATCAACTGGCTCGCGGACCGCGTGATCATGACGACCACGGCCCTCGCTCGCCGCGAAGTGCCCGCGATGGATCACGCGCTCGACGCGATGTACGCGTGGCTCGCGCGTCATCCGCACGTCGACAAGGCTGATGCCCTGCTCGACACCGGTTCCGGCCTCTCCTATCACACGCGCGTCACGGCTCGCGAGCTCGTCTCGGTCGTGCGCAGCGCCGCCGGCTTCGCAGCCGATTCCGATGCACAGCTCGCCCACGCGTGGCTCGGATCGCTCTCGATCGCAGGCACCGACGGCACGCTCTCGCGCAGGTTCCGCACTCCTGAGATTCGCGGCCGCATCCACGCCAAGACCGGCACCCTCGCGACCGTGATCGCGATCTCGGGCGTCCTCGATTTCGATCCGACGCGCCCGCTCGTGTTCTCGATCGTCACGAACGGTGATCGCCCGCTCCAAAAGGGCTACGTCCGCAAGGCGCACGAACAGCTCGTCGGCCTGCTCGTGAAGTACCTCGCGAAGACCGCGAAGACCTCGGTGCCACAGCTCGCGCCCGACTCGCCGGTCAAGACCGCGCCACTGCCCGATGACCTCGAAGAGGAGCCCGAGGCTCCACTCGACGAAGCGCTACCGCACTAGCACAGCTCGACCGAGGTCGAGGTCGATGTCGACGTGGCGCTCGTGGTCGCGCTGCCGTGCTCGAACACGCCAAAGCCGTGTGCGATCTGGTAGCCGCCGAGCAGCGCGATCGCGAGACCTGCTGCGATCGCCTGCATCCGGATCAAGCTCGAGCGTCCGATCCGGATCGCCATCACACCCAGCGCAATCGCGACGACCCCGCAGATCACGGCGATCCAGTCGCGATACACGAAGCTGGTCACGACGCCGTTCACGGACGTCGAACTGGTCGTCGCCGCGTGCATCATGAACGGCACCACGCCAGCGACCGCGCCCGCGATGGCAAAGCCCATCCACTTTGGCTGGGCCGCCGCTTGCGCTGCAACGACATCCAGCTTCGCGGCACACGCCGGGCAAACGACCTTCGCCTCCGGCGTGTAGGTGATATCGGACGTCGCCACACTCGCGCCACACCCGCTACATGTTTCCGTTCTAGTTTCCATCGTACTGAGGATAGTCGAGCATCCAGGTCGATCCGCACAAGTTATCGTAGGGTTCACGCGTGGCGCCTGATCGGTTGCGAGGGCGCTCTTCGAGCAGCTTGGCGATCTTCGGACTGCCCACGCTGCGCGCGATCGCGGCCGCTGTCTGTCCCTTCTTCGTCACGACCTTCGCATTTACGCCCTTTGCGAGCAGGCACTTCACCGCAGCGTGGTTGTCGCTCGAGACGGCTTCGAGCAGCGCGCGCGTCACCGAAGGTGGTGCCAGACGCGTGCGAGCAGCTCGGCTTTCTTCGTCACCGATTCGTCATCGTCGATCGCGCCGTCAATCTCGAGACGCGCGAGGCGCTTGAGCGCGTGGGACACGTCGTTCGCGATGATGTCCGGGTGTTGCATGCGCGCTCTATCGCCCGAGCCGATCACCTGTGATTGCGCGAGGTCGTCTTACCCGCGGACCGCTGTAAACTGCAGCCGCTCGGACGGCAGCGGCTCCTGCTCGCTCGGCCGCAGCGACGAGCCCTTCGGCAACACCAGCACGAGCACGAACGTGACGAACGGTAGCCAGAGGCCGATACCAAACCAGAGGCCCATCCGGCGACCGCGGTAGTCAGCAAGCGCCCCGCTGAGCGATGCCAGACCGATCGTGACGAACAGGTAAAGTACGAATGCTTGGTTGGGAGTCATGCACAACTTATCGGCGCTGCTCTTCCGAGGTTGCGCCGAAAGCACAAAACGCCCCACGTCGGGGCGTTCGGTGCTGGGCCTTCTAAATTTAGATGCGTGCCAGCAACTCCGACTTCTTGGCCTCGAACTCCATCTCGTTGAGGGCGCCGCGATCCTTGAGGTCCGAGAGCCGCGCGAGCGAATCGAGCGCCTGGTTGCGCTTGGTCTGCGCCACCGCGAACTGCTGCTGCTGGATCTGCAGCGGCCCCGGCTCCGGTTCGGGAACGTAGTAGTCCAGCGAGACCACCGGAGGCAGCACCATCAAGAGAATCAAGCTGAGGAGCGGGAAGAAAAAGCCGATGAAGAACCAGCCAACGCCGCTGCGACTTCGGCTCGACGCGATGCCGGCGGCGATGAGGCCGAACACGAACAGGACTAACAGGACGATCATGAGTGCCTCGCATGTGAATGGGTCATGCGGGCTCTATCGGCACCGGCGAACGGCGGTTGCCGAAAAAGAAACGCCCCGGAGGGCGTCTCGTCTGTTACCGGGTCGTGGGCAATGCAGGGATTGAACCTGGCCCAGCCAAGAAAGCGAAGGGCTCGAAATAGCGGCGATTGTGGTCCAAGTGCTCGCGGTGGCGACAAGTTTCGGCGAGCGAGTCGGTGCGCTTCGTTGCTACTTGTGACCGGTTGAATCGGCTCGGAATCAGTTGCCGTGACAAGCCGCTGCCAAACGGGATCGCAATATGAGACCCGATCGAGTTGCTGATCGGTCCCTCTGGCTCGGGTACGCTCGCCTTGTGGCGGGTAACGGTTCAGGCGAGAGCTTCGGTGACGGAGAGCCTCCGACGCCAATCGATCCCCTGAATGATGGCAAGAAGGCTGAAAAGGCTGCCGCCAGGCTTCAACAACAGGCCGAGATCGGGCGACTCGCCGACAGAGAGAAGGCAGAGGAGTGGCGGACCAGGGCACTTAGCGCTCCGATCGCCCCAGCCGCCCCCGCCCCGGCCACACAGCCGACCACGCTTGAGCTGCTTCAACGCGATGTCGCCGTTGCGGCGGTACCGGGCTACTGGCAGTCATTGGCCCAGAACGCCACCACGTGGGCTCAGGAAGCTACGGTTTCCGAGTTCTGGGCGAAAGCACGCGCAGCTATCGAGACCGCGCGGACCGAGTACACGCAACGTACAGGTTCACCTCTCACACCGGCTGTCGGGCTCCCAGACTTCACAGGCAAGGGGTTGCCCCGACTAAAAGAGAAGGTGCTGCGCGAAATCGAACGCAACACGCTGGCAAACGTGTTCATCGGTGAACGCGCTCGAGTACCGCGGATTAACGACTTGGTCCGTGTGCGAGTTAAAGCGTCGTATCTCGACGGTGTCGATGTCATCTCAGAACATCTGGCCGCCTCGCTGCGAGACTCCGGCTTAACCGTAAAGATGGAACGGCAAGAACGTCTGCGGGGCTACTACGCTACCCATCTTTCGTTCGATCGCTCGTTTCTGTTTCGCTTCATGGGCGAAGAGGTGGCGAGCGTTGCTTGCGAGATCCAAGTCGCGACTGAGCTCTCGAGCACAATTTGGGAACGGACCCACGGCACATACGAGGTCGCCAGGAACCTAGATTCCGGTGACACCACTTGGATGTGGAACCCCGACGACCCTCGCTTCATCGCGGCGCAGCTTGCGCACATGATTCACCTCGCGGACGGACTGATCGTGCAACTGCGAGAGAAGACCAAGGCCCAGAAAGGGCGTTTGAAATGAGCGAGTCACATCTCAACATCGAAGAGCACTGGCAACCGTTCGCAGATTTGATGCCCGTTTCGGTGCTCGCGGCGTCGATCGTGACACCTCAAATGCATCTCGAAGATCCGCTCGAAACGATCATCCCATCGATTCAACTGCTACCCGATGGCCCGTTCGTGGCTTCGATCTTTTTGCTCACGTCCAGCGTACTGTGCGAGGTGCGACCACAGGAGGGCTATTTCGATTTCAACCAACGTTATAACGTTCGCCACCAGCGCTGGCGCATGAGCGAGACATCGGGGCAGACCCCTGAAAGCGCATCAATCTCTTACAAGATCGTAAGCGTGGAGATCTGGCACAACGCATCGAACGTCACCGGTATGACCTATATCGGCCAGAACGACGCGCAGCGGCAAACGTGGATCGATCGCGTCCGCCTAAATTTTCCACCCGGAATGTTGCGAGCCGACTAGCGAGTTCAGCTCCACCACGTCGGTGGCAGCGCTCGTGCTCCGAGCCGCCATTGATCGGCCAGCACGACGAACGCGCGAAAGCTCGAGTGCTCGGACAGGTGGGCGAACCCGACGGTGCTGCGGTTCGCGTGAGGGCCGAGTCGCCAATCGCGCCACTGACGCACGTTGGCCTCCAGTTCCGCATCGCCGAGTTTCGTCAGCTCGGCTTTGGCATCGGACCACGAGAGCTCCCGCATCGTGTCGGCCGCGTACAGGGTCTGCACCACGAGACCAATGGTGGCGAGGATTTCCCTCTCGCCCATGCGCTGGAATGCGTCGAATTCGTCGGAGAACGAACGCCCATTCGAAATCGAGCAAACCGCGATCGTGAGACCAACGTCCACCACGTAGCGGCGTCCGCTAGCTGGGTCGGGTGCAGTTCGGATCTCTTCCTCGAACGCACGATCGAATGCAGCCGGCGTCATCTTCGGCGCTGGCACGTACCGAGGCGACGAGGGCGCCAGCATCCCGCGAATGATCACGACCCCGATCCACCCGAGGATAATTCCGCCCGCTATCGTCAGCATGTTCCGCCCCCACGACGATGGTAGTCACGCTCGCGGCCCACGTCAGCGCCGCTCTGCTCTCAGCACCCCAGGGATACCCGAGTTAGTTCCAGCTCGAGTCCCCGACGGGCTCGATCACTTCGGCCGCCGGTTTGATTTCGCCGATGTTGAGGAGCTCGCCGACGCGAGCCGACGCCGCCGACTCCTCCGCACCGGGAGCCATGTAGTGGCGGCGCATCGTTGCCCCGCCGTCAGCGTGACCGAGCGTGCGGGCAACCTCGGCAACGGTCGGAGCTCGAGTGGCATCCGACATGCCGGGAAGCGAGGCCGTGACCGCGAGCGTGGCGAACGATCCGCGTAGCCCGTGCGGCGTGACGCGAGGAACCCCGGCGGCTTTCGCGAGGCGGACTACGTGATAATGCAGCGCGTGACGGCTCATGTCGCCGAACATCTTGGTATCGGCCGCCTTGCCAACCGCCAGCGCCGCTAGCCGGGATTGCAGCACCGACGGCACCGCGATTTGACGGATACCCGCGCGCGTCTTGGACTGGGGAATCCAGAGCAACCGGCCGCCGTCGTCGAGGTCGCGGACCGTGCGTTCAACGATCTCGTGAGCCCGCATGCCCATGAGCAACGCCATCAACACCGCGGTGGCTTCCGGCGACGTGTCGGCGACCACGAACGCGAGGAACCGCCGAGCCTCGTCAACGCGAAGCTGGGGCTTGCCGATCGAACGGCCCGCCTGGGGTGCTCTGAGCTCGATGCCGGCGAACGGGTCGAACGCAAGCCAACCTTGTTTGACGCACCACGCGGCGAACATGCCGGCCACGCGGAGCTCACCGCGAAGTGTCTCGTGGGCAACGTCAGCGGACCGGGCGTCCACCATCTTGCGGGCGGTGCGAGCGTCGAGGGTGGCGAGCTGGCGATCCGTCGTGACCAGTTGTAGCAACGCGACAAGGCGGTGGCGCAGCGTGACCTCCGACGAGCGACGCAGCGATCCGCCGAATGACTCGAGGTAGACCGTGACAGCCTGTCCGACGGTGCGGGAGCCGCTCACCGCGCGGGCGGCTTCGATTTCCGCGGTTGCTTCGGCGAGGCTCGCATACGACTCCACCGATCGATCGCCCGTTGCTGAGACGAAGATAACTCGCCATCGTCGGCCGTGGGCAAAAGGACCGTGGACGCGTTCGTGATTGGTGCGGGGCATTGCGATTCTCCGTTAGCGAGGCGGTTGAGGGTGGCGGCGAGATCGGCGAGCGACTTGACGAGGGGGTTGAGTTCGGCGAGGACTTCGGCGCGAATCAGATCCTTGAGCTCGGCCCGCGTCACCAGACACCGGCGGCAAGGAGACGGCGACGAGCGGCAATGGCGGCATCGATCACCGTGAATTGTTCCGGTACCGAAAGGAGCTCGGCGAGGCACTTCGCGGCCTCATAGGTGCGGCGAGCGGTGGCGGCGTTAAGTGCGTCGATGATGGTAGCGGTGGTCATGGTGGTCTCCGTCGGCGTGGGTTCGTCCCGCCGTTCCCAAACAAGGAGCAACCTCCGGACCAATGGTCACCGACCCGCAACACGCTAGATTTGCTCCCGTCGTCTCGGGCGCCGTCATTAGGACTGCGCCGTTGTGTCGCGAATAGTCACGATCGCTACGCAAAAGTAGCTACTGACCGCCGGAATGGTCATCTGACTGACCGTCCATATGGATTGTGATTAGGCCATCCGTAGCCAGCCTGGGAGCGCGAAACCCGCATCCGAGTGTCGACGCGTCCACGCTAAACTGCCCGAAGCACCCCGTGTGGACGTGTTTACGGCGACTTACACGAGTTGCCCCGCAGTTAAATCGCGCAAGTGTCCGGATACTCGTACTAGCTCGTCGTAACTAGTCATCAAAATTGCTCTCAAACGGTGATTGTTTATCATAACAACCTGACATCATTAGGACAGCCATTAATTGATATTCCCAAATGCCGGTAATGACTGGGAACCTGTGGGCGGTTACCATGGCTGGATAACGTGGGCGGCCACCGATGTTACGTCGCGCACTAGCTAAGCAAGCCAGCGTGCGGTTGCTCTTTCGTCGTCGGAGACTCGAGCTCCATCAGCTTGCGACCGAGTGGGCAACCCCGGTTTCCCCAGGCCGATATAGGCTGCGCTCGCAGGACGCTCTGAAATCCAGAATAATATTTCCGGGAATATTATCCGCGCCGGACCGCGGTAGTTAACAGTGGACTAACGCATTGACAAACATGCCTATCCCTGTCACAATGTAAGTAAGGGGTTAGAAAAGCGGCAACCTGAGGCGCGCCATCGGCGGTGCCCGGCCGCTCCCCTCTCGCGAGGCTCAATGGGATGCCCGCTGAGGAGTCGGAATGGTTGCAGGGATCGAAGTGGCTGAACGTTGGAGTTCGGGCCGCCTGGCGGAGCTAATCGCCGGGACGAAGGCGTCGTGGTGGTTGGCGGTCGGCGTACCGCGGCTAGTTGACCGTGGGGTGCTCGTGAAGGTCGGTCGCGGGTGGTTCGGGCGTCGGGGTGAGATCGAGTCGGCGATTCTCGGCACGAAGGCGGCGTAGTGGGACCGCTAGACAAGTTGGAGCCGGGGGAGTCGTTCGAGTTGGACCACACCGAACGGCTGGAGCGCTGGACCGTTGGCGTGTTGGACGCCTTGCTACCCTACGGCCCGCGATGGTGGTCAACGATCGGGATCCCGCATCTCGTCGAGACCGGCGCCCTCTATCCGATCGCCGACGAGTGGTTAGGCCGCAACACCAAAGTGCTCGGCGACCTAACGGCATTTCTGGCGCAGGGGGACGAGTAGTGGCCGTTCGGACGTCCGCACTCGAGGTTGTTGCGAACCCGCCCCAGCTCCCGGCCCGCCCGGTAACGCGTGGTGATTGTCGCGGTGGCATTAGGCCGTGTCCGTGGGTGTCGTGCCGGCACAACCTGTTACTCGAGCTCGGCAAGAACGGGAGCGCCACACTCAACAACCCCGCGACCGGCGAGCGGCGGGCGTTCAGCACGGAGACGAGCAACACCGACTTCGACCGCGACTCGGACGAGATGGTTGCCGGATGGATCGATGATGATGGCGAGCCCGTCCCTTCGTGTGCGCTGGATGCCATCGAGGCGGCACGCGGTCCGTTAACGCTTGAGGCCACGGCGGATCTCCTTTGCGTTACTCGAGAGCGTGTCCGCCAAGTGGAGGTCGCCAGTACGGAGCGGATGAGTCTTAATATGGAACAACAACTTACGAAGGCAGAGAAAGCGCTGAAATAGTTAATGGGAAAAGTGAATGTAACGTTACCCGGCGGCCGAGTTGTCTCCGTTGACGAGGACGTGGCGGCAACCGGAGGGCTTTCGCCGGAGTCCGCGGGTGCGGGTTTGGCACGCGAACATCAGGACGTTGTGCGTGAGAAGTTTGGTGGCGTCGAGGGCGCGGTTGGTGAGGCCCTTGTCAGCGCGGGCGACACGTTGTCCCTTGGTGGACTCGGCGCCGCGGCAAACCTCATCGGCGGCAAGACGATGCAGGAGGGGCGTCAGAATTCCGAGAACGAGCACCCGTACGCGCACACGATCGGCGAGGTCGGCGCTTTCTTGCTCCCCACCGGCGAACTCGGCGGACTAAAGAGCGGTCTCGGGATGGCGGCTGACATCGGCGAGGACGTGGGTCGGGTAGTGGGCAGCAAGACCGTGGGCCGCGCGGTCGAGGGTGGCATCTTCGGCGTTGGTTCCACGATCTCGGAATCGAACGTGTCCGGTGATCCGCTTACGGTTGAGGGCCTGGTAGAAGGCGCGACGGTGGGTGGCTTACTCCAGGTCGGCGCCGGCAAGCTGACGGATCGGTTGTTCGGCGCTGCTAACGCGGCGAGGGCTGGACAGGCGGAAGCGGCGAGCCTCGGTAGCGATGCGGATCTCGTCGAGAACCAAATCACGGGTAAGGGCTTGCTCAAGGGCGAGAACGATCTCCCCAGTTGGACCGAAGTCCGCGAGGCTCACAGCGCGGCGCAGTCGGCGGCCGAATCTCAGAACCGCGTGATCACTCGAGGCAACGCCGAGTACGAGGACTTCGTCAGCTCGAACAAAGATCTCACCGACGCGGTTAAGAAAGCCCAGAACGCGATCGACGAGGTTCGCAACTACTACTCGGCGGCCCGCAACGCCGAGCTTATCGACGGCAAGTGGCGACGGGTGGAGACCACACTCGATACCAAGACCGGCGACGAAGCCCGTATCCTAAAGCCCACCGAGGGTGCGAACGAGCGGTTTGAGGCGATGGGTAAGGCCCCCATGTCGGAGGAGACCGGCAAGATCCTCCAAGACTACAAGGGGCGCATCTCCGGCATCCTCAAAGAGAAGGCCGGCAACTACCGACTCGACGAGGGCGGCAAGTGGCTCCGTGACGAATCGATCGCAGCCGATCCGCGTGGTGCGCTCGAGAACCTCCGAGCTCTCCAGGATGATTTCGCGGGCCGCTACTCGATGGCGTCGGGGAAACTGGCGGAGCTCCCGGACCCGCCCCGAACCCTAATGCCACTCGAGAAAGTGAGCCTCCCGAAATCACTCGCCGACTTTCCCCGGATGCACGCGGACACTGTCGCTAAGTTCGCTAACAACATGAGCCCCGAGACCGCATCGGCATTCGGCCGACTGACCGGCGACCTCGGTTTGAAGGCTGGCGATTCGGTCGCGGACACCGTCGCGGGCGTTCACAAAACGTTGGGCGATTACGTCGCAGCGGCCGACCGTGTCGACGTGGCTCGGAACGCAGCGACTGCGAAGGAGTCAAAGTCGGCGCTCTTGAACCTCGTTAAGAAGGGCGCGAAGTACACCGGTGCGGCGGTGCTCGGTGCGCACGGTGTTCCAGGCGCGATGTTGATGGCGGTAGCGGACGAAGCGATGGGCTCCGTGGAACGTCGTGCGATCGGAAGCGAGGCGCTCAAGGTAAAGCTAGGGCTCAAGAGCCGCGTGCGTGATCTCGTCGCGAAGTACGGCGAGGGTGCGGGAACGGTCGTTAGCAGGATGGCACCCGTCACCCAGTACCTCAGCAAAAACTTTCTCAGCGGCGAGCCCGATCGGGAGACGGACACCGCGAGGCAAGCCCTGAACCGCATGCACGAGATTCGGTCGGCGGCGGCCACGGCTCCCGACGCGATGTACCTCAACATGCAACCGATGATGGGCGACCCGTCGAACCTGGCGCTAAAGCTCCACCACCAGGTCGTGGGAGCCATCAACTACCTCAACCAGTCAATGCCGGTGGACCCGGGCCTAAACGTCAAGATGGGGCAATCCGGTTGGACCCCGGACTTCCACGACCAACTCGCCCTAGCGTACCAGCTCGAGGCCATTCAGCACCCCATGGCATCCATTGAGCGGGCACTTTCCGGTGACGCGCATCCGGCTGCTATCGATGCGCTCTGGGCCTGCTCCCCCGCGACAATGCAGGAGCTCGGCACGGAGTTGTCGCTGAACATGCCGCGTATGTCCGGCATGACCTACGAGCTCGCCAGCGCGTACTCACAGATCTTCCGCACACCGATGTCGCCGCTGGACCAACCCGAAGTGGTGCTCCAACTCCAGGCGATGTTCCTCCCGCAGAACCCAGCGGGTGGCGGTGGCGGTTCGTCAGGCGGCGGAGGCGGAGGCGGAGGCGGCGTCGGTGGTCGGCCCCCCGCGATTCAATCAACAGTTGCCGGTAGCTCTGTCTCCGGCCTGATCCAACAGTAGGAGACTAATGGCAATCGGCGATGTTAAATTCTACGCGAACTCGAAGCGCTCGGTCTGTATGGTTACCGCGGCGGCGGCGATCGCAGTCCCCGCTCTCGCTACCGATGGGGTGCCCAACTACCCCGACCCGGTGAGGAGTGTCTACGGCGCGAGTGACTCGGGTGCGTGCTACGGCGCGTTCTCCGCGAAGCAGTCAACGGTGAACGTCCACTCGGTGGGCGGCGCTACTCCCACCGCTAAGATGAACCTCTGGGGATACCAGACCTGCTCCGGCATCTGGTACCTGATCAAGAACCTGAACAACGGCGCCGCGATTGCCGCGTCGTCGACCGGTCAGATCCAGTACGCCGAGCAAATCCAGAACCTCGGCCACTACGACCGCCTGGCCCTCGAGATCAACACGGCATCCGGTCTGGGTACCGGGCTCGAATGCTGGATCACGACGGATCGTGGAGTGTCGACCTAATGACCCTCGCACTGATTACCTGTTTGGCCCAACTCGGCATGGGTGCCGGGGCGTGGCGACTGGCGAACGCACTCCGTGGCCGGGTCGACGACCACGAGGGCCGGATCACCCGACTCGAGCGCCCGATCCTAGTGCTCTCCTAATGACAACCCTACTGGCTATCCTCGGTGGGCTTTTGGG
>JAYVLQ010000134.1:0-131177 GCA_043759355.1 Kofleriaceae bacterium
GATTATCAGTAGCGCTGCCTCGTGGTCAGGTCCGGGCGGATCGCGCTGCCCGCGCGATCGATGGTGTGGATCAGCTGGAACTCGCGATGCTTGGTGTCCTCGATGGAGATCGTGATGTCGTGATCGTCGAACGGGTAGCGCCGAGCGGGAACGGATGCCCGAACCGGCCGTAGACGTGAAATGTCTGCAGCAGCTCCGGCGTGGCCACGCCGTTCTCGTCCGTGTAGATCGGGGCCGGTCGATCGGGTTGTCGTTGGAGACACGCGGGCGGCTGAAACTGCGGGAGGCACCGAGCGTGTCGAGGAGCTGCGCGAGCGTGTCGCTCTTCATGGCGGAGCCGCGATCGGAATGGATGGTCAAGCCGGGATCGACGCTGTGGCGCGCGATGGTCTCGGAGAAGAGTTGGGCCGCGAGGTGCTTGCACTCCTTGGTCGCGACCATCCCGCCGATGACGAAACGGCTGAAGAGGTCGATGATGACGTACGCCATCAGCAACACACCCTTCTGCGTCGTCGCGAGTTTGGTGATGTCCCACGTCCAGACCTGGTTCGGTGCGGTCGCCGTCAGCAACGGCATCGTGTGCTGTTGCGGCGCCTGCTGATTGCGTCGCTCCTTCGTCTCGCCAGCCCCGGCGAGCACGCGGTACATCGTGCGGATCGACCCGATGTATTGCGCGCCCGAGCAGGGTCGCGTAGACCTCCGGCGGTGGTTGGTCGGCGAACTCCTCCAGGTGAAACGTGTCGAGGATCAGCTGCCGTTCGGCGTCGTCGAACCGGCGCCAGTTTGGCGTGCGCACGATGACATCGTCGTCGGAAACCGAGGGTTTTGGTTCGGGTTGACGCGCTCGATACAGCGACGCACGGCTCACGGCCAACGCGTCACACGCCGCATCTATTTCGGCAACTACTTCTTCGAGTGCTGATCGACCCACGCCGTGAACGCGGCGCCGAACTTGGCGAGCAGCTTCTTCAAGCCGTCATCGATCACCTTGCCGTGTTCGTCGAGCGCCTTGTCTGCATTGTTCACGTACATCTCGGGCTGCGCGAGGGTCGGCATGTCGAGGAACACCAGCGATTGGCGCAAGTGGTGGTTTGCACCGAAGCCACCGAGCGCGCTGGGCGAGACCGAGATCACCGCGCCCGGCTTGGTCGCGTAGACCGACTTGCCATACGGGCGCGAGCCGACGTCGATCGCGTTCTTCAGCACGCCGGGGACCGAGCGGTTGTACTCGGGAGTTGCGAACAGGACGCCGTCGACGCCGCGCACGGCGTCGCGGAACGTGGTCCACGCGGCGGGCGCCTTGTCGGGATCGAGATCCTGGTTGTAGTGCGGCAGATCGCCAATCTCGATGTGCGTGAACGTCAACGACGGCGCGTGCTCCTCGACGGCGCGCGCGACCTTGCGGGTAAACGAGTCCTTGCGGAGGCTGCCGACGATCACGGCGATGGTGCGAGTCATGCCCGTACCGTAGCGGGTCTTGAACAGGATAGGTTCGGGGGTGCCATAAACGCTGGCGCGAGGCCGGGCGTTTTGGATACAAGAAAGCATGATCAGCGAAAGTCTGTTGCAGCTGTTCGTGCGAACGCTCGGCTCCCACAAGTACGTCAAGCGTGGTGCCATCACGCGGTTCGAGCGGGACGACGCGAACGTGCATGCGGACGTCGCTCGCGTCCTCGATCAAGTTGGCGGCTGGCGCTATGGCGACTTCAAGTTCACCCAGCCCGCGCAGCTCGAGACCGACCGCGCGGCGTGGAACAAGCTCGTCGATGACTTCGAAGCAGGGCGCTCGATCATGTGGAATCACGCGTTCTGGAATCGCACGTGGCTACCACTCGCGACCTCGTCTGCGGAGGTCCACGCGTACGATCCGATCGGTTGCTTCGGCGGGACGCCACACCAGATCGTCTCGTTCGACATCAAGGGTGGCGACTCGTGGCACATGTTTCCTTCAATCTCGGCGTGGATCTCGGCGCTGACCGAGGGCTTCGAGGTCGAAGGCAAGGACGCGCTGAGCATCGCGTACGCGTGGGCGCGCTCGAACAAGACCTGCGTCGACGTGAAGCTGCCGATGACCCTCGAAGAACAGCGCTCGCCGCAGCGCTTCGAGGCCGGCATCGGCGCGTGGACGGTGCTGCGGCATCCCGACGGCCGGGCCTGGGCGGTGCGCGAGCGCCGCGATGGGTTCGATCTGCGGATCGGTGAAGGCGAGGACGCGGTCGTGCGGAAGCGCTCGGCTCCAAATCCGACCTCCGAGGTTCGACGCTTGATTCGCGAACAAAAGGCCGAGGGGTTTGTTCCGCCGCCAGCTTCGTAGCCAGGTGCTAAACTCGCGAACATGACAAGCCGGCGCCTCACCGTCGAGACTGCGCGGGTGTCCGCCCGCGACCGGCTCGCGTGCTGGTCCGATGCGCTGGCGGCGGTGTGTGGCCGGCTCCACGCGGATCCGCTCGACGCGCCCACGCTCGACGGGAGCATGGTGTTCGGCAAGGTCGGCCGGCTGCGGATCGGCCGCATCGAAGCCTCGCGTCACCGTGTCGGTTTGACGCCGGCGCTCGCGCGCACCGAGCCACATGCGGTCGCGAAGGTGATCGTGCAGACCGTTGGCACGTCGATCTACGAGCAGGGCGGCGAGCTCGTCGCGCTAGGACCCGGCGAGTGCCTCGCGTACGACGTGTCACAGCCGCACATGATCACGAGCGCCGGGTACTCGGAGCACCTGGTCGTGATCATCCCTCACGAGCTGGTTGCCGAGCGCGGTGTGCGCCTCGACAACCTGCATGCGCAGCGGTTCTCGGCGACCTCGGGCATCGGTCGGCTTGGCGCCGCGCTGATCGAATCGACGCTCGCCGAGCTCGAGACGATCACGCCGATCTGCGAGGCCGACCTCGCGACCGCGATCCTCAACCTCGTATTTTTGCCGCTCGCCGGCGCTGCGCATGGACGCGATGCGATGCGCTTCCGGATCAAGAGCTACGTGCGCGAGCACATTCGCAACCCCGATCTGTCGATCGAGGAGCTCGCGCGGGCATTTCACTGCAGCAAGCGCACGCTCCACCTCGCGTTCGGTGATTGCGATCAGACGATTGCCGACTTCATCCGCGCGACCCGGCTCGACGCGTGCCGCGCCGAGCTCGAACACCGCACCGATCGGTCGATCTCCGAAGTCGCGTACGCATGGGGCTTCACGAGCTCCGCGCACTTCAGTCGGTTGTTCCGGCAACGCTTCGGCTTGGCCCCTTCGAGCTTGCGCTCGTAGACAAGCCGCGGTGCGCGGGTTGGCAAGCTGCGCGGGCAGGCGCAGCGCATGGTCACGGCATGACCAAGCTCCATCCACTCCTCGATTCCGGCGGCCTCGCGGCCGATTCCGGCAGCCTCGCGGCGGGTAATGCCTCCTTCGCCGGCGGCACGCTCGCGTGTCTGTGCGACAAGGATCGCGTGACCGTCGCCGTGGCCTCGGGCATCGCGCACAACCATGCGTGCGGCTGCACGCAGTGCTGGAAACCGGCAGGCGCGGCGTTTTCGGTCGTCGCGGTCGTGCCGACCGACAAGGTGAAGGTCACGGCGCATCCCGAGAAGCTAAAGGTCGTCAACCCGCAGGCGACAATCCTGCGCCACGCGTGCACCGCGTGCGGTACGCACCTGTACGGTCCGGTCGAGAAGGCACACGCGTTCCAGGGCTTGTCGTTCATCCACCCGGAGCGGTTCATCGAGGCCGGCGCACCTGCACCCGGCTTCGCAGCGTTCGTATCGTCGGTGATCGAAGGTGGCGTCGATCCGGGCGAGATGGACGGTATTCGCGACTCGTTGACGAAGCTCGGCCTGCATCCGTACGACTGCCTGAATCATCCGCTGATGGACGCGCTCGCAAGTTTTGCAGCGAAGCAGGGCGCTGCCAAGCAGGGCAAGTCGTGAAGACCCGCGCCGCAATCGCCTTCGAGGTCGGCAAGCCGCTCGTGATCGAGGAGCTCGATCTCGAAGGCCCGAAAGCGGGCGAGGTACTCGTCGAGCTCAAGGCGACAGGCGTGTGCCACACCGACGAGTTCACGCGCTCCGGCGCGGATCCCGAGGGCCTGTTCCCGGCGATCTTTGGGCACGAGGGCGCGGGCATCGTGCGCGAGGTCGGCGTCGGTGTGACCTCGGTAAAGCCCGGCGATCACGTGATCCCGCTCTACACGCCCGAGTGCCGAAACTGCAAATCGTGCCTGTCGCGCAAGACCAACCTGTGCACCGCGATCCGCGCGACACAGGGCAAGGGCCTCATGCCGGACGGCACGAGCCGGTTCTCGTACAAGGGGCAGAAGATCCATCACTACATGGGCTGCTCGACGTTCTCGAACTTCACGGTGCTGCCGGAGATCGCGGTCGCGAAGGTGCGCACCGACGCGTCGTTCTCGTCGATCTGCTATCTGGGTTGCGGCGTGACCACCGGCATCGGTGCCGTGTTGTGGACCGCGAAGGTCGAGGCCGGCGCGAGTGTCGTCGTCTTCGGGCTCGGTGGCATCGGCCTCAACGTGATCCAGGGCGCACGCATGGTCGGCGCCGACAAGATCATCGGCGTCGACGTCAATCCCGCGCGCGAGGCGACCGGCCGCGCGTTCGGCATGACGCACTTCGTGAACCCGAAAGAGATCGAGGGCGACCTCGTCGCGCATCTCGTCGAGCTCACCGGCGGTGGCGCCGATTATTCGTTCGAATGTGTCGGCAACACCACGCTGATGCGCCAGGCGCTCGAGTGCTGTCATCGCGGCTGGGGCGTGAGCGTGGTGATCGGCGTCGCGGGATCCGGCCAGGAGATCGCGACGCGACCATTCCAGCTCGTGACGGGCCGGGTGTGGAAAGGCTCCGCCTTTGGCGGTGCACGCGGCAGGACCGATGTGCCAAAGCTCGTCGATTGGTACGTCGACAAGAAGATCGAGATCGATTCACTGATCACGCACAAGCTCCCGCTCGAGCGCATCAACGAAGCGTTCGATCTGATGCACGCGGGCACGTCGATCCGCGCCGTCGTAGAGTTTTGAGCATGACGATGACGCTCACGGTGCGCAGCGAGCAGCGCTGCTTTGGCGGTACGCAGGGTTTCTACACGCACGCGTCGAGCTCGACCGGTACGGACATGAAGCTCGGCGTCTATGTGCCGCCGCACGCCGAGGGCGCGGCGCTGCCGGTGCTGTACTACCTCGCGGGGTTGACCTGCAGCGAGGAGACCTTCGCGATCAAGGCCGGCGCGCAGCGGCTCGCAGCGGAGCTCGGCCTGGTCGTGGTCACGCTCGATACGAGTCCCCGCGGCCTGGATCTGCCGGGCGATGCGACGAGCTGGGACTTCGGCGTCGGCGCCGGGTTCTACGTCGATGCGACCGAAGCACCGTGGGCGAAGCACTACCGGATGTACAGCTATGTCGTCGACGAGCTGCCCGCGCTGATCGAGAGCAACTTCCCGATCTCGGATCGCCGCGGCATCACCGGCCACTCGATGGGCGGGCACGGCGCGCTCGTGATCGCGCTGCGCAATCCGGGCCGCTATCGCTCGGTGTCGGCGTTCGCGCCGATCGCCAATCCGGCGGCGGTGCCATGGGGCGAGAAAGCGTTCGGCAACTATCTCGGCGCGGATCACACGCGGTGGGCGGCGTATGACGCGAGCCTGTTGATGCGCGAGGAGGCGTTCCCGGGCGACATCCTCGTCGATCAAGGGCTGGCCGATCCGTTCCTCGCGAATCAGCTGAAGCCCGAGGCGCTCGAGGCGGCGGCCGCCGTGTCGGGGCAGGCGCTGACGCTGCGCCGGCACGAAGGCTACGATCACAGCTACTGGTTCATCGAGTCGTTTGTGGGCGATCATCTCGCGTGGCATGCTCAGCGCTTGCGTTAGACTTCGCGCACGGTTCGCATCACGCAAGCGCTCGAAGAGCTCCGCCCTTCGGTGAACCTCGATCTCTCCTCCGATCGACAACCCACCGTTCCTCGCAAACGCGCAGCGCGGAAGCGCTGAATCGTCGCGCCGCGCGTGTGCTATCACTTTGCAGGATGGACACGCTCGACTGTCGGAGCTGTGGTGCGTGCTGCGTGAACCTGCCATCGAACCGCGCGCAAGGGTTCACGTACTGGGTCGAGATCGCCGAAGGTGATCGCATCCTCCACCGACCCGACCTCGTCAAGACGCTCGTCACTCGCGACCCCGCCGGCGTGCCGCATCTGCGCGTCGCGCACGATGGTCGATGTCTCTCGCTGCGCGGGCCGATCGGTGCGGTGACCTGCGGTATCTATCGCGAGCGCCCGGCGCCGTGCCGTCAGGTCGAGGCCGGCGACGAAAAGTGTCTGCGGTATCGTGCCGAGCACATCGCGGCCGGCATGCCCTTAGCGCCCTGACGTCGCGCTGGCGGTCACAAAGCTACGGGGTCGACGGTGCCAAGCGGTGTGATCGAGGAGCTGGGTGAATTGAAATCGGATGCATTGTTGTCGGCGTCCGTGGTCGGCGCAGTGCTCCCCGCGGGTTTGCGCTGGACACTTTGATCCGCAGGGATATCCGTGGTTGCTACGCCCTCATAACCGCCAACGGGTTGGGTCCCCCATCCGAGCTTGTCGATGACTTGTGCTTGCGCGCCCGCTTGGCCCGCTTGGAGTGAAAGGTAGATGCTGCCGTTGGTCGTGAGGTCGTCGCTGTACGTACCGTCGCGATGAGCGAACCACGCGTCGCTGTTATTGGACTTCATCGATGCCAGGAGCTGGAAGCGATGGCTCGGAATGACCGGGTTCGTGAAGCTCGTCGACATCACCGTGTCGCTGCCGGCAGCACTACGCGTGTGCAAATGCACGAGCGACGCCGTGTCGAGATCGGTCATCGTGGGATTGTAAAGCTCGATGAAGTGGTGCTTGCCACCACCGCCGCCAGTCGACATCACCTCGCTGATCACGAGACCCGCGCGAGGAACGAGCTTGGCGCTCGTCACGTTGGAACCGATCGTATTGGTGACGGTCACGTTCCAACCCGTCGGGCCATTGGTTCGCAGTCCCGCAGGGAACGTCGCCGTGATCTGGCTATCACTGTCGACCGTGCAACTCGTCGCCTGGGTGTCGACAGCCGCGCCGAGTCCGTCCCGATCGTCGAGCCGCACGCCGCTCGGACAGGCGACGGTCGTGAACTGTGTCCCACCGAGCCGCACCGTCACCGTTCCCGTATTGAAAGGAGTGGTCTGATTGTTCGGATTCGTCGAGATGACGGTCACCGCGCTGACCGTCGGATTCGCGAGCGATTGCCCGGTGAAGGTCGCGGTCGCGATACCAAGTGCTTGGGCATCGCTCACGCGGGTAATATTCGAAACCGTGACCGTGTAGGGCATCGCCAGTTGCGCCGACGTCGCGATGGTGACGGTGTTGGCCGCCAGGGTAGGCGTACCGGTCAACGTCAGTCCCGGGACGCTGTAGTTGCCGAGCACGACGGCCTGGCTCGCCGTGGGAGCGGCGTTGAACGTGATCGCGATCTGGCGATTGCCGGTGGCGACGGCGCCGGCAAGGTCGAAGCCATCCCGCCCGCTAAATGTCGCGCTCGTGATGGCGAGCGGTTCACCATCGCTGGCGCGAGCTACGTGGGCGACCATGACGGTGTAGGTGATCGCATTCTGCGTCGACGTCGTGAACGTGACGGTGTCGCCCGCGAGGACGGGTGCACTCAGGCTCAGACCTGGCACGGAGTAGTTCGCGACGGTGGTCGCCGCCATGGGGTCGGGAGCTGCATCGAACGTCACGCTCATGGCCGTGACCGAGGTGGAGCGAGCGCTTCCGACATCAAATGCGGTCCGCCCGAAGAACGTCGCCAACCCCGAGGCCAACGCGCTCGCGTCGCTCGCGCGCGTGACGTTCGAGATCAAGAGGTCGTAGCCGATCGCAGCCTGGGAGGAGGTGGTGAGCGTGACCTGATTACCCGAGAGATATGGCGTGCCCACCAACGCGAGACCAGGAGACGCGTAGTTTGCGAGGACGGTTGCCTCCGCCGGATTCGGCGGTTCGGTGAACGTGACGACCAGCGTTCGATTCGAGCTCGCTGCGGCGCTTGCAACGTCGAACGCGCTGGCCGTGCAAATCGAGGGTCCGGTGCCAGAACAGACCCAACCGGACTCGACGAAGCACGTGGCCGTACAACCATCGGTCGCAATCGTGTTCCCATCATCGCAATTCTCGATCGGCTCGTCGATCACGCCGTCCCCGCAGACGGCGGGGGCGCCGAGCGCGACGTCGACGTACGTCATGTGGTGCGCGCGAATGGTTAGCACCGCGCCACCCGACGTCACGATCGTGCCATTCGAGGTGCCATCGACGCGCACCACGAGGTCGTGTCCGTCCAGGTCATCTGGCAGGAGGACCACGAATGTCTGAGGGCCGGAGAGTGCGCGCGGCGCGTCGGGCACGTTACCGGCGGCAAACGCGGGCATCGCTCCCGCGGCCGAGATCCTGAACTGGGTCACTTCAAGGGCTGCATCGACCTGCATCGCGACTTCGACACCCGTGACATCCGAAGCGATGACGGTGCTGGCATTCGTGCATCCAACCAGCGCCGAGAGCAGGACCACGACGACGGCGATTCTCATCGCCGATCCAGCCCCCCGAGCGAGCCGGTCGGCGGCACCATCGTCGTCGAACCAGAAAAATAGTAAGCCGTCCCACCTGCGATCAGGGCGGCGCTACCAACCGCTGTCCAGAACCACCACTTTCCTGTCAGCCGTTCGGGCTCTGCGCGCCGTGCGACTACGAGCCGACGCGAGTCCTCGAGCTTCTGACGTTCGGCGTCGGTTCGTGATCTCTGGTCTTCGTCGATGCGTAGCTGCACGGTGTGTTGACGCAGCTCTTCGTCCGCGCTGGCCCGGCGTCTCGCGGCGGCCTCGGCGTCGCGCACCCTGTCGAGCTCTGCCTGCGCTTCGGCGATCAGGTCCTCCACGATCTTGCGGTTTGTGGCCTGGGGGCGCGCGGCAAGATAGCCATCGAAGAAGAAGATCGCACGTTCCCAATTCTTCATTCCGCGATGGCATTGCGCGATGTTGAAGAGCAGAGGCGGCGTCGAGTACAGCTCGTAGGCCTCGCTGTACTCGGCAAGCGCTGCGTCGAACCGCCCGACTTGGTACTGGTGATCGCCAGCAAGCACGTGAGGCTTTGCGTCCTGCTTCGGGTCGGCGTGCGCGGTCGCGAAGAACATAGTGATCGCTAGCGCGACCATCCAGCTGCGAGAACCCACGGCTTACTCGAAGACTTTCATCGTGCTGTTGCGGTCGACGTGATGATTGGTCGGAGGCGTCATCGTTCCAGCGTTACGCACTCGCCGCTTCGGCGGAGTCGGGACGAGTGACGCCTCGACCGCTCCGTCGCGCGAGACCTCGACCTCGTGCGTGCTCGGGGCATACCTGCCGAGGTCGAACCGAAACGCGCGCACGGTTTCTCCACGCTCCACGCGATACGAAAACGGCGTGACCCCCAACACCTCGTCGCTGCCCATGGCTCGGACCCGTGCACCCGAGGGGGTAGAAAGAAATTGGATCGCCACGTGTGTCGGGGGCAGTGCCTGGACCGGCGATGGCGTGACCCGTAACGATGGTGGTGGTGTGGCGGTGGCGGTGGCGACTGTTGGCGTCCCCGCCGACTCGGGCAGCGCGTACCAACCTGCGCTGGCGATCGCGGCGCAGACCGTGACCACCGCGACCGATAAGAGCTTGCGCGATGAGCGGCGGGGTCGAGAGACCACGTGCGCTTCGGGGTCCGCCGCGACCGCGAGCGTCGGTGTTCGATCGGTTCCGCGCCGCGAGCGCGCCGAGGTCGAATCGTCGATCACGGGCATCAGATCATCTTGAATCGCGCGCAGCCGCTCTTCGATCTCGCTCATCGATTGCGGCCGATCCGCTGCCTTCTTCGCGAGCATGTGCAGGATCAGCTGCTCGAGCCTGGCGGGCACCTCGTGCGGCAACACGTGGCGTCGCGGCGACACGGGTTCCACGGTCAGCAGCTGGACAACGAGCTCACCAAAATTGGCGGCGTGAAACGGGAGGACGCCGGTCACCATCTCGTACAGGATCACGCCGAGCGAGAAGATGTCGCTGCGGTGGTCGATCACATCACCGGTCGCCTGTTCGGGCGACATGTACTCCGGCGTACCGATGATCTGGCCCTCCGCGGTTGTGCCTAGCTGGATGCCTTCACCGCATGGGTCGCTCAGCTTCGCGACGCCGAAGTCGAGGAGCTTGACGAAGCCGATCCGACTCGGGCGGTCGATAAGATAGATATTATCGGGCTTGAGGTCTCGGTGGATGATGCGACCCGCGTGCACGACCGTGAGCGCGCCTGCCACCTGGATCGCAAGATCGACAGCGCGGTGGATCGGCACCACACCGAGTTTGAGCAGCAGATCGCCGAGGTCCTGACCCCTCAGTAACTCCATGATGAGGTAGTTAGGACCGTCACCGTTCTCGCAGAAGTCGGTGATCTCGACGATGTTCTCGTGCGAGATCCGATTGACCGCCCGGGCTTCCGCGAAGAACCGTGCGACTGCGTGTCGGTTCGCGCTGTACTGAGGTCGCAAGACCTTGAGCGCGACTTGGCGACCCAGCAGCACGTGCTCGGCGATGTACACCCGACCCATGCCGCCCTCTCGAAGGAGCGAGACGATTCTGTAGGAGCCGAGCACCTGACCTGGTTCGAGCTGTCCAAGCCGGTCGGTGGATCTGGCGCAGCTGCCATCACGTAGGCAATTTCCGCAGCCGCAGCCCTCCGCGGGGTGTTGAGAATCGACCAGCACGCTGACTGACTGACTAGCAAACCGCGTGCTGGGGTCGGCTGTCTCGAACATGAGAAATGCAATGCCAAGTGCTCGGAAGTCCAGGGGGCTCTCGATGAGCGGCGATGCGGTGTGGGGCGATCACGCACGCGTGTGCGCGCGGGCCCAATCGACGTCGCTGTGCGCGGTGATGCGGGCTCGGCGATCGTGACAAAGGGCGGCGCCGAGATCACCACGATTGCACCACGACGGCTAAGCCCGCGTCGCGCCGCACAAGGTCCGACCGATCACGAACGTGGCCGACGTGTCGCCGCGAACCGAGTGCTACGCCGAGATGATGACAGCTAGAGCTTGGCGTCGATGTCCGCGGCGGCGTGACGCTCGTGGAGCTGGACGTCGCCGGACGGACGATTGACGATCACCCCACGTTTCACCGCCGTACGGTCGCCGATCGCCGTGGCCCAGCGGATCACGTGCGTGTACTCGTGGATTGCGAGGAACTCGGCCGATTTGTAGAGCCCTGCGCCGATGCAGAGCTGGCCGTACCAGGGCCACACCGCGATATCCGCGATCGTGTAGTCCGTACCGCCGAGGTACTCGCTCGTCGCGAGGCGCTTGTCGAGCACGTCGAGCTCCCGCTTCACTTCCATCGCGAACCGATCGATCGCGTACTCGATCTTGGACGGCGCGTACGCGTAGAAGTGGCCGAACCCACCGCCTAGATACGGCGCACTCCCCATCTGCCAGAACAGCCATGACAAGCACTCCGCACGTGCGGCGGGCTCCGTCGGAACGAACGCCCCGAACTTCTCGGCGAGGTACAGGAGGATCGAGCCCGACTCGAACACCCGAATCGGCGTGGGCCCGCTGCGATCGAGCAGCGCCGGAATCTTCGAGTTGGGGTTCACGGCGACGAAGCCCGAGCCGAACTGATTCCCCTCGTTGATCTTGATCAACCACGCGTCGTATTCGGCGCCCTGGTGGCCGGCCGCGAGCAGCTCTTCGAACAAGATCGTGACCTTCTGACCGTTCGGCGTGCCGAGCGAATAGAGCTGCAGCGGATGCGCGCCGACCGGCAGCTCGGCATCGTGCGTCGAGCCAGAGATCGGGCGGTTGATGTTAGCGAACTGGCCACCGTTGGCTTTGTTCCAGGTCCACACCGCGGGCGGCACGTAATCGGTCGTCATCTCCCGAGAGTTAGCACGGGCTCTAGCAAGCCAGGTCTCGCGGCGATTGCTAGGCTACGAGTCATGCGTGAGCTCGCACGAGGTGCACACGACGTGTCTCGCGGCCTCGCGGCACTGCGGCGGTACCCCGAGCTGTGGAAGTGGCTCGTGGCGCCGGCGGTGCTCTCGCTCGCGGTCCTCGTCGCCGTGATCGCCACGATCGTTCACTTCGTGACGCCGCTGATCGCATCGGTCGAGCACCACCTGCCTTCGGTCATCGCTTCGATCGCGGGCACGGTGCTCGCGATCGTGGTGATCGCGGGCCTGGCCATGGGTGGCTTGTTGATCTTCGCGACGCTCGCAGGCGTGGTCGCGGGGCCGTTCAACGAGCGGCTGTCCGAGCAACTCGAAGCGCGGCTGTGTGGTGCAGCGGTGCCTCCGTTCGTGCTGCGCGAGTTTCTCCACGAGCTCGCGCGGGGGGCCGCACATGCGGTGCGTCGGGTGATCGTCGCGATCCTCGGTACGGTCGTCGTGATCGCGCTCGGGTTCGTGCCCGGCATCGGCACGATCGCGGCGCTCTCGCTCGGCTTTCTGTTCGCGGCGCGCGCCTCGGCCTACGATTGCTACGACGCGGTGCTCGCGCGGCGCGGGATGGCGTACCGCGACAAGCTCGCGTATCTCGCCGAGCACCGCTCTCGCACCTTCGGCCTCGGTGCGGCGACCGCAGGAATGTTCCTCGTCCCTGGGTTGAACCTGATCGCGCTGGGGCTAGGTGCAGCAGCCGCGACGGTCGCGATGCAAGAGCGGTGATGGACGGAACCCCGCCACGCTAGTGGTGTCTACCCAGGATGCGCCACGTCCTGCTGATCATGGTTCTGATGATGCCTGCTGCGGCGCAGAAGGCGAAGGTCGTCGCGACGCCTGCGGTGACGTCTCCTGGGGCAGTGACCGTGGGTGCGGCGGGACCGACCACCCTCGCGGGCGCCGCCGCCGACGGTAGCTGGATCGCGCTGTGTCAGGCGCGGGCTGATACCGACCACGACGGCGTTATCGACGTGAAGAGCACGCACTGGGGATTGACCGGCGATCAGCTCGCAGCATATCTGGTCATCGGTAGCGGTGAAGGAGCCGCTGTCGACGACATCCACGCGAACGATCCATCAAAACGTCGGGTCGTGATCGAGCGCAACAAGCGGCTGATTCTGTTCCAGCCGCCGAAACCGGAGCTCGACCTGACCAAGCTCGGCGCGACCAGCGCTCGGTTCGATCGATCGGGCGATCACCTGGTCTATGCGGTGAACGTGGGCAAGGCGGAGCACCTCCGAGTCCGCGATCTCGCCACCGAGCACGAGATCGAGCTCGATCCGGGACCGGGCGTGATCGACTCGTACAGCGCCGCAGATGGGTGGGTGATGGTGAAGATGCTCGCCAAGCAGGGCCATGGGGTCATCATCGGGTCACATCAGCCGCGTCGGCGGTGCTGGGTGGGCACCAACTCGGACGTGGTCACGCAGACCGGCACGCCTCCGACCGACAAGTTGATCCCGATCAGCGGCGGCGCGGCGCGGGTCGTTCCAGGTCTGCTCTACGTGCTCGGCACGCAACTGCTGCGACGAACCAACGACGGCGCGCTCGTCACGGAGAGCGGCGACGGCGTGACGCACGAGCTCGTGCCCGCGTCGTGCGCCGGTTTTGTCATGTCCAGCGATCCGATCGCCAGATCCGTGGTCGTCGCGTGCAAAGGCGGTCATCTGTTCGAGTATCGAACGGGCACCCAGCGGCGTTCGATCGGCGTCACCATCGCGCCACCGACCGTCGATGCAGGGTTCGACGGGGGCCGGTTTCTGATCGAGAGCGGCAAGGATGGCAACAGCGTGATCATCGATCTGGAACTCGCCACCAAGCGCGAGACCGGCTTGTTCCAGAACCTCGAGTACGCGCGCGGCGATCTAGCGATCGTGCAGCGCGGTAACATCGTGGTGGCGATCGATGGTGCGCACGAGCGCGTGCTCGGCAACGTCGAGCGTTATCCGCTCACGCTTCTGGCCGACCGTTTTCTCTACATCGAGCCCGTGCTCATCGATCTGTCCACGGGCCGAGCGGTGGGCATCGCGCCCTCCCGGTCGATGCTCGTGCACGGCTTCAAGCAAGACGTGGTCGCGAATGTCAAGGCCGTGGCGAACGACGGCCGCTTGCTCGTCGGGTTCGGCGGCGGGCGCTACGACCCGACTCCCGGTCCCCTCGAGTGGACGCAGCCCGCGCCGATGCCAGCCGGCTCCGCGAATGCGACGCCGTAGCTCACTCACCTCTGCAATCGAGCAGGCTCGCGATGGGGCGTCTCGACGCCTTACCAAAACCAGCGGCTGGTGGATACCGCATCGAGCGCTTCAACAAGCATTACGCGAAGACCTGAGTCCCGCGTGATCAGCGCATGATTCGCTTCGCGACGTTCCAGTAGTGGGTCGGTGCGAGGCGCTCGAGGAACGCCGCGACCTTCGCGTCGGAGCCGACGAGCACGCGGTCTTTGCGCGCCTCGATCGCAGCGACGATGATTTCTCCTGCTTGCTCGGCCGGCATCTTCAACGCGCGCTCGACCCGGCGCACGGACGTGGCGGTCTGCTCTGCGGTCGCACCGGCGGGCGGCTTTGCCGACTTCGCGATCGAGGTCTTCACGCCACCGGGATGGACGACGGTGACGCCGACCGTCGTCCCCTCGAGTTCCTTGCGCAGCGACTCGGAGAACCCGCGCACCGCAAACTTGCTCGCGCAGTACGCGGCCTGGCCGGGCGGGGCCACGATGCCGAAGATGCTCGACAGGTTCACGAGCCGCGCGTCATCACTCGCCACGAGCACGGGCAGGAACGCGCGGGTCATCCGGACCACGCCGAAGAAGTTGATGTCGATGAGCCGCTCGAAATCGGCCTCGTCGACGTCTCGAAAATTGCCGCCGAGGGCGATGCCCGCGTTGTTGATCAGCACGTCGATCCGCGGATGCTTGTCGGCGACTACGTGAGGGAACGTCGCGACAGCGGCTTTGTCCGCGACATCGAGGTGGTGCCGCGTGATGCGCACGTTGGTGATGGCGGCCAGCGTTTCGGTTTCTCTCAAGCCACTGTCGTCGACATCGGCGAGTGCTAGATGGCAGCCACGGCGCGCCAACACGGTAGCAAGCGCGCGCCCGATACCACTTGCCGCACCGGTGACGATCGCTGTTCGACCTTTGAGATTGAAGCGCTTCATGTCGTTGCTCCCGTTTACCAGGGCTACCGAACGACCGCGCCGTTTGCGGCTCAGTTTGCGACGCGTCCGACCGCACCGCTCGGTGGACGAGATGGACGACGTTCGTCGCGCGGGTGATGGCAACCGGGCGGGGTTCCGCGGTTTCGAAACGGGAGTGCTGTGTGAGAGCGGGACGCCGCCTGGTCACCTATGATGGGCTGATGGTGGATGATCGCGAAGATTACAGTGCGGATCCGACGAGTGCCGCCGCCACGCTGAAGGGAGCGGTCCGAAGTGATCCAGGTGTTCCCGCGACCGTCGCGGCCAACGAGGCAATGGCGGCAACTGCAGCGATGAACACATCGTCATCGCCGACCACTCCGTCGGCAACCGGCTCCGCGCACACACCGGGTGTCGCGAGCACGCGGTACGAGCTCGGCGATTTGCTCGGCCAGGGCGGCATGGGAGAAGTGCTCTCCGCTCGCGATCGTCAGATCGGGCGTGAAGTCGCGGTCAAACGGATCCGATCGTCGAGTCCGAGCGGGGAGCAGCTCGCTCGTTTCATCCGCGAAGCCTTGCTCCAGGGCCGGCTCGAGCACCCTGCGGTGGTGCCGGTTCACGACCTCGTGGTCGATGCACAGGGGCAGCCCTTCTTCGTGATGAAGCGGCTCAACGGGGTCGTCATGAGCGACATCTTGAAGAATGCCGCGGTCGACGATCACGCGAAGCGCCGCCGGCTCCTACGCGCGTTTGCGGATGTCTGTCTCGCGATCGAGTTCGCACACTCCAAAGGCATCGTGCATCGCGACCTCAAGCCCGCGAACATCATGCTCGGCGACTTCGGCGAGGTGTACGTGCTCGATTGGGGCATCGCGCGCATGGTCGTCGACGACGCCGAGGTGCTGCGCCCGAGTCAGCGTGGCCTCGAGCTCACGACCGGCGAGACCAGCGTCGGCACCGTGCTCGGTACGCCCGCGTACATGGCCCCGGAGCAGCTCGCCGGTGAATCCGTAGGTCCGGCTGCGGATCTCTACGCGCTCGGTTGCACCTTGTATGAAATCGTCGCTGGGGTGCCACTGCACCGTACGCGGCGTACCCACGCGAGTATCGTCGAGCCGCTCGATGCTCGGCCCTCGCTCGTCCGCGAGACTGCTCCCGAGCTCGATGTCTTGTGCGAGCGCGCGACGGCGAACGATCCCACGCAGCGAATCGCCACGGCACGTGCGCTCGGCGAAGGCGTCCAGGCCTACCTCGACGGGGATCGCGATCTCGCGGTTCGACGCGAGCTGGTCGCACGACACGTCGAAGAAGCCCGACGAGCGATGAGCTCTGACGACGAGGAGAGTCGCCGCACCGCGATGCGAGCAGCAGGGCGCGCACTCGCGCTCGATCCCACCGCGACGGAGGCGGCAGAGCTGGTCAGTCGGTTGATGCTCAGTCCGCCCGCGATCGTACCCGCGGCGGTCGAAGACTCGGTCGCCCGTCTGGATACCGAGATGGCGAAGGTCCAGGGTCGACTGTCTGCGATCAGCATGCTCGGTTACCTCGCCTTCGTGCCGCTGCTGTTGTGGACAGGCGTGCGCGATGCCACCGTCGTGTTCGTGTTTGTCGCCGTCGCGATCGGCTCGGGGCTCCAGATGCTCTTGCTGGTCCGTCGCGATCGACTGACCTCGGCGCCGATCTATTTCAACGCGTGCATCAACGCGGTCTTGATCGCCGTGATCTGCCGGATCGTCGGTCCGTTCATCATCGCGCCAACGCTCGCGATGACGACCCTGACGGCGTACGCCGCGCATCCGAGGTTTGGTCGAATCTGGGTCGTCGGCGCGATCCTCGGCGCCGGCATTGCGGTGCCATGGATACTCGAGATCGCGGGGCTCTTGACGCCAACGTATCAATTCGTCGCAGGCACGATCGTGCTGCGCTCGCCGGTGATCGAGTTCCACGCACTACCCGTGCAGATCGGTCTGGGCTTGCTCCTGATTGCCTTGTTCAGCGTCGTCGCGGTGTTGTCTCGTACGATGGCCGAGCGGCAGCGCGAGAGCAGCCGGCAAGTCGAACTACAAGCCTGGCAACTGCGCCAGCTCGTCGGCTGACGTCTGCGTGACAGCCGTCTGGTGGGTTGCCACGGCGTTCAGTGCAGGTCGATCGTCGCTTGCCAGATGTCGGTCGGCCCGAACATCGCGCGTGCCCACGGCGGATCTTCCTCGATGTCGCTCGAGTAGTACGTGACGAGGAACTTGCCCGTGGTGTCGATCGGCGCGACGCCCGCGTACGACGTATCGCCCGCCCAGGGGAACGTAGAGCGCGGTGAGCCCGACTCCTCGCACGCGCCACCGAGACCGAACCGTCTCTGACCGCGCGTGGCCTGAAGACCTTCACGAGCTCGCGACGACGAGCGTGTACGCATCGATCACGCACTGGAGCCCGGATGTATCCGCAGTGAAATCGTGCCGGTCGAAGGCGTCCTGGTCGATACGGCGGAGCGCAGACGGCGCTCTGGCTGTTCGAGCTGCGCGCGAAGATCGCTCTATACGCCTGGCGCGCGCGGTCGATATTCTGAACATGCGCATCGCGTGGCTCGTCCTCGCGGGCTGTTCGGCGGCGCCCGTGGCCACGCAGCCCGATGCCGCAGAGTTGACGTGGGCGACCTATCACATCGCCACCGGCTCGCACGATGCAAAGCTGACCGACCGCGAGATCAAGGACCCGGTCGATGGGCTGGTCACGGTCGTCGGTCGCGACTTCGACTTCGTGCTCGATCCGTCGGCGCGCTACGAGCTGACGATGCCGACCCAGCCCGAGGATCAGCTCGATTGGAACAAGCTCCCGGGCCTCTCCGATTGCGGCACGATCGATCTGTCCGTCGACGGCGCAATGTTCGCCTGGCGCTGGAACCTCGATGCACAAATCCTCGAGCTGATGGCGTACGCGAACAACGCCTCGCATCATCTGTGGCTCGACGCGCCGATCTTCACCCTCGATGCGGACGACCTCGCGGCACAGGAACCGCTGCAGTACGAGGTGTGGCGCGAGCCCGATGTCTATCGCTACAGCGTGACGGGCAGCGTGCGCGGCCGCGTGATCGACGTGAGCGCGACGCAGCCGCGACGTTGTAGCGATCAGCCCACCGATCCACTCGCGTGGGCCGGAGGATTTTACTTCGGCGGCACGTCGGTGGCGCCCCACGATGTCACCGGCCGGATCCGCGAGCGCGTCTACGAGAGTCGAACGAGCGGCGACGAACGTTGAACGAATACCCACATCATCGCCACCCGACATCGACGCGGGTCACACGGTCTAGCGACCGGAGAGAAACGGCAGCCGCTGGAACAACCGCTCCGGCGTGTGCCTGACGATCGGCATGATCGCTCGCCAGAACGAAGGCACGTACGCTTCGTCGGCGCGGCGATCGATCGCACGCACGATGCTGCGCGCCACGGCAGGTGGCTTGCCGAATAGCAGGTGCTTGTCGTGCGAGGTGGTCATCGGCGAATCGACCGGTCCCAGCTTGAGCGTGGTGACATTCACGTCGGCGGGATAGAGCCGGGTCCGCAGCCCTTGGAGATAGATGTTCAAGGCCCCCTTCGCCGCGCCGTAGGTGTAGTTGCGCGGGCGACCGCGATCACCGGCAACGGACGTGATGACCCCGAGCCGACCTGACCTCGCGGCTTCCATCGCGTTCGCGAGCGGTACGAGCAGCGATACGACGCTCGTGAGGTTCACGCGGAGGATGTGCTCCGCCTCGTCAAACCGGTGCTCGCTCGCGAGCTGATCACCGAGGTCGCCGTGCGCGATCAGTGCGATGTCGATCCGTCCGAGCTCGGCGATGGCCGTTGCGATCACTCCGGCGTTGTCGTCGAGCTGGCAAAAATCAGCGGCTTGAGTGCTCGCACCGGTGCAGCGCGCGGCCACCGCGGCGAGCTTCTCGGGATTGCGCCCGACCAGATGTAGCCGATCGCCCCGTGCGGCGTACAAGGCTGCGGCTTCGCCGGCGATCGCGGAGGTTGCTCCGAGTACGAGAACGTTCATCAGAAGTTGATCCTGCGCATGATGAAGCGCGGCAGCGAGCGAATCACGAGCATCACGAGCGCCCACATCCGGGGCGCGTAGACGACCGGCTGCTTGCGATCCATCGCGCGTACGACGAGCGCCGCGACCTTGCGCGGCTCGCCTGCGAACGGTGGCGGCCTCAAACCGGCGGTCATTTCGGTGCGAACGAAGCCGGGCTTCACGCACGTGACCGCGAGGCCGGCCGAGGAGAACTTGTGATCGAGCGCCTCGAGATAGGTCGAGAGCCCCGCCTTGCTCGCACCGTAGATCGCGACCGGCTTGCGCCCGCGCTCGCCCGCGACCGACGAGAACACGACGAGCCGGCCACCGCCGCGTGCGAGCAATCGCTTGCGTGCGTGCTCGCAGAACACGACGGTGTTCGCGAAGTTCACGGTCACGAGCCGCTGCGCGAGCTCGATGTCCGCCTCGAGCGCTTCCTGGCTCGCGAACATGCCGGCGGTCACGATCACCGTGTCGAACCCGCCGAGGGCTTCGTCGGCGCGATCGAGTGCGGCCGCAAAACTGGTCGGGTGCTCGAGGTCACAGGAGGCGAAGCCAGTCGCTTCCTGGCGCGGATGATGAACCTTCAGATCCGCTGCGCTACGCGCGAGCCCGGCGGTATCACGCCCGAGCAAGAAGACGGCATCACCGCGCTCCACGAGCGTGCGCGCGACCTCGCGCCCCATACCGGAGGTACCGCCGAGGACGACCGCCTTCACGCGGCATCTCCGAACAAGCGCACCGATTGAGCGCTACGCAGCCGGCGTGCGGGATCATATTTCGCGCGGACGGCGAGGAAGCCATCGAGGCGGGGCTCCATCGCGCGAAAGTGATCCGCGCGGGTGAACCGATCCTTGGTCATGTAGATCCTTCCGCCGGCGGCGATCACGAACTCGTTCAGCCGATCGATCACGCGCTGGATCTCGGGAATCACCGCGATGTCGATCGCGATCGAGGTGCCCTCGAGCGGGAACGACAGCATGCCTTTACCCTGAGGACCGCAATCCTTGATCACGCACAACGGCGACGCGCAGCCGAGCGACGCGAGTACTGTCAAAAACTCGCGGACCGCGGGCGCGCCCGCAGCGCGCGGAATCACGCACTGATACTGGGTCATACCGCGGCTGCCGTACGCGCGATTCCAGTGGAGGATCGCGTCGAGCGGATAGAAGAACGGCTCGGGGGAGACCGTGCGCTCGATGCGCTGGCGCAGTTGCTTGCGATAGTAGAGCGCGTTGAACGCGCGCGCCGACCACGAATTGAGCGCCCAATTCGGCAGCTGCACTGGCAGCGAGCGCTCGGTCGGCGGCTTTGGTTGCGCGGTGCCGGCTTGTTCGACGGTCGCCCAATCGCCCGCCATCAAGAGGCCGCGCCCGATCTTCTTGCCGCGACTCAAACAATCGATCCAGCCCATCGTCATCGGCGAGGTCGCGGCCGTGCGATCGAGCGCGGTCAAGAACTCATCGATGTTCGCGACGCGCTCACTCTCCATGCAAATCCACGCGCTCGGGATCCGCTTCATCACGAGCTCGACCTCGAGGATGTGACCGAGCAGGCCCATGCCACCGATGGTCGCGTAGAACAGATCGGGTGACTCGGTCGGGCTGCACTCGACGAGGTCGTCGCTCGCGAGCCGCACGCGGAGCTTCCGCACGTGCGCACCGAAGCAGCCATCGCGGTGATGGTTCTTGCCATGGACGTCGCTCGCGACCATGCCGCCGGCCGTAACGTACTTGGTGCCAGGGCTGACCGGCGTGAACCAGCCGCGCGGAATGAAGATCCGGTTGAGCTCGGCGAGGCTGACCCCCGCCTCGACTTGGAGCACGCCGGTCGCTGGATCGAACGCGAGGATCCGATCGGCCAACCGCGTGCCCGCGATCTTGTCGTCTTCGCGCGCAGGGAGCGACGAATCGCCATACGAGCGACCGAGCCCACGCGACAGCCGCGCGCCTCGCGTCAGGGTCTCGAGATCCGACGACAACAGCTCGCGGCCGGGGACGGGAAGCCGCCCCCATCCTTCGAGCGTGGTCGTCGAGCTCATAGCGGCAGAGTCTAGCGGTAAACTGGCCTGGCTGCTTGCGGGGTAATGCGGCCCAGAGCGGTAGTCCTGCCGCTTGCGCTCGATGCGCTAAGGTTGAGCAGAAGCGACCACGCCGGTGACCTCGACGGAAACGATCATCATGCTGCGCCACATGATCGCGGGAACGCGGATCACGCGCGTGCCGGGTTTCGAGCTTCACGACGTCAAGACGCACGAGCGCGATCGCAGCATCACCGGGCGCGCGCAGTCAGCGACGTGCGTGTTCTGCAGCCGCACGCTCGTGTCGTGGCCGGGTCGGCCCGCAACGCGGCGCAACCCCAAAGCGATGCCCGAGGCGCTCGAGGTAGCGATCCGCACCCACACGCCGGGCTGCGCCGAACAATGGATGTGGACCGCGCTCGCGCGCTGGTCGACCGGGTTCGCTACGCCCGAGGAAGCTGCCGTGATCGTGACGTGGCGCGAGCGCTTTCCTGCCGCCGAAGCGGTGTTCGCGCGGCTCCCGGCGCGGCCTCACTCCGAGCTCGCGCAGGACCTCGAAGTCGCGCTGATCCAGATCTCACGGTTGTGGAGTTACTGAGTCATCGCGATCGCGGTGGCGGCCACGAGTCCGAACGCCGACGAGCCGGGGTACTTCGCGGGTCGTGCTGCCGCCGGAGTCGTGCGTTGGCTTCGTCACTCGCGATGTCTCGTCAGCAGCTCGATCTGCCGACGGCGATTCGAGCGTGCGGCGCTGGTGCGAAATGCAGCCTCATGTCGACACGCTGTCTTTTGGCCGTGATTGCCAGCCAGCGCGCTGGTTTGATCCCGAGGCAACGCGCCCGTCGGGCAACCCACGAGCAAGAGCATGACGGGATCCAGCTTCATCGGGCTCGATCGTCTCAGTCTAGAATGCGGGCATGCACGAGCAGTTCGACTACTGGAACAATACGGCCGGTGAGCGGTGGGTGCAGAGCCAGCGCGATATCGATCGCTCGATGGCGCCGATCACTCAGCTGTGGTTAGCGTGGGTCGCGCCCGAGAATCACGAACGCGCGCTCGATATCGGCTGCGGCACAGGCACGACGACGATGCTGCTCGCCGAACACTGTAGGTCGGTGACCGGCATCGATATCTCCAAGCCCATGCTCGCCCTCGCGCGCGAGCGAGCACCTCAGCTCGAATTCATCGAGGCGGACGCCGCTACCGCCGTGCTCGGGACGTTCGATCTGATGACGTCGCGGTTTGGCGTGATGTTCTTCACCGATCCGCACGCGGGGTTCGCGAACCTGCGCCGCACCGGCGGGCGGCTCGCGTTCGTGTGCTGGCAAGAGTTCGTGAAGAACGATTGGGCGTACCTGCCATTTCTCGCGGCGCAGTCGCTGATCCCAGAGAATCACGTGCCCGTCCTACGCGAACCAGGCCCGTTCGCGTTCGCCGAGCGCGCATATCTCGAGAGCATCCTCACGGGTGCGGGGTTCACCGACATCGAGATCGAAGGCCGCGACTCGACGATGCCGCTCGGGGAAACGGTCGACGAAGCGATCGGCTCGGCGTTCACGTTCGGACCGCTCTCGCGTGCTCTCGCGTCGCTCGACGAGACACAGCAGATCGAGATCCGCGCTCGTCTTCGCGGCGTGTTCGCACCGAACACGGCGCCACATGCAGCGGTGTGGCTCGTGCGCGCTCGCTGAACCACTTGGTCGTGCGCTGAACCTACTTGATGGGTACACTCGGGGTATGTCGTCGCGCCTAATCGTCGCACTGCGCTCCACGGTCGCTCGATTGACGGCGGGCGCCAGCTATCAGTGGGGTCACCTCGGCATGTGCAACTGCGGCCATCTCGCGCAGACGGTGCTGGAGGTCGCGCCCGCGAAGATCCACACCGCGGCGCTCGAGCGGGTGGGTGATTGGGAAGCGCTCGCGAACAGCTACTGCCCGACGAGCGAGTTCGAGATCGACGACATGATCACGGGGCTTCTGACCCTGGGGCTCACGACTACGGACCTGGGTCATCTCGAAAAGCTCACCGATCCGGCGGTGCTCGCCGCGCTGCCTGGCGGCCATCGCTGGTTGCGCCGCAACGATCGCTCCGATCTCGTCGCGTATCTCGAAACCTGGGCGCGCTTGCTCGAGCCCGATGACGTTCGGCTCGCAGCCTGACTGGTCTTTAACTTCAGACGGGCCGCGCGCGGCTCCGCGACTTCGCGGGGATCGCCGTCGACGCGCGCAGGACGATCGCCGCGATGTTCACCTCGGGCGCGGCCGACCTCGTGGTGATCGCCGCGACCAGCGCGTCGCGCGCATCGGCGGTGCCGAGGGACTTCGTGGCGGTCCATCCGCAGCTCGAGCAGCTGATCGGGCGCTTGCCGCAGACCGTGCGCGATGTCATCCCACGCGGGTTAAAAAACCTCGCGAAACCGTGCGACATCGCGCGTCGGCCGGCGTCTGGGGCGCATGACAAAGCGCTCCGCAATCACCGTGATCATCCTGACCCTCGTCACGCTCGGCATCTACGCCCTGGTCTGGCAGGTCCAGACCAAGAACGAGCTCAACCGCATGTACGGCACTCGGATCCCGACGGCGTGGATCCTGCTGGTTCCATTTGTTGGCGCGCTCTACTGGACGTGGAAGTGGAGCGAGGGTGCGGAGAAAGCAACCGGCACGTCGGGCATCACGGTCTTCCTCCTGATGTTGCTCGTGCCGATCGTCGGCATCCCGGTGATGGTGAGTAAGTTCAACGACGCGAATCCCTCGGTGCCGGTCGCAACGATCCGGCTCGCGGCCTGAACCTGCACCGTGCCGCGGTGACCTGGATCGGCGCGAGCTTTTAAAGCTCTACGTCGAGCTCACCGTTGGCGATGTAGCCGTCGTCGGCAAAATCCACCGCGCGCAGGAACGTCACCGCAGCTTGGCTGCGAAAGATCCACTGCGGGGATCTGCTCGATGCCGTGCGCCGCCTGATGAGTCCGGCCAGGCCATGCTCGCGCTGATGATCCATGGCCGATTGGCCAGCCTGATTCCGCGATATTGTCGGCGGATGCGAACTTTAGAGCCGACCGACCTCGCGTTCTTCGATACCGCGCCGGCGCAGATCACGGGTCGCGCGCATCTCTCGGCGAGCCCGGAGCGGGTGTTCGCATCGTTTGCCGACCCAGACGAGTGGACGAAGTGGTTCCCGAAGATCAAGAAGATCGGCTGGATCAAAGGCACGGGTGGCGTCGGATCCGAGCGCGAAGTGTTTCTGGGTGGTGGGCTCGGCGCCTATCGCGAACGCTTCATCGCGTGGGAGCCCGGCAAGCGGTTCGCGTTCACGATGTTCGAGACCAGCTCGTTGTTCGTGAAGCACCTAGCCGAAGATTTTCGGCTGACGCCCGAGGGCACCGGCACGCAAGTCGATTGGACGATGGCGAGTAAGCTGACCGTGATCGGCCACCTCGCGTGGCCGGTGATGCGAGCGCTGATGGGCAGCATCTTTCGCAACGGCACGAAGAAGCTCGAGACCGTGCTCGCGTAGCTACATCTGTTCTCGACAGGCAATCGTTGAAGCGGCTTGCGTCGAGCGTGCTTGAGGCCGATCTTGCGCGCGTCGAACGGCAGCGCGCAGATCGAGATCAGCGCCACTTGCGCGAGAGTTCCATGCGAGGCTACGCGCGTGAACGTTTACGACGTCGTCGGTTCTGACGGAGTCCAGCACTTCTATCTCTCGCCGCTCACGCCCGAGCATGCTCGCGCGATCGGCGCGCTGCCGCGCGAAGCGATCATGGGCGAGCTCCTCGTGACCGAGCGACCCGCGGTCGACGCGAAGATAGATCCAGCGCAGTTCCGGCCGAACGCGAGCTTCATCCAGTTCTTGAACGGAGTGTTCGCGCAGCACGCAAACGCTGCGCCCGGCTTCGCCGAGGCGGCGGCAGCAAGCGGGTCCGGCTTCATCCAGGTCGTCGATGCGCGCACCGCGACGCCAAAGGCCCAGGTCCCAGCGGAGGACATCATCGGCCGCATCGAGATCGCGAACGGCGCGATGGTGCGGTTCCACGCGAACGAGAGCTATCGGCTGCTGACCGAGCGCGGCTTCATGCGGCTGCATCCATGGATGCACGCCAAGCTGATCGAGGCGCTCGGCTCGCTCGCTCGCTAGGTGCTTCCCGCTCGTGCGGGGCGGTTGGGCCGCCCGCTAGAACCGATCGGCGTTCATCACCTTTGTCCACGCGGCGACGAACGAGTGGATGAACTTGTCTTCTTCGCTCGCGTAGACTTCGGCGAGGGCACGCAGCACCGAGTTCGATCCGAATACCAGATCAACGCGCGTGCCGGTCCACGTGACCGAGCCCTTCGCCCGATCCTTGGCCTCGAACGTATCGGTGTTCGGCACGGCCTTCCACTCGACGCCCATGTCGAGCAGGTTGACAAAGAAGTCATTCGATAGCGTGCCCACGCGCCTCGTGAGCACGCCGTGCTGGTCGCCGCCGACGTTCGTGCCGAGCACGCGCAGACCACCAACGAGCACGGTCATCTCGGGCGCGGTCAGCGTCAACAACTGTGCGCGGTCGACGAGCAATTCTTCGGCGGGCACCGAGTAACGATCCTTCGCGTAGTTACGGAAGCCGTCGACGATCGGCTCGAGCACGTCGAACGATTCGACATCGGTGTGCTCCTGCGATGCATCCATGCGGCCCGGCGTGAACGGTACGGTCACGCTGTGGCCGCCGGCCTTCGCCGCTTGCTCGATCGCCGCACTGCCCGCGAGCACGATCAGATCCGCGAGCGAGACCTTCTTCGCACCGGCTGCATCGAATGCCTGCTTCACACCTTCGAGGGCAGCGAGCACCTTCGTGAGCTGCTCTGGCTCGTTCGCTGCCCATTGATTCTGCGGCGCGAGCCGGATGCGTGCACCGTTCGCACCTCCGCGCTTGTCGGAGCCGCGGAAGGTCGAGGCCGACGACCACGCGACCGAGACCAGCTCCGCGACGGAGAGCCCGGTCGCGAGGATCTGGGCCTTCAGCGTCGCGATATCTTTGTCATCGGCGAGCGGATGGTCGACCGCGGGAATCGGGTCCTGCCAGGCCAGGTCTTCGGCCGGAACTTCCGGTCCGAGGTAGCGAACCTTCGGCCCCATGTCGCGATGGCACAGCTTGAACCACGCGCGTGCGAAGGCATCGGCGAACTTCGCCGGGTTCGCGAGGAAGTCACGCGTGATCTTCTCGTACGCGGGATCGACGCGTAGCGCGAGGTCGGTCGTCAGCATGCCGGGCGCTTGATGCTTCGAAGCATCGTGCGCGAAGGGCACGGTGTTCGCACCGCCGCCGTTCTTCGGCGTCCACTGGTGCGCACCGGCCGGGCTCTTGGTGAGCTCCCACTCGTATTTGTACAGGTTCTGCAGGTACTCGATGCCCCACTTCGTCGGGGTCGAGGTCCACGTGATCTCGAGCCCACTGCCGATCGCATCACCGGAGTGACCGATGCCGTGGCTGTTCTGCCAGCCAAAGCCTTGGCGTTCGATATCCGCCGCCTCCGGATCGAAGCCGACGTGCTTGCCCGGATCGGCGGCGCCGTGGGTCTTGCCGAAAGTGTGACCACCCGCGATCAAGGCGACGGTCTCTTCATCGTTCATCGCCATGCGCGCAAACGTCTCGCGAATATCGCGCGCAGCAGCGAGCGGATCGGGCCTGCCGTTCGGGCCTTCGGGGTTGACGTAGATCAAGCCCATCTGGACCGCGGCGAGCGGCTTTTCGAGATCGCGATCGCCGGAGTAGCGCTTGTCCTCGAGCCACTTCTTCTCCTGGCCCCAGTACACGTCGGCCTCGGGCTCCCAGATATCCTCGCGACCGCCGCCGAAGCCGAAGGTGGCAAAGCCCATCGATTCGAGCGCGACGTTGCCGGTGAGGATCATCAGGTCCGCCCACGAGATCTTGCGGCCGTACTTCTTCTTGATCGGCCAGAGCAGGCGGCGCGCCTTGTCGAGGTTGACGTTATCGGGCCACGCGTTGAGCGGTGCGAACCGTTGGCTGCCTTTGCCCGCGCCTCCGCGTCCATCACCGGTGCGGTAGGTGCCGGCGCTGTGCCACGCCATGCGAACGAACAGCGGGCCGTAGTGACCGAAATCCGCGGGCCACCACGCCTGCGAGTCGGTCATCAGCGCGCGCAGGTCAGCCTTGAGCGCGGCGAAATCGAGAGTCTTGAACTCCGCGGCGTAGTTGAAATCGCCACCCATCGGGTTCGTGAGTGGCGAGCGTTGGTGCAGCGTTTCGAGCCGCAAGGTATTGGGCCACCAGTCGCGGCTCGACGTACCTGCGCCGGACTGATGCTTGAAAGGGCATTTCGCTTCGGTCGACATGATGAAGCGATTCTACGAGCATCCACTTCGAGCGTGTAGCCAGTCCACGGTGATGGCTGTGATAGGTTGAAACTATCGATAACCAGAATCCGATAGTATCAAATCGATGCTAAGAAGCGGGTGCCATGCGTCTGCTCGTACTTGGCGGCCTCGTCGCCGTAGCGGTGGGATTCGCGTTGCTCTACATGGTCACCCACGGCTCGGACGCTGTCGCTGTGGGCACGGCGGGCGGCACCTCGAAGGAGACCCCGGGACCCGTCGCCGTGCCTGCGGCGACGCCGCCCACCGAGCCGACCCGCGCGCCGGGCGCACCGGCTGCGCGGCACGCGCCGACCGCGGCTCCCACCCTCGCGCCGGAGGCCGCACTCGACTCGCGTAGGCGTGATGACCCGACGAAGCCGAAACACATCGACACGCCGACCGACAAGCTGCGCTGGGCGCTGATGCGCGCCATCCGTGCGACCGAACCGGCGGTCGTCGATTGCTTGAATCAGGCGAAGACGGCAGGCACGAACGTCGATGGCGTGTCCTCGTACTACTTCTACGTGAAGCGCAGCGGCGACAAGATCGTGTTCGACGGCGCCGAGACCGAAGAGAGTCCGTATCCCGATCCCCTGAAGTCATGCCTGCAGGACGCGGCGAAGGATGTCGCCGTCGATTCGATGCCCGACGACGCGACGCGCGTGCAGGTGCTGCGTCGGCTGACCGTCGAGCACGGTGACATCTCCCTCTACAAGCTCGGCGCGTATCACATCGTCGCCCCGGCTCCGTAGCTTCGGTCGTTCGAGTCGACCGGCACGAGCGCGTCGCTCACAGCAAAACAAAACCCACCGAGTCTCCCGGGTGGGTCAGGTGGAAACCGTTACGTCGTCAGCTCAGATCGGAGGAGCCGAGTACGGGAACGTCGCGGTCGGTGCCGGGTGACCTTGGTTACGGTTGTTCGGGTCAGGAATGCTCAGGCTCAGCGAGTTTGTCGAGTTAGTCGCAGTGTTGTCGTACACGACGCCATCGCTCACTAGCGCGCGGAACTGCGCAGGAGACGACGCGCTGATCGCCGCGCCACCAAGCAAATAGTCGTACGTGACGTCCATAACGTCGTCGGTCAGCTGACGACCGCCGCAGAGCAGCGGGCTGTTCGCCACCGTCGCCGTTCCGCACAACGTGAGGTAGCTGCTAGGGCCAGCCGTGTCGATGCGGAGCACGTCCGGCTCGAACTGATTGAACACGGTATCGGCGTAGGTGCTGGCAGCGGCCTTCATCGCGTCGGTGAGCGTGACACCGGTCAGCGCGTTCTCGGTGAAGACTGCGCCACCGATCGCTGGGCACTGCATGCCCGCCGGCTTGAGGCCGGTCGCAGCCGTGAGGCCCGGCACGACGCCGTCGGTCAGGCACGTCCCGTAGTAGATCGCTTTCAAAACGGTCTTGGCTTCGCCAACCACGAGGTTGAGCGTCGCAGTATCGACACCGGTGAAGCTTGGAGCTGTCGCGTTGTAGCCATTGTTGTAGGCGAACGTGAAGAGCAGCGCTTCGTTGATGGCGGGGCGTCCGAGATGCTCGACCTGTTTGTAAACAGCTGGGCCGCGCGCGTCAGCGCCAGAGCCAGAGCCCGAGCCCTGGCCGTCGACGACGGTGTTCTTGTCGTCGCCACAGGAGGCGGAGATCGCGGTGAGAAGCAAAAGGGCGGATAGATTTTTCATGTTCGTGTTCCTTTCGCCTTACTGCTTCGCCGAGATGGACGACCACGTGTCGAATACCGTGCCGTCGAGGCCCGCGAGCGGGATCTCGACGGTGATGGCGTTGACGTTGTAATTCTTTGTGAAGTCGGGCGCGCAGCTTGCCGGGTTCCACAGGTTGATGACGTCACCATCGGTGGTGTCACCTTGGCCAATCACGCCTTGAGCGAACGTTTGGCCGTTGCAGTTCGGCGGAAACGAGCTCAAAGCAGCAGCGTTGCCGACGCCGTTCGGACCACCGAAGAAGCGCGACGCGAGAAACGCGCGCACCTCGAAGAAGCGCTGCACGTCGAACGTGAAGGCATCCGAGCGCATGCCCGAGAACCACTTCGCGTTGAGCGTGGTGGCGGTGCCCGGGTTCACGACGACGGCGGTATTTGCCTTCGAGGTCGCGAAGTCGGTCGACATGCCGCTGCTCGTACCCGTCATCGTGCCATTCTTGAACACGGTCAGCGTGATCGGCTGCGCGCCGCTCGCGGTGGGCGCGCCACCTTCGAACCGCAACAGATAGTCATCGGTCGTGGTCGGCGCGGCGGTCTTGGTCGCCGCTTTGCTGATGTGTAATTCGTAGCGAGCATTGGTGCTGAGGTTGTAGTTGATGTCCGGCAGCGAGCGCGGATTGAAGTACATCGTGAGCACGAGCGCATCGCCCGCCGCATTCTTGTACGCGAAGTGATCGGTCAGGTTCAGTGCACGAGACTTCGAGTCGGTCTCACCATCGTCATGGTCAGACGCAAAGGTCGCCGTTCCGGCCCCCAGCACTGCCAGCCCGGCAGCCACGGTGACCAATTCCATTAGTTTCTTTTTCATCTAAAATTTTCCCTTCAGTTGGTGTGCAACGCTGTACGACCTAACCATGCTACCGGATCGACCAAATCGGCACTCGGCTGACACCACGATCCGCTCGTATAAGACCGTGGCCAACATTTCAAAATGCGGCAGTTTTGTCGCGGTCGTGGCGCTCCTTGCGTGCGCGGCTGACAAGCGAGCGCCACCGCTCGAAAAAGATCCGGCAGAACATGCATTGAGCGATGCCGCTCATTACAAGTTCGACGGCCCGCAGGTCGCCGGCCACGACCTCGCCACGACGATCAAAGGCCTGGAGAAGCGGATCGCCGACAAGACGGCGTCCGCGTTCGACCTCGGCGATCTCGCGGAGGACTACGTCAAGCGCGCGCTGATCGAAGGCGATCCGGACGACTTCAAGCGCGCGCTCGGCTTGGTTGACGAATCTCTTCGCCAGCTGCCGACCGGCAACGGCGCGATCCTCATCCGCGCGAAGATCGCGAACGCACACCACGAGTTTCGCGATGCGATCGTGATCGCGACCGGCTTCTTGAAGCAGCGCCCGAGTGAGGGCGCGGAGATGATCCTCGCGACCGCCTACCTAGCGCTCGGCGAGCTGCCCGCGGCGCACGCCGCCGCCGAAGCCGCGACCACCGGCAAGGGCGATCCGGGCGCGATGCTCATGCGCGGCATCGTGGAAGAAGCGCAAGGTCGCGAGCCGGAGGCGGCGTTCGACTTTCGCCATTCGATCGAGCTCGAGAGCGCTGGAGATATCGATGAGGCGGCGCGTTCGCGTGCATTGTGGGGCCGGTTCTTGATCCGCAGCGGTGCTCTGGGTGGCGCGAAGGTCGTGCTCGATGAAGCCTTGCGGATCGCGCCCGACAACGCGCTCGCGCTCGCGTATCGCGCGGAGCTGTCGTTGCGCACGGGCAAGCTCGATGAAGCGAAGAAGGGGTTCGAGCGCGCGTTCGTGGTGTCGCGCCAGGTGCGCTACTTGATCGATCTCGCCCGCGCGCAGGAGCTCGCGGGTGACAAGCCCGGTGCCGATAGCTCCCGCGCGCAGGTCGAGAAGCTCGTGCGCGCGGATCTGGCGGAGAACGGGGTCGGCCACAAGCTCGATCTCGTCGAGGTGCTGACCGATCGCGGCACACCGAAGGATCTCGCCGAGGCGATCACGCTCGGCAAGGAAGAGCTCGAGCATCGGCCGAGCGCGAATACCCACTTCCAGCTCGCACGCGCGCTGTATCGCGGAGGCGCTCCGCTCGATGACGCGCGCGCCCAGATCCAGGAGGCGCTCGCGAGTGGCGTGCGCGATGCGCGGATCTACGAGCTCGCGGCGTGCCTCGACGAGGGCCCGCGCAAGGGCCTCTACACCCACGAAGCCGACGTGCTAGATCCGGGACATTCGGGCTGGCGCGCGCTGGGGATGACCAAGTGAGACGCGCCGCGCTCTACCTCGCGATGATGTGCATCGCGACCGTCGCGCGCATCAGCGACGCGCATCCGCTCGATCTCGGCTACATGACCGTGACGAGCGAGGGCGAGCACGTGACCGCGCAGCTCGAGCTCGATCTCTCGGCCGCCGCGATCGTGCTCGCGACCGAAGCCCCCGATGCCACCACGATCGGTGCTCACGCGGCCGACCTCGCGAAGCACACCTTCGAACGCGCACCGATCGAGACGCCGGGCGGCCCGTGCACGTGGGCGCCTGCCACCGCATCGCTGACCGCGCGTACCGTCGCGGTCGTCGCGATCGCAACCTGCCCGGCGGGGGCGCGCACGTGGACATTCCCGGTCGTCGCGGAGGCCGCGATCACGCCGCGGTTCCAGCTGATGGTCAAGGAGACCAGCGGTGCGAGCGAGCGGCTCACGCTGATCGACAAGACCGCACGCCCGCTGGAGCTCGTAACCGCGGCGCTCGCGAATGCGCCGACCACGATCGGCTTCACGCGCTTTCTACGCTCCGGCATCGCGCACATCGGCGTGGCGCCCTCGGAGTGGCGCAGCGCCGAGGGCCACTTCCAGCTGCCCGACGGCATCGATCACATCATGTTCCTCCTCGCGCTGATGCTCGGTGGCGGCACGCTGCTCGAGCTGATCGGGATCGCGAGCGGCTTCACGATCGGTCACTCGATCACGCTCGCGCTCTCCGCACTCGATATCGTGCGACCGCCGGCGTCCGTGATCGAGCCGCTGATCGCGCTCACGATCGCGTTCGCGGCGCTCGAAGCCTTCAGCGGCAAGCTCAAGTCGCATCGCTGGAAGATCGCGGGCGCGTTCGGCTTGGTCCACGGCTTCGCGTTCGCGACTGCGCTCTCGCACGTCGAGCTCACGCTTCGCGGCAAGCTCGCGGCGCTGTTCGGCTACAACCTCGGCGTCGAGATCGGCCAGGTCATCGTCGTGCTCGTCACCGCACCGATCGTGATGTACGCCTACCGCCACGCACGGATCGGTCGGCCAGCGATCAAGGTCGCCGCGGCGCTGATCTTCGGCTGCGGCGTGTACTGGTTCATCACGCGGGCTTTTTCGTGAGTACGGCGGACCTCGGAACACGCAGGTAACGGCCGACGGACCGATGGGCGCGAATGACCGACTTTGATCGAGCCTGCGTCAACTTGCCATCCCTGGAACGCCGGGCGATGACCATCATAGATATATGAGCTGGCTCAAACGGATCACGATCGGGGTGGTTGCGCTGGGCATGCTCTTCGGGTTGATGCAGTTCGTGCCGTATGGGCGCACGCATCGCAATCCACCGATCCTCGGCGAGCCGATGTGGGACTCGCCGCGCACGCGCGAGCTCGCGGTGCGCGCGTGCTTCAATTGCCATAGTAACGAGACCAGGTGGCCCGCGTACTCCGAGGTCGCGCCGGTCTCGTGGGTCGTCTACAAAGACGTCCAGGACGCGCGCGACACGGTGAACTTCTCGGAGTGGACGCGGCCGCAGAGCACGCTCGTGCAGGAATCGGGGCCTTCGGTGGTCCGCAAGGACATGCCACCGGCGAAGTACCGGATGGCGCATCCCGAGGCCCAGCTGACCGAGGCCGAGACGATCGAGCTCGCGCGTGGGCTCAACGCGACGCTCGGCGCACACAACAAGATCTAGTTGATCCAGCTCAGGTGTCCATCCGCGCCAACCGGCTGACCAGCGGCGAGGCCTGCATGTGCTCGTTGAAGGCGTGGCCGAGCACGCCACGCAAGAACGTATGGCTAGTCCTCGCGGGCGTGATCGAGCAGCGTCTCGACGGCGCTGCGCACGAGCTCGGCTCTGGTGGTGTTCTCGTAGATCGCGTGGATGCCGCCGTGGGCCGGCGTCACGGTCGCGAGAGATCGCAAGCGACCCGCCTTGATCGCATCGCGTGCGACCGAGGTGGGGACAAAGGCGATGTAGCCTCCGCGAGCTGCAGCCTCGACGAGGAACAAGCTGTCGTCGGACTCGGCTGCCACCCGCGGGCGCAGGTTGTTCGCGTCGAGGAAAGCTTCGACGTCCCACCGGAACGACGAGGTCGGCCGGTAGTGGACGAGCCCGACGTTGTGCCAGTCGTTGGCGATCTCGAGATCGATCGCGGCGACCGCGACGAGCTTCATCCGATCGAGGACAGCGACCTCGAGCCCTTGTAGCGCGGACTCGGGTGGCTCGCTCTCGCTCAACACGAGATCGAGCTCGTTCGCGCGCAGGTCGCGCACCAGCACGGTCGAATCCCCACCGCGAATGCTCGGGATGCAGTCCGGAAGCGCGAGCACCGGCAGCAGGAAGTGCGTCGCGGTCGCGCGCCCGACCGCACCGGAGATGCCGATGCGCAGCGTGCGCGGCAGCCGGCCGTGCTCGTGGCCTAGCACTTCGGAGAGCCGCTCGCCGGCACGAAACATCACGGTGGTGTGCTCGAACGCGAGCTTGCCGCCCTCGGTCAGCTTGAGCCCGCCCGGCTGCCGCTCGAACAGCGCGACGCCCAGCGTGCGTTCGAGCGTGCGGACCTGTTCGCTCACCGTGCCCTGCGAGACATCGAGGCGCTGCGCGGCGCTCGCAATGGAACCTTCCAGTGCCGCCGTGTGGAAGTAGTAGAGGTGATTGTAGTTGAGCATCGCTAACTACCCAAGATGAGCACCTGGAGCCGCTTGGCATCAATGGGCTTGGTGACGTAGTCATCGAATCCGTGGTCGAGCACGCGTGATCGGGTCTCGATCGATCCCGACAGGGCGATCAATCTCGGGCAATCGGCGCGCGCACGTAGCTTTTGTGCGACCTCGAACCCATCGATATCGGGCAAGCGCAGATCGACGAACGCGACGGTCGGCAAGAACGACGCTGCGAGCTCGAGCGCTTCGTGGCCGGTCGCCGCGCTCGCGACTTGATGGCCGAGCACCTCGCAGAGCTCCGAGAGCAACTCGCGCGCGTCGTCGTGATCGTCGACGAGCAAGACCCGCTGGGGAACCACCATTCGCGGGTACCGTAGCAACCTATGGTGTCCCTTACGATGGGTTCGAGCGAACCGGGTCTCTGCCCCGGGGATTTCCGAACCGTGATTTATCCCTCGGTGCCGCGACGCGCCGCAAATTGGGCAGCGTTCACACCATCGAAGAAGTACTTGAGACGCGCCGTCCCGACGAGGATCACGGATCCATCTGCCAGCACGCCGTCTTGGCCGGCGAGCAGGTTGATGCCGTCGACCCATGTCCCGTTCTCCGACTTGTTATCGGAAACATAATGCGCGTCGTCGCGCCATTCGATCAAGGCGTGGATGCGCGACACGGTGTCGTGCTTGACGACCAGGTCCGCATCATCGGAACGCCCGATCCTGACTGGTTGCTCGAACTTTCGAAGGTTCCAGGTCTTCCCATCTTCGGTGATGACCCAGGCGGCCCGCGGAGCACTCATGCGCCGATCATAGTGCGTTACCGGGCCCAGTAGGCCTCGTCGTCGAGACCTTCTTCACGTTCGGGCAGGCCGCGGGTGAGGCGCGGTGCCGCCTGGGCGAGCACCTCGTAACTGACGCGGTTCGCGTAGCGGCACACCTGGCTCATCGACGAATAGGTCAGGAACTGGCGCGCGTGCTTAGCCGAGCGCGGAACGCGCGCGTGGTGATAGCGATTCGCGGACATGTCGTGGAGCAGGGCCGAGAGCGCGGCATCGCCGGCGCCGTTCGTGCTCGTGATCCGCTCGGGACCGCCGAGGTACGGTGCGATGTGAGCGAACACCTTGACGGGCACGTCGCAGGCGGCGCGCAGCATCGGGCGGCTGAACTCGTAGCGGTTGAATTCGGGGATCGAGCCAGGCAGGAGAGGGTAGCGAGTCTCGCGCTTCGCCGCATCGTCGGTGTGGCCCGCCAGGTAGAGGCCGGTGGCGCCCGCCGTGCACAGGACGACATCGCATAGATCGAGTGCGGCCTCGCATGCGAGCAATGGATCCGCGAAGCCGGTGAGCGCGTCGGCCTCTTCCTCGTTCATCGCCAGGATCTGGACGTGATCGGTGATGAATGCCCGCCAGAACTCGGGGCGCTCCGCGATCACGAACCGCGTGCCGAGGGTGAGGACGACCGGCACGCCGTGTTGCTTCGCGAGCGCGATCGCGCGTTGCGTGGCCTCGGGCATCGGATCACCAGGCTTGCACCGCAAGAGGTACGCCGAGATCACGAGCGCCGAGGCGTGCTCGAAGATCGCGGGCGGTACGCTCTCGGACGCGAGCGCGTTCATCTTGCCCTCGCTGATCGCGAACGTGCGCTCGCCATCGGGCGTGACAAGCGCGAAGCAGCGACCGATCGGACCCTCGACCGGCTGCAGATGATCGAGGTTGACCCGGCTCGACGTGTTCGACAGGTAGCGGTAGCCCGATGTTCCGACCCGGATCGGATCGGTCATCACGCCGAGCAGGATCGAGGTGTCATCGGCGAGCAGCGAGTAGTTGTGGAGCGTGTTGCCGACGGTTCCGCCAGCAAACTCGTAGGAGATCAACTTCTCGGCGAGCAGCTCGTCGTAGAGTGCGGCTGCGAGCTCGCTCTCGATCACGGTCGAGGCGCCTTTCGGTAGCGCGTAGCGCGTGATCAAGTCCTCGGGCACGCGCGCATCGATATCGACGAGCGTCTGATCGACGCCGACCACGTGCGTGCGCACCTGCGTCGTGGCGAGCCCCATCGCGACGAACAAGGGATCCCGCGCGTGAACCGGGAAGTAGTGCGTGTGCTTGCGGCGACCGGGAAAACGCACAGGCCCTCACCATGCCCTAGCGGGTGGGTCGCCAACAATCGGATTCGAAGCCTTCGCGCATCTCGCGCAGCACCCGTACGGTGATCGCGAGATCGGCGCGCGAGACCTTCATCGTCGCACCGACCGCGATCATCGTGCGTGCATCCTCGGTATCGTGCGCCGCGACGACGTCGATTCCGCGCGCGGTCGGGGCGATCAGATGCGATCGCTGGTGGGTCGGGTTCGGCTGCTTCTCGACGAGGCCATCCGCGATCAGGCCGTCTACCACCTCTTGGGTATGCTGGCGCGTGACCGAACGCGCGAACGCGAGCTGCGGCACGGTCCGCGCGCCATAACGGACGAGACCACGTAACACACCGCGCGCGGTCTCGGATCGACCACCCTCGAGATGGATCTGATCTGCGACGTAGCGCACGCGCCACGAGAGCGCGACGGCTTCGTCGACGATGGCCCGGATCTCGCCATCGAGGTGGCGTTTACGCAGACGGCGAGGGCGGCGAGTGGCCATGCGATGACAGGGTACCTGTCACATCGGCCACGCGCGAGCCGAACGATAGCCGGTCGAGCTTGAGGTAAGCTCGCAATAGCGTGATCGCGTATCTCACCGACGTCGAGGGGCGCTGGGACAAGCTGTCCTCGTTCGCCGATGACAATCCACTGGTGACGCTGCGCGATGCCGAGCTCGAGCTCGCAGAAGGCGCGACCTTCGTGTTCGGTGGCGATGCGATCGATCGCGGCCCGCACGGTCGGAAGATCGTGCGGACGCTGCTCGCGGCCAAGCAGCGCTACGGCGATCGTGTGATCCTGCTGGCCGGCAATCGCGACCTCAACAAGCTGCGGTTGCTCCGCGAGCTCGAGGTCTCCGGGGTACGCGCGGAGCTCTTGCGAACGATCTTTCAGAAGACGATGGGCGCGCCGCGCGCCTTCGAGCACCGCGCGAGCGAGCTGGCCGAGGAGGGCCGGCCTCACGCGGATGAAGACGTGGCCGCGAGCTTCGTCGAGGATGTTCGCGAAGGCGGTGACCTTCGCGCGTATCTCCACGCCGCGCAGCTCGCGTATCGCAACGGCGCTACGCTGTTCGTGCACGGCGGCGTCAATGCCGAGAGCTTCGCAGCGGCCGAGGTCGATCCGTGGATCGCACAGCTCTCGCAGTTCTACGGTGACGAGATGGCATCGCCCGATCACGAGCGCCTGATCGCGTACCAAGCGCCGGTGCCGGGCACGCACCTCAATCAAGCGAGCGTCGTCTACGCGCGACCCACGGACGAGCATGGCAACCCACACCTACCGGTTCCAGTGACGATCGCGAAGCTGCGCGCCTCGGGTATCGAGCGCGTCGTCGTCGGCCATACGCCGAGCGGTGATTCGCCGGCGATCGTGCGCGATGCGGGCTTCGAGCTGGTGCTCGGTGACAACTCGTACGGCCGGATCGAGCGTGGCTCGAAGCTCGTGTTCAGCGATAGCGCGACCACGGTGCATGGCATCGCGCAACTCGACGACGGGTCGGTCGTCGAGGTCGCGTTCACGAGCCTGCGCGACGCGGTCTCGCCGCTCGGCCGCTGCGATCCCGCGACCGGGCAGCTCGTCAAATCCGAGCTCGCTGGCGATGGTTTCTTGCTGTTTCGAGGCCTGCCCGAGCGCCGTGTCGAGCAGATCGAGCGCATCGGGGCGGACGTCCGCGCGCGCCGGTTGGTCGCCGCTAGCGGATTATACAATCCGCGCAGGTGATTTCGGTCGTGTCCGCAGCCGACAGCTCGTAAGGCTCGGCGCGAGTTGGCAGTTGTCACCATCTACCCGGTGATCGTCGTCCTCGGGCTCTCGAACACGATCAGCTATCACCGGTTGCTCAGCCATCGCTCGTTGAAGACGGCGCCGTGGTTGCGCTACGCGATCACGTTCGTGTTTCGTCGCGCAGGTCACGCTCGCCGGTCACGCTCGCCCGAATGCTGTGGGCGGCCCACGTCGTGCTCAACAACGCGACCTGGATCAGCGAGGTCATCGGCGACGGTCACTCCGGCAGCGCAGCGACGAGCTCACTTCGCGACGAGCTTGCCTTCGACATAGCATCCAGTTATTCGCCCTCGCCAAGCTGATCAGCGCGCAGGACGTACCCCGAGTTATTCGAGCTGCGAGTCGGCGTCGTCGCTGACTACATCGTCGCGCGGCAGTGACATACTGAGTCATGTCGACCTTTCTGAATGTCGCCGGCCATACCGACGTAGGGCGCACGCGCCCGCATAACGAGGACGCCTTCGCGATCGTCGATCTCGCGAATCCAGCCCTGCAGTGGACCGGCGAGGTCGATGTCACCGGTCGGCGGATCCTCCTCGCGGTCTCCGACGGCATGGGTGGCCATCAAGCCGGCGAGGTCGCGAGTGCGCTCGTGATCCAGACGATCATCCAGTCGCTCGGCGCGCACACCACCGAACCCCCCGATCACGCGCTCGAGATCGCGGTTCGCGATGCGAATCAAGCGGTGCGTGCGGCCGCGACGGCCGAGGACAAGCAGGGGATGGGCGCGACGCTCACCGCGATCTTGATCGATGGCCAGGATGCCTGGATCGCCGAGGTCGGTGACTCGCGCGCGTACTTGCTGCGCAACGGTCAGCTCCGGCAGCTAACGCGCGATCAGAGCTTCGTCCAGATGCTCGTCGATCACGGCGCGATCACGCCCGAAGAAGCAAAGACCTCGCCGCGCAAGAACGTCATCCTGCAGGCGATCGGCACCGCCGAGACCCTGACCGCAGCGATCGTACGGTTGCTGCTCCGCCGCGGCGACCGCTTGTTGATCTGCTGCGATGGCCTGTCGAACGAGCTCGAGGATGCCGAGCTCGCTAAGATCCTCGGCGAGGCCGAGCCCGTCGCTGCCACCGCTAACGCGATCGCAGCGGCGAACGAGCACGGCGGCCACGACAACATCACCGTGATCATCGCGCATGTCGGTGGCGATGCGATTCCGGCGATCGCGCAAGGCGAAGACATCACGGCGACGTATCGCGTGGTCCAGGATTTCGGACCGGCTCCGAAATCGTGACGACGGCTAATGCTCGCCGGTGACGGTAAGCGCGCAGCTCGACCTGGTGATCTCGAATTTCTGCGCCCACAGATCGTTCGCGCCCGAGGTGAACTCGATCTTCGTCGGAGTCTCTGCCGAGCGCACGAGCCACGAGCTGTGGAATTCGCCATTCTGGTCGGCGGGCGGCACGAAGTTTTCGGCCTCGGTCTCGGTGCGGAACTGGCGAAGCTCGGTCTCTCCATTGTAGGCGTAGAAGCGCGCAATTTGCTGCGGATCGCACGCGGGGTGCGAGGTCTCGAGCCGGAACACGCGATCGGCGCGGAACACGTGCGACACGATGCGACCGGTGGCGTAGAGGCCCTCGCTTGACGCGATCTGATCGTCGCCGCGCGTTGGATCGAGCACGTAGTTCGGATCGACCGAGTGCGAAAAATCGACGCTGGTGATCTTCGTCCCGGCGGTCTTGACGCCGAGCTTGGCGGCGACGAGGCCGCTCGGGCAGGGCTCCTGGGTGCAGGTGGCGGCGCCCGTGATCTTGTAGATCGAGTAGTCGCCGAGGCCCTTCGAGTAGGTGTCGAAGCCCGCCGCGATCACGAACGTGGTGCCGGCGAAGCTGCCGCGTACGAGCGAATCGCCCTGAAGGCCGAGCAGGCCGTCGGTGCACTCGAAGCCACAGGTCACGGGTACGACGAGCGCGGTGACATCGCAAGCCCGCGCGCTGTGACCGTTCGGGCAGGCCACCTTGTAGCCGTTCGCGACTTCGACGATCGCGTGGCCGAGGCCGTTCGCGGCGACGATCGTGTACCAGGCGTTCGCGGAGGCGATGGCATCGCTCTGGGTGACGAGCTCGTCACCTTCGGTCGTCGCACACGCACCCAACAACAGGACAAGACCAACTACGCGTATCGACACGGGGCTGGGTACCGCGACCGGAGGGAGTGGGTCAAGCAACGGCTTGCCTAGTCGTGCGATGATCGGCGCCGGAGGTTTACGATGCCGACGATGCCGACGATGCCGACGATTTCAACGATGGCTGCGATGTCTGAGCTTGGCAAACTAGGGATCACGGTCGCGCGCGAGCATCAAACCACCAGCACGAGCGTGCAGGGACTCGAGCTCAGGTCCACCGAGACGACGAAGTTGACGCTGACATTGCCGCGAGCCTCGAAGCTCAAGGCCGGATTCGTGCCCGAGAGCACGGGCAAGAAGCTGATCAAGCTGTTCAAGCGCGAGCTCCAGACCGGGGACGAGCACTTCGACAGCGAGATTTACATCACGACCGACACGCCGGACGAGACCAAGGCGTTCCTCCAGGATCGAGACGTGCGCAACGCGATCGGGTTTTGCGTGACCACGGGAGGTGCGCTCCAGATCGACGGCGGCACGCTCTCGGTGCACGTGACCGGCAACGAACAGGGCGAGCCGCACGAAGTGCTGACGATCGCCCGCGCCGTGGTCGCTGCGGTTTAATCGGGTCCGAGCGTGAAGTGGAACGTGGCGCCTTTTTCGACGGCACCTTCGGCCCACACGACACCGCCGTGGCGGTGCACGATCCGCTGTACCGTCGCGAGCCCGATCCCGGTGCCGGCGAACTCCGTCGCCGCATGCAGGCGCTGGAACGGCATGAATAGCTTCTGCGCGTAGGCCATGTTGAAGCCGGCGCCGTTGTCACGGATGAAGTAGCCCTTGTCATCACGGCCGAGCTCGATGCGACCGGCATCGCGCTTGGCCACGAACTTCCACGCGTTGCCGAACAGGTTCTCGAGCACCACCAGGAGGAGCTGGCGGTCGCCGCGCGTGGTCAGGCCGTTCGCCACGACGATGTCGACGTTGCGGCCCGGGTCGTGCGCGTGCAACTGCGCGAGCACCTCGCGCGCGAGCGCGCTGAGATCGACGTGCTCGTTCACGAGCTCGGCGCGGCTCAAGCGGGAGAGCCGCAGCAGCGCATCGATCAACTCGCCCATCCGTGCGGCTCCGACGCTGATCCGCTCGAGGTGCGACTTGGATTCCGCGGTCAGCTTGCCCGCGAGATCCTCGCCGAGCAGCACCGCGTACCCGTTGATGCCGCGCAGCGGGGCGCGAAGATCGTGCGCGACCGAATAGCTGAAGGCTTCGAGCTCGCGGCTCGCGACCAAGGCTTTATCGCGCGCGCGCATCAGGTCTTCTTCGGCCCGCTTGCGCGCGGTGATGTCGCGCACCGTACGCGAGGTCAGCGTGCTGGCCTCGACCTTGATCGGGCTCTCGCTGACCTCGATGACAAACGTGCTGCCATCCTTGCGCGTGCCCTGGCCGCCCTCGACGAGCTTGCCGAGCGGGGCGAGCAAGAGCTCCGCACGTGGGTAGCCGAATAGCAGCTCTGCCTGCGCGTTCATGAGGACGATCTGGTCCTCTTGATCGGTGATCACCATCGCTTCGGGCACCGCTTCGAGCAACGACCGGAACCGCGCCTCCGCCTCGTGTTGGTCGCGCAGCTGCTTGATCGCGGCTTCGGCACGCTTCTGCTCGGTGAGATCGAGCACGATCGAAAGGGCGTTCGGCGGATCGAGCATCGTGACGCCAATCAGCGTCGGGACCCGCGTGCCATCTTTGCGAAGGATCATCGACTCGCATGGCGGCATACGACCGGTCTTGACGAGCTCCTCGACCGCGGCTTCACGTGCAGCCGCGCGCTCGGGCACCGTGAAGGCCTTCGTGTTGATCAGCCCGGCCTCGAGCTCCGCACGGCTGTAGCCGATGATGCCCAGGAACGCGTCGTTGGCTTCGATCACGCGGCCGTCGAGGTCCGAAAACAGCATGCCGACGATGCCCGACTCGGTCAGCTTGCGCAGCCGGGTCTCGCTGATCGCGAGCGCGTCCGAGGTCCGCTGGCGCTCTGCGACCTCGTTCGCGAGCTCCTGGTTATTGCGGGTGAGCTCGGCGGTGCGTTCGACAGAGCGCGTCTCGAGCAGGGTGTGGGCGATGCGCAGCTCCGCGTGCGCTTGTTCGAGCTGGGCTGCGGTCGGGAGCGCGACCGCGTGCGGCACCAACTTGATCAGGATGATCGCGGTCGCGACCGAACCGACGGCTGTGACGGCCTTGACCGTGCCGGCGAGCCAGTAGAGCGGCGTCCAGATCGTCCAGATCTCCATTACATGGGTCGCTCCACACGCGAGGATGAAGGCGCCGAAGGACAGGAATATCCAGTTGAACGGGATGTCACGTCGCTTGCGTACGAAGTAGAGCAGGGTGAACGGGATCGACGTGTATGCGAGCGCGACGAGCGCATCCGAGATCAAATGCAGCCAGAGCACCCCCGGCTGCCACAGGTAGCAGTGGCCGTGTGGCATGAAGCCATCGGCCGAGAACAGACGACGTAAAAACTCGAGCAAGGCGACCTCCCGCTAAGAGGCGAGCTTACGACGTCTCGACGGAACAGAGGTTCATCGAGTGGGCCGCGGCCAAAAAAAGCGACGACCGATCAAACCTCGATCCAACCGAGCTTCGCGATCGCAGGCTAGAGCTTCAGCTCCAGCGTGATCGTGCCAGTGCCGGTCGGCCACGCGCCTCTGGGTGCCGCATGCGCGACACAACGGCGGATTGTCTCGGGCTCGATCTCGATCGTCGCGGGCGCGCCGAACTTGAACGCGCGCGTGCCACGCAAGGTCGCGCGCACCTTCTTGCCGCTGCCATCGGCGCGCTCGATCGAGACCGCGATCGTGAGGTGCTGGGTCAGCCCTTGGGCGGTCACGCGCGGCTCGCCAGCGTGCCACCAGAGGTCAAGCTCGTGCACGCGCACGGTGCGCCAACCTTCCGGGCGTTCGCGGAGCTCGCGCATACCTCAGCATTATAGCGCTCGAAAAATGGTCCACATGTAAAACAGTTTCCGGATGGCAGACCCCGCTCTCGGTCGGCAGCGCGCGGCGGCGTGGGTGCTGTTCGCGCGCGAGCTCGTCGAGTGTGCCGCGCGCCTGCGGTCGCCCGAGGCGATGGCGGCGTTCACCGCGTTCATGACGAAGCGTCAGGGCCGCACGACGACGACGAACCCGGCATCGTGGAGCTGGATCTTGCGGTCCTTCAGGAGGCCGCCGACCGCGCGCTTGAACGCCTTCTTGCTGAGGCCGAACAGGTTGCGAATCTGCTCGGGGTCCGAGTGGTCGCCGACTCGCGGTGCATTCGGCCTACCGAGCACCGCGAGGATCCTCTCGGCATCCGACGCCCGCGCCTTGTGCGCCTGCTCGCGCAGCGACAGCACGAGCTTGCCATCGGGCTGGATGTGCGCGACGCGGAACTTGCCGCGCTCGCCGCGACGCAACCGATGCGGCTCGACCGCGGGCACGAGGCCGACGTACGAACGCTCGAGGATCACGAACAAGCCGATGTCCGGATCATTGCGCCAGGCCTCGCCTTCGACCCACGCCCCGAGCCGGACCCGGCGCGGCGGCGCTTGAAGCATGTCGCTGACGAACATCGTGCCAGCGAGTCGGCCGGTCTTGTCGACGTATAGCCCGACCGGGTGGCGCTCGCCGATGGAGAGCTCTTTCGCTTGTTCAGCGAACGGCACGAGCAGCTCTTTGCCTGGACCCCACGCGACGAACGCGCCGATGTTGTTGACCTCGGTGACCTCGAGGAACGTCACCTCGCCGAGCAGCAAGGATGGCGGTGTGGTCGTGGCGATCGGTCGGTCGTCGGAATCGAGGTAGACGAACACGTCGAGCAGATCGCCGACCTTCGCGCCTTTCGGGATCTCGCGCGTCGGGACGAGGATCGCATCGGTCTCGTCGGCGGCCTTGCCGACATACGCACCCGGCGCCGTGATCCGCAGGATCGGAGAGCGCATCATGCGACCGAGCAGGTCGTCCGGCAACGGCATCGCGGCGGAGCCTATCAGATGCTATCCAGCGAGCATGTCCGACCGCGTCTCCATTGAAGCTGCTCCCCACATCCGCGTCATGCTCGGCACCGAGCTCGTTGCGGAGTCCACGCACGGCTACGTAGTCCACGAGCAGGGCCTCTCGGATCGCTACTACGTGCCGAGCTCCGACGTGAAGGCCGACCTCTCGGCGGGCACCGGCGCGGGTCACTGCCCCTGGAAGGGCGCGTGGAGGCACCTCGACGTCACGATCGGCGGGCAGAAGATCGCCAATGGCGCGTGGACCTACGTCGAGTCCAAGCCCGCAACCGAGCCGACCAAGGACATGATCGCGTTCTACGACACCAAATTTACGGTCACGGCCTGACGGGGATTGCCCACCCAGCTGGCGACGATGGTCTCGCCAACCCCTCGCCAGCGGGTTTGGTTCGTCGTGCCTGAATGGATCCAAGGGCTTCGCCGATCGCCCGTGATAAAGCTCGACACGCGACAGATTCCAAGGGAAACAAACGTCTCGTTTTTTAGATAAATCTGTTGGGATGACAGCGAGTTATCCCGTCATTCGAACATTCTAGCTGGAGAGAAAACAATGGCCGAAGGTACGATCAAGCGTCTCACGGATAAGGGTTTCGGATTCATCGCGAACGGTACGGGGACCGACATGTTCTTCCACACGTCCGCCGTCGAAGGTGTCTCCTTCCAAGACCTTCGCGAAGGCCAAAAGGTCTCGTACAACGAGGGCCGTGGTCCCAAGGGACCGCGCGCCGAGAACGTTCGCGTCATCAGCTGATTCACGACAACGTTTTTTTTGGGCGCTCGAGCGACTCCGTGCGATGCCCGGTGCCGACTCGCGATCGTGTGACTGAGCCACCGTCACCGCCGTCACCTCGGTGCGCTCGTTGGGGGTCGAGGCGTTACTCGATGACAACGGAGTTGATCGGGGCGACGTTCATCCCGCCCGGATATCCGTATGACACGTTCGCGGTGAAATCGGTCGTCTCCGGCGTTCCCCAGCCCCATACCCACAAGCCGAACCGGGCGTCGCTTTTGATGCCGTGCCGCCCGGTCGAGCACTGGCCGACAGGCGCGAAGTTGTGGCGCATGAGATCGGTGCGGGTCCACTGGAAGTCTCCGATGTCGGTCCACCCGGTGAGCGCACCAGCGCAATCGAGGTTGACGTCGTGGAACGCGTTATCGCTGCCCTTGGCGCGAATTACGACGAGGTTGGTTTCGGGATACGTCGGATCGGCGAAGAACACGTAGTCCGAAAGGTATTGCTCGGGGGGAACGGAGACGACGAAGTCAGGATCGCCGTAGCCATCGCCGGCCGAGTACGCGGAGCCGGTCATGTACGTGAACAGTGCGAACGGATGGTTGGCATCCTGCGACTGCACGATGAACGGTGTGCCGGTCTCGAATCGCACGACCTCGCCTTTGTTGATCACGGGGGGGCCACCGACGTTGCTCGAGTACGTCAGCTGCGTGCCATCGGCAGCGCCGATGAGGCGCCAGAACGTCGTCGTCTCCGACGCGGTGCGCGGGCGGTACATCACGCCAACGTAACGGCTTCCAAGCGCGTGGACGGGCGGCACCATCTGCTCGCCGTGGTCGCAGTACGAGACGGAGGCAGGCATGTTCATGCACGGCTGACCCGCCATCATGCCGATCGGTGCCGAGGCGGTGACGATGCTACCGGTGAGCTCGGCCGACTGGGTGATCTGCGCATTTTGACCCTTGTTGAGCGTGAACATCAGCGGCGCGTTCGCGGCACCCGAGGGAATGCCACCGTTGCCCAGCACAGCAGCTTTCGGCGTGAGCGTGACGACGGTGCCATCTTGCTGCGCGATGATGTTCATCGACGGGCTGCCGCCTCCGGCAGTGGATTGCTCCGACACGTTAACGGCGACGTAATCGGTGTCCCAGACACTCGCGGGCAGGAGCAGCGAGGCGGCCGTAACCGCGACGGAGCCGCCGCCGTATGGATTGATCTGGTAGGCGACGACGGGAACATCGGTCTTGACGTGAAACGAGCTCGAGATCCCGGTGCCGGTCTTGCTCGCGCCTGCAACGGCGCTCGCGACAGGACAGTTCGGCGCGCCACCCGCATCGCCGCCGAGGAACAGGACGGCGACTTCGCCCGCCGGCACGCCGGCGGTCGCGTCGTACGGGCTGTACGTGAGCGATGGACCGGCGCCGACCGGAAGGCGCGTGAACGCGGCGACCGGCATGTCGACGCCGCCGTAGTCGACGGTGATGTGAGCGGGCGTGTTCCACGTGTTCGCGACGAACGCTGCGAAGCAGTAGCTCGGCTGCTCGGAGTCCATATCGGTCGCGTAATACTCGCAACCGACCGAGTGATGGTTCGCGGCGGCCCCCGTGCATGCGTCGCCGCACGTGTGTGAATTCTGATCACACGCATCGGCGCCCGTGCACGGCGTGACGAGCACGCCGTTGCAGTCGACGACAGAGTGCGAATCGGCCGAGCACGCGAGCGCACAGCCGTTGTTGCCGTCCGCATGCGCGTTCGAGCCGCCGTTATCGCCATCCGCGCGACCGCTTGGACCACACGCGACGACGACCAGACATAGCGCTGGTAGGACCCTCATCGGCCCGAACGTAGGCCGGCCCGGCACCCGAGGACAACGCAAATCGACCCCTACTGCGCGCTCGCCGAGGCTGGGACCGGGCCTCGACCGAGGGCGGATGCGCCGGACCCATGAGGAGTTGTTCGTAGTTGATATTGAAATTAATTTTCAATAGTGAATCGACCCGAGGGGTTGCGAAATGGCGCACGCGGCCGATTCGGAGAGCAGATGCTCGCGCCGCAAGTCCAGGCTCGCTTCGACGTCCTGATCGCGAGTGGCGATATGCCGCTACCGGTTCTCCCGGAGGTCGCTTCGCAGGTGCTCGTGATGGTCCAGCGGCCGGATTGCGATACCGCCAGGCTCGCGGAGCTGCTGCGCCGCGATCCGGCGATGACCGCGCACGTGATGGCGACCGCGGCGTCGCCCATGTACCTGGGCGCGACCAAGATCAGCTCGTTGCAGCAGGCGGTCGGCCGGCTCGGGTTCGCGACGATCGTGCAGATCGTGCTCGCCGTCGCGAGCAAGACCCGCGTGTTTTCGGTGCCCGGCTTCGAAGCGGACGTCAAAGAGGCGTTCAAGCACGCGCTCGCGACGGCGTTGTTCGCGCAGGAGATCGCGAAGGCGCGACGCTCGACGGTCGACCTCGCGTTCCTCGCCGGTCTGTTTCATGATTTCGGCCAGCCGGTGCTGATGCAGGCGCTCGTCGATCTGCATCGCGAAGCCGGACTCGTCGCCGAGCCGGCGGACGTGCTCGCTGCCGTGGATGCGGCGCATGCCGACGTCGGCGCGAAGCTCGTCGAGAAGTGGGCGATGCCGGAGAAGGTCGCCGATGCGGTGCGTCATCATCACGAGCCGAAAGGCGAGCTCGCGATCGTGGTCGCGCTCGCCGATTGCTTCGTCCATCAAGGTGCGGGCTCGGTCGAGCTCGGCGCGAAGCTGAACTTGTATCCCGAGGATCTCGAAGTCATCGCGAAGCGCGCGGATGACATCGCCGCCACGGTGATGGCGATCTCGTGAGCGAGATCCCGAACATCAGCGAAGAGCGGTTCGACATGGTCGTGATCGGCAGCGGGCCTGCCGGTCAGAAGGCTGCCGTGCAAGCGGCCAAGGCGAAGGCGTCGGTCGTCGTGATCGAAGAGGGCGCCGCGGTCGGTGGTGCCTGCGTGCATCGCGGCACGATTCCATCGAAGACCCTGCGCGAGACCGCGGTCGCACTGGGCCTCTTGCGCCGGCGATCCGCGGGCGTCCTCGATATCCAGCCGCCCGAGGGTTTGAAGCTCGCGAGCTTGATGACGCGCCTCGATCAGGTCGTCACCGCGCACCAGCACTTTATCAAGGACCAGCTCGAGCGCAACGGCATCGCGCAGTGGCACGGTCGGGCGAGGTTCATCTCGCCGCACGTGATCGAAGTGCGCGGCCCCGATGGCAGCGTGCGTCGCGCGCATGCCGCACACGTGGTGATCGCGACCGGCTCGAAGCCACGCAATCCGGCAGGCGTGCCGATCGATCACGAGAATGTCCTCGATAGCGACTCGATCCTCACGCTCTCGTACTTGCCGCGCTCGCTCGCCGTGATCGGCAGTGGCGTGATCGCGACCGAGTATGCCTCCGTGTTCGCCGCGCTGGGAGTGACCGTGACGATGATCGACAAGTCGTCGCGCCCGCTCGCGTTCCTCGACGAGGAGCTGACAAATGAAGTCTCGCGCTCGTTCGAACGCGCGGGTGGTACGTACATCGGCGGTCGCAACGCGAAAAAGATCGTGTGGGACGGCCTCGAGGTTCACACCACGCTCGATGACAGTCGCGTCGTGCGCAGCGAGAAGCTGCTGTACTGCCTCGGTCGCGAGTCCAACGTTGCGGGTCTCGCGCTCGAGAACGCGGGGCTTGGCCCGACCACGCGCGGCTTGATCGCGGTCGATGCGTGTTGCCGCACGATCATTCCGCACATCTATGCGGTCGGCGACGTGATCGGTCCGCCATCGCTCGCCGCGACCGCGATGGAGCAGGGCCGGCGCGCGGCCTGTCACGCGCTCGGGTTGCCGTTGCCGGCGTCGAACGATCTCGTGCCCGCCGGTGTCTATGCGATTCCGGAGCTCTCGATGGTGGGGCTGTCCGAGGCACAAGCGCGCGAGCGGTACGGCGGCGCGATCGTCGGTCGCGCTTGCTTCGCAGAGCTTGCCCGCGGCCAGATCAGCGGCATCGAAGAGGGCCTCTTGAAGCTCGTCTGCGACGGTGAAGGCAAAAAGGTGCTCGGTGTCCACATCGTGGGCGAAGGCGCGACCGAGCTCGTGCACGTGGGACAGGTCGCGCTGATCGCCGGCTGGGACGCCGATCAGTTCGTCGAGAACGTGTTCAACTTTCCCACGCTTGCCGAGGCCTATCGCGTCGCCGCGCTGGACGTTTGCAAGCAGCGTGCGAAGCGCTAAAGCTAGCGGTCAGGTGCAAGCGGCGGTTGGGTTGCTCGTGGTCGCGACCGAGCCGCGCGACGGTGGATGGATCAGATCAGGTGGGCGCCGTCGTTCCAGAGCTGGACTGCGGGGGCATCGTCGACGGGATCCCAGCCCAGGACACCGATCGCGGTCGGCGCGAAGAAGAAGTGGCGGGCGGCCTCCGGAGGGAAGCCGAGGAATCGCGCGGTCAACACGCGCATGATCACGCTGTGGGCAAAGACCAGCACGACGCCGGTCTTTTGCTCGGCGAGCCAGCTGTCGCAGCGCCGGCCAAGCGCCGCGGCATCTTCACCGTCGGGGCAGCCATCCTTGAGATACGCGAAGCCCGGGCGCTCGACGCGGATCTCTTGCACGGTCTTGCCTTCGTACGAACCAAAGCTCATCTCGAGCAGGCGCTCGTCGAGCACGGCGCGCGTGGCGAAGCCGGCGAGCTCGGCGGTCCGGCGGGCGCGCGAGAGCGGGCTGACATACACGCGATCGAATTCGTGGCGCGCGAGGCGAGGGACGAGCTTGAGCGCGTTCGCTTCACCGATCACGGTAAGCGGAAGATCGGTGCGACCAGCGAGGCGGCGTGCCGGCGACCATTCGGTATCGCCGTGGCGGACGAGATAGATCGTGACGGACATCAATGCACTCTTTCGTACGGGACATAGACCGGTTCCCAGATGTTTCGATCGATCGCGCGCTCCAGCTCGGCCTCGGTGATCTGGGATTGCCCGTCCGCGATCGCTTGGCGTGCGACGGCGAGGGCGATCGCGCGGCTAAGTGGGCGCGCGGCTGCGATCGGCGGCAACAGGCTCGCGGTGCGATCGGTGCGCGTCGGCAGGTGGAGGGTGAGCTCTTTGGCTGCGGCCATGATCATCGTATCGGTCACGCGGCGCGCGCGCGTCGCGATGATGCCAAGCGCGAGACCGGGGAAGATGTACGAATTGTTGGTCTGCGTGATCGCGACCTTGTTCGTGCCGACGGTGACCGGCTCGAACGGACTGCCGGAGCTGATCAGCGCGCGGCCATCGGTCCAATCCATGAGGTCTTGCGCGGTCGCTTCGCTGCGCGACGTGGGATTCGAGAGCGGAAAGATCACGGGCTGCGCCGTGTGCCTTGCCATCTCGCGGACGGCGGCCTCGCCGAACGCGCCGGCCTGGCCAGAGACGCCGATCAAGACCGTGGGCTGCGCATGCTTCACCACGTCGAGAAGCGAGAGGTCGCCCGTGCCCCACTCTTTGACCTCGGCATGCGATCGCGCGTACGCGAGTTGCTCTGGCCGCATGTCGCGCTGGCCCTCGGTGACCAGGCCGTGGCGATCGATCGCGTAGAACCGTGATGTCGGATCCGCGACACCCTGATCGCGCATGAACTGCGCCATCAGATTCGTGATGCCGAGCCCCGCGCTGCCGAACCCGACCACCGCGATGCGCTGCTGATCGAGCGGGATGCCGGTGACATTCATCGCGGAGACCAGCACCGCGACCGCGACCGCGGCCGTGCCCTGGATGTCGTCGTTGAACGTGCACAGCTCGTCGCGATAGCGCTGCAGGAGGCGGCTCGCATTCGCTCCGGCGAAGTCCTCCCAATGGAGCAGCACGTGCGGCCAGCGCTCCTTCACGGCGCTGACAAACGCGTCGACGAACGCGTCGTAATCGGCGCCGCGCACGCGCGCGTGCCGCCAGCCGATGTAGAGCGGATGGGTCAACAGCGTCGGGTTATCGGTGCCGACATCGAGGAGGATCGGCAAGCAATGCTCGGGGTGGATGCCGCCGAGCGCGGTGTAGAGCGCGAGCTTGCCGATCGGGATGCCCATGCCGCCGGCGCCTTGATCGCCGAGGCCGAGGATCCGCTCGCCGTCGGAGACCACGATGCAGCGCACGAGATCGTAGCGAGGATGGCTGAGGATCTGCCTGATCCGAGCTTTGTTCGGATAGCTGAGGAATAGCCCGCGTGGCTTGCGCCAGATCTCGGAGAACCGCTGGCAGCCTTCACCGACGGTCGGCGTGTAGACGAGCGGCAACAGGCCTTCGACGTTCTGCACGAGCAGCGCGTAGAACAACGTCTCGTTCGCATCCTGGAGGTCGCGCAGGAACGAGTACTTGTTGAACGCGCTCTCCTGCGTGTTGAGTGCGTGGACGCGCCGCTGGGTCTGGAGCTCGAGGCTGCCGACGTGCGGCGGCACGAGGCCGTGAAGATCGAAGGCATCGCGCTCGCGCTCATCGAACGCGGTGCCCTTGTTCAGACGTGGCGAATTGATCAAATCGATCCCTGATAGCGAGACCGGCAACGGCTTTCTCATGACGAGCCCGAAGCGTACCGTGAGCCATGGCGGAACCAATCGACTTCCCAAAAGACTTCAGCGCACAGCTCAACGGAATGCTCGGCGGCTGGAACACGGGAATGGGCCTGACCTGGATCAAGGCGACCACCGAAGAATGCATCGGCGAGCTCGTGGTCGGGCCGCAGCACCTCCAGCCGTACGGCATCGTCCACGGCGGCGTGCACTGCGGCATCATCGAGGCAGCATGCTCGACGGGCGCAGCGGTCGTCGCGGGTACGCGTGGGCAATCGATCGTCGGGCTCGAGAACAATACGTCATTCATCACGGCGGTCCGAGGCGGCACGCTGCGGGTGACGGCGACTCCTGTGACCCGCGGCAGGACGACGCAGGTCTGGCAGGCCGTTGTCACGAATGATGAAGGCCGTATCTGTGCCACGGGGCGCGTCCGCTTACTCGCACTCGCTGCGGGTACGGATCTCGCTGGCGCCAAGGTGTAATCCCGATCGCGGCAGAGATCTCGCGCGCGCCATCGCCGAAGACGGCCGAGCCGAGCGCTCGACGACCAGCACGTGGCCATCATCGAGGACCCCGAGTCGACGGAGCTCCCTATCTTTTCAGCATGAAGCTCGGATTGTTCGCGACGATCTTCGCGTTCAACGCGGTCGCGAAGCCGAGCCATCCAAGGTACGGCACGACGAGTCCTGCCGCTGGCTTGTCGACCCCCGATGCGACGACCGAGTAAGCGAGCGACGCTGCATCGAGCGCGATAATGTCGGCGAGTGCGATCACCGGGCGGCGCGCGCCGAAGAATAGCGGGGTCCACGCGCCGTTGAGTGCAAGTTGAGTGGCCCATAACCCGAGCGCGATGCTGCGCTTGCGCGAAACGGGTGCTTTCCAGATCCGATAGCCCGAGTACGCGAGCGTCGCGTAGAGCACGGTCCACACCGGACCGAACACCTGGTTCGACGGCTGCCAGGTCGGTTTCCGCAGCATCCTGAACCACGGCCTTTTCGGATTGCCCCGACCCCGCATCGCGTAGACCCCGAGCGCCGCGACGCCGGCGGTCGCAGCAGCGAAGCTGATGCCCGCGAGCACGTTGCGCTGCCGCGCACTGGGTTGGTCCTCGTTGACTTCAATGAGTTGGGGTTTCTCGTCCATGACATGAGCCATTGCAAACACGAGACCGCGCGCACATTTCGCACGGTGCGCGTGAGCGCACGACGAGGAGTGCGTAAGGGCTCGATTGCAGGCAGCCAGCCTTCGTAACGACGCCGGCACGGGCGCTGCAAAACGTCTGAGCATGAACAACACCCTCAAAGACAAGATCGACATCGCGGCGGACAAGGCGAAGGACGCGGCGGACGTCGCGGGCCAGAAGATCAAGGACGGAGCGATCAAGGTGTCGGAGAAGGCGCACGACGCGGCCGACAAGATCAAGGACGTGGGCAAGGACCTCGGCAAGAAGATCGGCGGCTGATCACAACCTCGCTCGCGAACTACTATCCAAGTGCCGGTCGAGCCGAGAGGTGAGCCGGTGCTTTTTTTCGTGGAGCGCGCCTTCGAGGACCGCGCGTCCCACGAATCCTCGAATGATTTGCCGTTGATGTAGAACGCCGACGTTTCGTCGACGCCACCCGCGCTGCTCCAGCAATATCGGTCTCGATGTGGGTCACGAGCGATCCGGACGAGGCTTCCCTGAAGACCAGGTCCGGGTCTCGCCCGAGGACACGATCGCGAGCTGAAACGGGGATGCTGAGCTTGGTCACGCCGCGTAGTATGGTCGCGTGACCACGACCGCCTATCGGATCTGTCCGTTCTGTGAGGCGTGCTGCGGGCTCGAGCTCGAGCTCGAGGGTGACAAGCTCGTGAAGATTCGCGGCAACAACGCGGATGTCGCGAGCTCCGGCTTCATCTGCCCGAAGGGCGCAGCCCTCGGCGAGCTCCACGAGGACCGCGATCGGTTGTGCGCGCCGATGATCAAGCGCGGTGGCGTGCACGTCGAGGTGACGTGGGACGAAGCGTTTGCCGAGATCGAGCGCCGCTTGCCGCCGATCATCGCGGCGGATCGCGATGCGATCGCGGTGTCGCTCGGCAATCCGGTCGCACACAAGTTCGGTCTCTTGTTGTACGGCGCGCGGCTCGGGCGCGCGCTCGGCACGAAGAACGTGTTCTCGGCCTCGACGCTCGATCAGATGCCCAAGCAGCTCGCGAGCGGATTGATGTTCGGCCACTGGCTCAGTGTCGCCGTCCCCGATCTACCACGCACCGACCTGCTGGTCGTGCTTGGCGGCAATCCGGTGGTGTCGAACGGCAGCATGTGGACCGTGCCAGATTTTCGCGGCAAGGTGAAGGCGATGCAGGCGCGGGGCGGCAAGCTGATCGTTGTCGATCCGCGCCGGACCGAGACCGCGGCAATCGCCGATCGACACCTCTTCATCAGGCCGGGCGGCGATGCTTTCCTGTTGCTCGGTATGGTCCACACGCTGTTCGAGGAGGACCTCGTCGACCTCGGGCGACTGGCCGAGCATGTCACCGGTGTCGACGAGGTTCGCTCCACAGTGCAGGGCTTGTCAGCCGAGGTGGTGGCAGCGCGCTGCGGGATCGCGGCACCGCAGATTCGTGCGCTCGCGCGCACGATCGCCGGTGCGAACCACGCCGCGCTCTACGGGCGCATCGGCACGTGCACGCAGGAGTATGGCACGCTCGCGAGCTGGCTCGTCGACGTGATCAACACGCTGACCGGCAACCTCGACGAGCCCGGCGGTGTGATGTTCCCGAAGGCACCGGCGTTCGCGGCGAACACCGTCGGGGCGCCTGGCAAAGGCAAGGGCATCACGACCGGTCGGCGCACGAGCCGCGTGAGCGGTGCACCCGAGGTTTTCGGCGAGTTTCCGATCGGTTGCATGGCCGAGGAGATGGAGACTACGGGCGAAGGTCAGGTCCGCGCGCTGATCACGATCGCGAGTAATCCGGCGCTGTCTTCGCCGAACGGTGCGCGCCTCGCGCGTGCGATGGACAAGCTCGAGCTGATGATCAGCCTCGATATCTATCTCAACGAGACCTCGCGTCATGCCGACGTGATCTTGCCTGGCGTGTCGCCGCTCGAGGATGCGCACTACGATGTCGCGTTCCCGCAATTCGCGTGGCGCAACACCGCGCGGTACTCGCCGTCGGTGCTGCCACATCCGGATCGTCCCGCCGAGTGGGAGCTGTTGCTCCGGATCGCGGCGATCGCGATGGGCAAGGGAGCGAATGCGGACCTTGCTGCATTCGACGACGAGCTCACCGCCGACGACGTGCGGCGCAGTGCAGGGCCGCTCGCGGAGCCGATCCTCGAGGCCGTGAAGCCGTTGCGCGGCCCGGAGCGTTTGCTCGATCTCGCGCTGCGCGCGGGCCCTTACGGCGATCGGTTCGGCCAAGCGCCGGGTGGGCTCACGGTCGTGAAGCTGCGCGAGCACCCGGAAGGGATCGATCTCGGCGAGCTCGCGCCACGTGTGCCCGAGATGCTGCGCACTCCGAGCGGTAAGATCGAGCTCGCACCGCCGATGCTGATCGCGGACGTCGCGCGCGTGCGAGACGACCTCGCTCGACCTGTGCCGGACTTCGTGGTGATCGGTCGGCGCCAGCTGCGCTCGAACAACTCGTGGATGCACAACCTGCCGACGCTGGCTGCGGGCCGGTTCCGGTGCACGGCGCTGATCAACCCGGCCGATGCCTTGCGGCTCGGGCTCGACAATGGCGCGATGGCCGCGATCACACGCGGCGATGCGCAGATCAACGTCGAGATCGAGCTCTCGGATCAGATGATGCCGGGCGTGATCAGCGTGCCGCACGGCTGGGGCCACGATCAACCCGATACGCAGCTCGGGGTCGCCGCGATGCGCCCGGGTGCAAACCTCAACGCCCTGTTCGACGAGCGGCTTCGTGATCCGCTCTCCGGCAACGCCGTACTCGGCGGCGTCGCGGTTGCGATTCGACCGCTCGTCTAGTGACGCGGCCGCGAGCTTCGTCGTCGAACGTGCGAGGCGTATTCGCACAGTAGCTCGGGCTCGCGAAAATCGCCGGCACCGCCGCTTTGTGCGGGTTCATCCGCACATTAAGCTGTCGATATGACCACGCACAACTTCAATGTCTCCGTCGATGATCAGGTCTACCTCGAAGAAGGCGGCGAAGAGCTCGGCGCGGTGCGGTCGGTCGCTGGTGATCACCTCGTCGTGTACATCGAGAACTCGGGCGATCACCAGGTCCCGGGTCCGGCCGTCAAGGCCGCGCATGACGGCAAGGTCATCCTCGATCGCGCGCAGCTCTCGGCGGAGTTCTTGAAAGCGATCGAGAACGCGCATAGCAAAGAGACCGAGTAGCTACGTCCGTACGCCGCCGAGAAACCGCGCGATCGATTCGCGCGTCAGGCGGAGGGCCGACTCGTTCTCTGATCCACCGCAAAGCGCGCGAAGGACACGGTGGCCCGCAGCGCGCTCCGTAGCTCTAGGCGGGTTCGAGTCGCGCAGGCGTCAAACTGTTCGGGTCGAGGACGAGGCGACCGTTGACCGGCCGACCGTCGCCGTCGACAAACTTTGCGGGGCGCGTCTTGCCGCGCGTGACGAGCTCGGTGAGCTGCGCGAGCGTCAGCTTCTTGCCAGCGGTCTCGAACCAGACCACAAATTTGCAGCCGTCGCGCCAGCGCGAGCAACCCCAGCCGCGCGAGCCGGTGAGCAGCGTGCCAGCGCGGCACCGAGGGCAGGTGAGCTCGGCGACGGTCGGTGTGGATTTCACGGTCTTCGCGGTCTTCGCTCCGACCGAGCGACGTGCGCCACTCGGTCGTGGTGCGAGGCTCGCCGCGGGCGCAGCAACGGCGCGTGGTGTTTCGATCGGTTGCGTCACGGAGACGCGAGGTGCGCGCGGTACTTGCGGTGCCGCTGCTCGATAGGTCGCGGTCGAAGGACCACCGACGCGTGCGCGCAGTGCAGCGACGATGCCGTCGTCGTGATGCAGCTCGATCTTCGAGCTCGACGGCGCGGTCATGCTGGCCCGCGCTGCGCGCGGCGGTCGTGCCGTGAGGGTGATGCTGGTCGCGCGCGGCGGCGTGACATCAACCACCGTGTCCGCCAGCTCGCCGGGAAGGTCGACGCTGGTGGCGCGGCCCACCGATCGCGAGCCGCGCGAGCCACTCGATCGATAACTCGAGAGGCTGGCGCTCGCGCCATTGGTGGCGTTCCACTTGCTGCGACTATTTTTAGCGCCGGCTTTGCCGGGAGGACCGCCGCGCGTGCGGACGCGCCCGTCTTTGCCGCGCGAGAAAGTCGGCGCCGCCGGCTGGTTTGCCGGTGGCGGCCGCGGGGTCGAGCTTCGAATCGCTTCGACCAGATCCGAGACGTAGCGCGCGATGTCCGCCATGAAGGCGCGGCGCGTATCTTCGCCGCGCGCGATGCGCGAGAGCCGGGCTTCCCAGGTTCCCGTGAGCTCGGGTGAAGCGAGGCTCGCGACCGGTAGCGCCTCGATCAACCCGATGCCGGTCTCGGTCGGCACCAACTGCTGACGCTCGCGAAAGATGAAGTCGCGGCGCAACAGGGTCTCGATGATCGCGGCGCGGGTCGCGGGGGTGCCGAGACCGCTATCCTTCATCGCGGCGCGCAAGGACTCGTCATCGATCGCCTTGCCCGCCGATTCCATCGCCCCGAGCAGCGTGGCTTCGGTGTACCGCGCGGGCGGCGTGGTCTGCTTCGCACGCGCGGCGTAGGCACCTGCGAGCACTTGGCCCTCGGCCAACAGCGGCAAGATCGCGATCGGCTCGCCTTTATCGTCAGTGGCGCGGCTCTCGTCGATGCCCGCGACCGTTTGCCAGCCGGCGACGAGCCGGACCCGACCGCGCGCGAAGTATCGATCGGGTGGCGGCGGCACCACCGCGAGCACGATCGGCTCTTTGTCTTTCGCGGGTTCTCTGGCCGGCTCGAGCTTTGGCGATGGCGCGGCTTGACCTACGCGGATCCACGCCTCGGTTACCGCGAACTCGGCATCGGGGTGAAACACGCCGAGAAACCGGCGCACGACCAGATCGAACAAGCGAAGCTCGTCGCGATCGAGGGCTCCGAGGCGAACAGTCGCGCCCGTCGGAATGATCGCGTGATGATCGGAGACCTTGGTGTCGTCGAACACGCGGCGCGATGGTGCGGGTGGCGAGACGAGCAAGGGGCTCGCGAACGGGTCGTAGTCGGGCAGGGCGGTGAGCGAGCGAAAAAGCTCCGGTAGCGAGCCGATCAGATCATTGGAGAGGTGGCGCGAATCGGTGCGCGGATACGTGAGGAGCTTGTGCCGCTCGTATAGCGCTTGCGCGAGCTCGAGCGTGCGCGTGGCGGTGAACCCGAACCGCCGGTTCGCGGTGCGTTGCAGCGACGTGAGGTCGAACAACTGCGGCGCCGCTTCGCGCACGGTCTTGCCGCGCACGCTCTCGACGATCGCCGACCCCGCGACACGATCGCGCGCGACGATCTGATCTGCGAGCGCCGCGCTCGCGAGCCGCGAGGCATCTCCGTGCTTCCAGGTCGCGCCGAAAGTGCGGCCCTCGTTCGTCGTGAGCTCGCCGAGGACTTCCCAGTAATCGCGCGGCACGAAGGCGCGGATCGCCTGCTCGCGCGCCACGATCATCGCCAAGGTGGGTGTCTGGACGCGGCCGATCGAGTACAGCGCGGTGTGGCCGAAGGCGCGATTGCGCACCGTGACCGCGCGCGTCGCATTCATGCCGACCAACCAATCGGCTTCGGAGCGCGAGCGCGCCGCATCCGCGAGCGGATCGAGCTGCGCGGACGGACGCAGCGTGGCGAGGCCGCGCCGGATCGCTTCATCGGTCAGTGACGAAATCCAAAGCCGACGAACCGGCAGCCGCGCGCCGGCATACTGATAGACGTATCGAAAGATCAGCTCGCCTTCGCGGCCGGCATCGCACGCATTGATGACGGCGCTGAACCTTTTGTCCCGTAGCAGCGCACGGACCGCCTTGAGGTGGACCGCGGCGTGCTTCGATGCCCGCAACCGGAACTCGGTAGGCAGCATCGGCAACACCTCGAGCCGCCACGGTTTCCAGTCCGCTTCGTAGGACGCGGGTTCGTCGAGCTCGACGAGATGGCCGATGCACCACGTGATGACGTAGTCGCTGCCCTCGAACGCATCCCTGCCGGTCGGCCGGACGCCCAGCACGCGCGCCAGATCGCGAGCGACGGACGGCTTTTCGGCGACGACGAGCTGCACCGGCGAACTTTACTAAAAGGGGCTGTCATCCAACCTTGCAGCGGTCTAACCGATCGATTTCGTTCGCGCGCAGCCCGCGTGTGGCACGCTCCGCTCATGCAGAAGCTTGTCCTCGCCCTCGGGCTCGCCGTGTCGGGCTGTGGCGGCACCACCGCGCCGCCAGCGACCGATCCCTCGAATGTCGCGAAGCCTGCCGCAGATCCTGCGCCCTGCGAAGACGCGAGCGCAAATGCCGTGAAGTTCCTCGACAAGGACATGCCGACCGACAAGGTCAAATTGGTGATGACCAGGCACTGCAACGCCGATAAATGGGCGGTCGACACGCGCAAGTGCCTGCTCACCGCGAAGTCGATCGAGGAGCTCGATGGCTGCGCCAAGAGACTCACACCCGATCAGGGATCGGCGTTCAAAGCCGAGCTCGAAGAGCTGGGTCCAGGCGCGGGCTCGGGCAGTGTGGGCACGTCGCCGGCTCCCCAGAACACGCCGCCTTCGCAGATTCCACCGCCGGCCGGTTCGATGCCCAAGTAGCACAGGCGTCCGTACGCTCACTCGATTACGAGCAGCTCGAGGAGCTCGGAAAAAATATTGATCCGGACGTTCGCGCCCGAACGCTGAGGTCTTACATGGCGACGTACCACGGCGCGAGTGTCGTCGCGGAGACCCGGCGAGTTCCTGTCATGCGCGAACCATCGCGGCGGCGCGGGCGCGCACCCAGAGCTCGGATGCGTGATCGACATCGCGGTGGCACGCCTCGACAACCGCGTCGAGATCGGGGCGCAGAGAAGCCGGCACGTGTGCGCCGAGCTGGCGAGCGACATCGCTCAATCCGGCGAAGTCGCCGTGTGCACATGCCCAGTCGCCGCCAATGCACAGCGCCGCGATCGTCTGGGGGGTGGTCATGCTGCATCGGAATGCAGCTAACGGACCAATCTACTGACGCGTCACGGCAGAGCGCCCGCCGCGCAGCACGAACTTCTGGATCTTGCCCGTCGCGGTCTTCGGCAATTCGCTGACAAACGTGACCCCGTGTGGCGCTTTGAAGTGAGCGAGGTGGTCACGCGCGAATTGCTTGAGCTCGGCCTCGCTCGCCGTCGCGCCGGGCTTGAGCACCACGAACGCGAACGGCGCCTCGCCCCACTTGTCATGCGGCAAACCGACGATCGCGACCTCCTGGATCGCGGGGTGCCTCAGCAGTGCAGCCTCGACCTCGATCGACGAGATGTTCTCGCCGCCGCTGATGATCACATCTTTCATGCGATCTCGAATCTCGGCGTAGCCATCAGGATGGACGACCGCAGAATCGCCAGTGTGAAAATAGCCGCCCGCGAACGCGAGCTCGGTGGCGACCGGATCGTTGTAGTAGCCGGCCATCACCACGTTGCCGCGCACCACGATCTCGCCGATCGTCGCGCCATCGTGCGGCACGTCCTTCATCTCTTCATCGACGATGCGGAGCTCGCCAGAGGTCATGAGCTCGACACCCTGGCGCGCCTTGATCACGGCGCGCTCGGCGAGCGACATCGCCGCGTGTTCGGCGCGCGGTTCGCACACCGTGATGAACGGTGCGGTCTCGGTCAAGCCGTAGACCTGCGTCACGGTCCAGCCGAGCTGACCTTCGATCTTCTCGATCGTGGTCGCCGCGGGTGCGGCGCCGGCGGTCAACACGCGCACGCCGCGCGGCAAGCCCGGGTCGGTGGGTGCGTTCGCGATGCCGATCAACACGGTCGGCGCGCAGCACAGCGCGGTCACCTTCTCGGTCTTGATCCGCTCGAAGATCTCCGGAGGTGCGACCTTGCGCAGGCAGACGTGCACGCCACCGACTGCAGTGATCGTCCACGTGAACGTCCAGCCGTTCGCGTGGAACATCGGCAGGGTCCACAGATAAACCTCGGCGGGCGTCATCGGATGATGGAGCAGCGTCCCGACGCTGTTCACCCACGCGTTGCGATGCGTGATCATCACGCCCTTGGGACGGCTCGTGGTGCCGCTCGTATAATTGATCGTCAAAAGATCGCGTTCGCTAACCTCCGCGCGCGCGACGTCGGGCGGTGCGTTCGCGATCAGCGCCTCGTAATCGGCGAAGCCAGCGTGCGTGCCCTCGAGCGCGACCCAGTGCGTGACCGCCGGGCAGCGCGCACGCAGCGTGTCCGCGATCGCGAGGTAGTCGCTGTGCACGCAGACCACGTTCGAGCCGCTGTGTTCGATCATGTAGGCGAAATCGTCCGCGGTGAGCCGGTAGTTGAGCGGTACGAGCACCGCGCCGAGCTGAGGCACCGCGTAGAAGGCCTCGAGCTGCGCGTGGGTGTTCGGGGCGATGTACGCGACGCGATCGCCTTTGACCACGCCCCAGCTCGCGAGCACGTTCGACCATCGATCACACCGCGCGAAGAACTGCTCGTATGTCAGCCGCAGCTCGCCGTCGACGACCGCGAGGCGGTCGCGATACAGCGACCGAGCTCGGCGCGCGAATTCCAGTGGGGTGAGTGGAGTCTCCATCGCGAATACAGGGTAGCGCCGAACCTGCCCACAATCGTGGGTCACTCGCACTTGTGATGCTGACGCGTCGCGCCGACCCTTCGCGAATGGCGAAGATGAAAGCGATCCAGGTCTCCACGGCGAACGGTCCCTTCGAGCTCGTCGAGCGCGACATTCCGACCCCCGGCCCACACTGGGTGCGGATCAAGATCGAGGCGTGCGGCGTGTGCCACAGTGACGTGTTCGTGAAATCGGGGGGCTACCCTGGGCTCCAGTTGCCACGCATCCCGGGCCACGAGCTCGCCGGCAAGATCGATGCGGTAGGCCCGAACGTCACCGCCTGGAAGATCGGCGATCGCGTCGGCGTGGGCTGGCACGGTGGTCACTGCTTCGAGTGCGACGCGTGTCGTCGCGGCCACTTCCTCGCATGCGAGCAGGGCAAAGTCACCGGCATCAGCCACGACGGCGGCTATGCCGAATACGCGGTCGTTCCCGCCGAGTCCGTCGCGCGTATTCCCGTGGGCCTCTCCGCGGTCGACGCGGGTCCGCTGCTCTGCGCGGGCGTCACGGTCTACAACTCGATGCGCCACAGCGGTGCGCGCGCAGGTCAGACCGTCGCGATCCAGGGCATCGGTGGGCTCGGTCACCTCGCGATCCAGTACGCGAACAAGATGGGATTCCGCGTGATCGCGTTGTCGCGCGGCGCCGACAAGGCCATGCTGGCGAAGGAGCTCGGCGCGCACGAGTATGTCGACACGGATGCCACGCCGGCAGCCGAAGGTCTCAAGCAGCTCGGCGGTGCCGATCTCGTCGTCGCCGTGGCTCCCTCGAGCGATGCGATGCAGAGCACGATCGACGGTCTCACCGCGCACGGCAAGCTCCTGATCCTCGCCGCGCCCTTCACCCCACTCTCGGTCAACGCGATGGGCCTCCTCAGCGGCAAGACGATCGCGGGTTGGCCGAGCGGTACGTCGATCGATTCCGAGGACACCATGAAGTTCAGCGTGCTCACCGGCGTGCGCCCGCGTGTCGAGACCTTCAAGCTCGATCAGGCCGAGGTCGCGTTCGCCGCGATGATGACGAACAAGGTCCGTTTCCGCGCGGTCCTGGTCCCGTAGATTCTCAGTCGACGAGCGCGCGGTCTTCGTCGATCAGGCCGCGCGTGCCGGGCGGCTTCATCTCGCGCATGTTCGCGAGGCAGGCGAGGGCACAACCCGTGGTGTGCTTGGTCACCTTCGGGTGCGAGACCGGCTTGGCCATCATCGGGAGGCGGCCGGCAAGCAGGCCGCGACAGAACGTGCAGTAGACGTCCATCTTGTGCTTCTTGTAATCGGGGCCGCCGCAGCGCTCTGTCGAGAAGGCGCGGTAGGGCGCGTGGGTCGGGAAGCGCCGCGCGTAGACATCCAGTGCGATCTCGACGAGCGCGGCGTAATCGAAGCCTTCGCGACCGTCGAGCCAGGCATCGTAGGCGATGGCTGCGTCTTCGGGCGACATCGAGGTGCACTGTAGCTGATACGATCTGCGTGTGCGAACACCCATCGCTGTTGGCGTTCTAACCGCGATCGTCGCGGCGCTGATGTTCGGCGCGTCGGCGCCGGTGATCGTGTGGGCTGGCCGCGGCGCGGGTGTGTTCGCGACTGCGTGTCTGCTCTATGCGGGCGCGGCGCTGGTCGGCAACGGCTCGCGGTTGGTTCGCCGCGACCGCACGTTCACGCTCGGCCGCGCGGACGCGCCGCGGATCCTCGCGATCGCCGCTTTCGGTTCCGTGATCGCGCCATCGCTATTGATCTTCGGGCTCCATCGCGCCGGCGCGTTGACCGGATCGCTCCTCCTGAATCTCGAGGCGGTATTCACGGTGATCTTGGCGGTCCTGATCCGGCGCGAGGTGATCGGCGGGCGCGTGTGGCTCGCTGTGACCCTGATGGCGAGTGGCGGCGCCGCACTCAGCCTCGACGCGGCGGCGCGTGGCACCGGCGGCGTGCTCGGTGCGGTCGCGGTCATCGGCGCGACGCTGGCGTGGGCGATCGATAACAACCTCACGCAACCGCTCTCGGAGCGCCATCCGTTCGATGTGGTGGCCGCGAAGGCGCCTCTCGGTGCGGCCGTGACTGGCGCGCTGGCGCTGATCCTCGGCGAACCGTGGCCGGCGTTGCGGTTCTCACTCGCGCTCCTCTTGTGCGGTGCGCTCGCGAACGGCGTGAGCCTCGCGCTCTACATCCTGGCCCAGCGCCGGATCGGCGCCGCACGGACCGGATCGGTCTTCGCGCTCGCGCCGTTCATCGGAGCGCTCGCCGCGTGGGCCGCAGGCGAACGAGCCTTCGGTACGTGGGCGCTCGTGGCACTGGCGTTATTTGTGATCGGAGTGGCGCTTCATCTCACCGAGCAAGGTCGGCTCACTCATCATCACGTCGCGGTCACCCACGAGCATCTCCACCGTCATGACGACGGCCATCACACGCACTTCCACGACCCCCCACTCGTCGGCGAGCATTCGCATGTTCACGATCACGCCGAGCTCGACCATGATCACGCCGAGCTCGATCACGCGCACGACGGTGATCACGCGCACGCTGACCACGCCCACTAGCAACCGGCGGCGGGTCTGCTTCTGTCCCGCACAGCTCCGGTTATTTATCGACGAGTGCGATCGATCCAGTCCAGCGTGCTGGCGGCGCTGCGGCGAGCTCGCGCGCCTTCGCCGCGAGAAAACGATAGCCCGTCGATCGCGGTAGCGGCGAGTGCTGCATCAGGCGCTCGAACGCGAAGGCGGCGTGACCGAAGTCGCCACGCTCGAGCTGCTCGAGCGCGCGCGTCGTCTCGCGAATCTCGACATCCATCGCTTTGGATGCCGGGCTCCTGTCGCGCAGCCCCATGACGTCGAACACCGCGAGGCCGGAGTGCTTGCCCTTCGGCGCATACGTGCCCAGTGGACGTAAGAGGTAGGTCTTGGGGTCGGGCTTGACGACCGAGCTCACGAGCAGTGTCGCGCCGAGCTGCTTCGACATGCCCTCGAGCCGCGAAGCGGTGTTCACGACATCACCGATCACCGTGTACTCGCGCTTCTGCGCCGAACCGACGAGTCCGGCGATCACTTCGCCACTGTGAATGCCGGTGCCGATCGTGAGCGCGACCGGCAGATAGCGGTTGAGTCGCGCCAGCTCTTCTTTCATCGCGAGTGCAGCCTCGATCGCGCGACTCGCGCCGCCTTCGTCGAGCGGAAACACCGCCATCACCGCATCGCCGATGAACTTGTCGACCACGCCGTCGTGGCGCTCCACGCAGCGAGTCATGTGGGTGAAGAAATCGTTGAGGAACTCGATCACCTGCTCGGCCGGCTGGCCCTCGGCGAGCGTGGTGAAGCCGCGGATATCCGAGAACAGCACGGCGACACGGCGATGCTCGCCGCGACTCGCTTCACCACCGTCGAGCAGGCGCTCGATGTTGTTCTGGCCGATGAAGCGACCAGCGGCGTGAAGCAACCACGAATCGCGCGAGGCGCTCTCGAGCTCGACTTCGATGTCGCGGCGCAGGCTCTCGGCGGCCGTGCCATCGAGGTGGCGCAGCGCCATGCGCAGGTTACGCGCGGACTCGGCCTGTTCTTGTTGCCCGCCGAGCGCCGAGGCGAGACCGCGAAACGCCTCGGCATACTCCATCGGCGAGGCCGAGCACGCGCCGAGATGTTTCAACGAATCGCGATACGAATCATCGGCGAGATCGAACTGGTGGCTCGCGAGCTGCGCGTCGGCGATCAGCTTCATCGCCGCGGCGAGTAGCACGATGCGCGCACGCTCGGGGACGCTCGGATTCATCACGCGATCGACGAGCGCGTGCCCACTCGCGAGCGCCTTCGGCGGATCGGAGCGCGCGAGCGCGATTCGCGCGAGGCCGACCTCGGCGTGGATCGCGCCGACCTCGTCCTTCGCCTCGGTCGCGAGCTCCCGGCTCTGTTCGAACAGATGTGCCGCGTGATCGATCGCCCCGAGGCGGAGCTCGCACTCGGCGAGATGTGACAGCGTCTGGATCCGCGCGGAGCTAAACTTTGCCTCGACCATCTCGACGATCGCCAGGTCGCGCGCGAAGTGCTCGCGCGCTGCCTCGAAATCACCGAGATCCATGCACAGCCGCCCGAGGTTGCCGTGGGTGTGGGCGGAACCAGTCGCATCGTCGTGACGGAGCTCGAGCGCGCGATTGAACTCGCGCCGCGCATCGCCGAGCCAGCCTTGCTGGTGGAGCACCTGGCCAAAGAAATCATGGACGCGCGCGAGGTAGTGGGCGGCGCGCGGGCCGCGATCATCCTCGAGGAGCTTCATGCTGAAGTTGAGCGCGCGGGTCGCCTGGAACACGGCATCTCGCCGCCACGCCTCGACGCCGCGCAGGTGCCAGAACCGGCCGACATCGTACGGCGTCATCTCCCCGAGCCGCGGCTCGAGCTCGTCGAGCAGCGCTGGCAGCGCATCTCCGCGATGGCGCGACGCGATCAGCGCCGCGGTCAGATAGAACGGGGCGGATCCGATCGCCGGATCGGCATCCTCGGGATCGAGGACACCCGCCGCCGGCTTGCCGAGTTGCGCCAGCAGCATTTCGATCGCGTTTGTGGGCAGGTGCAAGGCCGCGAGCGCGTCACGGGCGTGCATCAGGTCGAAGCGTACTACGAGCTGGTCATCCCGTACTTCTCGAGCTTGTCGGAGGGCGAGGCGCGGTCGAGATGCGAGGCCGCGAGTGCGTGGCACCTATTCCCGGAACGTGCGAAGCGACCGCACCGGTGAACGCACCACGGACGTGACCGAACAGGCCGAGTCGAACACCACGAGCGGCTGCTTCGACCGGTGATTATCGAGATGGGTCTCGCCGCGGATCAAGACGGTGACGTCCTTGTCAGCGAGGCGCGCCGCGGCATCGAGCAAACGCGCGAGCACTTGCGATGATCCGACCACGTCGAGAAAAGCCCCCGATACCAGTCGGTTATCTACGGAGGGCGAGGTGGATGTGCTACATCGCGCGGAGTAGCCTGCGCACTCGGGTGGATCGCGATTCCATGCGTTTCTACGAGTTCTTCGCGGCATGGGTGTTGCTGAACTATGCGTATTCACATGGCTCTTGCCGAGTTGTTCAGTGTCAGCCAGCTCGAAGGCCATGCGAGATCTTTAGCCGCCAGCCACCAGCTAGGTCCGAGCGATCGCGATGACGAGTTGCTCGCTCGCTTGGCCGCCAATCACGCAGCACTCTCGGATGCGTACGCGCTGGTCGCCGACGCGGTGGGGCGAGGTCGGCAGATCACGCCGGCGGCCGAATGGTTTGTCGACAACTACCACCTGATCGAAGAACAGATCCGGATCTCGAAGCGGCACTTGCCCTCGGGTTACAGCCGCAACCTGCCACACCTGAGCACTCGGTCGTTGCGGGTCTACGACCTCGCGCTCGAGCTGATCTCTCACTCGCAAGGTCATGTCGACGTCGACACCTTGCGTGCCTTCATCGCGGCGTATCAGACGATTCATCCGCTGCAGCTCGGCGAGCTGTGGGCGATTCCAATCATGCTGCGCATCGCGCTGATCGAGAATCTGCGCACGGTGATCGCGGCGGTCACCGCCGGGCGCGGCGAGCGCGAAGCCGCGGCACACTGGGCCGCTCAATTGCTCGAAGGCGCGGGCGACGCGTCGCGCGTGGTCAAGGCGCTCGGCGAGCTCGTCGCGGCAGATCCGGCGCTGACCGTCCCGTTCGTCGCCGAGCTCGCGAGCCGGCTGCAAGGGCAGGGCGCTGCCTCGACCCTGCCGATGGCGTGGCTCGAGCAGCGGCTCGATTCGCAGGGTCAGACGCTCGAGCACATCTTCCAGCAGGCGAGCCAGAGCCAGGCCGCCGACCAGATCGCGGTCGGTAACAGCATCACGAGTCTGCGCACGCTCGACGCGATCGATTGGCGCAAGTTTGTCGAAGGCTTGTCGGTCGTCGAGGCGGTGCTGCGCGAGGACGCTACCTATCCCGCGATGGAGTTCGCGACGCGCGATCGCTATCGCCATGTCGTCGAGCGGCTCGCAGCGCGCGGCAAGCTCGACGAGCGCAACGTCGCGAAGAAGGCGATCGAGCTCGCGGCGTCGCGACCGGAGGGTCCCGAGCATCACGTCGGGTTCTTCCTGATCGACGACGGCCTTCGGGCACTCCAGCTCGCGCTCGCGGAGAAGCCCCACGATCGGGCGCTCGTGCGGCGGGTCGGCCGTGGGTTTGGTGTGGTCGCGTATCTCGCGCTGATCGCGGGCGTGACCGCCGCATTCACGACGATCGTCGCCGACATGTCGATGACGGACCACCATCACGTCGTGTGGATCGCCGCGTGGTCGGTCGCGGTCGCCTTGTGTGCGAGCCAGCTCTCGATCTCGATCATTCACTGGGCCGCCACCCTCGCGATCAAGCCAAACGCGCTACCGCGGCTCGACTTCTCGACCGGCATTCCGGTCGCACACAAGACCCTCGTCGCGGTGCCCGCGATGCTCACGAGCGAGAGCGGCATCGATCATCTCGTCGAGATGCTCGAAGTCCGGTTCCTCGCGAACCGCGATCGCAACCTCGGCTTCGCGCTCATCGGCGATTTTCGGGATGCCAACGAGGCGCACCTCGACAGCGATGCGCCGTTGCTCGCGCACGCGACCCAGGCGATCGAAGCGCTGAATTCGAAGTATCTCGAGAACTGCGGTGGCTTCTTCTTGTTCCAGCGCTCGCGCCGCTTCAATGCGCGGGACCGGATGTGGATGGGCTGGGAGCGCAAGCGCGGCAAGCTCGAGGATCTGAACGCGACCTTGCGCGGTGAGCTCGACCGATTCTCGACGACGATCGGGCCGGTCGACCAGTTGGTCGGCATCAACTACGTGATCGCCCTCGATAGCGATACCGAGCTGCCACGCGATTCGGCGCACGAGCTCGTCGGCACGATGGCGCACCCGCTCAATCGCCCCGTGATCGACCGCCAGCGCGGCCGGGTCAGCCACGGCTACGCGATCCTCCAGCCGCGCGTCGCGATCACTCTCGATAGCGCGCATCGCACGCGGTTCGCGAGGTTGTTCGCGGGCGATCCCGGAATCGATCCGTACACGCGAGCGGTCTCCGATGTCTATCAGGACCTGTTCGCCGAGGGCTCGTTCATCGGCAAAGGCATCTACGACATCGATGCGGTGCGCGGCGTCCTCGAGGGAGCGCTACCCGATAATCGCGTGCTCAGCCACGATCTCCTCGAGGGTGCCTACGGTCGCGCGGGTCTGGTCAGCGACGTGATCGTGTTCGAGGATTTTCCCTCGACCTACGCGGTCGATGCGAGCCGGCGGGCGCGCTGGATCCGCGGCGATTGGCAGATCGCACGCTGGATGTTCGGGCACATTCCGTCCGCGAAGGGACCGCACAACCCGATCTCGGCGTTGTCGCGCTGGAAGATCCTCGACAACCTACGCCGGAGCGTCGTGCCGATCGCGATGCTCGCGGTGCTCGTCGTCGGTTGGACGCTGCCCGGCGCGGCGTGGCTCGCACTCGGGCTCGTGTTCGCGACCTTCGCGATTCCTCCGTTGCTCGCGGCGTACACCGAGCTCGCGCACCGCCCCAAGGAGGTCTCACCCGCCGAGCATGCGCGCACGGTGCGCAAGCAGCTCTACAAGGCGTTCGTGCGCGAAGCGTTCTCGTTCGCGTGCTTGCCCGAGGACGCTGCGATCAGCCTCTCGGCGATCGCACGCGTCGCGGTTCGGTTGTGGATCACGAAGAAGAAGTTGCTCGAGTGGAAGACGGCGGCGGATGCCGAGCGCACGCAGCACACCGGGTTCGCGTCGAGCTACGTGCAGATGTGGCCGGCGCCGGTCGTGGGCACGGCGATCGGAATCCAGCTCTCGCTCGGGCACGCCGCGACGCCGTGGCTCGCATGGCCCGCGGCAGCGCTGTGGGCGCTGGCACCTGCGTTCGTGTGGTGGGCGAGCCGCGCCATGCCCGAGGTTCGCGTCGATCTCGACGAGGCCCAGCGGATGTTCTTGCGTCGCCTGGCACGTCGGATGTGGCGGTTCTTCAGGACCTACGTCAGCACCGAGGATCACGATCTGCCGCCCGACAACTTCCAGGAGGATCCGCCGGTCGGCATCGCGCATCGCACGTCGCCGACGAACATCGGGCTGTCGCTGCTCGCGAACCTGACCGCGCGCGATTTTGGCTACGCGACGATCGCGGAGGTGGTCGAACGCACCGAGCGCACGTTCGCGACGCTCGATCAGCTCCAGCGGTTCCGTGGTCACTTCTACAACTGGTACGACACCCGGACGCTCGAGCCGCTGCGGCCGATGTACGTGTCGACCGTGGATAGCGGTAATCTTGCGGGTCACTTGGTGACGCTCGCGGAAGGTCTTCGCGAGCTCGCGACGCTGCCGATTTTCGGCGCGACGCAGCTGCGGGGCATCACCGATACGATCGCGCTCGTCGAGGAACTCGGTGTGCCGGCGACCGAGCTCGCGGCGCTGCGCGAGCTCACGAAGTCGTCGGTGAAGAGTCTCTCGGAAGCGCGCGACGTGATGACGCGCCTGGCGGCTGCGGCCCAGGTCGTGGCACGCAAGCACGACGATGATCCGGAGCTCTCGTGCTGGCGTGTCGAGCTCGCTCGTCAGGTCCAAGAGCAGCTCGCGGAACTGGTTACGCTCGCGCCTGGCGGCGATGCGGTTCCCACGCTAGCGGCAGCAAGCCCGGAGCTCGCCGCGAAGCTGCAGGCGCTCGCGATGCGTGCGGGTGACCTCGGAGATTGCGAGTACGATTTTCTCTACGACGCGAATCGCCATCTGTTTTCGATCGGGTACAGCGTCACCGATCACCGGCTCGACAACAGCTTCTACGATCTACTTGCCTCGGAAGCGCGGCTCGTGAGCTTCATCGCGATCGCCGAGAACAAGATTCCGGAGGAGCATTGGTTTCACCTCGGTCGGCGCGTCACGACCTCTGGCGGCCAGCCGACCCTGCTGTCGTGGAGCGGCTCGATGTTCGAGTACTTGATGCCGCTGCTCGTGATGCCGACCTACCAGGGCACGCTGCTCGACGCGACGTATCACGCCGCGGTGGCACGCCAGATCGAGTACGGAAGCGAGCGCAAGGTGCCGTGGGGCATCTCCGAGTCCGGCTACAACAAGACCGACTCGCACCTCAACTACCAGTATCGCGCGTTCGGCGTGCCCGGCCTGGGGTTCAAGCGCGGCCTCGGTTCGGATCTCGTGATCGCACCTTACGCGACGGCGATGGCGACGATGGTCGCGCCACGCGCGGCCGTGCAGAACCTCGAGCGCCTCGCGAAGGATCACCAGCTCGGCCCGTACGGCTTCTACGAAGCCATCGACTACACCGCGACGCGACTGCCACCCGGCAAGCAATCCGCGACGGTGAGGTCGTACATGGCGCATCACCAGGGCATGTCGTTCCTCGCGCTCGCGTACACGCTACTCGATCGCCCGATGCAGCGCCGGTTCCTCGCGAACCCCGCGATGCGTGCGACGGACCTCGTGCTGCATGAACGCGTGCCGCGCACGTCGGCGGTGTATCCGCATCCGGCCGAAGTTTCGGCGGTGCGCAGCTCGAATGATGTCGAGCGCGACCTGCGCGTGTTCGCCTCGCCAAATACACCTGCGCCCGAGATCCAGCTGCTCTCGAACGGCAACTACCACGTGGTGGTGAGCAACTCCGGTGGCGGCTATAGCCGGTGGCGCGATCACGAAGTCACGCGCTGGGCCGAGGATGCGACGCGCGATCACTGGGGCCAGTTCTGCTACATCCGCGATGTCACGAGTGGGAACTTCTGGTCCGCCGCGTATCAGCCGACGTTGCGCCCGGGAGCGAGCTACGAAGCGATCTTCTCGGCCGGGCGCGCCGAGTTCCGCCGCCGTGACGACGATCTCGATACGCACGTCGAGATCGCGGTGTCGCCCGAGGATGACCTCGAGCTGCGTCGGATCACCATCTCGAATCACGGCACGCAGAAAAAAACGATCGAGCTCACGAGCTTCGCGGAGGTCGTACTCAATGCGAAGGGCGCAGATGCTGCCCATCGCGCGTTCTCCGGCATGTTCGTGCAATCCGAGATCATCGAAGATCAGCAGGCGATCCTGTTCACGCGCCGCCCGCGCTCGCCAGGCGAGAAGCCGCCGTGGCTCGCGCACACGATGGTGGTCCACGCCACGACCTCGCGCAAGCCGAGCTACGAGACCGATCGCGGCGAGTTCATCGGTCGCGAAGGCACGCCCGCAGATCCGGCCGCGCTGCACCGTAAGGCGCTCAGAAACTCGCAGGGCTCGGTGCTCGATCCGTGCATGGCGATCCGCAACACGGTAGACCTCGCGCCGGATCAGGTGATCCAGCTGCATATCGCGACGGGCGTCGCGGAGACGCGCGAGGCGGCGCTCGCCTTGGTCGACAAGTATCGCGCGCGGCATCTCGCGGATCGCGTGCTCGACCTCGCGTGGGCGCAGAGCCAGGTGATCCAGCGCCGGCTCGACGCGACCAACGCCGAGATCCGGTTGTGGGAGCAGCTCGCCGGTCACGTGATCTATGCGAACCCCACGCTGCGCGCACCGCGTCGTGTGATCGCAGCAAACCGGCTCGGTCAGGCAGGGCTATGGCCGTATTCGATCTCCGGCGATTTGCCGATCGTGATCGTGCGGATCACGGCGGTCGAGAACCTCGAGCTCGTGCGCCAGCTCGTACGCGCGCACATGTACTGGCGCTTGAAGGGCCTCCAGGCCGATCTCGTGATCTGGAACGAGGATCCATCGGGTTATCGCCAGAACCTCCACGATCAGATCGTGGGAGCGATCGCGGTGATCGGAGATGCGAGCCTCGTCGATCAAAAAGGCGGCATCTACATCCGCCGAACCGACCAGATGACGGACCCGGATCGTATCCTGTTCCAGACCGTCGCGCGCGTGATCCTGAGTGATACGGGCGGTACGCTCGCCGAGCAGATCGATCGTCGGCCGCGCAACGAGCCATTCAAGCCGATCGCGTTCGAGAGGGTGAAGGTTCGCGGTGGCACCGCGGTCGCCATCCCGATGCAGCGTCCGGATCTCGCGGCGTTCAATGGGCACGGCGGGTTCACGAAGGATGGTCGCGAGTACGTGATCACGACGACTCGTGCGTCTCGCACGCCGGCGCCATGGGTGAACGTGCTCGCGAACTCGTACTTCGGTACCGTCGTCTCGGAGACCGGCTCGGCCTACACCTGGTGCGAGAACGCGCAGCTCTATCGGCTGACCCCGTGGAATAACGATCCGGTCAGCGATCCGGGCGGTGAGGCGATGTACCTCCGCGACGAAGAAGATGGCTCGGTCTGGTCACCGATGCTCTTTCCAGCGCCAGGACCACTGCCCTACATCACGCGCCACGGCTTTGGCTACTCGGTCTACGAGACCCAAGATGCCGGCATCCAGTCCGAGCTCACGATGTTCGTGGCGATGGATGCGCCCGTAAAGCTGTTCAAGCTCAAGCTGAAGAACCGCTCGGGCCGCGTGCGCAAGCTCTCGGTCACCAGCTTCTTCGAGCTCGTGATGGGCGTGCAACGCGCACCGAACGCGCTGCACATCACCACGGAAATCGACGTCAAGACGGGCGCGCTGTTCGCGCATAACCAGTACGGTGATGACTTCGCGTCGCGTGTCGCATTCCTCGAGTGCAGCGAAGCGGAGCGCAGCGTCACGGGCGATCGCACCGAGTTTTTGGGGCGCGGCGGCTCGCCGGTTCGCCCTGCGGCACTGGCCCGGACCAAGCTCTCGGGGCGCGTCGGGGCCGGCTACGACCCGTGTCTCGCGATGCAGACCGCTGCGATCGAGATCGCAGATGGCTCCGAGCGCGAGCTCGTCTTCGCCTTCGGCTCCGGCCGCGATCTCGACGACGCGCGCTATATCGTCGCCCGCTATCGCGGTGCCGGCGCGGCCCAACGCGGACTCGATGACGTCTACGCATTCTGGAATCTGATACTCGGTCAGATTCACGTCGAGACTCCGAACCCTTCGCTCGATTTCCTCGCGAATGGCTGGCTGATGTATCAGGTGATCGCCGCACGCATGTGGGGGAGAAGTGGCTTCTACCAATCCGGCGGCGCATTCGGGTATCGCGATCAGCTTCAGGATGCATGCGCGGTGGTACACGCCGATCCTGCCCTGCTGCGCGAACAGCTCCTGCGCTCGGCGGCACATCAATTTCCGCAGGGCGATGTCCAGCACTGGTGGCACCCGCCGAGCGGGCGTGGCGTTCGCACGCGGATCTCGGACGACTACCTGTGGTTGCCGTACGCGGCGGCGCGCTACGTCGCGGCAACCGGTGATACCGGCGTGCTCGCGGAGAAGATCGATTTCATCGAGGGCCGCGCGGTCAACGCGAACGAGGACAGCTACTACGATCTGCCTGCGCGATCGAACGAGAGTGCGGAGGTCTATGGCCACTGCGTGCGCGCGATCGAACACGGGCTAACGCTCGGCGCCCACGGTCTTCCGTTGATGGGCACCGGCGACTGGAACGACGGCATGAACCTCGTCGGCGACGAGGGCAAGGGCGAGAGCGTGTGGCTCGCGTTCTTCCTGATCGAAGTGATGCGCATGTTCGAGCCGATCGCGCGTGGTCGAGGGGACACCGCGTTCGTCGAAAGATGCATCGCGAAGATCGCGGAGCTCCGCGCCAACGTCGAGGCGCATGCCTGGGATGGCGCGTGGTACCGCCGCGGCTACTACGACGATGGGGCGCCTCTGGGTTCGGCCACGAGCGACGAGTGCCAGATCGATGCGCTCCCCCAGAGCTGGGCGACCTTGACCAGGAGCGGCACACAAGAGCGTCGCGATCTGGCGCTCGATGCGATGGACAAGCGGCTCGTCGATAACGAGCTCGCGGTGATCAAGCTGTTCGATCCGCCGTTCGACAAGAGTGCGCACAATCCGGGCTACATCAAGGGCTACGTCCCGGGCGTGCGCGAGAACGGTGGTCAGTACACCCACGCGGCGGTGTGGGCCGTGATGGCGTTTGCGGCGGCGGGGCGCACCGAGCGCGCGTGGCAGCTCTTCGATGCGATCGATCCCGTGCATCACGGTGATACGCCCGAGGCGATCGCGCGCTATCGGGTCGAGCCCTACGTGATGGCGGCCGATATCTATACGAACCCGCAATACCCCGGGCGCGGTGGTTGGACCTGGTACACGGGCTCGGCAGGCTGGATGTATCGCTTGATCATCGAGTCGCTGCTCGGCCTCACGCTCGAGGTCGACCGCTTGAAGATCGTGCCGGTGATGCCCGCTGATTGGCCCGGCTTCGCGATCCACTACCGGTACCGCCAGACCGTGCATCACATTCAGGTCAAGCGTGTCGGCTCCGGGTCCACGGTCGGCCGCGTCACCGTCGATGAGCTCGAGCAAGCCGACCTTCGCATCCCGCTCGTCGACGACCGTAAGGAGCACTGGGTCATCGTCGAGGTCGGCTGATCCGCGCACCATGTCCAGCAGCTCGACTACGGCTTCGTGGTGCCCAGCATCACGCTGCACGGACTGGACGGTGGCGTCGAGCAGATCGAAAAGACGCTGGCCTAGCTTCGCGGATGTGGCGGTGTAGGATCCGCGTCATGACGATCACCACTCTCGCCGAGTACCAACAGGACTGGGACACCGCGCAGCGCGACCCCGATGGATTCTGGTTGGGCGTGGCGAACGAGCGGATCACCTGGGCGACCCCGCCGACGAAGGGGCTCGAGGGGAGCTTCGCGACGATCGCCGACGCGCCGTTGAAATGGTTCGCAGATGGTGCGCTCAACGCGAGCGTGCAGTGCCTCGATCGTCACCTCGACAAGCGCGGCGATCAGGCGGCGATCCTGTGGGAAGGCGACGAGCCGAGCGACATTCGCCGGATCACGTATCGCGAGCTTCATCGCGAGGTGTGTCGGCTCGCGAACGCGCTCGCGAGCCTAGGCGTCGCGCAAGGCGATCGCGTCATCCTCTACATGGGCATGGTGCCCGAAGCGGCGATTGCGATGCTCGCACTCGCACGGCTCGGCGCGGTGCACTCGGTCGTGTTCGGCGGATTTTCGGCGTCGGCGATCGCGGGTCGCGTGCGTGATTGCGGCGCGAAGTTGATCATCACGCAAGATGCCGGCTTGCGCGGCGGCAAGAAGATTCCGCTCAAGGCCACTATCGACGAAGCGTGCAAGGAGACCGCGGTCGACAAGGTCGTCGTGCTCCGGCGCACCGGCGATCCGGTAGCGTTGCAAGAAGGCCGTGACCTGTGGTGGCACGATGTCGTCGCAGCGGGCGCGGACACCCATGCACCCGCGATCGTGCCGGCAGAACACCCGCTGTTCATTCTGTACACCTCGGGGTCGACGGGCCAACCGAAGGGCGTGTTGCACACGACCGGCGGCTACATGGCGTACGCCGCGTACACGCACGCGACCTCGTTCGGGCTGCGCGAAGGCGATATCTATGCGTGCGTCGCCGACGTCGGCTGGATCACGGGTCACTCGTACATCGTGTACGGGCCACTCGCGAATGGGACCACGACGGTGATGTTCGAATCGGTGCCGACGTATCCCGATGCGGGTCGTTACTGGGACATGGTCGAGCGTCATCGCATCACGATCTTCTACGGCGCACCGACCGCGCTGCGCGTGCTCGCGAATGCGGGCGACGACTTCGTGAAAAAGTACGATCGCTCGTCGCTGCGCGTGCTCGGCACCGTGGGCGAGCCGATCAACCCCACGACCTGGAATTGGTATCACGACGTGGTCGGCAACAAGCACTGCTCGGTCATCGACACGTGGTGGCAGACCGAGACCGGCGGCCACGCGATCAATCCGATCGCGGGTGTCACGCCCACGAAGCCAGGCTCGGCAAACAAGCCCTTGCCCGGCATCGTGCCGGCGCTGCGCGATTCGAACAACACCGTGATCGAAGGTCCCGGCGAAGGCCGGCTGTTCCTCGAGCAACCCTGGCCGGGCCAAGCGCGCACCGTGTGGAACGATCACGAGCGCTTCGTGAAGACGTACTTCGCAGAGGTTCCGGGCGTGTACTTCACCGGCGATGGCTGTCGTCGCGACCAAGATGGCGACTACTGGATCACGGGTCGCGTCGACGATGTCGTCAACGTCAGCGGTCATCGCATGGGCACCGCCGAGTTCGAATCGGCGATCACGAGCGCCGCCGGGGTCACCGAAGCCGCGGTCGTCGGCTACCCCCACGATGCGAAAGGCCAGGGCATCTACGCGTTCGTGGTCGCCGCACCGTCGGTCGATCACGCCGCGCTCGATGCCGCCTGTCGCAAGATGATCGGTGCGCACGCGCGCATCGACAAGCTCCAGATCGTGCCCGGCCTCCCGAAGACGCGCTCGGGCAAGGTCATGCGCCGCATCCTTCGCAAGATCGCCGAAGCCGGCGGCAACGATCCGGGTGACCTCGGCGACCTCACCACGCTCGCCGATCCGGGCGTCGTCGAACAGATCAAGCAGGGCGCCGCCAAGGCGTCTTGAGTGAACATCGCTGCACCTGGGCTGCTCGTCGCCATTCGTGATTCCTACGAGCTGTCACCCGCAAAGCATCGTCCGGCTCGAGGGCATCCCGTACGAGACGATCATGAGCGCGCTATCTACTAACGACCACCGCCGCGACCGCCGCCACCGCCGCGACCGCCGCTGGGACGTCCGCCGCTCGGACGACCACTGCTAGCACCGGCGGGACGCGTCGAGCCGAAACCGCCTTTTGCGGGACGGCTCGCGCCTGCACCGCGGTCGCTACTGGCCGCGCCACGACCGCCGTAGCCGCCGGCGCTCGCGCGGCCACCCCCGTACGCACCAGCACCACGACCACCGTCCACCGCACGACCCGCCTGGCCACCGCCGCCCGCGCGATCGGTACCGCTGGTCGAGGACGAACGAACACCATATCCGGAGCTACCGGCACCGCGTTCGCTACTCGCGCCGCGACCTGCGTACCCACCGCGGCCTGCGCCGCGATCGGATCCCGCGCCGCGATCCGGCTCGCTACCACTGCTCGCGCCGCGACCAGCGTAACCGCCGCTGCCGCCTGCGCCGCGATCACTGCTCGCGCCGCGACCAGCGTAACCGCCGCCGCCGCCGCCAGCGCCTCGATCACTGCTCGCGCCGCGACCGCCGTAGCCACCACTGCTCGCGCCGCGATCTCTGCTCGCGCCGCGACCGACGTAACCGCCGCCCGCGCCGCGATCACCGCTCGCGCCGCGACCGCCGTAGCTACCACTGCTCGCGCCACGACCGCCGTAGCCACCATTGCTCGCGCCGCGACCGCCGTAACCACCACTGCTCGCGCCGCGCTCACTGGTCGCGCCGCGCCCGCCACCACCGCCCACGCCGCGCCCGCCGCCCGCGCCGCGACCGCGACCGCGACCAGCCGCGTACCCGCCTTCGCGATCGGGATTCGGCTTCGTCGCGCCGCCAGACTTGTTAGGCTTTGCCTTCGGCGTGCTGGGAACGGACTCGTTGTTCGCCTTCTTGTCGTTCAGTCCGCCCGGCGGACGAAGGCCTTCGAGCTCGGCGGGCGTGAGGCTGCGCCACTTGCCGATCGCGAGGTTACCTAGCTTGATGTTCATGAACCGGATCCGCTGGAGCGCGACGACCTGGTAGTCGAGCTCGCTGCACATGCGGCGGATCTGTCGGTTCAGCCCCTGGGTGAGTACGATGTTGAAGGTCTTCGGTCCCAGGAGCGTGACCTTGCATTTCTTGGTCACGCCTTCGGGTACGAGGTGGATGCCGGCCTCGATGAGCTCGACGAAGTCGTGACCCAGGAGGCGGTCGACTTCGACGACGTATTCCTTCTCGTGGTTGAACTCGGAGCGGAGGACCTCGTTCACGATGTCGCCATCGTTCGTGAGGAGGATGAGGCCTTCGGACTCTTTGTCGAGGCGACCGATCGGGAAGATGCGCTCGGCATGCCCGATGAAGTCAATGATGTTGCCTTCGATGTGGCGTTCGGTCGTGCAGGTGATGCCGATCGGCTTGTTGAGCGCGATGTAGACCGGGGCGTCCTTCTTGCGGGCGCCGCCGACGAGCTCGCCCTCGACTCGGACCTCGTCGCTTGGTTCGACCTTGGCGCCGAGGGTAGCGACCTCCCCGTTGACAGTCACTTTTCCAGCCGCGATCAGGTCATCGGACTGCCGGCGTGACCAGGAACCACTCTCGCCGAGATACTTGTTGAGCCGCATCGCGTCCGACCCTACCAGTCAGCCCGGATGGCAGCTAGGATGGTCAGGCGTTGCGCATCCTTCTCCTGACTCCGCCGATGACGCAGCTGAATACGCCGTATCCAGCGACGGCTTATTTGACGGGATTTTTGCGACAACACGCGGCCGAGCTTGACTTGGACGTTCGGCAGGCGGACCCGGCGATCGAATTGTTCCTGCGGGTGTTCTCGCGCGAGGGTCTAGAGGCGATCGTGGCCGAGCTCGAGGCGCGGATGGAGGCCGCCCGAAACATCGAAGACACCGTGGGTGCCGAAAGCCTGCCGAAATCGATCGCGAGCTTCATGGAGCACGCGGATCGCTACGTCAAGACGATCGATGCCGTTGTGGCGTTTCTGCAGGGCCGGGACCCTGCGCTCGCGATGCGGATCGCGACGCGCACGTTCTTGCCGGAGGGACCGCGGTTCGCGGCGATCGCAGACAAGGGCGAGGACGATCCGTTGCAATGGGCATTCGGCATGCTCGGGATCGCGGACCGCGCGAAACACCTCGCGAGCCTCTATATCGATGACGTCGCGGACGTGGTGCGCGAAGGGATCCAGCCCCATTTCGAGCTGTCGCGTTATGGCGAGCACCTCGCGGCGAGCGCGGCGACGTTCGATGCACTGCAAGAGGAGCTCGAGGGCGACCCGACACTCATCGATGCGACGCTCGACGACATCGCGAAGGAGCTCTACGAGGAGCACACGCCCGAGGTGGTCGGACTCACGGTGCCGTTTCCCGGGAACGTGTACGGCGCATTCCGGATCGCGAAGGCGCTCAAAGCGATCGCGCCAAAGATCACGATCGTGCTCGGTGGCGGCTACGTGAATACCGAGCTGCGCGAGCTCAGCGATCCGCGCGTGTTCGATTACGTCGATTACGTCACGCTCGATGATGGCGAGCGGCCCTTACTCGCGTTGATCGATCATCTGCGCGATCCGGCAAAGCCGCTGCTCCGCACGTTCGTGCGCGTCGACCACGAGGTCGTGTTGCGCAGCGATGCTGCCCTGCACGACGTGCCGCTGCGCGACGCCGGCACACCGACATACGTCGGGCTCGCGCTCGACAAATATCTCTCGCTGTTCGAGATGCTCAACCCGATGCATCGGCTTTGGTCCGATGGCCGGTGGAACAAGCTCACGATCGCGCACGGCTGTTACTGGAAGAAATGCACGTTCTGCGACATCACCCTCGACTACATCTCGCGCTACGACCCGGTCCACGCCGATATTCTCGTCGATCGGATCGAGGCGATCGTGAAGGAGACCGGCCAGACGGGCTTTCACTTCGTCGACGAAGCCGCACCGCCGGCGGGATTGAAGGCGCTCGCCGAGCGCTTGCTCGCGCGCAACGTGGTGATCACGTGGTGGGGGAACATCCGGTTCGAGAAGACGTTCACGCCCGAGCTCGCCGCACTCCTGGCACGCTCCGGCTGCGTCGCGGTGAGTGGTGGGCTCGAGGTCGCTTCCGATCGCTTGCTCGGTCTCATCAACAAGGGTGTCACCGTCGAGCAAGTCGCTCGCGTGACCCGCGCGTTCAGCGACGCGAACATCATGGTCCACGCGTACTTGATGTACGGGTTTCCGACCGAGACCGCACAGGAGACCGTCGATTCGCTCGAGCGCGTGCGCCAGCTGTTCGAGGCGGGCTGCGTGCAATCTGCGTTCTGGCATCGCTTTGCGGCGACCGCGCACAGCCCGATCGGCAAGCAGCCTGAGCTCTACGGCATCCGGCTTCACAAAGCGCCGGTCATCACGTTCGCGCGCAATGATCTCGCGTTCGACGATCCGACCGGCACGGATCACGAGGCGCTCGGGGCCGGACTGCGCAAGGCGCTCTACAACTACATGCACGGCCTCGGCCTCGACGTCGACGTCCGGACCTGGTTCGGCATCGGCAAGGGCAAACGCAGCCAGGTCCCCCCGACGACCGTGGCGAAGGACCTAATTAGCGCTGCGCTGGCCGTTTCGGGCCGCTGACATAGCCGTGACCAAATGGTTCGGCTATCGGGCCGCCGGTGGTGTCATCGTGGAGTCGTGGTTCCCGGCCCGCGCCCCAAGTATCGCGGCGTTTCGCACAGGATCGCGGCCTATGTCGCGATCGTTGCCGGCGCGATCCTGGTCGCGTGCGTGCGCGAAGGTGCACGGCTGCCGGTCGCGATCTACGCGAGCGGGCTCGCGGCGATGTTCTGGGTCAGCGGCACGCTCCATCGCGCCGATTGGAGCCAGCGGGTCTTCAACTGGCTGCGACGCGCGGATCACGGCACGATCTTCCTGTGCATCGGCGGCACCTACACCCCGTTCGCGCTGCTCGGTCTCGGTGGCCACTCCGGCAACAAGCTGCTGCTCCTCGCGTGGATCGTGTGCGGCGCGGGGGTGATCCGCGCTCTCGCCTGGCCGCATGCGCCGCGCACGATCACGGCCTCGTGCTTCGTCGCCGCCGGCTGGGTCGTGGTCGCCTACCTACCCGCGTTCTACGGCGCGGTCGATCGCGACACGTTCTGGCTGATCCTCGCCGGTGGCGTGACCTTCACGCTCGGCGCCGTGATCTATCTGATCAAGTGGCCAGACCCCTCGCCGAAGGTCTTCGGCTATCACGAGGTCTTCCATCTCGTGATCATCGCGGCATGCGCGGTCCAGTTCGTCGCGGTCAGCCGGCTCGCCTGCTAAACTGCCCGCGATGGCCTCCAGCGTCAACGCGCTCGCCGCGGCACTCGCCCGCGCGCTGCTCTCGCGCTTCCTGGTGATCCACGCGCATCGTCGCCGCCTCCAGGCAGGCAGCGCGTTCGGTCCTTCGAGTGAGGAGGTCGTAATCGCGCTGCGCGGCGAGCTGAGCGAGCTCGGCCCCGATGCCGATTCCGAGGATGCGCGCGTTGCCGACGCGCTCGCCGCGCTGCGCACCGCGCTCGCCGATGATCGTTTTACACCGCTCGCGCGGCTCGTGCGCGTGTTCTGGCTCGACAAGATCGATCTCGCGATCGTCGCCGTGCTACTCGCACCGGAGCTCGATCCCGAGCTCGAGCGCGCGTTCACGTTCGCGCTCGACGACTTCACGAAGAAACGCGTCGACCTCAGCTTCCTCGGTCGCCTGATCGGTGGTCGCGAGGAAGACGACATCGATCGGGTCTACGCCCGGCTGGATGACACCGCACCCCTGCGTCGCCACGGCGCACTCACACTCTCGACGCCGACGGAGAACACGCCTTCCTCGATGCGCACGGTCCGCCTCGCGGATCGCATCGTCTCGTTCCTGCGCGGCCACGACACCGTCGATGAAGCGGTCCGAGGCTTCGTCCGCGTCTCGCACGAGCCCGCGGCGCTCGCCGCGGTCGTGATGGACGAGGCCAAGATCGCGCAGATCCGCCGCGCGCTCGTCGGCAGCGGCGGTGCCGCGCCGCGCGTGGTGCTCGCCGGACCCGAGGGCGTAGGTCGGGCGATGCTCGTCGAGGCGCTGCTCGCGGAGCGCGAGATTTCGTGTGTGCGGATCGATCTCGCGGCGGTCGGCGACGAGCCGCGAGCCTTCGAGCTCATCAATGCCGCGCTCCGCGAGGCCGCGCTCCGCGATGCGGTCGCGATCCTCGACGGTCGCGATGCGTTCAAAGATGGAGTGCCGCGTGGTGTCGGCCAGGCGATCGCAGAAGGCGCCGCCACGCTCGCGATCGCGATGGTGTTCACGCTCAGCGTGCGGCCATCGTGGCTCGCGAACGCGATTCCCGAGCTCGTCGAGCTCGAGGTCCCGGCGCCGAGCTTTCGCGAGCGCCTCGAGCTCTGGCGGCGCGAGCTGCCGGCGCCGCTCGCGAAGCCCGAGGATGTCGAGACCGTCGCGGCGCGCTACTCGTTCACCGGCTCGACCATCACGCGCGTCGCACGGCGCGCCGAAGCAACCGCGCGGTTGCGCGAGCCGAATGCGCCACAGATCCAGCTCGACGAGCTCAGCGATGCCGCGCGGCTCACGTTCTCGCACCGGCTCGGCACGATGGCGCAGCGCATTCCCACGGGCTTCAAATGGGATGACCTCGTGCTGCCGAAGGACACGATGGATGCGGTGCGCGAGGTCCTTCGCTTCGCCCGTTACAAGCCCGTCCTTCTCGAGGAGTGGGGCTTTGCCGCGAAATTGCCGTACGGCCGCGGCGTCTCGGCGATCCTCTCGGGACCTCCGGGTACCGGCAAGACGATGGTCTGCCAGCTGCTCGCGCACGAGCTCGGCTTCGATCTCTATCGCATCGATCTGTCGCAGGTGGTGAACAAGTACATCGGCGAGACCGAGAAGAATCTCGCGCGGATCTTCGAAGAGGCCGAGACCTCGCACGCGGTGTTGTTCTTCGACGAGGCCGATTCGCTCTTCGCGAAGCGGACGACCGTGACCTCGGCCAACGATCGCTACGCGAACCTCGAGGTCAACTATCTCTTGCAACGCATGGAGACGTTCGACGGCGTCACGCTGCTCGCGACGAACCTCGATCAAGGCATCGACGAAGCGTTCCGTCGTCGCGTGAGATTCTCGATCGCGTTCGAGCTCCCCGAGGCACCGGAGCGGGCGAAGCTGTGGCGGAGCATGTTCCCGCCGCAAGCGCCGCTCGCGCCGAATATCGATTGGGACACGCTCGCGCGCCAGTTCGAGATGGCTGGTGGCTACATCAAGAAGGCGGTGCTGCGTGCCGCGCTCTCGGCGGCCGAAGGTAACCGGGCCGTGACAAACGCCGATCTCGTCGAGGCTGCGCGCCTCGAGTATCGCGAGATGGGTCGAATCATTTAGGCGGGAAGGCCTGATCCGCCGCTTCTTCGAGGCGACAGTCGCGCGTTCTGGCGGACTCAGCCGTATGCTCCAGCGGATGAAAGTGGTTGTCGCGCTGGTCGTGGTGCTCGCAAGCGTCGCGCGTGCAGATCCACAGAACCTCATGCTGGCCGACCTCGGACTGCATGTCGTGGGCATCGGCTACCAGCGCGCGGTCAGCGATCACGTAGCGCTCCAGATCGCGGCCGAGTCGTATACGCCGTGGACGCAGGAAGACACGTTCTTCGAGGTTCAGGGCTTCGTCGGTCGCGTTCGACCGATGCTATATCTGCGCGCGCAGACACCGACCGGTTGGTGGCTCTCGCCGTTCTGCCAAGCAGGCGTCGCGAGCGCGTCGCGCGGCAACGGCGTCACGTGGGCGGTCGGCGCGTCGGTCGGTTATGCGTGGCTGCTCGCGGAACATTTCCACATCGCGCTCGGGCTCGGCGCGCAATACGATCAGGCGCGGATTCCCGGTGGTAGCAGCCGGCCCGCATTCGGAGAAATCTGGCCGACGCTCGATGGCTCGATCGGCTACGCGTACTAGTGAGAAAACGGTTCGTACCGTTCGCGGTCGTCGCGCTGGTCATCACCGGCGGTGTCGCGTACGAGCTGACGCGATCGCCCGCGGCGGTTGTCGCTCCGACGCCACCTCCCGTGATCGGCAAGCCGCAGATCACGATGCCAGCGTTCACGCCGGATGCCGGCGCACCGCCGCGCACGTTTGTCGGTAGCGCCGCGTGCAGCGATTGCCACGGCAAGGAATCCAAGGGCTGGGCCAAGAGCTGGCACGCGCGCGCGCTGTCACCGGCGACCGATGCCTTCGTCGTCGGTGATTTTGCGAACGCGCATTTCGAGGGTACGTCGAGCGAGGCGACGATGACGCGCCACGGAAAGGATCACTCGATGCGCACCGCGGGGCCGGCGGGTAGCCAGGCGGACTTTCCTGTCGACTGGGTGATCGGTGGCAAGCGAATGCAGGACGCGGTGACCGTGTTCCCCGACGGGCGCTGGCAGGTGCTGCCGGTCTATTTTCATGTGTCTGAAAACAAGTGGGTCGATTTCACCGAGGCCAAGCAAGGCGCGCTCACTCCCGAGCATCCGTTCTGGTGGACGAACGCCCGCCGCATGGCGAACCACGAGTGCCTCGACTGCCACACCACGAACCTGCGCGTCGCGAATGACAAGGGCAGGTGGACCACGACCGCCTCGGACTTCACGGTCGCGTGCGAGGCGTGTCACGGCCCGGGAAGTACGCACATCGATTCTTCGAACAAGGCCGACATCGCGAAGCCCTCGACGACGAACATCACCGCGTGCGCGCGATGTCACGGTCCGCGGCAACCGCTGTGGCCGCTGCTCGATGCCGATCACGCGTTCGATCTGCGCGGCGACTACGACGAGGCCTACGATCCGATCGTCATCACGCTGCCGGGGGGCGGGACCTCGAGCGACTTCTTCGCCGATGGTCGCCCGGCGACGTCGAGCTTCGAATACCAGGCGATGTTGCAATCGGCCTGTTACCGCAAGGGTGGTGCGACCTGCCTGACGTGTCACTCCGCACCGCACGCGCCGGGCGCGAAGCATGCCGAGCTCCGCGGCGAGCCCACCAAGCTCTGCATGTCTTGTCACAAAGACCTCGCGCCGGACCACTCGCATCACAAGACCGCGACCTGCATCGCCTGCCATATGCCGCCGGTCGTCGCAGGCGTGCTCGACAAGTTCGCCGATCACGCGATCGACGTGCCGGCACCGAACACCACGGCGCGGCACGGTGTGCCGAACGCGTGCAGCGTGTGTCACGCACAGAAATCGCCGACCGAGCTCGCCGCCACCATCGCGACGTGGTGGCCCGGCGCGGCTGCTCGCACGGCGCGCCGCGAGCGCCTCGCCGATGCCTTCGACGAGACCACCGCGGCGACGAGCGGTCCTGCGCTGCGCGCGGTCGTCGCCGATCCGACCGAAGCCCCGACGCTGCGCGGTGCCGCCGCGATCACGCTCGGTCGTCGCAGCCACGCGGCCGCGATTCCTGAGCTGGCGCCGCTGCTCGCGAGCGAGCTCACGATGCTGCGCGCGAAGGCCTGTGAAGCGCTCGGCGACGCGCGTGCCCAGGGGGCCGCCGACCAGGTCGCGGGCAAGCTCGCCGATCCGTCGCTACGGGTGCGGCTCGCGTGTTCACTCGCGCTGTTCGACATGCGCGATCCTCGTGGCGAGCTCGCCCTCGCGCAACTCGCGCGTGATCCGAGCACGTCGCACCTCATGATCCCACACCTCGAGCTCGGCAACGCGGCGATGCGGCGTGGCGACTTTGCGACCGGCAAACGCGAGCTCGAACAAGTGGCGCTGCTCGCGCCATACTTCACCGATGCCTTGACCGAGCTCGCCGCCGCGTGTGCCGAGCTTGGCGAGCTCGGCGAAGCGAGGAAGCGCGTCGCGGCCGTGCTCCAGCTCGAACCGAACCACCGCGCCGCGAAAGAATTGCAGCGGAAGCTTCACTAGCCGCGGACAGCGCAGTGCAGTCTGCCGCGAGCGATGCCCACGCGCGTGCGCACGATCTGGCGCGCAACCACGCGACCACACGTACCTCCAGCTCGGTCCCGACGTTGCACACGGGACTCGCGCATGAGTGCAGGCACGCATACGTTGTACGGTCGGTTCGTCACGCGGCGCCCGGCAGCGGAAGTGCTCGGCGATTGGCTGGAGGCACAGCCCGTCGATGATGAATACGATCAACTCGATCTCCAGCGCTGGCTCGAATCAGTGACCGAGGTCAACGAACACGAGATCGTGATCTTCGAAGAGACCTGGAGTAACGATGCGACCATCGCGGAGCGCCGCGCATGGATCGACGTGCTCGCGGCGCGCGCAGCCTCCGGAGATTGCGAGCTCCAGCTCGTCACCGACAATGTCGATGTCGTCAGCTGGCAGGTCCGAGCCGGCGCGGTGTTGACCGGCACCGAGGTTCGTCGTCGCGCCGTGCCGCCGCCGATCTCGCCGGAGCACCGAGACCGGTTCGCGAAGCGCCACGATCCGGCTGCAAACTAAAGGGCCGCGAACTACCAGCTGCGGATGGGCGTGGGCAGCGGAGCCTCGCGCCCCTGACTTCGCGAGCTGTTATGGCGAACCCTACCGCCGCCTGCAACGCGACGCCTTAGCCATCGATTACAGATAATTAGCTCAACTGCCTGGGCGGCACGAGCACTGCATTTCAAGACCTGCATGAGGGCCATCGGCGTAATCGCATATTCCCTGTTCGTGGTCGCGTGCGCGGGTGCCGATCAGGCGGCCGAACCCACGTTGGTGATCACGAGCCCCGCGCGTGGCACCACCGCAACTGCCGGCCCGCTGACCGTCACCGGCACGGCGACGAACGCGACCTCGGTCACGGTCAACGGCACGCAGGTCACGCCCGCCGCGGATGGTTCGTTCACCGCGTCGATCGATGTCGCACCCGGTATCTCGATCATCGAGAGCCACGCGATCAATGGCTCGATCGATCTCGAGGATGTCCGTGCGGTCCTCGCTGGCACAACCGCGGCGACGGATGGCAGCGCGAAGTCGCCGCTGGGCATGCACGCGAGCCTTGCGGCCTTGAAGTCGATCGGCAGCACCATGGCAACCGCCGCGAAATCGATCGACTACACCGCGGCGGCGCAGGCGATGAACCCGGTCTACAACAATACAGGTTGCCTCGGCGCGACGATCGATATCACCAGCATTGATCTTTCGAACATCACGGTCGGTCTCGCCCCGATCGCGACGTCGCTCGGCACGGATCTCACGATCAGCAACGTCGTCGTCAAGTTGCACGCGAGCTACAAGCTCGCGTGCATCGGTGGCTCGACCACGATCACCGTGAGATCGAGTGCGGCACACCTCCACGGCGCACTCGGCGTCGCGGTCGCGAACAAGGCCATCAAGACGTCGGTCGGCGCGGTAACCGTGTCGCTCGACAACTTCAGCATGGATGTCGGTGGCGTGCCCGGCGCGATCGAAGACCTGTTCAACGGCATCGTTCGCGGCAAGGTCGAGGGCGCGCTCACTACGATGATCCACGACAAGGTCCCGGCCATCGCCGATAACGCACTCGCGGGTCTCGTCGCGAAGCCGATTGCCGCCACCATTCTTGGCGAGATGGCAGCGATCACGGCGGTGCCGACGAAAATCTCGATCACCGCGTCGGGGCTCACGGTCCTGGTCGATACGTCGGTGAGGGTCACGGGCGGCGAGGGCGGCATGGCACTCGCGCTGCCGATGCCGATGAACGAAGACCTTCTCGCGCAGAGCACCGGCATCGGTCTCGCGCTCGCTGCTGATTCGGTCAACCAGCTGTTTGCCGGTCTGTGGGCTGCAGGCGCGTTCGACAGGACCGTGCCGAGTAGCGCGCTCGGTCCGCTCTCGGCGATCCTCGATCCGACCGTGACGAAGCTGTCGCTCGAGATGTCGTTGCCGCCGACGGTGACCACGGGCGACGATGGCCTCGAGCTCGCGATCGGTGACCTGATCGTCACCGCGACCGATGATGCGGGCGCGCCGGTGCAGACGTTCGCCCTGTCGGTCAAGGCCACGCTCGAGATGAGCCCCTCACAGACTGGCAAGTTGCGCCTCACCGTCGGCACGCCCGACGTCCATGCGCAGATCGTCTCGCAGGCCGCCACGGTCGTTCGGCCACTCACCGACGATGCGCTGCACAGCATCGTGACGTCGGTGTGGGGGGTCGTCGGCGACGCTGCGGACAGCGCGCTCGGCAACCTGCCGATGCCAGCGTTTGCAGGCATCCAGCTCGGCGCGCCGGCAATCAAAGGTACCGCGGGCTACCTGATCGCCGACATCGCGCTGGAGTAGCTAGCAATTCCAGGCGAGTCGCTCCTCGAAGTTACTTCGCTTCGTCGACGGTGATCGTGCCGCACGCGACGCGATCGCCCGCGTTGCCGGTCGGCTGGGTCTTCATGTCATCCGCCTTCGCGTGGATGATGAAACCCTTGCCCGCGATCGAGGTGTTGCCGTCGCCGAGCGTCGCGCCCTTGAGCGTGAACGTCTTGGTGGCCTTGCCATCCTTCTCGGCCGTGATGTTGCCCATGTCCCCCTCGTGGTGCTCTTCAGCATCCGGCGCGCCGTGCTTCATGTTGGTCGGGTTGAAGTGACCACCCGCGCTCATCGCATCGGGGGCCGAGCAATCGCCCTTCTCGTGGATGTGGAAGCCGTGGTCGCCCTTCTTGAGACCTTCGAGGTTCGCGGTGACCTCGATGCCGTCCGGTGTCTCTTTGAACTCGACGGTGCCCTTCACGGCCTTGTACTTTGCCGTGCCAGTCATGCTCGCGGTCGCGTGCTTGGGCGGCGGCGGCGCTGGTGGCGCGACCGGCTCGGCCTTCGCTTCGACGATCGGTGCGGGCGCGGGCGCGGGAGGCGGTGGCGGCTTCTTGCCGCCGCATGCGGCGAAGCTGAGGATGAGGGACAGCCCCATGGCGAACGTGGAGACCTTGGTCATCCGCGCACTATATGTCAGCGCTTCGTGAGTTTCTCGATCAGCGCCACAAGCTCGGCGATCTTGTACGGCTTCACGATCAACGCATCGTGCTGGCCGAGTTCGCCCGTCGGTGCAGCTTCTGGCAACGCGGTCATCAGGATGATAGGAATTCGCACGAGAGCCGGGTCCTGCCGGATCCGCCGGATCATTTCGGGGCCGTCCATGATCGGCATCATGAGATCGCTGAGCACGATGTCGGCCGGCCGCTTCTGCAGGCTGGCGAGGCCGAGCTTACCGTTGATCTCGATCGCCACTTCATAGCCACGATCGGTCAACAGATCTGCGGTGATATCCGCAAGTCCGAATTCGTCGTCGACGATGAGGACGTAGAGCTTCATGTCCTTGGGCTACTCATTCTCGATGGTACGGGCCATGCCCGAGAAAATTTGTTCGGCGCTATCGAACGAGTCAGCGACGAGCAAGCCGCGATCGGTGATCTGGAATTTACGGATCCGGCTGTCGTACGCGAGGTAGCGCATCTTCATGATCAGCTCGGGGCGAAAGAACTCCATGCCGCGGAGGTGCGCGACCGTCCGCGTGAGCGACGCGGCAAGCAGCGTGATGTAGATCGTGTTCGAGGCCGGGAATTCCCGTGTCGAGAGCGCGCGTGTCCGTCATGGCGAAAATTCAACCACGCGGGAGCGTCACGCAAAAGCGCGCGCCCGCTGTTCCCGATTCGAGTGTCACCGTCCCACCCATCGCTTCGCTCAGCAGCTTGACAACACACAGACCGACGCCGAAACCACCGGCTCCGTGGGGAGGGGCATGCTCGAATCGGTCGAACAGGAACTCGCGATGCTCGATCGGAATGCCGGGCCCGTTGTCGCTGACAGAGAGCTCGGCCTGTGTGCCGTGAAGCTCGGTGGCAAGCTCGACCTCGGCTCCGTCGCCGTACCGGATCGCATTCTCGACCAGGTTCGCAACGATCTGCTTGACCCGCGCGCGATCCCACCAGCCCTGCACCGGGGGCGCACGAACGACGTGCAAGCGCGCGCCGGACCGGAGGGCATCGTTGGCCTGCTCGCGCACGACGTCTTCGAGCACGTCCTGCAGATCGACGAGCTCGTACGAGAGGTCGATCCTGCCTTCGCGCAATGCCGACAGCTCGGTGATCCGGTCGATCGTGACCGTGAGCTTTCGGACCTGTCGGTTGAGCTGGGAGACCCGGGCCGCGATCGCGGGGTCGGTTGTGACTTTGAGGCGGTCGAAGTGGTCGGCGAGCAGGACCAGCGGAGCAACGGAGTTGCGCAGCTCAACTCCGAGGGTTGCGATGAACTCGTCACGCGCGGCGAGCTGATGTTCGAGATCCGCACTGCGGCGTTCGCACACCGTGCTGTCCTGACACGGTCGCCGCGCCCTGGTCTGCATCTCGACGACGTGGCCTGCCACCTCTCGTGCGGTGTTCAAGAATTGCACCATTGAATCCTGTCGGTCAGGGGATCGTTATCGCTGTCAAATCAGCCCAGTTGGGGCCGGCTTCGAGGCCGACCACGAGCGGTACTTCGAGCTCGAACGCGTGCGACATCGCCTCGGCCGCGATCGTCGCCGCACGACTCAGCTCGGCTTGCGGGACCTCGAACAGGACCTCGTCGAGGATCTCGGCGAGCGGCTGTGCGCTCAGCCCCGCCCGGCGAAGGGCGAGATCCGCGTCGAGGAGGCCACGGCGCGCGACGTCCGAGACCGAGCCCTCGTGGGTCGCGCGACGAGCGAGACGTTCGGCATACGATCGATCGCGCGAATCGAGCGATTCGAGGCCGCCGATCGGCCAGCGCCGGCCCGCGATCGTCGTGATGTACCCGCGCTCCCGGGCGAGCCGCAGCTGCTCGTCCTGGAACGCACGGACGTGCGCGTAGCGCCGATCGAAGCGCGCGATCAGCCCCTTGGCTTCGGCCGCGCTGATGTTGAGCTGGAGCGCGAGCGCGGACGAGCCCTGGCCCGCGAACGTCGCGAAGTTGACGACCTTGCCGAGCTGGCGGTCCTCGTACGTGAGCTCCGCGATCGGCTTCTCGAGGACGGCCGAGGCGGTGAGCACGTGCAGGTCGGCGCGCGCGCGTAACGGTTCGACCAGGGCTGGGTCGCGCGTGAGGTGCGCGAGTACGTGAAGGCCGAGCTGGTTGTAGTCGGCCGAGAGCAGCACGTGGCCGGGCTTCGCGACGAACGCGCGGCGAATCCGCGCCATCTCGGGAGTGCGGCCGGGAACGCGCGACAGATCGGGGTTCGAGTTGACGAGCCTGCCACTGAACGATCGCGCCGGATCGGTGCGCGAATGGACGCGCCCATCGGGCGCGATGCAGCCGCGCAGCGAGATGATCCAGCTATCGCGCAACCGGCGCAGGACGCGCCAGCGCAACACGAGCGCGACGATCGGATGCGCGTGCTCGATCCGTTCGAGCGCTTCGATCGATGTGCTCCACCCTGTCTTCGTGTGGCTGACGATCGGTAGCTTTAGCTCTTCGAACAGCACGGACCCGAGCTGCTTACTCGAATTGACGTTGAACGCGTGACCCGCGAGCTTCTCGATCTCGGCCTGCAGCTCGGCTTCGATCACTGCGAAGTCGCGCTCGGCGCCATCGAGCTCGTTGCGATCGACACCGATGCCGTAGAGCTCCATGCGCACGCAGGTCTCGGACATCGCGTGGTACTCGGCGAGCCGATCGGGATCGAGCTTCGGCGCGAGCAGGTTCCACACCGCGACGCATGCATCGGCGTACCGAGCGGCGAATTCACCCGCTCGATCGCTCGAGATCGCGGCCCACGGCTTTCGCTGCGCACCGGCGCCGAGCACGGTCGCTTCGTCAGGCAGCGCGCGGCCAAGCGCGAGCTTCGCGATGACTGGCAGATCGTGGGGCGCCCAGTTGCTCGGCTGCGTGAGGTGCGACGCGGCGGCAGAATCGCCAACATCGGCGATCGTGAGGTGCGCGCGTGCGAGCGCGATGCAGAGCCCTTCGCGCGCGTGGACGAGCGTCGGTGTGGTCGCGAGCCAGTCCGCGATCACTGCCGGACTTGCGAGCGTGGTGCCGGAGCCCTTGAACGGGGCGTACAGCGCGCTGCCATCGCCAGTCGCAAAGGCGAGCCCCGCGAGGTCGAGATCATCGAACAGCGGATGGACGGCCACCGGCGGCGCGAGCTTCGCGAGCTGGGCGCGGAGAACCTCGACGGTCTCGCACACGGTGACGCGCAATGCGCCACCATCAGCGACGAGCAACTCGACAAAGCCGAGCTTCTCGAACAACGCATTCATCACCGCGGGAGAGGGCGGCGCGAACGCGGGTGCCGTGCCGGGTGCGAGCTTGCTCGCGAGCCTGCCTCGTGCGAGCTCGGTGCGCACGATCTCGGGGCCTGCGACGCGCAGTGCATTACCGGTGCGACCCTTGATGTCGGCGATCGCGGCGAGCGCGGCCTCGGTGGTCGCGTAGTGCTCGAACAGTTGCGTCGCGCCCTTCGCGCCGATGCCTGCGACGCCGGGCATCTGATCGTCATCGCCGACGAGCGCGAGCCATTCGCCGGCCTGTGCGGGCGGGACACCGAATCGCTTGACGACCATCTCCGGCGTGTAGCGCGCATCCTTGTTCGCGTCGTACCACCACACGCGATCGCTCACGAGCTGGGCATAGCGCTTGTCGATGGCGACGATCACGACATCGTCACCCACCGCGAGCGCCTCGCGCGTGTACGCCGCGCACGTGCGCAGCTCGTCGGAAGACTCCACGACCGCGAGCCCGAGCGTGCGACACAACTCGGCGAGCAGCGGCAGTTGCGCGCCGAGGATCGCTGGCCACCTCGGATTCGGCACCGGATCGATCACCGCGATCGCGTGCGCCGGCACCTTGAACGCGATGCCGCGCAAGATCGCGCGTGCGACGGAGAACAGCGCATTGACTACGAGCCCCTCGGGGTTCTTGCGATCGGTCGGCACGATCATGAAGCCACGGACGAGCAGGTTGGTCGCCGAGGCGACGAGCGTGCGTTCAGCCATGGCGCGGGCCGATCCTACTGCGGTATGCAAGCGGTGGATGGGGCAACGCGTCGTGATCGGCGAGCTCGGGGACGAACCGCTACAGGCGATCGAGCAGTTCGCGAGCCTCGTCAAGATGGAGCGTCCCGATCCGGCGATGCTCGGTCCGCGCGATGTCGTCGTCGCTGTGGCGAGTGCCGCGGTCGGTTGGGTCGACCTGATCATGGCGAGTGGCCAGTACCAGCACGTGCCTAAGCCGCCCTACACGCCGGGCCTCGAGTACGCCGGCACGGTCGCGTGGGCCGGTGGCGATGTGGAGCTCGCGGTCGGCACGCGTGTGCTGGTCGATCCCTTCCTCGCCGGGCCGCGCTCGAGTGGTGCGTATCGCGAGTATGGCGGGTTCGCCTCGTATGCGGTCGCGCCGCGTGAAGCGGTGCATGTGATTCCGGGTGCGCTCACGTTCGATCAAGCGTGCAACCTCCTTGGTAACTACGAGACCGCGTATCACTGCTTGATCGCACGCGGCCGGCTCGCTGCCGGCGAGACCGTCATGATCCACGGCGCGTCGGGCGCGGTCGGTCTTGCCGCGGTCCATGTCGCGAAGCTCGTCGGTGCGACCGTGATCGCGACCGGGCGTTCGGCCGCCAAGCTCGCGGTCGTCAAAGCGCAAGGCGCCGATCACGTGATCGAGGCGTCGCAACCGCTGCGAGAGGAAGTGAAGCGCTTGACCGAGGGTCGTGGCGTCGATGTCGTCTACGACGGCGTGGGTGGCCCGATCTCCGCCGAGAGCCTTCGCTGCGTCAGTTTCGGTGCGCGCTACTTGATCGTGGGCTGGGCGGCGACGCCGTTCGTCGCGAAGGGGAAGGGCGAGCGCGGCGCGCCGCATGCGAACCAGCTGCCGACGAACTTGATCATGATGAAGGGGCTCGACGTGCTCGGGTGCCCGACCGTGATCTCGACCGTGAACAGTCCCTCGATCCGCGCAGCGCGGCTCGCGCAGGTGATGGCCTGGGCAAGCTCGGGCCAGCTCGTGCCGGTCGTGTCGCGAACCTATCCCCTCGCTGATTTCAAAGCGGCGCTGCGCGCGAAGTGGCACGGCGAGGTCGTCGGCGGCATCGTGCTCAAGCCTTGAGTGCCGAGTCAAACAGCGCGAACATCGTCTGGTAGTGACGCGCGGTCTCCGCCTCGTCATGGACTGGTGTGTCGTTCGGTACCCAGCCGTGCATCGCGTCGTACATCTCGACCGTGTTCGAGACGCCTGCCTCGTTCAACGCCGCGGCGAGCGTGTCCTTCATCGCCGGGGTGAATTGCGCATCGTTTTTCGCGCCCCCGACGTAGACCTGGGCTCGGATCTTCGGTGCCAGAAGGTGGGGACTGTCGAGCTTGTCGGTGACGAGGCCCCCCGGGTGGTACGCGGCCGCAGCGGCAACGCGGTCGGGATAGTCCGCTGCCGCGACGATCGCGAACCGACCTCCCATGCAGTATCCGACGACACCGACCCTCGGCACGGCGATGTAGTCGAGGTACGCGCCGAGATCCTTGCGCACGTTCTCGGTGGTCATCATCCCGCCGATCCGACCGAACCACACCTTGCCAGCCCCGGGATCCGAGAACAGCGACGCAGGCTCGGGCGCGGTGTACGGACCGAGGCGATAGAACAGGTCGGGCATCACGACGCGGTAGCCGTGGTCGGCGATCTTCGCGGCGACGTCGCGGATCGCGGGCCGCATGCCGATGCCATCCATGAGCACCAGGATGCTCGCACCTTCGTTGTCCCAGACGAAGGTAGGTGCCGTGCCGTCAGGAGTCGTGATCTCGATCGCCTTCATCGTTTTCAGCGTCTTCATCGTCTTCATCGGGCGCAGTATGGAGCAGCGCGTGCGGACTCGGGACCGGGCCCCATGCCACCTGCGGTGATCGGGGTGAGCCTCTACCCTGAAATAAACTTCCAAAGCGACACGCGTCCGCGCCTATACTCGGGCAGTCGCGCACGAAGGCGGTGGAGTCCGCCGATACCCGCAGCCGTTCGTCTACTCGAGCGAATTGCCAATGACTCCTACGATTCCCGCCATGCGGGCACCGTAGGATCGCGCGACCTCCGGTGCTCACCAGGAGCCCCGTCATGATCGCCTTCGCCAAAACACTGGTCATCTGGATCGTCGGCGCGGCGATCGTGGGAGTCGCGTGCGGCGTCGCTTCGGCCGCGTTCCTCTATCTGCTCGCCGAGGTCACCGCGATTCGCACCGCGCACGAGACGATCGTGTTCGCGCTTCCTGTCGCGGGCCTGGTGATCGGCACGCTGTACGCGAAGTTCGGCGCTTCGATCAAGGCCGGCACCAACCTCGTGATCGATACGATCCACGATGGCGGCGCGGAGATTCCGCTGCGGATGATGCCGATGGTGCTCGTCGGGACCGTGCTCACCCATCTGTTCGGCGGCAGTGCAGGGCGCGAGGGCACTGCGGTACAGATGGGTGCATCGCTGGCCGACTGGCTAAACCATCGCGTGACCCTCACGCCCGAGCAGCGGCGCGCGATCCTGGTCGCGGGGGTCGCGGGCGGTTTCGGATCGGTGTTCGGCACGCCGTTCGCGGGCGCGATGTTCGGGATGGAGCTCGTGCGGCTGCGCCGATTTGAAGTCCGCGCGATCGTGCCCGCCGTGATCGCAGCGATCGCGGGAGATCGAGTCACGCGCATGTGCGGCATCGTGCACACCGCGTATCCGACCGTCGCTGCGACCCCGTTGACGTTCGCGCTCGTGCTGCGCTGGCTGGTCGTGGCGCTCGCGATCGCGGCGGCGGCCATCGCGTTCATCGAGCTCACGCACGTGCTCAAGAAGCGCGGCGAGCGCCACGTGCCGCAGCTCGGGGTGCGGATGGCGATCGGTGGTGTGGTGGTCGTCGGGTTGTGGCAGCTCGTCGGCACCAGCGCGTACCTCGGGCTCGGCGTGCCCGGCATCGAGAGCTCGTTCACGACCGCGACGCCGGGATACGTGTTCGCGCTCAAGCTGATGTTCACCTCGGTCACGCTCGGTGCGGGCTTTCTCGGTGGTGAGGTCACACCGCTGTTCTTTATCGGCGCCACGCTCGGCGCGGCGCTCGCACCGGTGCTCGGGATTTCGCAACCGCTCGCGGCGGGCGTGGGGCTCGCCGCGATCTTCGGTGCCGCCTCGAACACCCCGGTCGCGCTCACGATCATGGCGGTCGAGCTTTTCGGCTGGCATGCGTTGCCGCACGTCGCGCTCGTCTCGCTCGTAGCGTACGTCGTCGCCGGACGGCGCAGTATCTATCTCGCGCAGCTGACCAAGCGCGGCGTGTGCACGCGGCGGCCCGCGACCCACGCGTGGTAAACGAGCGCGGTTTGATCGCCGGCATCGACGAGGGAGCCGTGAGCCGCGCCGACCGCTATCACGACGATCGACCAGGCATGCTTTACCGGCTCACCATACACTGACGGTCGATGAGCCGGTTCACCGTCGCGATGGCAGCTCCTGGCCGGCTGGTCGACGTGTGCAAGCGCCACTTGATCGTCGTGACAGTCGACCAGATCGGGCCGTTGATCGCGGCTGGAGGCATCACCGTGAATGGCCAGCCCGGCGCGATCAATCAGCTCGTCACCACCTGCGACGTCCTCGAAGCCGGTCCCCTGACAGGCACTCTCCTCCCCGAACCGCGAACGCTCGCGATCGTCTTCGAAGACGACGAGCTCGTGATCGTCGACAAGCTCGCGGGGCTCCATGTCCACCCGCTCGGCGCGTACCGCCGGGGCACGCTTCTCAACGCGCTCTTGTGGCACGCCGGTGCGCGCGAAGATCGGCCATGGGCGGCGTGGCGCCCGCACCCGGCTCATCGCCTCGATCGCTGTGCAAGTGGGCTACTCGTGATCGGCAAGAATGCGGCGATCCACGATGCCCTCCGTACGCAGCTCTCCCGTGGCGCGATGGAGCGGCGTTATCGCGCGGTCGTCGAAGGTGTTCTCGCGCATGATCGCGGCACGATCGATGGACCGCTCGGTCGCGATCCGCAGAACGATTATCGCCGCGCGATCGTCCCCGACGGTCAGCCAGCGCGCACTCACTTCACGGTCACCGCACGCGCGACCGCGACGACGACCGTCGAGCTCGACCTCGAGACCGGTCGCACGCATCAGATCCGCGCGCACCTGGCGAGCCTCGGACATCCGATCGTCGGCGATGCGCTCTATGGCGCCGCGCCGCGCGAGCCCGCGGAGATCATCGAGCTCCGCGCGATCGAGCTCCAGCTCGAACATCGCGGCGCGCGTCGCCGGTTTACGGCGTGACCTTCGGCGCCGGGCTTACGGTGCCGGGCGTCGTCGCATGCTCGGTCTTCAACAAGATCCGACCGACTCCACCGCCACCACCGCCGCCGTTGCCTTGGCCTTGTGTATTCGCGGTGCCCGCTTTGGCGACAGTACTTCCCGTCGCGCCGTCGCCACCCTCGGCGCTGTATCCGCCTTGAAGTCCGCCTCCGTGCGCGAGCGCGCTGCCGCCGTCGTCGCCCGCGTAACCGTGGACACCGGGGCCATTCGCATCACCGTTACCTGCGCCCGCACCACCGCCACCTGCGCCGCCATTCGCAGCGACGAGCCCACCGACCGTGACCGACGAGCCTTGCAGCACGATCGCGCCGCCTGCGCCACCACCGCCACCCGCGCCCCAGTTCTCGCCGTCACCGACGCAGTTCGTGCCACCCGCGCCCCCGCCGCCACCCGTCAGGACGGCGCCGTTGATCGAAATCGTCGACGGTGTGCTGAGCTGGATCGCGCCGCCACCTGCGCCACCATTGCCGCCGGTCTGCGTGTCGCACACGAGCCGGTCGGCATTGCCGCCACCGGATCCGCCGACCAGCGAAGCGATCAGGTCGGTGCCCTGCGTCGCGCCGCCCGCGCCCCCCGCGAGGTTCGGGTTGTTATTGCTGTTGGTCGAGTTGCCGCCGCTGTTGCCAGCGGTGCCATAGCTCGCGCCGCCGCCGCCCGAGTCATAATAGGTCTGCGTGTTGAGCCCGACGCCACCGGCGCCTGCACCCGCTTGGGCTTGCGAGCCCGCGGCGCCCGCGCGCGTCGCTTTGGCGCCACCGTCGATCCTGCCTTCGACGTCGATGACCTCACTCGCGAGGACCACCAGCGACCGTACTCCGATGACCGTGACGAGCGCCGATGATCCGATCGAGAGCCCACGCACGTGCAGCACCGCGAGCTCGGGACCGCTCGCTTGCGCCCAGTGATCGAACGTCACGCCGCTCGGCAAAGGTGCACCGATCGTGAGCGCGTCGGTATCGATCGTGGTCGACGCGGTGAGCGCAAGATCCGCGGTCCCGGCGCTTTGGCCACCGGCCGGAACGTGCAGCGCGACGAATGGCGTGCCAGAGCCAGAGCCAAATCCGTTCGGGGCGTCCGCGCCTGTTGCACCTCCGTCCGGATCACCATTGTTGTTTCCCGCCGATCCCGGCGCAAATCCACACCCGACACAGCACAGGGCGATCAGTGATCGGCGCACGCAAGGAACATACAGGCGTGACGTACCGCTATGCGATGTCAGACTTGCACGTACTGTGTGATCAGACGCTCTGGGTGGCACGGTGAAATGTGACGGGCGCCTCGGCAGGGCGATGGCTCCAGAGCTACCGTGCGCCATGCGAACGGCCCTCCTTGTGCTCCTCGTCGGCGCGTGCTCGTCTAGCCCCGGTCAGGTGCCGCTGACGCACGATACGACCCTGAAGTGTCCGACGCCGGATGGCCTACCGTTTCGCACCGCGACCACCGGCTTTCGGGTGGCGCAAAACGAAAGGCTCGCCTCCGACGAGCCGCGCTCGAAAGATCAAGCGTCCGACACGATCGGCAATCCCGGCGGGCTCGTCGCGAGCATCTACCTCGCGGATAGCGCCATGGCTGCACCAGGCCCCCTCATGTATCACGGCGTCAAGGCACGCACGGCGGTGACCGCGGGGTACTTCGCAGATCCGCTACCTGGCGAGAACGTCGCGTTATGGAGTTACGATGGCTCGGTATGGACCTCGATCGCGAGCACGACGACCGATGCTGACGGTGCCTATGACCTGCCAGCGACCTCGTTTGTCGCCGCGAACAAGCAGCCGCTGTACTCGATGCTCGAGGCCGATGGCAGCTGCGCCGAGCACTACAGCACCCTGTTGCCCGCCGGTTCGAAGGTCGTGGTCACCGACATCGATGGCACGCTCACGACCGATGACCAACAGGTGATCGATCAGATTCCTGACGCGACCTACGTCCCGGTCGCGATGGGTTCGGCGGTCGCGCTGATGACTGCGTGGGACGCGAAAAATTATCCGATCATCTACCTGACCGCGCGCCCACACGTGCTGCGCGTCGAGTCGCGTGGGTGGCTGCGCGACGAGGGGTTTCCGAACGGCGCGCTACTCACCGCGGTCCAGACCGAGGAAGCCTCGGCGTACAAGACCGCGTGGCTCGAGCGCATGGTGAACCAGTTCGGCTGGGAGGTGGTGGCGGCCTACGGCAACGCCGATACCGATATTACCGCCTACAACAACGTCGGGATTCCGAAGGACAAGACCTTCATTGTCGGTTCGCTCGCCGGTGCCGATGGCACGCAGCCGATCGCTGGGATGGACTTCGCCGCGCACATCGCCGGATACGTCGCTGCGCAGCTACCTAACTGAGTGCGACTGACCGGAATTTATTGTCTCGGATCGCTCCACCACGAGGACCCGAAGAACGTCTCGTCGGCGGAGCTCGTTCATACGCTATCTATCGACCGGGCATCGCGACTATAAACCGGCGTGCAGAAGCTCCTCGACCCCACTGCTCCGAAAACTCGCGCCGGTGGCCCGAAGGATGGCGAGCGGTTCTCGAGCGTGCGGTCCGGACCGTCGTGATCAAGAACTATTACCTCGGTTGCCCAGGCTGGGGCACCAAGACGTGGCTCGGTCGGCTGTTTCCGCCGGGCACGCGCTCGACGGAGTTCCTCGATCACTACGCGAGGGTGTTCACCGTCGAGGGCAACACCACCTTCTACGCGTTGCCGACGCACGACATCGTCGCGCGCTGGCGAGATCAGGTGCCGAGCGAATTTCGGTTCTGCTTCAAGTTCCCGCGCACGATCTCGCACGATAAGTTGCTCACCGATTGCGCACGCGAGGTCGACGAGTTCCTCGAACGGATCGAACCGCTCGGCAGTCTGCTCGGCACGCTCATGCTGCAGCTGCCGCCGCGCTGCGATGGCACGCAACTCGCGAAGCTCGCGAGCTTTCTCGACACACTACCGCGCGACTTCACGTACGCGGTCGAGCCCCGGCACGAAGAGTTCTTCACCCAAGGGCCCTCCGATGTCGAGCTCCAAGCGCTGCTGCGCGAGCGTAAGATCGATCTGGTCGTGATGGATACGCGCGGCTTGCATCGCACGCACAGCCTCGAACTCGCGGACGTACGCGGTCGCAAGCCCACACTGCCGGTGATCATGCGCGCCACCGCGAACCGGCCGATCGTGCGCTACGTGCCGCATGAGGATTTCACGGAGAGCGAGCCCGAGTCGATCGCGTGGGCCACGCAGGTCGCGGGGTGGATCGCGGCAGGAAAGCGCCCCTACTTCTTCATGCATTCGCCCGACGATACGCTCGCGCCCGAGAACGCGTACGCGTTCCACGACAGGCTCGCCGCGCAGGCGCCGGTCGGCGAGCTTCCTGTCTGGCCCGGTGCGGCGCGTCAGCTCAGCTTGATCTAAGCTGCGCCATGCGCTTTGTGTCCAACGTGTACATCGTTACTGGTGGGGCAAGCGGCATCGGCCGCGCGATCACGAAGCTTCTCGCCGACGAAGGCGCGCTCGTGATGATCGCCGACCTCGACGCGCACGCGGGTCGCGATGCGGTCGAGGAATACGGTGCCGGTCAGGGCGATCGCGTGCGCTTCACGCGCTGCGATGTCGCCCGCGAGACGGATGTGAAACGCGTGGTCGGCGCCACGATGCGGTGGGGAGGGAAGTTGAACGGCGTGGTCAACAACGCGGGCCTCGCGAAGCCGCTGATCGGACCGATCGAGAAGCTCGAGCTCGCACGGTGGAACAAGTTTATCGCGACCAACCTGACAGGGGCCTTTCTGTGCGCGAAGCATTCCATTGCCGGTCTACGCAAATCGCGCGGTGCGATCGTCAATATCGGTTCGACCCGCGCGGTGCAATCCGAGCCCGAGACCATCGCGTATTCTGCGAGCAAGGGTGGGATCGCCGCACTCACGCACTCGCTCGCGATCAGCCTCGGACCCGCCATCCGTGTCAACTGCATCGAGCCGGGTTGGATCGCGACCTCGGAGCTCGCGGCGCGCGATCGCCGCAAGCCTCCCAAGCTCTCCAAGCGGGACCACGCCCAGCATCCGGTGGGCAGGGTAGGGACGCCGGCGGACATCGCGAGCTTGTGCGCGTGGCTACTCTCTGCGGAAGCCGGCTTCGTGACCGGTGCGGTCTACGTCAGCGACGGAGGCATGACGCGCAAGATGATCTACGTCTGAGGCTGTTTGGCATCCGCCAGACCACGCAGCACCGCGGCGGAGAACGCCGGGAGGTCCGCCGGCTTCCGCGACGTGATCAGCATCTTGTCGATGACGACCTCCCTGTCGACCCACTTCGCACCAGCGTTCTCGAGGTCCTTCTTGACCGAAGGCCACGACGTGAGCTGCTTGCCCTTCACGGCCTCGGCTTCGATCAAGAGCTGCGGGCCGTGGCAGACCGCAGCGATCAACTTGCCGCTGCTAACCATCTGCTGCACGAACTCGACGATTGGCTTATCGGTTCGCAGGTGATCCGGCGAGTAACCGCCCGGGATCACGAGCGCGTCGTATTCCCTCGCATCGACATCGGCGACGGTGAGGTCGATCTTCACCTTCTCCGTTCCGTTCTTCCCGGTGACGCTGCCTTGCTTTGCACCGATCACGTCGATCGTGTGACCCGCTTCGCGAAGCGTGTCGTACGGCTTACGAAATTCGCTGTCTTCGAAATCTTGGGCTAGGACGAATGCAATGCGGGCCATGCCCGGGGCATTGCAGCGAGTGTGCCTACTACGCAACCTTCACGCAGTTGCGCCCCGCGTGCTTCGCCGCGTACAGCGCCTGATCTGCAAACTCGAGCAGTTCGGTCGGGTTCGTGGTCTTCGAGGAGTGGCACACGCCGAAGCTCGCAGTCACGCGTACGGGCTCGGTGAGCGCTTCGATCTGTGCGCGCAGGCGCTCCGTCAGCATCGCCATGAGATCCACATCGATGTCCGTGAGGATCACGCAGAACTCTTCGCCGCCCATGCGAGCGATCATGTCGCTACGCCGAACGCTTTCGCGCAACGTGCGGGCGACCGCGCTCAGGACCTGATCACCGATGCCGTGACCGTGGGTGTCGTTCACCAGCTTGAAGTGATCGATATCGACGATCGCGACAGAAAACGTGCGACCACGATTCGCCTCGGCCGAGCAGAGCTCGAGCCGATCGCGCAAGGCGCGGCGATTGGGCAAGCCGGTCAACTCGTCCGTGATGGCGAGCTCGATCAAGCGGTGCTGAGCACGGCGCAGCGCGGTGACGTCGCTGAGCGTCACGACCGCGCCGCGAATGTTGCCGGTGCGATCGCGCACCGGTCGGCCCGTCAAATTCAGATAAAGGCCATCGGGAAACGACGGGTTGCGAACCATCATCTCGACGTTGTTCGTCGAGATGCCGAGCAAGGCGTTGCGCAAAGGCAGTTTGCCGAGGCTGAACGGCGTCACGCCATCGGGCTCGTAGTAGCCGGCGACCAGGCCCGGGTTGCCCTCGACCGAGACCGAGTCGCCTGGCAGGCGACCCGTGACGCTGCGTGCGAGCGGGTTCGCGACGATGACTTGCGCATTTTCATCGGCGACGAGGATACCTTCGCCCGCCGTCTCGAGGATGGCCTCGAGGACCTCGACGCGACCGGCGAGCGCGGCCTCGGAGGCTGCGACCAATTCCTCGGCGCGCTTGAGCGGCGTGACATCCGTCGCGATCGAGAGGATCTCGGTGAGTCTGCCCGCGGCGTCGCGCGTGAAAGGCGTGGAGCGCACGAGCAAGTGGCGCTCACCGGTCGGATCGAGCACGCGATAGGTGGTCTCGAAGATCTCTCCATCCGGGAGCGAGCTGGCGCGCCGCATGTTCAACACGGCGCGCTTAGCGTCCTCGACGGTCATGTTCGCGCTCATCGCGGTCTCGGTGAGCTCGTCGAGCTCGAAGCCGAGGTGCGACCTCATGTGCCTGCTCTTCCACGTCACGCGCTTTTTGACCAGGTCTTGGATGTAGACCACGGCGGGCGATAGCGTCGAGATTTGTTCGAACACTCTGAGCTTGCGAGTTTGTTTGCCTAGCTCCATCTCGTCGACCACGACAGCGGCCAGGTCGCTCAACGTCGCGAGCTGATCGGGCGTGAATTTTCGCGGGCGGACATCGATCGCGCACAGCGTGCCGAGGCTCGAACCCTCGGGCGTATGTAGCGGAGCGCCGGCGTACGCGCGCACGAATGGCGCACCGGTGACATTCGGGTTCTCGGCGAACCTCGGGTCTTCGCGTGCGTCCGGGACCACCAGCACTCCGTTCTGCAGGATCGCGTGCGCGCAAAAGGACACTTCACGTGGGCTCTCCCGACCGTCGAGTCCGATACACGACTTGAACCACTGGCGCTCGTCATCGACGAGAGAAACCAGCGCGATCGGAACATCGAGGATCCGAGCCACCAGCGAGGTGATGCGATCGAACGAGGGTTCGGCCTCGGTGTCGAGGATAGCGTAGCTGCGCAGAGCTTCGAGGCGTTCACCTTCGCTTGGCGGTTTCTCAGCGGCTCCCACGCCCGCGCGAGTTTACACGCTAGCAGCGAGAGATGAGGTAGACCACCGCGAGGATCGGGAGGGGAATGCCGAGAAGCCATGCGATGCCGAAGCCGGCTTTGCCACCAGTGGAAGTCATAGCCTCCTGGCGTGCAGACGGTGTGCCTGCGTAAGTGGCTGTTCGGCGGGCACCTCTCGCCGGGGAACCGCTTGGCGCACGAGACCGCGCACGCATTGAATTGTGGTCTCCGGGGCACGCGGGATGCAACAGATCGTTCGCATGGCGAACCACAATGGACGTACAGAGCGCGACGATGCTCGCGAGTTCTCGAATCGGCAGTATCAAAACTTCCAGGCCGACTCGGACAATACCGAACATGGCTATCAGGATCCGCGCGACCAGCGTGAGCGGCAGCTAAGCCGTGACGATGTTCGAGGTGGCGAGCTCGCAAACCGCAATTTCCAGACGACCGACCACACGGGTGATCGGTCGCCGCGAGGGATTCGGGGTCTCTCGCAAGCCGTCGACGAGTTCGCCGAGCGTAGCTTGCACGGCGAGCGGGACGCGCAACCGAGCAACGAGCGCGGACAAAGCGGCGTCCAGGCCGGCGGTCATGGACCGGGTGCGTATCGCGGACCCGCGAGCCGCGGGGGCAATGACGGGCGGTGGGGAGATTTCGATCGCGGCGGGCGCTCCATCCGCGCCTACGGTGACTCGCAGGACAATAACCGCGACGACTTCACGCAAACCCTGCCGTATCGTGCGCAGGATCCGCGCGCGCAACGGTACGAAGAGCTGCAACAACGCTGGTCAGCCGAGCGTTCGCGCGGCCCCCATGCCGGTAAAGGGCCGAAGGGATTCGTACGCTCCGACGAGCGCATCTCGGAGCTCGTCCACGAGGTCTTGACCGACCACGAGCACATCGATGCATCGAACATCAGCCTGACCGTCAAGGACGGAGAGGTGACGCTCACCGGCCACGTCGACAATCGCAACGCGAAGCTGCAGGCCGAGGATCTCGTAGCGACCGTGATCGGCGTGAAAGAGATCCACAATCAGATTCGGGTCGGCGCGGTCTCGTCGTCGACGGGCTCGAGCCACGTCGAGATCCCGGACGACGACGGCAAGACCACGTCGCATCGCCCGAGCTGAGTCGGGACAACCGCGCACGCGGGACCGGTCTGCTCGCCGGCTAGCTCGCGAACGGCGAGGGAGCCGACGACTGTGTCGGTTTCTCTGCGAGCCACGTCTGCGCGATCTTGCCCATCTGGCTGAGGGCCACATCGCGCACCGTCTTCAACACGAGTCCGCCCAGCAGACCGGCAACAAGCCCGCGCTCTTCACTCCCCCTGCTGCTGCCCTCGCCAAGACTCGCGAGCCAGACACCTGCGAGCGCGCCGAAAGCGACGAGCGCCCACGGGCTCTCTGCGAGCTTCTCGAGTTTCGGTAGAAGAAGCTTTGGCGATTCCATACATCACCTACGGACGAGGCGCATCACGAGGAAGCCGGCGCCGAACGCGATGCCGAGTGCGGTGATCGGGTGCTTCTTGATCTGACGGCCGATGTACTCGATCGAATTCATAGCCTGCGCGCGGATCGCTGACGCCTTGGCCGGCACCTCGTCGACCAGGTGCTTCATGTTGTCCTTGAGCCCATCGAACCGGGTCTCAAGCTCGTTCACCACATCAACCTTGGTAGTCATGACAGTTCCTTTCGTTCTATCTGAGTAAGCGCCGCGGCGGAATGATTTCGCCGGAGACCTGGTCGCGTTCGTTCTTCGGAGTGATCGGCTTGCGCGGGGGCGCGAAGTTCACGTCGAGCTGAGGAGTCCAGCGCGGTTTACGCATCGTCGGCAGCAGCTCGGTGACGCCAAACTCGAGCTCGGCAGGGCCTGGTTCGACGCCCTCGATCACCGTGATCTCCATGTCGTCGTCGGAGTTGTTCGAGACGGTATCGAGCGCGCGCAGGATGACATTGCACAACTGGCGAGTCTCGACTGCCATCGGACGGCGCGCAGGGTCCTTGTCGAGCATGCGATGCACGAGCTCGCACAGCTTCGCGGGAGCGTTGCACTTGTCGGCCAACCGCGCCGGCTTGCTCGTGATGTGCTTGCACACCACCTCGGCGAGCGTGCGGCCGTCGAAGGGTGGTTGCCCGGTGAGCACTTCGTAGGCGATCACGCCGAGCGAGTAGATATCGCACGGTGCGGCGATGTGCTGCCCCGACGCTTGCTCTGGCGACATGTAGATTGGCGTGCCTGGCGTCATGCCTTCCATCGTCAGACGGCCGACCGGACCGAGCCGAGCAACGCCCCAGTCGATCAAGCGCAGTGGATAATCAGGATCCGCGGGCGTCATGATCAAGTTATCTGGCTTCAAATCACGATGCACGACGCCGCGGGTGTGCACCGCAGCGAGCACGTCAGCTACATCGCCGAGCAGGGCGGCAACGTCGGTCCACGGTAGTTTGCCGGCCACACCGAGCTTCTGCGTGAGGGTCTCGCCTTGGACATACTCCATGGCGATGTACGGCCGATGGTCCGGCAGAATGTTGCACTCGTACACGCGAACCAGGCCCGCGTGCCGGATGTCCTCGAGGATCGACGCCTCCTGGACCATCCGTGTGGCCATCCCGGGTTGTCGGCACAACTCGGGGTGCATGATCTTGATGGCGGCACTGCGCGGGAGCACGCAGTGCGCGGCTTTGTAGACCTTGCCCATGCCGCCACGCCCGATCTCTCGTTCGATCCGATACGAGCCGACGACCGAGCCGGGTTCGAGATCAGAAGCTACGGCGATCATGACGCAGCACATTGCGAAGCGCGTGCCGGTTTGTAACCGATCGGAGATATGGCTTTAGCGCTCACCAGAGAGTGCCACACACCCGCTGGCGCGCTGTCTGAACTTTCGCGCTGCGAAGTTCATGGACGCCGAACCTGCTGATAACGAGTTGATCGGCGCGGGGCGCGTCGAAGCGGCGGTCGGGAGCGGGGGCATGGGAATTCTCTGCCGTGCGCACCACGCGCTCGACGAGCGGGTGGTCGCGCTCAAGCCTCGGAGGCACGATGAAGCGGTTCGAGGGATCGTTGCGAGTGTGGCGAAGGTTCTCGCTGCCGCGTACCGCGTTGTCCCGAAGTCGCGTACGGACTCGTCGCTCTCGTCATGCGGATGCTCCTGAAGCAGCTTGAGTCGTCGGCCACGCGGTCTTGAGGCCGTCTTGAGGCCGGCTCGAGCGCCGAGGAGGTCACGTCGCGGATTCGGGGGAAAAGCTGACGTACCTGGTACGTCGTTTGTAACGCTTCTCACAAAATGACGTTTCGTACACTCTCGCGCCGCCACCGCGCGGCGTACGCGCGCGCACCCGCTCGGTGTGCGAGTTCGCCACAACGAAGCTCGTGGTTGGCCGGCGTCATGACAAGCGGCCACCATGGTTGATTGGCATCAGGTGGCATCCGCGCCGTCGCTCGTGATCGCGCTCGACCTCGATGGCACGTTGATCCCCTTTGCTCCGACTCCACACGACGCGAAGATCGATGGCGATACGGCGGCGCTCGTCAGCGCACTTTCGACCTCGCCCGGCGTGACGCTCGGTCTCGTCAGCGGCCGGCCGCGCGACATGATGGAAGATTTGCCCGCGCGGTTCCCCAACGTCGCGCTGGCCGCCGAGCACGGCGTATGGCGCTGCGGAAATGGCGTGTGGGAGGCCGCGCTCCCACCCGTGCCTCAGCTCGACGAGATCGAACGGTCGTTGCGATCGCTCGCCGCGCGATATCAGGGCACGATCGTCGAGCGCAAATCATGTTCGGTGTGCTTGCACTGGCGGCTCGTGGGTAGCGCGGAGCACGCTCAGATTTCGAACGCGGCCGAGATCCTCGTCGACGAATGGCTCGAGACAAATGGCGAGCTCGAGCGCTTGGCGGTCGTCGAGGCGATCGAAATTCGCCATCGCGCGGCCCACAAAGGCGTCGCGCTCGGCTGGCTGCGCGGTCGCGGCCCGGCGAATTCGATGGTGCTCGCGATCGGCGACGACACCACCGATGAGGACATGTTCGGGTCGCTGCGCGATCAGGATCTCGGCATCCTCGTCGCGGTCGAGCCGCGGCTGACCGGCGCGACCTTCCGGCTCCCCGATGTGGCAGCGGTCCACAAATTCCTCGCCTGGCTGGTCGAAGCTCGACAGCGACGTCATGTCACGGCCCCGTTCCTCGCACTCGCGCAACCCGACGCGCCACGCGGCGAGCCGAAGCTTGTCGTCGTCTCGAACCGGCTACCGAACCTCGCCGCCGGTCGCGGGAAAGAAGTTGGCGGCTTGGTTTCGGCGATCGCGCCGGCGCTGCGCGAGACACAGGGTATCTGGCTCGGCTGGAGCGGGCTCGAACGCGAGCCCGGCTTGCGCGTCCGGCTCGAGCACGGCGATCCGATCTCGCGCGCGCAGTTCGACTATCCGGCGACCTGGCGGCAACGGTTCTATGCAGGGTTCTGCAACCAGAGCCTGTGGCCGCTCCTGCACGGGTTCCTCGGTCGCGTGCGCTACGTCGACGACGAATGGGTCTGTTATCAAGAGGTCAATCACGCGTACGCGCAAGCGATCCAGCAGGTCGGGGGCGATAATGCCGAGGTCTGGGTTCAAGACTTTCATCTGATGCTCGTCGCACGCGAGCTTGGCAAGCTCGGCCATCGTGGTGCGCGTGGCTTTTATCTCCACGTGCCGTTCATGCCGCTCGATATCTTCGCGACGCTGCCGTGGTCGGCCGAGGTCGTCGAGGCGTTGCTCGCGTACGATCTCATCGGCGTGCAGTGTGACCGCTGGCGCGAGAATTTGGTCGCGACGGCAAAGGGCTTACTCGGAAGCGATGCCGCGGTGCGCGCGAGCAAGGTCACGCGGACCATCCCGGTCGGCATCGATCCGGATCGCATCGCGGAGGCGGCGTCGAGTACGGCGACGACCGAGCTCGGCTCGTACGAGACCATGCTCAGTGGACGCAAGTTGATCCTCGGTGTCGATCGTCTCGATTATTCAAAGGGCATCCCGGAGCGGCTCGAAGCGTTCGCGCGCATGCTCGAGCGGTTTCCCGAGTGGCGCGGCAAGGTCTCGCTGATCCAGGTCTCGGTGCCGACCCGTGCCGATGTGCCCGACTACGGTGCATTGCGCTCGCGCGTCGAGTCGCTCGTTGGTCGGATCAATGGCGCGTACGGCGAGGCAGATTGGACACCGGTCCGTTACCTCTATCGCTCCTACGATCAAGACACGCTCGCAAAGCTCTATCGGTTCGCCGATGTTGGCTTGGTCACACCGCTGCGCGATGGCATGAACCTCGTCGCGAAGGAGTTCGTCGCGGCGCAGGATCCCGCGGATCCTGGCGTGCTCGTGCTGTCGCGGTTCTGCGGCGCGGCGGAGCGAATGACCGACGCGATCGTCACGAACCCTTACCATGTCGACGGCGTCGCGACGGATCTCGATCGCGCGCTGCGCGCCGAGCTGCCGGACCGGATCTCGCGCAACGAGGGCCTGCGTCGAGTGGTGTGGGCCGATAGCGCGGCAGCCTGGACCCGAGGCTGGCGGGACGCGCTTCACAAACCAGTCTAGAGCCCGCGGGGTGTTTTCTACAAGGGTGGCCTCGACGAGGTCCGCGCGATCAGCCAAGCGCTTCTTTGTAACTAGCGCTATCGTCCTTCTATGAAGGTCGGTGTCGCGGTCGATCACGCCGGGTTCCCGCTCAAAGCGCGGGTGATGGGGGTCATCCTGGCGCTGGGTCACGAGACCCTCGACCTCGGCACCAACTCGACCGCGCCGGTCGATTATCCCGATTACGCGCAAGCGCTCGGCGAAGCGGTGAGCGCGGGCCGCTGCGAGCGGGGCGTCTTGCTGTGTGGCAGTGGCGTCGGTGCCTCGGTCGCGGCGTGCAAGCTGCGCGGGATTCGCGCCGCGGTATGCCACGACACCTACTCCGCGCATCAAGGCGTCGAGCACGACGACATGAACATCTTGGTGCTCGGCGCGCGGATCATTGGCCCGGAGCTCGTGCCAGAGCTCGTCGGCGCGTTCCTCCGCGCGACCTTCACGCACGAGGAGCGCCACGTGCGGCGCCTCGCGAAGATCGCAGTACTCGAGGCCAGGTAGGCTCCGGCCTCCGGGTCCTCAGAGATCTGAGGCTCAGGTGACCGAATCGGGGTCTTGGCTTAGCTACAAGGTCGGCACAGCCGTTGCTCTACGTGCCTCAGAGGGAATTGACCATGAAGACGACCGCTGTTGCTCTCGTGTTCGCGCTCGCAGCCTGCACCGGCTCCATCACCGGAGACGACGACGGGACGACCGGGACCGGGACGCCCGAGCAGGCGATCGCGAAGCAGAAGTGGCACGACGATGCGTATCCGACCTTCAACACCGTGTGCATCGCGTGCCACGGCGGCAGCATGGTCGCGGCTCCGGCGTTCGTGAAGGCGACAGATGAAGGCACCATGCGGACCACGCTGCTCGCGTGGACGCCGACCGTCGTCAACATCGATGCACCGCAGTCGAGTCGGGTGCTCAGCAAGGGCGCCCACGAAGGCACGCCCGCCCTCGATGCGACCCAGACCTCGAACATCCTCAGCTGGGCGCAGGCCGAGAAGGATGCGGCGAATTCGACCGGTACGACCGAAGTCACGATCACGACCGCTAAGATCACGCCGCTCATCTGCACGGGTGGTGTGGCGGGTGTCGATTCGACGTGCCCGATCAACCACATCGATCTCAAGGACGTCGGTCTCACGGGCGCGACGATCGATTTCGTCGCGCAACAGCTCTCCGATAGCCTTTACCTCTCCGATATCTACGTGAGGGCATCGACACAAGGCGTTTACCTCGAGCATCCGCTCTTCGTGTCGTGGCCAACGACCGGTAATCCGATTCCGGACACGCTCGATCGGTTCTTCGCGGTCAAGCTCAACCTCGCCGCCACGACGACGACGCCGACATGCCCGGGTCCGAGCTGCGATCACATCGGTGCTGGTGCCGCGGCGTTTATCGGCTTCCCTTCCGATCATCGACTGTCGATCACGTTCAAGGTCGCGGATCCGTATCACCCGGGCAGCACGGCGCCGCCGCCCTCGTCAGGTTGTGGCACGAACGGCTTTGCTTCGTTCCTCGCGAAGGTCAAGCCGGTGCTCTCGCCGGTGTGCGTGAGCTGCCACGGCGGAGCGAACGCCGGCGCAAAGAACGCGATGGATCTCTCGGGCCTCGCCACGACGACCGATAACAACACCTGTCTCCAGGTTCGCGCTCACGTGAACTTCCAGACCCAGGCATCGAGCGGCGTGTTGCTCGCGCCGACGCCGGGTCAGGATGCAGCGCACCCGGCGGGTGGCAAGCTCAGCGCGACGACGACGCCGACGCTCGCCGCGTTCACCACGGCTATTAACGCATGGATCACCGTCGAGACCGCCGGCAACTGACGCTAGCGAGCTAGCGAGCGCGACACAGCATCAGACGGAGCGAAGAGGTCTTCGCCTTGACCTTCGGCTCCAACGGGTGCGCCGGGCGGTCACGGACCTCGCGGCAAAACGTTGCGCGTTGGGGTCTACGTTATTTTTTTGCCTGCGTCGGTCCGTCGGATCTCGGCCCGCCCTCGTCCGATCTGTTCGAGCCTAGTGCTGCGGGACGAGCTCGCGCCAGGACGTGCCTTCGCGACCCATCATCTCGTCGGCGGCTGAGGGACCCTGCGTCCCGTCCTCGTAGAGGTGGACACCGGGCGTCGCTTCCCAGACTTGCAACACGGGCTGGATCAGCTCCCACGCGCGGTCGACCGAGTCGCGACGATTGAAGAGCGTTGCATCGCCGCGCATGCAGTCGAGCAAGAGCCGCTCGTAGGCCTCCGCGATCGGGCGATTGAACGCATCGGCGTAGGTCATGTTCATCACGACATTGCCGACGTTGATGTTCTCGCCCGGGACCTTCGCGACGAATCGCAGCGAGATGCCTTCGTGCGGCTGGATCCGCAGCGAGAGCACCGCGGGCTGCAGCACGCCGCCCGCCGCTTCATCTTTGAACAGCACGAGCGGGACGGCCTTGAAGTGAATGTTCACCTCGGTGAGCCGCTCCGCGAGCTTTTTGCCGGCGCGCAGATAGAACGGCACGCCTTGCCAGCGCCAGCTGTCGATCATGAACCGCATCGCGGCGTACGTCGGCGTCTGCGAATCGGGCGCGACGCCTCGCTCCTCGCGATAGCCGCGGTACTGGCCGCGCACGCACGAGTTCGCGACGTCGTTGAGCGACATGTTGCGGATCGTGCGCAAGAGCTGCGATTTCTCGTCGCGGACGTCGTCGGCGGAGAAGGAGGCCGGCACTTCCATCGTCACGAGCGCCATCACCTGGAGCAAGTGATTCTGGATGATATCGCGGACGACACCGGTCTGTTCGTAGAAGTTGCCTCGACCCTCGATGCCGATCGATTCGGCCGCCGTGATCTCGACGTGATCGACGTGGTTGCGGTTCCAGATCGGCTCGAAGATCGAGTTGCCGAACCGCAGCACCAAGATGTTCTGGACGGTCTCTTTGCCGAGGTAATGGTCGATACGATAGATCTGCGACTCGTCGACGTACTTGCTGATCATCTCGTTGAGCGCGCGCGCGGAGGCGAGGTCGCGACCGAACGGCTTCTCGACGATGATCCGGCAGGCGGGAACGCCGGGTGCCTGGACCTTCTTCTCGAGCAGCTTGTGCTTCTCGAGCTTCTCCAGGATCAGCGCGAACGCCGACGGCGGGGTGGAGAGGTAGAAGATCCGGTTACCCTTGGTCCCCTTGGTCTTCGCGGCATCGAGCCGCTCCTTGAGCTTCTCGTAGACCGCGTCGTCTCCGAACTCACCGCCGACGTAATCGATCGCGCTCGCGAACTTATCCCACTGCGCGGGATCGACCTTCTGGCGCGAGAACTCCTCGACCTTCGGTTTGATCTTCTCGGCAAATTCGATCGCGGGCATCGGGGTACGTGACACGCCGATGATCAAGGTCGGATCGGTGAGCGCGCCATCGACCTGGAGGTTGTAGATCGCGGGTGCGAGCTTGCGACCTGCGAGGTCGCCGGTGGCGCCGAAAATCACGATCGCGGCGGGCTCGGGCCTCTTGCGCTTCGTCGAAGCCGTGCCGAGAATCTCGCCGACGACCGACGAGCTAGGAGGTTTGCGCTTGGGCTGTTCCGGCATGTGTCCTTACGAGAGTAACGAGGCCTGATGCGCGGCACCGAGCAGCGCCGCGCGGGGTTCGAGTGCGACGCGCACCGAGAGGACACGCATCCAGGCGTGAAACCGACCCTTCGCGGTCAGTCGATCCAGGAACGTCGAGGTTTCGAGCACGGACAGGAGCTTCGGCGGAATACCGCCACCGATCACGATGCCACCGAGTGCGAGGCCGCGCAGGGCGTGGTTGCCCGCTTCGCCGGCGAGGATCGAGGCGAAGAGCTCGAGCGCGTGCACCGCACACGGATCGGTCTTCGCGAGCCCTGCTTTCGAGATCGCGGCATTGCGATCACCGAGCTCGAGGGCGGCATCGTCACGGCCCGCCTTCATTCGACAGAAGTCGTAGAGGTCACCGATGCCGTTGCCCGAGAGCACGCGCTCGTTGCTGATGTGATCGCCGTACTTGCCGCGCAAGAAGCGCAGGAGCTCGATCTCTTCGTCGGTCGCAGGTGCGAAGTCCGCGTGACCACCTTCGGAAGGCAGGGCCTGGTAAGCGCGACCGTCGTGGAAGAGCAGCGCTTCGCCGAGCCCGGTGCCCGGTGCGATCACGGCGATCGTTCCATGCTCGGGGCGTGCGCCTGCTTGCAGGATCTTCCACGCGGACTCCGGCAACACGAGCATACCCAGCGCAGTTGCTTGCAGGTCGTTGAGCAGCTTGACCTTCGCGTGGAGCTTCTTCTCGAGCGAGCTCTGCGCGATCGTCCACGGCAAATTCGTGATCTTCGCCGTGCCTTCGACGACGGGCCCGGCGACACCGAAGCATGCCGCGGTGATCTCACCGGGTGCGAACTTCGTGATCACGTCTTCGAGCGACTCGAAGCCATTGCTCGCTTCGGTGGCTTCGCGCTGGATAACGCCCTGATCGTCGCAGAGTGCAAGCGTGGTCTTGGTTCCGCCGATATCTCCCGCGAGGATCACGACTTTGATCCAAGCTTCTGGCCTGCGGCCTCGTCGATCAACCACACCGTGTCAGCGGCGGTGACCAGCGACGAGGGATACCTCTCGTTCGGACCTGTCGCGACCTCGGCGAGTGTCGCAGCTTTGTCCGCGCCACCCACGAGGAACCGCACGCGGCGCGCGGCATCGAGCACGGGGAACGTCACGCTCAACCGCGTGGTCGGGCCCTGCGTGAGCGGTGAGTCCACCTCGTTTGCGATCACGAACGCCTGCTTCTCGCGCACGCCCGCGCTGCCGGGAAACAGCGATGCGGTGTGTCCGTCGGGGCCCATGCCGAGCCACACGAGATCGAAGATCGGCGGTGCCCCGAGCGCACCGACCAGCGCGCTCTCGTACTCCTGCGCGGCCTGGATCGGTGGGCGTTCACCCTCGAGCCGATGGATCTTCGCGGGACCCAGCTGCAGCGGATCGATCAGATGCGCCTTGGTCATCCCGTAGTTCGAATCGGGATGCTCGGGCGGCACGCAGCGCTCGTCGCCCCACCACAGCTCGACGCGTTCCCAGGGCAGGGCATTGCGACCGCGCGCGACGAGCACGTCGAATAGCTTCTTCGGCGTCGAACCGCCGGACAGCGCGACGTGGAACGGCGCGCCCTCGGGCTGGGCCACGACCAGCGAGATAAACTCGTCGGCAGCGGCTCGCGACAACGCGTCGAGATCGGCGAACTTCTGCGTCTTCACGATCAGGGCTTCTGTTCGACGTGACCGCCGAACTGGAAGCGCATCGCGGACAGGAGCTTCTCGGCGAACGAGTGGTCCTGGCGCGACCGGAACCGCACGAACAGCGACGCGGCGATCACGTCGGCGGAGACGGCCTCTTCGATCGCGGCGTTGACGGTCCAGCGACCTTCGCCGGAGTCCTGGACGCTGCCCGTGAACTTCTCGAGCTTGGGATCCGCGACCATCGCCTTCGCGGTGAGATCGATCAGCCACGACGACAGCACCGAGCCACGGCGCCACACTTCGGCGATCTCCGCGACGGGGAGCTCCATGCGGTGCTGCTCCTCGACGGTCGCGTTGTTCGCGCCCTTCATGATGTCAAAACCCTCGGCGATCGCCTGCATGATGCCGTACTCGATGCCGTTGTGGACCATCTTGGTGAAGTGGCCGGCGCCGACGGGACCGCAGTGAAGGTAGCCCTCTTCGGCGGTACCGCTTCCGCTCGGCCGCCCCGGCGTGCGCTCGACATCGCCGATGCCGGGGGCGAGAGTCTTGAAGATCGGATCGAGGCGCTGGACGACTTCCTTGGGACCACCGACCATCAAGCAGTAGCCACGCTCGAGGCCGTACACACCGCCGGAAGTGCCGGCGTCGACGTAATTGATCTGCTTGCTCTCGAGCGACTTCGAGCGACGGATATCGTCTTTGAAGTACGAGTTGCCGCCATCGATGATCGTGTCGCCGGCCTCGAGCTTCTGCGCGAGGTCGGTGACCGTCCCTTCGGTCGCGGCGCCCGAGGGCACCATGATCCAGATGTGCCGCGGCTTCGGCATCGCCTTGATCATCGCATCGAGCGAATCAGCGCCAGTCGCGCCCTCACCCGCGAGCGCCTTCACGGCGTCCGCACTGCGATCGTACGCGACGATCGTATGGCCATTCTTCATGAGCCGACGCGCCATGTTGGCGCCCATCCGGCCAAGTCCGATCATTCCGAGCTGCATGATTTCTCTCCTCTATGCCTTCGGCAGCTGCGCCCTCGCAGCGGCAACGACCAACATCTCACTTTTTACGATTTCGTGCGTCGAGCCTTGTAGAGGTTGATCAGGCCGTTCGTCGAAACGTCATGAGACGTCACCGGGGAGTCACCTGCGAGCTCTGGCAGGATCTTCTGGGCGAGCTGCTTGCCGAGCTCCACACCCCACTGATCGAACGAGAAGATGTTCCACACGATGCCCTGCGTGAAGACCTTGTGCTCGTACATCGCGACCAGCGCGCCGAGCGTTTTCGGCGTGATCTTCTGGACCACGATCGACGACGTCGGGCGATTGCCGGTGAACGTCTTCTGCGGCACGAGCGCTTCGATCTGATCGGCCGGCGTCTTCGCGGCGACGAGCTCGGTGCGGACCTCCTCGGGTGTTTTGCCCCGCATCAGCGCTTCGGGTTGCGCGAAGAAGTTCGCGAGCAAGATATCGTGGTGCTGACCGATCGGATTGAAGGTCTCGACCGGCGCGATGAAGTCACACGGAATGGTCCGCGTGCCTTGATGGATCAGCTGATAGAACGCGTGCTGGCCGTTGGTGCCGGGCTCGCCCCAGATCACCGGACCTGTGGAGTAGTCACCGATCCGATTGCCCTGCCTGTCGACGCCCTTGCCATTCGACTCCATATCGCCCTGCTGGAAGTAGGCGCTGAAGCGATGCATGTACTGATCGTAGGGAAGGATCGCGTGGGTTTCGGCACCCCAGAAGTTCGCGTACCAGACTCCGAGCATGCCGAGGATGACGGGCAGGTTCTGCTCGAGCGGCGCGGTGCGAAAGTGCTCGTCCATCTCGTAGGCGCCGGTCAGCAGCTCCTCGAAGCTGTCCATGCCGATCACGCACGCGATCGAGAGCCCGATCGCGCTCCACACCGAGTAGCGACCGCCGACCCAATCCCAGAACTCGAACATGTTCGCGGTGTCGATGCCGAACGCGGCGACGGCCTTCGCGTTCGTCGACAGCGCGACGAAGTGATTCGCCACAGCCTTATCGTCCTGCAAGGTCGCGAGTAGCCACGCGCGCGCCGAGGTCGCGTTCGTGATCGTCTCTTGCGTCGTGAAGGTCTTGCTCGCGACGATGAACAGCGTTGTCGCGGGGTCGAGGTGCTTCACGGTTTCGGCGAGGTGGGTCGCGTCGACGTTCGAGACAAAGTGCGCGTTGAGGCCTGCTTGCCAGTAGGGCCTGAGTGCCTCGGTGACCATCACGGGGCCGAGGTCCGAGCCGCCGATGCCGATGTTTACGACATCGGTGATCTGCTTGCCGGTGAAGCCCTGCCACGCGCCGCTGCGCAGGCGGTCGGTGAAATTGCGCATCTTCGCGAGCACCGCGTTGACCTCGGGCATCACGTCTTTGCCGTCGACGAGGATCGGCCGGTTCGAACGATTGCGAAGCGCGGTGTGGAGCACGGCGCGGTGCTCGGAGCCATTGATGATGTCGCCAGCAAACATCTTGTCGCGCCAGCCGGTGACGTCGGCTTGCTTCGCGAGCGCAAATAACAGCTGCAGCGTCTCGTCGGTGGTGCGGTGCTTGGAATAATCGACGAACACGCCACACGCCTCGTGCGACATCTTCGTGAAGCGCTGGGCATCCCCTGCGAACAGCTCGCGCATGGTCGACCGGAAGCCGGTCTTGTGCGCCACCAGAGCCTGCCAGGCAGGAGAGCTCGTCAAGGTCGACATTCCCGAGATCAGACCACAACGACACGAGCCCTTCCATCGATTACCCCGCATTGCCTCCGGCAATGCGGCATCGCCCGGGCACGCCGGGCACGATCGATGGTACGGATCGTTCGTGGAGGCGGCGTACATCAGGGCACTCGCGAAGCAGTTCCCGACGATCGAGGCTGCACTCGCAGAGCTCGCGAACCTCGAGTCGATCCTCACGCTCCCGAAGATGGCGGTCCACGTCGTCAGCGACGTGCACGGCGAGTACGTGAAGCTGCGCCAGGTAATCAATAACGCGTCGGGCGCGCTGCGACCGTTCGTCGAAGAGATTTTTGGATCTGGCGCAACCGGGGGGGTGGGGCAGCTGGCCACCACCGAGATCAACGAGCTGCTGACCACGATCTACTATCCGCGCGAGACCTGGATTGCGCACGGTGGCGACTTCGTCACGTTCGTCGGTCGCGCGGTCACGATCATCCGCGAGCTCTCGCGGCGCTACACGATCGAGCACGTCGAGGCGATCATGCCGGACCCGCTCGATCCGATCCTGCGCGAGCTCGTGTTTGCCCGCGAGACCCGGCGGTCGGCGAGCTTCATCGCGGCGTTGACGGCTCCCTTCGTACGCCACGACCGCGCAATCGACCTCGTGCGCACGCTCGCGCGGATCATTCGCAACCTCGCGGTCGGCGAGCTGATTGTCGCCGGCGATCTCGGCGATCGCGGACCGCGGCTCGACAAGGTGATCGAGCTGCTCGAGCAGCAGCCGCACGTAGCGATCACGTGGGGCAATCACGATGTCGATTGGTTGGCGGCCACGCTCGGTCAACCGGCCGCGATCGCGACGGTCGTGCGGCTCTCGCTCCGCTATCAACGTATCGCCCAGCTCGAAGAGGGCTTCGGTATCTCGCTCGAGCCGCTCGCCGGGCTCGCACGTGCCGCATACGCCGATGATCCGGCCGACCAGTTCGCGGTCAAAGGTGATGCGGGCGTGAACGCTATCAACGTTGCTCGCATGCAGAAGGCGATCGCTATCATCCAGTTCAAGCTCGAAGGCGCGCTGTTCCTGCGCCATCCCGAGTGGGCGCTCGAGCACCGCGCCGTGCTCCATCGCATCGATCCGGCGGCGGGCACGGTCACGCTTTTCGGCAAGACCTACCCGTTGCTCGACACCAATTTGCCGACAGTGGACCGGGCTCAGCCCTATGTCCTGACCGCGGGCGAACAAGCCTGCATGGATGCGCTCGCGAACAGCTTCCTCGCCTCGTCCACGCTGTGGCGGCAATGGAGCTTCGTCGCCAGCCGCGCACAGATGTGGTTGCGCCGCGATCGCTGCGCGATCTTTCACGGCTGCGTCCCGGTCGCCGCCGATGGCACGTTCCTGGAATTCCCGGTCGATGGCGTGCCGCTCGCGGGTAGGAAATTATTCGATGCACTCGCGCTCGTGATCCAGCGTGGCATTCGGCATCGTGCGCCCGCTGACCTCGATCTGATCTTCTATCTCTGGACCGGGCCACTCTCTCCGTGCTTCGGCAAGGACAAGATGGCAACGTTCGAGGCTTACTTCGTTGCCGACAAAGCGACCCACGAAGAAGTGAAGAACCCCTACTTCAAGCTGCTCGGAGACAAAGCCTTCTGTGCGCGCGTGCTCGCCGAGTTCGGCGTCGATCCCGAGCATGGCTACATCATCAATGGCCACGTGCCCGTGAAGCTGGATGCCGGCGAAGCGGCGGTCAAGAAGAGCGGCCGCGCGATCACGATCGACGGGGCCTTCGCCGCGGCCTACGGCGATAAGGGCTTCTCGCTCGTGCTCGACGCGAACCGGATCTATCTCGCGCAGCACCACCACTTCGAAAGTTTGGACGCGGCGGTCAGCCGCGGCGATGACATCGTGCCGACCGTGTCGGACGTCGAGGTGTATGCCGTTCCCCGCGTCGTCGGCGATACGGAGACCGGCGACGAGCTCCGCGCCGAAATCGCGGCACTCGAAGCTCTCGTGACTGCGTTCGAAACCAACACCGTGCAAGGATCCCCGCGATGACGACACTACTCGACCAGCTCAAGACGATGACCATCGTGGTCGCCGACACCGGCGACATCAACTCGATCGAGAAGTACAAGCCGCGCGATGCGACCACGAACCCGTCGCTGATCGCGGCCGCCGCGGCGATGCCAGGTTACGCCGACATCATCGACGGTACGCTCACGTGGAGCGGCGAGCAGACCAGTAACGACCCGAAGAAGGCCGTCGCCCTCGCGCTCGATCGGCTCGCGATCGAGTTCGGCCTGCGCATCCTCAAGATCGTGCCGGGCCGGGTCTCGACCGAGGTCGATGCGCGCCTCTCGCACGATACCGACAAGACGCTCGAGAAGGCGCGCTTCCTGATCGACCAGTACAACAAGGCTGGTATCGAGAACGACCGTGTCCTCATCAAGATCGCTTCGACGTGGGAAGGCATCAAGGCCGCCGAGATCCTCGAGAAGGAAGGCATCCACTGCAACCTGACGCTGCTCTTCGGCCTGCATCAGGCGATCGCGTGTGCCGAAGCGAAGGTCACCCTGATCAGTCCCTTCGTCGGCCGGATCTTCGATTGGTACAAGAAGGCCGAAGGCAAGGAGAGCTACGCGGCGCCCGAGGATCCGGGCGTGCTCTCGGTGACCAAGATCTACAACTACTACAAGAAGTACGGTCACGGGACCGAGGTCATGGGCGCGAGCTTTCGTAACCTCGGTGAGATCACCGAGCTTGCCGGTTGTGACCTGCTCACGATCTCGCCGCAGCTGCTCCAGGAGCTGCAGAGCAAGGAAGGCGATTTGCCGCGCAAGCTCGACCCGGCGAAGGCGAAGGCGATGACGATCGAGAAGCTATCGTTCGATCAGGCCTCGTTCGCGAAGGCGCACGAGGCCGATAAGATGGCGCACGAGAAGCTCGCCGAGGGTATCGATGGCTTCTCGAAGGCGATCGTCGCGCTCGAGAAGCAGCTGACCGAGCGCTACCAAGCGCTTCATTCGTAGTCAGCCGGACGAGACAGCTCGACATGCGCAATGGCCTCGAGCGAACGGCGGATTGACGCACCACATCGCGCCGCGAATCGGCTAGACATGGAACGTTGATCAACCACTTCTATCTCGTGGTCGCGGGCGTACTGATGTACGTCGCGATGCGCACCCACGGGTGGGTGATGTGGGTGGCGTGGTGGCTCGCGGCGGTGTTGGTGGCGGGTTGGGTGGTCTACTGGATCTCCGCGCCCCGCGCGTTCGGCAAGCGCAGCGACGGCACGTTGCCCTGGTACGCGTGGCTCCCGTGGGCACCGCTCTTCGTCTGGCAGTGGCTCGGCCACGAATTTATCCGCGCGTTCTCGAAAGAGCCGGTCGCGAACGAGGTCGCGCCGGGCATCTGGGTCGGGCGCCGGCCGCGCGCGAGCGAGCTCCCACCGGGCATCGCGATCGTGGTCGACCTGTGCGCGGAGATGGGCATCAAGCGTGACGTCGCCGTAGGCCGCGCGTACCTCACGATCCCGACGCTCGATGCGCGCGCACCGACACCAGCGCAGATCGCGCTCGCCGTCGATCGAGTGCTCGCGGCCAAGGGCCCGGCCTTCATCCACTGCGCGTTCGGTCATGGCCGGTCCGCGACCGTGGCAGCTGCCGTCCTCGTGCGTCGCGGCGACGACACGCTCGAGCATGTCGAGGCGCGCATGAAAGCGATCCGCCCACGCATCGGCCTCAACGCGCATCAACGCGCGGCACTTGGCGAAGCGGTCCGGCTCTAGGCGCAGATCACCGGCCGCTTGCTGCCCCGCGATCGAGAGCTCTAGGTCGTGATCACGAGCGCGCGCAGCGTCTCGGCGACGCCCCAGGCTTGGGCGATGCAGCCGCGCGGCATGTAGGGCTCGACCGCATCGAAGACCTCCGAGATCGAGCCGATGCATGCCTCGCCGAGGTGCGCGATCAAGCCTTCGAGCCTCGCGCGGGTCACCGCGACCTCGTCGGGGTAGACGCGCATCCGCGCGTCGACGTACGCGCCGATCAACCAGCTCCACACGGTGCCCTGGTGATACGCCGCATCACGCGAGCGCAGATCACCATCGTAGGTCGGCTTGAATTCGGGATCGCTCGGCGCGAGCGAGCGCTGACCGACGGGGGTGAGCAGCTGCTGCTCGACGACACCCAGGATCGCCGCCCACCGCGACGGATCGAGCACCGGGTTCGCGAGCGACAGCGCGAACAGCTGATTCGGCCGGCACGCCGGATCGTCACCTTGGTCGCCGTCCACGACATCGAACAAGTAACCGGTCGCTGGATTCCAGAACCGCCGTGCGAACGACATCTTCGCGCGTTCGGCGTGACCTGCGAGCTCTTGCGCGCCGGTGGTGTCCCCGGTGCGCTGCACCCAGCCGACCATCAACGCGAGTGCGTTGTACCAGAGCGCGTTGATCTCGACCGGCTTGCCGCGCCGGGGCGTGACAACCCAGTCATCGCACTTCGCGTCCATCCAGGTCAGCTGGTACCCCTCGGCGCCCTCGCGCAGCAAGCCATCCGCCGGATCGACACCGATGCCGAACTTCGTGCCGGCGAGATGCTTCGCGATGATATCGCGCAGCGTCGGCAACAGATCGGTGAGCGTCGCCTCGTCGTTCGCGGTGCGCAGGTAGCGATCGAGTGCGTGGAAGAACCATAGCGTTGCATCGGCGGTGTGATAAAGGCCCTGGTTCGCACCTTCGGGAAACATGTTCGGCACGAGGCCATCGCGAACGTGGCTCGCGAATGTGCGAAGGATCGATCGGGCCTCGGCGATCCGGCCGGTCACGAGCGTCAAACCCTCGAGGCTGATCATCGTGTCGCGACCCCAATCGGTGAACCAGTGGTAGCCCGCGATGATCGAGCGCGCTTGGGGTTCCTCGGGGCGACCGACCGGATGGAAGATGAACTGATCGGCAGCGAGCACGAGCTCGGCGGCGGCCCCGCCCCGGGCTTGGGGCACGGCGAGCGAGAGCAAGTGATGGCGACGCGTGACCTCCGTCGCGAGGATGTCGTTCGCCGACGTGCTCGCGATCGTCTCCCAGCCTTCGGACGACGCGACAAATGCGACCCCTTCAGACCCGAGCTCGGTGCGGAATCGTCCCGGACTGAACAACCGGCCACGAGAAGCGTACCCACGCGCGGCCTCGATCTCGTAGCCGAGGTCCGGCGTGGTCTCCGGCTCGACGACGAACGAGGTCTTGGGCGCCTCGATCCGGAAGCGCAGCGCGGGATACGGTGCAGGAGCAGCGACCTCGATCTGGGAGCCGTAGGCGCGCACCTCGTACGCAGCCGGAAGCTCGGTCGAGACGAAGTCGTCGTGACCGCGAAAGTGCAGGCCGGGGCGCAGCTCGAGCCGGACCGGATCACCGGCGAGCAAGCGATACGTCACTGCGACCGTGTTGTGGAGGTGCGCGAGGAACAGGCGCCGTTCGATCCGCACGCGGTCATCGCCGAAGGTCCACACCGGCAGACCGAGCTCGAGCCGAAAGCCTGTCAATGGCAAGGGTGCGCCAGTTCCGAACGGCGGTTCCGGCCAGCCAAGATCCGCGCGCGACCCATCGCGAAACCTCACCTGCTCGCCGACGTAGTTGAGCATCATCGCGCGACCGAGAGGATTCGGTAGCGCCGCGATCAGCACGCCATGATAGCGACGCGTCGGCATGCCGCCGACGGTGCCGGAGGCGTACCCGCCGAGGCCGTTCGTGACGAGCCACTCGCGAGTGACGAGCGAATCGGTCTGCGCTGCGGGAGGCACTGCGACGATGCGCGCGGGATCTGGGTTCACGGATCGACCATCACTTTGTCGCCGCTCGGCGGTGCCGGCTCGACCTTCAAGATTGCACTCGCATCGGGATAGCAAACGAGCGTGGAGTGGCCGGGCAGGGCGACCCGCTCGTGCGTGAACGGGGGCGGCGTGCCGTGCCCACCGTAGCGAACATCTTCACTCGACCAGCACAGCTTCCAACCCGTGCCGGCCGGCGGCGCGAGCATCGGCTCGGCGCACACCACCCGAACGAGCGTGGTGCCGAGGTTGACGAGGATCAAGCGATCGCCACTCGGCTCATCGCCGTAGCAACGCGCCACGAACGCGTGCTCGGCGAGAGTCGCCGCATCGAATGCGTCCGACCACGTCGCGGTGAATGCCGGATCGTCCTGTCGGAGATGCAGGAGGTCGCGATGGAACGCGACCATCGGCCGCGAGAAATCGCGCTCGCTCGGATCGAGGACGCAGGCCTCGAATGTCGAGGTGGCGGTCGGATCGCGGCGCACCGCTTGCGAGGCGGGAAGTGAGAGGCGGGCAAACTGCGACTCGAACCTCGCGCGGCCTTTGCGCACCGCCGCGCCGAGCTCGCCGGTATGACTGCAGAAGAACTCCCACGGCCTCCTCGAACCCGTCTCCTGGCCCTGGAACAGCATCGGGATGCTCGGCGCGAGCAGCGTGAGCGCGGTCAGTGCACGAAGTTGCGCGGGATTCGCGAGCTCGGTGAGCCGCTCGCCGAAGCTGAGGTTCGCCACCTGGTCGTGATTTTCGAGGAAGTGCACGAAGCGGGCGCGACCGAGCCCGCGCGTCGAGGTGCCGCGCGGATTGCGCTGCCACGGATAGGTCTGGCCTTGATAGAGAAAGCCGTGACGTAGCGCCGAGACCAGCTCGCGCGCCGTGCCCGAGTAGTCGTGAAGATAACCATCGACGACTCCGGTCGCAGCGACGCGCGCTGTGTGGTGATAGTCATCATTCCACAGCGCATCGAAGCCGTAGTCACGGAGTAGCTTGGTATCCTGGGGCTCGTTCTCGCCGACCATCCATAGCGTGCGATCGGGAGCTGCGCCGCGAGCCGCGGTGATCATCTCGGCCATGATATTCGGGACGGCGTCGTCGTGGATCGCTTGCGTGGCATCGAACCGGAGGCCATCGAAGTGGAACTCGCGAATCCAGTACGCGGCGTTCGCGATGTAGAGCTCGCGCACCGCCAGCTCGGCGAAGTTGATGCCGTCGCCCCAATCGTTCGCCTTGTCGCGATGGAGGTAGTCTGGCGAGAACGCGGGGATCGTGTTCCCCGAGGGACCGAGGTGGTTGTAGACGACGTCGAGGATCACCGCGAGGCCGAGCGCGTGCGCGTGATCGATGAACTTACGGACGTCGTCGGGCCAACCATAGGCGTGATGCGGTGCGAACAGATTCACGCCGTCGTACCCCCAGTTGTGGATGCCATCCCACTCGGCGATCGGCATGATCTCGATCGTCGTGATACCGAGCTGCGCGAGGAACGCGAGCTCTTTGCATGCAGCTAACCAGGTCCCGGCGCGCGTGAACGTGCCGAGATGGAGCTCGTACACGACATGGCGATGAGGTTCGATCCCGCGCCACTCGCGATCGGTCCAGGCGAACGGTCCCGGGTCGACGACCGCCGACGGACCGAGCGGTCCCTCGGGCTGGAACCGCGAAGCCGGATCCGGTAGCCGTGGACCATCATCGAGCTGGAGCCGGTAGCGGGCGCCTGCGGCGAGACCGGGCACGAAGCCGGCGGCGTAGCCATCAGGCTCGCGCGCGAGCACGATCTCGCGAGCTTCGGGTGCCTCCACCACCAGCGTCACCTTGGCCGCGTCCGGCGCCCAGACGCGCACGTGAACGCCTTGTTCGGGGCTCTCGACGGGTTCAGCACCGATCGGCATCCGTCGACTCCACGTGGACATCCAGTGCGCGAGGGTGCAGTCGATATGCCACCGCGGTGCCTGCTAACTCCTCTCACTGCGGGTTCGGCTCGGTCCTCTCCGTGCGTGGCGGCACGGCGAGCGGTGTCGCGCGTTGCGACGTCCGCTCGTCGGCTCTAGCAACGGCTGCTATCTTCGCCGCATGCCGCGTGTGCCCGACCCGTTCATTCGAGTACGGGGTGCACGCGAGAACAACCTCCAGGATATTTCGGTCGACGTACCTCGCGATGCGCTCGTGGTGTTCACGGGTGTGTCCGGATCGGGGAAATCGTCGCTCGCGTTCTCCACCCTCTACGCGGAGGCGCAGCGCCGGTATCTCGAATCGGTCTCGCCCTACGCACGACGGTTGTTCGATCAGCAGCCCGCACCGGACGTCGATTCGATCGAGGGCTTGCCTCCGGCGATCGCGTTGCAACAACAGCGCGGTTCACCAACCACGCGGTCCTCGGTCGGTAGCGTGACCACGCTGTCGAACTTGGCGCGGATGCTGTACTCGCGCGCCGGGGTCTATCCGAGAGGTCAAGACATCCTCTATGCCGAATCGTTCTCGACGAATACGCCCGAAGGCGCGTGCCCTCGATGCCAGGGCGCTGGCAAGTTGTTCGAGGTCACCGAGCGCTCGATGGTCCCCGACCCAGCACTGACGATTCGCGGCAAGGCGATCGCGGCGTGGCCCATGGCCTGGGGTGGTCAGAACCTGCGCGATATCCTGGTCACGCTCGGATACGACGTCGATCGACCGTGGCGCGAGCTGCCGAAAAAACAGCGCGACTGGATCCTGTTTACCGACGACCAACCTCAGGTCCCGGTCTACGCGGGCCTCACCCCGACCGAGACTCAGCGGGCGTTGAAGCGCAAGGACGAGCCGAGCTACATGGGCACGTTCTCGAGCGCGCGCCGCCACGTGATGCACACGTTCGCGTCCACGCAGAGCGCGATGATGAGGCGTCGCGTCGCGCGGTTCATGCTGAGCACGCCGTGCCCGGAGTGCGAAGGCAAGCGGCTCAATCGCGCAGCGTTGTCGATCAAGTTTGCCGGGCTCGACATCACCGAGATGTCGCGCGTGCCGCTCGAGCGGCTTGGCGATCTACTCCGGCCGTTCATGGCCAAGAAGATGTTCGAGAACGAGCGCGAGGTCGTCGCCCAGCGCGTGACCGAAGATATCGTCAAGCGGCTCGCCGTGTTGCTCGAGCTCGGGCTCGGCTATCTCACGCTCGAGCGCGGGACGCCGACGTTATCGCCGGGCGAGCTCCAGCGCCTGCGGCTAGCGACCCAGGTCTACTCGAACTTGTTCGGCGTGGTGTACGTCCTTGACGAACCTTCGGCGGGCCTCCATCCCGCAGATACCGAGGCACTGCTCGGTACCCTCGATCGCTTGTTAGCGAGTGGCAATTCGCTGTTCGTCGTCGAGCACGACCTCGACGTGATCCGCCACGCGGATTGGATCGTCGATGTCGGCCCGGCGGCAGGCGAGCAGGGTGGTCACATCTTGTACAGCGGACCACCGCCCGGGCTCGCGGAGATCGCGACCTCGCAGACCCGGATCCATCTGTTCGACCAAGAGCCACCGCGCGACCGAACGTCACGCACGCCCATTCGCTGGTTGCGCCTCGCGGGCATCACGCGCAACAACCTCGATCACCTCGATGTCGGCATTCCGCTCGGCTTACTCACGAGCGTCACTGGTGTCTCCGGTTCCGGCAAATCGAGTCTCGTGAGCCAGGCACTCGTCGAGCTCGTCGCGAAGGAGCTCGGTCACGAGGAGCTGCCCCGAGCCGACGATGCCGATGTTGCCGCAGACAGCGACGATGCCGTGCTGCAGCTCACCGAGGGCGTGATCACCGAGGGCCTTGACGCGATCGACCGCCTCGTGGTCGTCGATCAGCAACCAATCGGCCGCACGCCCCGCTCGAACCTCGCGACGTACACCGGCTTGTTCGACCACGTGCGCAAGCTGTTCGCGGCGACCAAGGCCGCGAAGGCGCGCAAGTACGATGCGGGGCGGTTCTCGTTCAATGTCGCAAAGGGCCGCTGCGAGAAGTGCGAGGGCGAGGGCTTCGTGTTCGTCGAGATGCTGTTCTTACCGAGCGTGTACGCGCCGTGTCCGGTCTGTAAAGGCGCGCGCTACAACGCGAAGACACTCGAGATCACGTATCGCGACAAGAACATCGCCGAGGTGCTCGGGCTCACCGTCGATGCGGCCACCGAGTTTTTTCGCGACGAGACCTCGATCGCGCGCGCTCTCGAGGTCGTGCGCCAGGTCGGGCTCGGCTATCTCCGGCTCGGCCAGCCCGCGACGGAGCTTTCCGGCGGTGAGGCGCAACGGATCAAGCTCGCGACAGAGCTCCAGCGCGTGCAACGCGGCAGCACGCTGTACGTGCTCGACGAACCGACGACCGGGCTCCATCCCTCGGATGTCACGAAGCTGATGATCCAGCTCGACGGCCTCGTCGCCGCCGGCAACACGGTCGTCCTCGTCGAGCACGAGATGCGTGTGGTCGCGGCGAGCGATTGGGTCATCGACCTCGGTCCGGGCGCGGGTGATCGAGGCGGTCAGATCGTCGCCGCGGGCCCACCTGCGACCGTAGCGGCGGCGGCCGGTAGCAAGACCGCGGCCTACCTAGCGCGCGAGCTCGCGAGGCAGCTCTCATCGGCTGTAAAAGCGCGCCGTGAGCCTTTGCGTCGAGAGCTCCGTGCAGTCGATCCATCTCCGTGTTGATTCACGTGTCATGGATCGGCGCATCGATCGGCGCATCGATCTACGTGGCCATGCGCGAGATGCCATCGTTTCGCAAGCTGACCGGCCTCGAGATGTTCAAGGGACGCGCGCGCGGTCGCGCAACGGGTCCGCGCCTTCCGCGACGGCTGCCTGCGCTGCGAGTAAAGCGGCTACGGATGGAAGTTGAGAGGCAGCTCGTCGATCAAGATCGCGCCTTTCACAAAGCTGGTACCGCACGTCGCGGTCATCTCCTTCTTGGCGCACGAAGGATCCACGGTGCCCGTCAGCTGGTAGCGGACATTGTTGTTCGTGTTGATGCAGCGCGCTCCAGCGGGCGTCCATTCGGCCTCAGGACTCCATGGCTCTGTATCGAGCTGGACGCCGACATTGTCGTAGAGGTTCAAGAGCGTGCCATCGATGGTGTTCGATACCCCGGTCCCGCAGTAATCGGCGCGCAACAAGCGCACGCACGATGCCAGCTGATCCGCGTACCCTTTGGTGGTCTTGTATCCGAGCTCGACACACTTGGCGATGGTCTTCGCGCGACACGCGAACGTGAAGTTCGAAGAGCTCGCGGCGTAGGTCCCCGAAGTTCCCCAGACGCCCGCGACCGCGACGGCCAGGACCGGGACGTTGCTGCTATCGACGCCACACAACGGCGCCCACATGGTACCCGTCGTGTTCGAGGTCGCGGTGGCATACGACACGCCGTAGAACCAGAGATCGGCGTTCGTCCCGGTGCCCTGAAGCGCGCTGTCGATGCGGAGCTTGACGACCGCGCCGTTGGACGCCGTTCCGTTCCAGGTCGAGCCGACAACGTTCGCACCTGCGAGTGATGTACCCACCGTCGAACTCGTGGAGGTGCCGTTGAGGCTGGTGCCGTTGAGGCTGGTGCCGTTCAAGCTCGTGCCGTTGTACGAAGTGATGCCTTGCTCGGTCTGGCCGACGTCGAGTTGCGGCCCGTCGTCGCCGACACCGAGACAGCAGCCGCTCAGAGCTACCAACATGAAACAGAGATAACGCATGAAGTCCTTCCGAGAGCCTGATCGGTCATCGACCAGCTTGGACGCTCGTCAGGTAGCTACCGGGTCCACAGTGGGGTCGCTACCGGGTAGCGTAGGTCTAATGAGAGGAACTACAGTGCGACGAGCTTGCCGTTGCGAATGCGCGCGGCAACTCGCACACCTCCGATTCGAGGCGGTACCAGCACGACTTGATCGCGTGAAACGTGAAGCTGCGCCACACCGCGGCGGACGGCTACGACGACGACACCGCTGACTACCCGTACGAGCGCGGCTTCGCTCGCGAGGGACGGCTCAACGAGCGCGCTCGGCTACACCGTCGATTCGCTGCCACTAGGCGTGGCATTCACGGGCTCGCGACCGGTACCGAGTAGTCAGGCGAAGATCTTCATGCCGAGGATCAAGCACGACAACAGGAACAGGATCGAGTTCGGCACGATGATGGGCCAGTTGCCCGAAACCGCGCCGTACGTGACCCACAGGGCGAACGCGATCACCTGGAGGATCCACATCGGCAGCGATAGATCCTTGGTCTTGCGGGTCTTGAAGATCTTGTAGGCCTGCGGCACGAACGACACGATGCCGACGATGGCTGCGGCCACGCCGAAGATCGTGGCGAGGCTCATCTCCGGACCAGGAGTGCGACCGGGAACGCCGCCCACAACCCGGCCACCCCGATGGTGCCGCCGCCGTGATCGAGATCCGTAAGGGCATTGCGCCACGTGCCGGTAGGCAACGCGATCAGCGTCTCGGGTTCGACCACCCCCGCGCGCGGAACGGCGACGATCAGGTTCTCACCGCGAGCGAAGGCGAACACGCAACCGGCGCGCGGGCCGTGAGCCTGGAGCGCCACGTACGGCGCGTCGAACAGCTCGGGTCGCTCGCGGCGCAGGCGTAACGTGCGCTGGATCGTCCACAGCTTCGCCGTGTCGAGCGCTCGGACAACCTCGCTGACGCGCTGATCGGCGAGCGAGAGTAAGGCTTGTTTGCGAGCCGCGTAGTCGACAGGCCGGCGGTTGTCCGGATCGACGAGCGAACCGTCGGCGAGCTCGCAGCCCTGATAGAGATCGGGAACACCTGGTGCGGTGAGCTTGACGAGCAGCTGGGCGAGCGAGTTTGCCTTCGCGCGTGGTGCAAGCTCGGCGACGATGCCGGTGATCAGCGCACGGAGCTCGGGATCCGCGAGCGCGCTCGTGACCCACCGCAACATCGCCGCTTCGAACGCCTCGTCCGGCGCGAGCCACGAGGTCCGCAGGCGAGCCTCGCGCGCGGCCTTCGTCGCGTATTCGGTCGCGCGCTTCGCCTCGAGTGGCCACGCACCGACGAAGGTCTGCCACATCAGATACTCGAACGTACGATCGGGGACGACGACGCCCCAATAACGCTCGGCACGTGCGCGCGCCGCCTCGACGAACGTGCGCCACACCTCGGGCTGCTCGGAGAGCACGGCGAGCCGCGCGCGGACGTCTTCACCGCGCTTGCTATCGTGCGTCGCGGTCGCGAGCAGGCCGCGCGGTGGCGCCCTCGCGAGGGCGTGATGAACCTCGCTGGCAGAGCGCGAGAACTTCGCGAGATCAGCGCCGACCTCGCAGCGCGCGGCGAGCCGGACGAGCCGATAACTCGCCGTGTCTTCATCGCCCTTCGCGACGATCGCGCCCGTCACTTGCTGCGCCGCGATCGCGAGGTCGCGTGCCTGCGCGATCTCGCCCGCGAGCGCGAGCTCGAGGAACGTGACCAGATCTCCGTCGATCCCGGCATCCCTCGCGGCGTGCGCAGCGGTCGCGATCCGAGCGCGGTCGAGATCGCGCTGCGATGTCGGCTCGCCATCGGGCAGCTCGACCGCGACCACGTGGAGGTCTGTCGTACGCAGGCTGGCCTCGCGACCCGCAGGCGCGGCCACGGGTGCTGCGGACTCCGAGCCTCCGAGGTACGTGCGGTAGACCGGGTAGCCGGCGATGAGCTCGATCATCGCGTGCTCGACCTCGGTGCGCGTGTAGTCGCGAGTCGCCGCACTCTGGCTGCACGCACGCGCGGCGAGCTCGACGAGGCGCGTGACCTCGCTGTGCAGCGCATCGCTCATCACATCGCGACGCGCCTCGCGAGACGCGTTCTTCGCGTCGAACGCCGTGCCCGTGTAGTCCTCGAAGATCTTCGTCAGTGGGACTTCGCCGCCAGGATCGACGAGTACGCTACCGATCCGTTCGCCGAACTCGTAGCCGGTGGTGCCAGCGACCGGCCACCGAGGCAGGCGCTCTCCATCACCGAGGATCTTCTCGACAACGATCCACGCCTCCGGCGCGCGCTCGTGGAGGCGAGCGAGGTAGCCGCCCGGATCGCAAAGCCCATCGACGTGATCGATCCGGACGCCCGAGATCGTGCCATCGCGCAGCCAACCGAGCACGCGCGTGTGGCGCTCCTCGAAGACGTCGAGCTCTTCGACGCGCAAGCCGACGAGCGTGTTGATGTTGAAGAACCGGCGGTAGGTCAGCTCGCTCGAGGATACGGTCCAGTGCACGAGCCGGTAGGCCTGAGCCTCGAGGATCGCATCGAGATCGACCTTGTCGGCGTTGACCTCCGCGACCTCGGCGTCGAGCGCGGCGGCGGTCGCCGGAGCTGCGGCGAGCTGCGCGAGCCGGTTGCCGAGCACGCTCTTGTCCCGGTGCCGCCGCCGCCGGGCTTCGGGTGTGGTCTCGCGCGGTAGCGCTGCGAGCGCGTCGCCGAGGAAGCCGAGCTCGGGTAACGC